>CAJWVI010000006.1 GCA_913048115.1 uncultured Flavobacteriaceae bacterium | reverse complement strand
TGTTATTTATTAGTTCCCTCTTATTAGGGCGTGCAAAAATATAATAATTATTTGAAATGTCAAACCTTAGGGCATTAAAATTTTAGCTTTTTTAATATTTTGGCATTCATATATTAAAAATGAATTGCAATCGTTACTATTACAACATAATATACAGACTTTTTGAAACAAATTTGTTACATATTCATATACCTTAATATATATACTAGTTTTTTTTTACTAGCGCATAGCCAAGAAATCACTCTTACAATTTCTTCTGAAATAACCATATCAAAAACCCTAAATGATTCTTTAAAACGTAGTGAAAACCACCAGGACTTTGCTAGTGTAAAAAAAGAAGCAGAAAGAATTTCAAAAACCTTAACCCAAATTGGGTATATAGAAAACAAATTGCTTCTTCTAGAAAAGGTCACAGATTCCACATGCAACGCTCACTTCTTCTTTGGGAAAAAGTATTCGTTAATAAAAATATATTACAATCAAACATCATTTACCAAAAAACAAATAGCTCTGGTGTCTAATAATGTTAAGCAAGACTACTTTACAATTTCAATATACGACAGCAAAAAAGCATTGGTGTCATTAAATCAATTTCAAACTCAAAACGGAAACACCTTCGGAAAATTAAAACTCACTAACCACAAAATTGAAAATGCAACTATTTCGGCAACACTAGAAACGTCATCAAAAACAAAAAGAAGAATTGATAGCATCACGGTAAAGGGCTATGAAAAATTTCCCAGAGCATTTATAAAACATTATGCTGGGATAAAAAGGGGAACTGTTTTTGACAAACAAACCCTAGTAGAAAAAAACAATGTTTTAAACACCTTAGGTTTTGCTAAAACCATAAAAGCTCCAGAGGCATTATTTGAAAAAGAAAAAACGACCTTATATTTATACCTTGAAAAACAAAACTTTAACACCTTTGATGGTATTATTGGATTTGCTACTAATACAGAAACCCAAAACATAGAATTTAACGGCTATCTAGACTTGGTACTTAACAACAACTTAAATTTCGGAGAACAACTCATCATAAAATACAAAGCAGATGGTGCAGACCAACAAAATTTAACTCTAAGGACAGAGCTGCCATATTTATTTGAAACCCCACTAGGGCTGGAGGCAGAACTAAACATCTTTAAAAGAGACAGCACATTCTCTTCTACCTCACAAGCAATACAAGGCTCTTACCAAATATCACCAACATCAAAAGGACACATTGGATACAAAGCAAACACATCAACAGATCTGTTATCTACAGAAGTGAACCCAGAGCGCATACAAAACTTTAAAACCAGGTACTTAACAACAGGTGTTCAAATTATCAAACTTCAAAACAGTCGCCTTTTTCCTGTTAAAGCTGGAGTTAAGTTAAACCTAGGTATAGGAAACCGCAAGACGAGCACTACAAAAAAAAAGCAAACTAGTCTTTCAAACACAATACATCATAATATTAATCTAAATCAAAAAAACATCGTGTATCTACAAAATACAACAAGTGTATTAGTAAGTGATGATTATGTGACAAATGAACTTTTTAGGTTTGGAGGGATTAACAGCATTCGAGGGTTTACAGAAAACAGCATAGACGCTTCATTATTTTCTATTCTAAACACAGAATATCGGTATTTGATCAATAACAGCACATATATTCATTCTATCATTGATCTAGGATATTTTGAAAACAAAGTGATTATGCAAAAAGAAAAACTATATAGTTTTGGAATTGGTCTTGGAGTAAATACAAAAGCGGGACTATTAAAATTTATCCTTGCCAATGGAAATATTGAAAATCAAGCATTTAAAATCTCAAATACAAAAATACACTTAAGTCTTACTTCTAAATTCTAGCAATTAACAGACAAAAACGCGGACAGCCTTTGAGAAAAAAGCAAAATTTAAGTTTAAAAAGTTGTGTAATTAAGTTTTTATTTAGATTTTTGAACTTGGCTAATTCAAATAAAAACAAAATGAAAACAAAGTTTAGTGGAATTTTAACGCTATTACTAGCGTTGGTAGTGCAATTATCTTTTGCACAGGATAAAACAATCTCCGGTATGGTGACTGATGATTCAGGCTTACCGCTACCAGGAGTAAATATTATTGTAAAAAGTACAACAAATGGTACTCAATCTGATTTTGATGGAAATTACTCCATCTCAACAGAAATTGGAGCAACACTTGTATACTCTTATGTAGGGTTTGACTCTCAAGAAATGCCTGTTACACTTGCTTCAAGTAAGATGAATGTAACAATGGTACAGGGAGAAACACTAGATGCTGTAGTACTTGTTGGTTATGGTGGTGTTACTAAAGAACGAAAGTCTTTAGGATACGCAGTTACAACACTACAAGCAGATGCAATCGAAAACAAACCAGAATCTGACGTTGTTAGATCATTAAATGGTAAAGTTGCCGGTGTGCAAATTGTAGGTAACAGTGGTGCAACAGGATCTGGTACTAACTTTGTTATTCGTGGTAGAAGTTCTATTAATGGTAGCAATCAACCTTTATTTATTGTAGATGGTGTTCCTTTTGACTCTGGTACTAATCAACAAACTGGTTTTGGTGGTGGTAACACAGTTACAAGTAGTCGTTTCCTAGATTTAGATCCTAACAATGTAGAAAGCGTACAAATCTTAAAAGGTTTGAGTGCTTCTGTATTATACGGTCAACAAGGTAGAAACGGGGTTGTATTAATTACAACTAAAAACGGAAGTAACAAAAACCTGAACAAAAAGTTTGAGGTAACTGTAAACTCTTCTGTATACCAAACAGAAATATCTAATCTTGCAGATTACCAAAACGAATATGGTCAAGGAGCAGATAACACAATTAACTCTGGATACGTTGGAAACTGGGGAGCACGTTTTGACGCAGGTCTAATGGTTTCTCACCCGTATGCATCACAAGGAGCTTTATTTCCTGAATTTGATGGATTAGAAATTCCTTACGTAGCAGCAGAAAATAATGTAAAAGATTTCTTTAGAACTGGACTGGGTCAGTCTATGTCTGTAAACGTTGCTGGTTCTCCTGGAAACGATGGTAATACTCGTTACAACTTGAACTTCGGTTACACTACAGAAGATGGTTACATTAGAAATAACGGTTTAACCCGTTACAACATTGGACTAGGTGGTTCTACAAAACTTTCAAATAAATTTACATTTGATGGTACTGCCAACTTTAGTAGCACAAGAGTAAATACGCCTCCTATTGCTGCAAATAATGCAGGTGGAGCTTTATCTATATTTACAAGAACATTGTTTATGCCAAGAAACTTAGACTTAAACAATCTTCCTTACGAAAATCCTAATGATAGATCTAGTGTATACTACAGATCAGATCAAGAAAATCCAAGATGGTTATCAAACTACGCTGGTAGTGAGCAAAAAACGAATCGTTTTTACGGTAAGTTAGGAGCTTCATACGAGATTTCTGATAATGCATCTATATCATACCGTTTTGGACTAGATACATACAATGAAAATCAAGAGTTTAAGGTTGCTCGTGGTAGTGTAACAGCACCATACACAACTGGTTACTTGAGAACAACTAATGGTACAAACTTCATTTATGACCACAACTTAAACTTTAGCTTTAATAATATTGAGCTAGCAGATGAGTTTAGCTTAACAACACAATTAGGTTTTAACGCTAGACGTGATACTTATGAGCAGTTTGGACAATCTAGTCAAAATCAAGTTGTATTTGGTTTCTTTGACCATGACAACTTTATTGACCAAACAATTAATGATCCAGTAGCAGGTAGTTTAACATACCAACAACAACAAAATGTTTTAGGTGCGTATGGTGAAGCTTCTTTTGATTATGGTGGATACTTATTCTTAACATTATCTGGACGTAATGACTGGGCTTCAACACTAGAAACAGAAAATAATTCTTTATTCTACCCTGGAGCATCTTTAGCATTTGTTCCAACATCTATGGATGGAGGATCATCTGACGCAGTTAATTACTTGAAGTTCCGTGCAGGTTACGGTACTTCAGCAAGATTTCCAGGTGCGTACAGAACAAGAACTGGATTTAACTCAACAGCAGCGGCAGTTATTGACGTTGATGGAAATTCAATAACAACAAACGGATTATCATCTTTCTTAGGGAATGTTAATTTACAACCAGAACTTCAAAAAGAATTTGAAATTGGTGTAGAGGCAGATTTATTCAAGAAAAGAATTAGTTTGGATGTAACTGCATACAAGAGATCAATTAGAGATCAAATTGTAAACAGACCAATATCTCCTTCAACTGGAGCAACGTTTACTGCAGATAACATTGCTGAAACGCAAATCGAAGGGATAGAGTTAGGCTTAGATTTCACTCTTATAAAGAGTGATAACTTTACTTGGGATGTACGTAATAACTTTAGTGCTTTTGAAAACGAAGTTATTGACTTAGGTGGTGTTGAAGAATTTGCATATGCTGGATTTAGCAACTTAGGTAACTACGCTGCAGAAGGTGAAGCATTGGGTGTTATTAAAGGTGGTTATGCTGCTCGTTATGCTCCAGAAAATATTAATGAATTAAACCCTTATGGTACTGGTGTTAACGGAGTACTATTAATTAACCCAGGAACTGGTCAAATTTTAGATTCTGAAGGTGATTTAGGTATGCCAATTGAAACAATTGGAGACCCTAACCCAGACTGGACGGTTACAACGATAAACACATTGACGTACAAGCAACTTTCTGTTTCTGCTCAACTTGAGTATACGCATGGTGGGGATATCTATTCTCAAACTGCTTCTCAATTCTACCGTCGTGGTGTTACAACCGTGAATGTAGACAATAGAGAAGGATCATATGTTGTACCAGGTTTATTAGCTAATCCAACAACAGGACAATTATTATTGGACGCAGAAGGACAACCAATCGAAAACAGTATTCAAATTGGAGCAAATGATTTATACTTTATTAACTTAGTGGATCCATCTGGACAAGGTATGTACGATGCATCTCACATACGTTTGAGAGAAGCTTCATTAACCTACTCACTTACTGAGAAGATGTTAGATAAAACTCCATTTGGAAATATCTCATTCTCTTTATCAGGTCAAAACTTATATGTAAGAGCATTTAACATTCCTGATGCTTTTAATATTGACCCAGAAGCATTAAGTGTTGGTACTGGTAACGGTCAAGGTCTAGAATTCCAGACGGGACCTACATCTAAGCGTTACTCATTTGGTGTAAAAGCAACATTTTAAAAAAAAAAGGTACTAGTGAGGTGGTATTTTATATACCACCTTGTTATACTAGTGTACCCTAAAAATTTAATTATATATTATGAAAAATATTTTAAAAATAACATTCGTATCTGCCATGTTGGTTTTTTTCACAGGATGTGAAACAACAGAGCTAGATTTACTAGATAACCCTAATGCAATTGGGCAAGAAGTTGCTGATGCAGATTTTGTATTGAACAGCGTACAATTGTCATTCAATAGTATTATTAGTGGCTTTAGAGGTTCTTCAAACAACGTTACACGTATGACCGCTCAATTTGGTCAATACAACGGAAGTGTAACTGTGAATTCATTAAGTGGTACATGGCAAAATTCTTACCAGATGTTTGCTAATGTAGATTTATTGGAACAAATCAATGGAAACACAGAAGCAGGAATTCCAAATCACCTAGGTGTTGCAAGAATTCTTGAAGCATATACATACATATCACTTGTAGATTACCTTGGTGATGTACCTTACAGCCAAGCAAATCAGTTTGGTGAGTTTCCAACACCTGTATTAGATGATGGAGAAGATGTATATACTGCTCAAATAGCTCTTTTAGATACTGCCATCGCAAATTTAAGTAGCGAATCAGTAATTGAGCCTCAAGATTTATTCTTTGGAGATTTTGATGCAGAAGATTGGATAGCTGTTGCCAACACATTAAAATTAAAAGCTCATTTAAATATGGGTAATGGTGCTGCTATTACTTCTCTATTGTCAGAAAATATCATTGATACAGAAGGTGAAGATTTCCAGTACAAATATTCTACTGCAACGTCTCCAGAATCAAGAAGTCCTATATTTCAAGGAAACTACCCTAACGGAACTGGTTTCTACATGAGTAATGGATTTTTAGACATGTTAAACGCTGGTGATGCGGAAGCTCCTTACGTTGAAACAGGAATTGCAGATCCAAGACTACGTTACTACATCTACCGTCAAAAGAATGCTGGACCTTCTGGCTCAAACTTGCCATGTGCAGGAAATGACATTTATGACTATTGCTATGTTGGTAACTTATACTGGGGAAGAGATCATGGAGATGATGAAGGTATTCCAAATGATAATACAAAAAGAAGTACTTGGGGAGTATATCCAGGTGGTGGAGCTTTTGACAACGATCAATTCAACAGAACAGATTCAAGTAATACAGAAACTAAACTTGGTGAAGGTATAAACCCAATCTTTTTATCATCTTTTACACACTTCGCACTTGCTGAAGCTGGATTAGACTTAGGAGTTGGAGTAGATTCTAGAGCATTAATGGCTCAAGGAATCCAACTAAGTATGGACAAAGTAATTGACTTCTCTGGTTCTCTAACTACTACAGATGAAGATGATGAGTCTATCGATTATGCTGCAACATCTGCAGATGTTAGTGATTATATTGCTAGAGTTTTAGCAGAATATGATGCTGCATCTGGAAACGAGGCTAAATTAGCTGTTGTAATCAGAGAATGGTACTTAGCATCATGGGGTAATGGTGTAGAGCCTTACAATATGTACAGAAGAACTGGATATCCTAATTTACAAACTGGTATTTTACCAGTAGGACCATTTCCAAGATCTTTCAGATACCCTAACTCAGAGACTGATAGCAATCCTAACGTTAATCAAACAACAGCAGACAACCAAGTATTTTGGGATACTAACCCAGCTGGTTTCATTAACTAATCCATTTTAATAAAATACTTTAATTATGAAAAATATAAATAAAATATTCTCTCTAGTATTTGTAGCTATCTTAACTGCAGTTACCTTTACTAGTTGTGAAGATGAAGAAAAAGCACGCTTTCCACAATTAAGTAATGGAGGGTTTGTAAAGTTTGTTAGTGCTCCAGAATTTGACATGGGTGCAGATCCAGCGACAGCTTCTTTTAGCGCAATGACTGAAGATCCTAACGGAACAGTTGCAACATATGAAGTAACAGTTGTAGGTGATTTTGATGGTGCTCCTTCGGAAGCACTTGCTTTTGGAACAACTACTACCTTTCCATTTGATGTGAGTTTTACAATTGCTGATATGGCTGCATTATTTGAAGTTGATGCTACTACTTTTGTAGAAGATGATTCTTTTGAGTTCTTTGGAGTTGTAACAACTGTAGACGGTGTTATTTATGACGGTTCTACGCCATCTGGTTCATATCCAGAAGGAGATGATCCAGAAAACGCAGGTTCTTGGAACGGTGGAAACACTAATGGTGTTTTAACTGGTGCATTTGGTTTACTTGCTGCATTTAACTGGGAAGTTAGCTTAGAAGACCCGAACTAATAAATTTAATTAGTTAATATATTTTAAAAACCATCCTTTTCTAAGGATGGTTTTTTATTTTTGCAGCATGAAGAAAGAGACATTATTATTTGGTATTTACCCAGTTATTGAAGCTTTAAAGGCTAAACAGACTATTGACAAGGCATATGTCCAAAAAGGCTTACAAAGCCCTAAGATTGAGTCTATCATAGCAGATCTTGAAGCAATCAACGCGACTATTTCCTATGTTCCTCTTGAGAAGATGGAAAAATTGTGCCATAGCAACCACCAAGGAATCATATTAATAAGTTCTCCTATAGAGTTTGTTGACCTTGAAACCATGGTAGAAGCAACCCTTGAGAGTGAAAAGACACCGTTGTTTTTAATTCTAGATCAAATTAGTGATGTGCGTAATTTTGGCGCTATACTTAGAACCGCTGAATGTACAGGAGTCGATGGAGTTATAATTCAAAAAAAGGGAGGTGCACCTGTAAGTGGTGATACCGTTAAAACATCTGCAGGAGCTATATTTAACATACCTATTTGTAAGGTAGACCATATTAAAGATGCAATTTACTACTTGCAAGGAAGCGGCATTACTACAATAGCTGCTACTGAGAAAACACAAGACACGATATACAACTTAAAATTAGACGGCCCTACTGCATTAATAATGGGTTCTGAAGGAGTTGGAGTTTCAAAATCTGTACTTAATATTGTAGACAAAAGAGCCTCGTTACCACTATTGGGCTCTATTAACTCACTTAATGTATCTGTTGCCTGTGGCGCACTGTTATATGAAGTAGTACGTCAAAGATCTAAATAAAATAAATAGCTTATTCTTTATTTTTTAAGGTAACAGTGTAAACAATCCCAACATCTTGGTTTGATGTTGTGTTGAGGTTTTCTTGTTCAGGTATCTTTTGCTTTTCTATGAAATTTCCTTCTGCATCAAATTGTTGCATAAAAGGATCATTATCTGGTCGATAATCTTCACGTTCCCAATCAAATTTTATAGTTGGAACCGTTGTGCTTTTTTTCATTAAAAAAGCCAGCACAACCCCTACTCCAAAACCAGAAAGATGTCCTTCCCATGAAATGAGAGGGTCTAAAGGAAACACATACCACAGCAAGCTACCGTATACAAAGACTACCGCAAAAGAAAGTGCCGTGAGTTGGTACTGCTTTGAGATGATTCCTTTAAAAAACAAAAAAGAAGCTAATAAATAAACGATCCCACTTGCACCAATATGATTGGCTGGACGACCTATAAACCAAGTAATAAAACCTGTTGCAATAAAACCAATGAGCAGTACTTGCCATCTCACGGGTCGATAAAAATAAAAAAGTGCGGTTCCAAGAACCAACATTGGAATGCTATTATTAAATAAATGCTTTAAACTGCCGTGAATAAAGGGTCCAAACAAAACACCTCGTAGACCATCTAGCCTTCCAGGATGAATGCCATATGAGGTAAAATCTACACTGAAACGAATTTCAATCCAAAACACCACCCACATAATCATAACAATCAATAAAGGATAAAGCACAACATCATAAGAAAAATAAAGTTTTTGTGTTTTAGTCATACTTCAATATAGCAAAAACAAATCCAATTCTATGATTATGAAAAATTGTCAGTTTATAGCAAAATTAAAAATGTAACTTTATAGAATGAATGTACCACTCGCAGAAAGAATACGTCCAAAAACACTAGAAGGTTACTTAAGCCAACAACATCTTGTTGGACCCAGTGGGGCACTCACAAAACAACTAGAGAGCGGCATGATTCCCTCTATGTTATTTTGGGGACCTCCAGGAATTGGAAAAACAACCTTAGCAACTATTATTGCATCACAGTCTGACCGACCTTTTTATCAATTAAGTGCTATTGATAGCGGAGTTGCAGCAGTAAGAGAGGTCATTGAAAAAGCAAAAAAATCAAATGGGTTGTTTACCACCAAAAATCCTATTCTTTTTATTGATGAAATTCATCGCTTTAGTAAATCTCAACAAGACTCATTACTAAGCGCTGTAGAAAAAGGATTGGTAACACTTATTGGTGCCACCACAGAAAACCCAAGCTTTGAGGTAATTCCTGCACTGTTATCAAGATGTCAAGTATATGTATTAAACTCATTTTCTAAAAAAGATCTTGAAGATTTACTAAAGCGGGCTATTGTGACAGATACGGTGTTAGCTACTTATGATATTGAACTAAAAGAAACAGAAGCTATCCTTAAACTTTCTGGAGGCGATGCCAGGAAATTACTTAATATCCTGGAATTGGTAGTAATTTCTGAAATTTCCGAAGTTCAAAGTGATGAAAAGCAAAAAGTGGTTATTAACAATGAAATGGTACAGCACAAAGTGCAAAATAACACCGTCTTGTATGATAAAACTGGAGAGCAGCATTATGATATTATTTCGGCACTTATAAAATCAATACGAGGGAGTGACCCAAATGCAGCTGTATATTGGTTGGCTAGAATGATAGAAGGTGGTGAGGATATAAAATTTATAGCAAGAAGATTACTTATACTTGCCTCAGAAGATATAGGTAATGCAAATCCAAATGCGCTATTGCTAGCTAACTCAACATTTCAAGCAGTAACAACTATTGGTTTTCCAGAGGCTAGAATCATTTTGAGTCAATGCGCTATATATCTTGCAACTTCCCCAAAGAGCAATGCTAGCTATATGGCCATAAAGAAAGCACAACAGCTGGTAAAACAAACGGGAGACCTATCTGTTCCTTTTTCTATTAGAAACGCCCCTACTAAGCTTATGAAAGAGTTAGGGTATGGCCAAAACTATCAATACGCTCATGATTATGAAAATGGTTTTGTACCACATGAATTTTTACCTGATGAAATTATAGGAACTACATTATACCAACCTGGAAACAATGCAAAAGAAAATCAATTAAAAACCTATTTAAAAAGCCTTTGGAAAGAGAAATATAATTTTTAATTCTGAAACAACAGCCTCATTGATATTCCTTCTTCACTAACAAGCAATAGGTCTTTATTCCCAAAAAAAGAACATGTGTATTGCGTTTCAAACACAATACCGTTATACCCATTTTCTGATTGGAGTATTGCTCCCTTTAAAACCAAGTCACTTCCAGAGGCGCCAGACACCTCATACAAAACATAACCAGTGTTAATTTTTTTTAAAAGATATGATGTAGCATTATGAGCGTAGGAGTTAAATTTATTTTGAGGTGCTAAACTAGCTGTAGCAGTGTTTTTTTTAGTGTTGTCTTCAACAACCTGTATTATTTCTTGGCTGTTTTTAACAGGAATGTCTTTTCTTACAACAACAGCTACTTGACTTACATTAAGCGCCTCAAAGCTATAAAAAGATTTACGTAAGGCATCTTGGTAGGATTTTCCATAGTCTTTACGCTTGCTTGCTCCTTCCTCTCCTCTATACACTTCGTTTCCTTTGCAATCTTTTAAAACAACAATAATTTTTGTGCGCGTAAAACCAGAAATAGATTCTACATCCGCCCATAATCCGTCACAATTATCTACCCTTGGTAACTCGTTAAAATAATAGGCATTGAATCCATTTTTATCTAAAAAAAATTTCGTCATATCGTTTAGTTGATATTGGTTATCTTCAGATAAAAAATCAAAGGTATCTGGCACAACAACAAAGCTATACTCACTAAGACTCTTTTGAGCCAAACAAATGTTTGACATAGTAACTAAAGCCACTAAAAATAAAAGAATTTGTTTCATTGTTGATCTACTATAAAGTTAAAACCTAGCTGTAAAGATACACTATTTGCCTTGGCAATATTTGAAAGATCTAACAGGTTATCTGCTGCAACAAAAAAGTTAACATTACCTAAATTTAAGGACATTGCGGCACCAATGTTTTTTGCAGAATAACGATCAACAGTGTAAGTTGTTTTTACAGAAAGTGAATTCCCAAACTTCCTTCTGTAGTATAAGGTCCCAGCCAATTGTGGCCCTCTGGGTCTAAAAATAGTATAATACTGTACGCCAGCTTGTGAAACACGTTCTTCTTTTGTTGCTCTACTCCTGCAATCACAGGAATCTTTATCTCCAACACGTGGTCCAAAATCATAGTGTAATGCTGCATTAATTTTGGTGGGGCGAAGTTGAGTATACCCAATATTAAGTGTGTCGACAGGTATTTCACGTTCAATCTCATCTTCTAAATTATCGTAATATGGTATGGTAGATCCTCCAAGAGCAAGCTCAGGAAATATTAGCTGAAGACCGTCTAATGTATAATCTCCACTAGCACGATACACCTCGGTATCACTAGAATGAAAGATAGCTCCAATATCTAGTACAGATGCCGTTAAAGAAAGTTGTGAATCAAATTGATACGTCATGCCAGCATCAAAACCCAACCCTAGGTTTCCACCAAGGAGTGCACGGCCAAGTAATATCCTACTAACCTGAGATTGATCCAAACCATCTAATGATAAAAACCCTGAGGTTCGTACCTCTAAGTCTAAATCTACTACTGTATGCTCATAAACATTATTACTACCCTCCCTTTGGCTAGTAGTAAAGGCGCCTTTATTGCTGGTGCTTTCAAGACCTACCATGCTAGAATATAATTTTATACGTACTCCAGCTGTTAATTTGCTAGAGAGTTGTTTATTGGCTCCAAAATGATACACGGTAAGTAGATCTGCACGTGCACTTAAATCGCTAAAATCAAAAGGTTTTCCAATATAATCTCTATTTCCCTCCCAGGCCAAAATGGCAAAATCTTTAGGGAAATAAGCTATAAAATCAAGTTCTTGATAGATACCTCCAGAAAAATAAATTGGATCAAAGCCTTTGGAAAGCCAACCAAAATTTAACACATCTAATTGTTGTGTTGCTGTAAAAAAGTCTCGCGCGCTTAACTTAAAAATTGTATTTCTAATCTTAGTATTAATATCTACCCCATCATCGGCAAAAACATCAAAGGCTGAGACACCTGAAGAACCAGCATTTAAATGAATTTGAGATAAAAAAGGCACACCAATATGATACTGAGAAGCTACAACACTACCTGGATTAAGCATCAACGCTTGCGGTGTAACATCCCAGTTATAGAGTAATTGTTTGTTTTGAGAAACAACAACAGACACTCCAAAGAATATATAAAAAAAGAAGAATTTTTTCATAGAATTTTTCTTATTGATCAATCTCTAGATAGTAGGTTGTTTTTGACTGTAAATTCAAGACCCCTGTTAAATTCTGTGAAGAAGAAGCAATAGCTACAGAAATAACAACTTTGTTAGCACTTGTAAGATCTGTAATCTCTTGTTCATCTATTTCTTCTAGAAAGGTAGTTACTACAGGGTTTGTTTGATTTCCAGAAACAATATTACTTTGAATAAAATATTTTGATTGGTTTTGAGTATTTAAAAAATCGAAAGAGACATCAAATTCACGAGGTATGCTGTTGGTAAATTGAAATAAAAAGTCGGCTTTTTTTAAAATATTATTTATATCCCTTCCTCCTAAAAAATCTAAATCTGTGGTGTCCTTCAATACTAAGATCTCTGTGCTTGTGCTAGGATTATAAAATTGTGAGGCCTCTATATTGAAGTAAATTAAATCAAGTTCAATTTCTGGAGTCAACAGTACATCATTTGCCTGTTCAAAGTCTGTTCCCTCAAAACAGGAAAGAAAGAACATTAGACTAAATAATGAGATAAATAGTTTGGCTTTTTTTACAAGCATAGTAGGTAAGTTATATAAAAACAACGTGTAACCAACTAATTTTAGTATAAATAAAGGAGTTCTTGCTTTTATAAAAAATCTTTAATCTCTAATAAATGATCCACTACTTTATAACCAACCTTGGGTATTTCTTTTCTGTAATTAAAAAAAATAGTATCCATACCAGCACCTTCACCACCAAGAATATCTGCATCAAAAGTATCTCCAATCATAATTGTATTTTGAGAAGACACATTAGCCTTTTTTAGTGCTTTTTCAAAGACCAAAGGATTGGGTTTTTTAACTCCCACTTCTTCAGAGCTTGTAACAGTTTTAAAAAACGGAGCTAGCTTACTTTTTTCAAGTTTAATATGCTGTACTTCTGTAAAACCATTGGTTATAATATGTAGGGTGTACTTTTCTTTTAAATATAATAGCAACTCAAAAGTACCGTCAAATAAATAATTATTGTTTGGCAACTCATCAATATAGGCATCACTCATTGCATCAATAGTCTCCATGTCATATTGTATGTCAAATACATTAAAGCTATCGATTAATCTTCCACGGCGCAATTCTTGCTTGGTTACAAGTTCTTCTCTAAAGGATTTCCAATAATCAAAATTAATGGGTTCATATATTTCTAGAAATGCCTCTAATGAGATAGGAACAGTGAATCTTTGAAATACGCGTTCCATAGCCAGGGCAGAATTTCTGTCAAAATCCCAGAGGGTATGGTCTAAATCAAAAAAGACATCGGTAAGTGTAGGTTTTATCATGATATTAATGTTTCAGAAAAAAGAGAACGCCATAATTTATTGTTAGGATCTTCAGAAAAGTCTTTATTTGAAAACAAAACAGTAAATGTTCCATTAACAGCTTGTACCTTCTTGAACATCTCTGTTATCTTCATAGCAGTATCTTTAGGACTTTGTTTTAAAAAGGCCTGCGTAGTGCAAGCAATAGGCTGTATGGCCAGCGGGGTAATGATTTCATAATCTAAATCATAAAATAAAAAAGGAGTGCAGGTTCCTGCTCTAAATCCAGGTTCATTTTCATAGACCATTGTGTAGTCTTTTTCAATTTCTAAAGAAACGAGGTTTCTATAAATTTCTGGTAGGCTGATTAATAAATTACTATTTTGGCTGCTTTCTACATCTCTATTAATAATATTTTCGAGTGTTCTCTTTTCTATTTTTAAAAATTCAGGGTTTGTTAATGCTGCCAATGAAACTAAAAGTCCTACCTCCTTATAATCTGCTACATACTTTATAAGCATTTTAAATTTTTGTTTCTGAGTATTGATCGTTTCCTCAAAAGCTACTGCCTCCCCAAGTAAAAAAAATACAGTAAGTTTCATACTGCTATTTTTGGTGACATTAATGACCCATTTATAACTGTCATAAGGATCCCCTTGTAATCCTAATACAACTTTAGTACGCAAGAGAAATTGTTTAAGCCTAAGATTGAAAAGATCGGTAGTGAAACCAATTAAAGATCTAAAAATACCTTTGTTTAAAAACGCAAAAGCAACTTGTGCATTAATTAAATTATGGACCGTAGTTTCCTTTTTTGGAAATAATATATCTGGAAATTCATGCTGTAATAGACTCTTTAGTTTATAAGCCCAAATATCTATCACGGGGCTGTCAAGAAAATGGTATTTAAACCCCAAACTCTCAGAGGCTGAAAACCTTCCTAAATGATCTTTTACGTGAGGCAAGTACTCCTCATACCTACTAAGCAAATAAAATGAAGCTGTAAAAATATCAAAGGGTATTGCGCTTTTGTCACTTACCGCAAAAAAACATTTAGTCTCCCCCCATTTACGCACATTAATCTCTACACTCTCTATGCCTTGTTGGGTAAGCAATCCATGACTTTGAAAAAAAAGCTCATTACCCAAAGGTTGTTTTCCATAAGAAGCTTTTGGACCCTTGTGTGCTAAAAATGTTTCAATCTCATTTGTAAAACCAACCTTGATGCCTAAAACACGAGTACATATATGTTTAAAAACATAAGAAATCCTAGGCGTAGTGTGTTTGGTAAATATTAGTAGCATATAAAAATAGGACCTAAAAAAGTGTAATATATTAAGGTGTACACGCCTCAAATATAGGATAATTTGAGATGTTATTTTTTGATTTTAAAATAAAAGGTGCTACCAACACCAAATTGAGATTTAACCCATATTGTACCCTCATGTAGTTTTACAATTTTCTCTGCATGGGCAAGCCCAACACCTGTACCCTCTTTATTTTCTTGGTTTGGTACGCGAGAAAAAATAGTAAAAAGATCTGCAATATCCTCATCCTTAATGCCAATACCATTATCTGCTATAGAAAACACCCAAGAATCTTGTTCTTCTTTAGCTGCAATTTTAATAATAGGAGCCAGATCTTTTTTGCTGTACTTCAACGCATTACCCAATAAGTTTTGAAACAGCAATCGAAGTTCTACTTTATATCCTTTTACTTTAGGTAGGTTCTCAGAGATGATGGTGGCTTGGGTCTCTTGAATTCGCTTTTTAAGATCATACTTAGCAACCTCAACCTGCTCTTGAACATCTACCTTGGTTATTTTTAAATCTCTACCAATACGGCTATGCTCCAAAAGGCCTTTAATTTGCTCAGCCATCCTTCCTGAAGCTTCATGAATATACCCTATGTATTCTTTGCCCTTCGAGGAAAGTTCATCTGTAAATTTTTGCATTAAAAAATCACTGCTAAATCTTATTGTAGCTAAAGGTTCTTGTAAATCGTGTGAGCAAATAGATACAAATTGCTCAAGATCTCTATTTACTCTCTCTAAATCTTCTTTTTTCCTTCTAGCACTCCGTTGTGCTTTTTTTATTTCTGAAATATCAACCAAAGTAAAAATCGATTTTACGACAACCCCCGCTTCATTATAAATCGCTCTTGAGTTTAAGATTGCTTGAATCTTCTTTCCTTTTTTTGTTAGCAATGTAACCTCTTCACTTGAAATAGCACCTAATTTCAAAAAAGCATCTAAGAGCCCAATAATTTTAAGACTTGATCTCTCTGTAAATATTTTTGAAACGTGAGAGCTAATGATTGCTTTTTTACTTTTATACCCCAGATTGGATACAAGCATACTATTACAATTAACTACATATCCTGTCAATGGGTTTATAGTGGCGTGCATAACAGGATTGTCATCGTATAAAAATCCAAAATTAGTTTCACTAATTCTCAGCTTTTCTTGTAACCTCGCTACCTCTTGTTCAAGCTTAGCTAGGTTAGTAGATCCTGTTATTTGTGTTTCTTTGCTCAATGTTTTGTAATTAATTTTGTGTGACTATTTAGGATAAAAACCTTGATCGGCAAAACTAAAGTATGCCTTTTTTGTGACAATCCCGTGGTTTAGTATCTTAATGCAGCCTAGTTATTTTAAAATTTCTTTCACTTTTTCAAAATCTAAACCTCCATAATCACCACTACTCATAAGCAATAAAGACGTATCGTTAAAATCTTGCTCAAACAGGTATTCTTTAAAAGCTGTTGGATCTGTAAAAACAGCTAGGTCATCTCTTTGAAATGCTTCTGAAATTTGAATAGCAGAAACTGCTTCCAGCTTTTTGATTTTTACAGCGTGTGGAGAATAAAACACTACAGCTTTATCTGCAGCGTCTAAAGCACCTTGATATTCAGATAGAAATTCTGGGTTTAAACTACTGTAGGTGTGCAATTCTAAACAAGCTAATAACCTGCGCTGTGGATATTGATTTTTAAGCGCCTGTGTAGTTGCTTTGACCTTACTAGGCGAATGTGCAAAATCCTTATAGGCAATACTACTAGGTCCTTCTCCAATTTTTTCCAAACGTTTACTAGCCCCCTTAAAAGTTGCTATAGCCTCATAAAAATCTTCTTGTTGTACGCCCATGAGTTGGCAAATCCAACGAGCACCCTCTAGGTTATTCAAGTTGTGTTTACCAAATATTTCAATAGGCATCCCCCCATCCTGTGTATCTAAGAGGGTTTCTCCTTTTTCAACAGCATATACTGGTGTTTGATATGGATATTTTTTTATTTGATTTTGTGTAGCCTCCACGATATTTTTAACCTCAATATCTTCCTCATTATAGACAATTGCTCCACCATGTGTGATTTCAGAAAGAAATACACGAAACTGTTCTACGTAATTATCAAAGGTTGGAAACACATTGATATGATCCCAAGCAATACCGCTCAACAAAGCTATATTAGGTTTGTACAAATGAAATTTTGGACGTCTATCTATAGGAGAAGAAAGGTATTCATCTCCCTCCAATACGATGAAATCATTTTCTTGGGTAAGATGCACCATGGTATCAAACCCTTCTAACTGAGCACCCACCATATAATCTACTTCTTTGTCATGGTAATGCATAACATGCAAAATCATAGAGGTAATTGTTGTTTTACCATGAGAACCTCCAATAACCACACGAGTTTTGTTTTTTGATTGTTCATACAAAAACTCTGGATAGCTATATATGGTTAGACCAAGCTCTTTAGCTCGAAGGAGCTCAGCATTGTCTTCTTTGGCATGCATCCCTAATATGACGGCGTCAATTTCTAGTGAAATTTTTTCGGGAAACCAGCCAAATGCTTCAGGAAGCAATCCTTTGGCAGCTAGCCTAGAACTTGAGGGGTCAAAAATTTCGTCATCACTTCCTGTAACCTCTTCTCCTTTGTTATGTAATGCTAAGGCTAAATTATGCATGGCACTACCGCCAATAGCTATGAAATGGATTCTCATCTAAATTGAAAATTTTATATTGTTATGTCTACAAAGACGCAGGGCACTTATTTCAAAAATATAAAGATAAGACTTAAAGACAATTCAGAAATCAAAATTATTTTAAAGTGCCTGGATTATCCTCTTTTCTTTTCTAGCCTCTTTAAATACTGGAGCAATTATAAGAGCTTCCTCAATACAAGAAAGCGCCATGCTTTTATTTCCTTTATTTTTATGTATTTGCGCCAGTCTCAAATATGCCCACTGTTTAGACATCCCATCTTCTACTGAATACTGATCAAGATATTTTTTCAAAGAATCAATCCCTAATTGAGGTTCCAAATTAGCGCCTGCAACGATGGCACCAATTTGATAATTCAATAGATTTTTATAGGGATGCAAGGCAAGGTTGTTTTTTAAAGCTTCAAGTGCTTTGCGGGGTTGGTTTGTGTTTTTATAAAAAGTAATGAGTTTATCATACACAAGCAAAGTACCCCCTTGAGCAACAGCTTGCTTATAAAAGTTTTCTGCAGCTATATTTTTATCATTATATCCAGCAATATAGCCTTTGGCTAAAAAACCCTCTACAGGAGATATCTGGGCAAGTTCATTCGCGTAGAAAAGAGACTTCGCTTCACTTCCTCCAATAATAATTGGCAATTGCATGTAAAGCTCCACCATAGCTTTTCGCACCTCTATATGTCTAGGATCTAGTCTTGCGGCAGTGTCAAAATATTCTTTTACATCGTTAATGTAAAAGACGGCACTTATTCTATTTACAGTTAAGGCTTTCATGGCCAACACACCACCATATTTAAAATGGTAATTGGCATTGGTATTGTCTTGGGCAACTAACAG
The DNA here is from genome assembly GCA_913048115.1 of uncultured Flavobacteriaceae bacterium. Classification (GTDB taxonomy): domain Bacteria; phylum Bacteroidota; class Bacteroidia; order Flavobacteriales; family Flavobacteriaceae; genus Patiriisocius. The sequence continues at coordinate 53,750 of CAJWVI010000006.1, read as the reverse complement.
CTCATAGTATTCCAGGGCAGCATCCCAGTCTTTAGCATTCCCGGCTATATCTCCTAAATATTCAAGAGTTATGGCATCTGTAGGATACTCTTTGAGGTACTGTTCAAAAAGAGGTATCGACTTTACTATATCCCCATCTTTATAATACTGCGCTGCAAGATCAAAGTTTGTCTGGCTAAATACAATGATTGGAGATAGTAATAAGTAAAGAAACCATTTCATAACATGCTTTTTAGGAGATAAGGCAAGTTTTCTCCTATAAATTATTTTTTTTGTTTTACAAAACGTGATTATCACTTTTTAATTGTGCGCTTTTCTTGCACAAAAAACCTAATTAATGCACGCTTGTCTCGTTTAGCATTGCCCAAAGCTTATCCTTTAACTCCATCAAGCCCTGTTGCGCCATAGAGCTAAAGAAAAGATATGGAATTCCTTCAAAATCTTTATCTAATGCTTCTTTCATTTCTGCTTTTAGCTCATGATCTAGCATATCACTTTTTGATATCGCAACTAGCTTATCTTTATCAAGTAATTCTGGGTTGTAACGTTTTAACTCATCTAGTAAAATATCATATTGCTTTCTAATATCATCTGCATCGGCAGGAATTAGAAACAATAATGTAGAATTGCGCTCAATGTGGCGTAAGAAATAATGTCCTAGCCCTTTCCCTTCTGCTGCGCCTTCTATAATTCCAGGAATATCTGCCATTACAAAAGTTCTATGATCCCGATATTCTACGATACCTAAATTAGGCTTTAGGGTAGTAAACTCATAATTAGCAATTTTTGGTTTTGCAGCGGTAATAACAGATAGTAAGGTAGACTTTCCTGCATTTGGAAACCCAACCAGACCAACATCTGCCAACACTTTCATCTCTAGGGTAAAAGCACCTTCTTCACCCTCCATTCCTGGCTGTGCATAGCGAGGTGTTTGATTTGTAGAAGATTTAAAGTTATTATTCCCTAATCCACCCATACCTCCTTTGGCAAGGATAAGCTCATCATCATGCTCTAATAATTCTTTTAAACGCTCGCCTGTTTCAGTATTAATAACAACCGTTCCTAAAGGCACCTCAACATATATATCGTCACCATCTGCTCCCGTACTAGTTTGTTTGCTTCCTGCGCCTCCATAACCAGCTTTATAATGCCGTTTAAATTTTAAATGGTGTAGCGTCCATAAATTGCTATTAGCTTTTAAAATAATATGACCTCCACGACCACCATCACCACCATCGGGACCTCCTTTTGGTATGAATTTTTCACGTCGCAAATGCGCACTTCCTTGTCCTCCTTTTCCAGAAGTTACATGAACTTTTACGTAGTCAACAAAATTTCCTTCAGTCATAGTGTTTTCCTACTCGGGTAGGAATTTTTTTAAAGCTTTCGCTTGTTTTTATAATCTATCAAATACTTCGCTCAAACGAACAGTGATTTCTTCGATACTTCCAACACCGTCTACACCATAATATTTATTTTGAGTCTTATAAAAATCTTTTAAAACATCTGTCTTACGGTAGTACTCTGCAACACGCTCTCTAATGATAGACTCATCTGCGTCGTCAACACGCCCACTTGTTTTACCTCGCTTTAACAATCTAGCTACCAAAACCTCATCATCAACCTCAAGAGCAACCATTGCATTAATTTGACTTGATTTTTCATCCATCAATTTTGCCAATGCTTCTGCCTGTGCAGTTGTTCTTGGAAATCCATCAAAAACAAACCCGTTAGCATCAGGGGTTTTCTCTACCTCTGCATTAAGCATTTTAATAGTAACACCATCTGGCACCAAATGCCCTTTGTCCATATAAGACTTGGCTAGGGTACCTAGTTGTGTCTCATTTTTTATATTGTATCTAAACACATCACCTGTCGAGATGTGAACTAGTTGATATTCTTCTTTTAAAACTTCTGCTTGCGTTCCTTTTCCGGCACCTGGTGGGCCAAATAGTACGATATTTGTCATTTTTTCTGTTTTCTGGAGTATAGGATTTTATAAAAACCCATATCTTAGTAAATGTTACACAATAATTAATCGCGGCAAAGATAGCTATTTGAAAGAACAATGTATCTTTGTGTTATGGCAAATTATTTTTCTTCAAATTTCACACTCGGGATTTTAGGCGGTGGCCAATTAGGCAAGATGATGCTTTATGAAACCCGTAAATTTGACATCACTACACATGTATTAGACCCTAGCTCCCAGGCGCCGTGTCGTATAGCCTGCGACCACTTTGAACAAGGAGACCTAATGGATTACAATACCGTATACAACTTTGGTAAACGGGTAGATGTTCTTACCTTCGAGATTGAAGGTGTCAACATAGAGGCACTTGAGGCACTTGAGGCTGAAGGGAAAAAAGTATATCCAGGAGCAAAAACACTGCGTAACATTCAAGATAAAGGGGTACAAAAGCAATTTTATGACACTCATAACATTCCAACATCATCATTTTCTGTTTTCAATACTGTTTCAGAAGTAAAAAAAGCGGTAGTTTCTGGATCATTACAAATACCATTTGTCTGGAAAAGTTGTACAGGTGGTTATGACGGTATTGGGGTTCGCATCATTCGCTCTTCTGAATTATTAAATGAGCTACCCGATAGACCTTGTATTGCAGAGGCGCTTGTTGCTTTTAAAAACGAACTTGCTGTTATTGTGGTAAGAAACCCTAGCGGTGAGGTAAAAACATACCCTGTTGTTGAAATGGAATTTCATCCAGAGGCTAACCAGGTAGAATATGTTATTTGCCCGGCTCGTATAGACAAAAAAGTTGCTCAAAAAGCTAGAGATATTGCAGTAAACGTCTCTAAAGCCTTTGAGCATGTTGGTCTTTTGGCCGTGGAAATGTTTCAAACAAAAGACGATGAAATATTAGTAAATGAGGTAGCACCTAGACCTCATAATAGTGGGCATTACAGCATTGAAGCAAGCTACACCAATCAATTTGAACAGCACATTAGAGCTGTTTTAAATCTACCCCTTGGTAACACCGGTAGTAAAGTTGGTGGTATTATGGTAAATTTGGTTGGCGCAGAAGGTCATCATGGTGATGTGGTGTATGAAAACATTGAAGAGATTATGGCCATGGAAGGAGTAACACCTCACATCTACGGAAAAAAACAAACACGCCCTTTTAGAAAAATGGGACATGTTACCATAGTTAACCAAAACATTGACACTGCAAGAAAAATTGCAGAAGCAGTGAAGCAACGTATTAATGTAATAAGCAAATAATTATGAAAGTAGCAATAGTAATGGGTAGCATGAGCGACATGCCAGTTATGCAAGACGCCATAGATATCTTGAAGGGATTTGATATTGAAATTGAAGTAGATATTGTATCTGCCCACCGCACACCAGAAAAATTATTTGACTTTAGTAAAAATGCACATACTCGTGGTATTAAAGTAATTATTGCAGGAGCGGGCGGAGCGGCTCACTTGCCAGGAATGGTAGCATCTTTAACTCCATTACCTGTTATTGGCGTACCTGTAAAATCAAGCAACAGTATTGACGGGTGGGATTCTGTATTATCTATTTTACAAATGCCAGGAGGAGTACCCGTGGCTACAGTTGCATTAAATGGAGCTAAAAACGCAGGAATCTTGGCAGCACAAATTATTAGCACGGCAGACAAATGTGTACTAGACAAGGTAATTGCATATAAACAAGGATTAAAAATAAAGGTAGAAGAAAGCGCCAAGGCCATACGCAACGCTTAGTAGCTAAGCCAAAGGGCAAAACATCTCTTTTAAACACCACAACTCATAAACTTCATTTATGAACAACCCATTAGTACACTATTTTGATCAGGCTCCTTTTTCACACATTAAGAATGAGCACTTTTTACCCGCTATAAAGAAATGTATTGACAAAACCAAAGCACAAGTAGATGCTATTGTCAACAACACTGCAAGGCCTAGCTTTGAAAACACTGTAGAGGCTTTAGAAAACACAGGTAGTGAATTAGATAGAGCAACTAGTATTTTTTTTAATTTAAATAGCGCCGAAACAAACGATGAAATTCAACAAATAGCGCAAGAAATTTCACCTCTGCTTTCCAATTTTTCAAACGATTTATTACTTAATGAAGGCCTTTTTAAAAAGGTGAAAACGGTGTATGACGATCGTGCTTCATATACCTTAAACGGTGAGCAACAGATGTTGCTAGAAAAACAATATAAAGGGTTTAGCAGAAATGGAGCAAATCTTTCGAAAGATAAAAAAACCCAACTTCGTTCTATCGATGCGCAACTTTCTAAATTAGCCTTAACTTTTGGAGAAAACGTCTTGGCAGAGACCAACGCATTTGAATTGTTATTAAGCAATGAAGAAGATCTTGCAGGAATGCCAGAAGGAGCAAAAGAAGCAGCAAAACAAACCGCCACAGAGAAAGGCAAAGAGGGTTGGGTGATCACCTTAGACTACCCAAGCTATGTACCGTTCATGAAATATGCAAAAAACAGAACGTTACGAGAAAAACTATCACGAGCCTCTGGCGCCAGAGCGTTTCAAAACAATGCACAAAACAATGAACAACATGTGTTGGATATTGTGAATTTAAGACATCAAAGATCTATATTACTAGGCTATAAAAGCCACGCACATTTTGTATTAGAAGAGCGCATGGCAGAAACCCCAGAAAAAGTACACTCTTTTTTAAATGAACTACTTGTAAAGGCAAAACCTGCAGCTCAAAAAGAATTTGACGAACTCGAGGCCTTTGCAAAAGAATTAGACGGGATTGACCAACTTCAAAAATGGGATAGTGCTTATTATGGCGAAAAATTAAAACAACAAAAATTTAGTTTAGATGATGAACAACTAAAACCCTACTTTAAATTAGAAAACGTGATACAAGGCGTGTTTACAGTAGCTAAAAAACTATTTAACCTTCAATTTAAAGAAGACGCCACAATAGACACCTATCATGAAGATGTAAAGACGTATCGCGTACTTGATAACCAGGGAGAACTCGTTGCGGTTTTTTATGCAGATTTCCACCCGCGTCCTGGAAAACGTGGAGGCGCTTGGATGACAAGCTATAAACCACAACAAATTATCAAGACAACAGATGGTTTAGGTACAAAAAATGACAGACCCCACATCTCTAACGTTTGTAATTTCACAAAACCTACTGCTACAAAACCTTCCTTATTGACTTTTAATGAGGTTACTACCCTTTTTCATGAGTTTGGGCATGGTCTACACGGCATGCTTGCCAACACAACATACAAGGGGCTTAGCGGTACCAATGTGTCCTGGGATTTTGTAGAACTACCTAGTCAAATTTTAGAAAACTGGTGCTATGAGAAAGAAACTCTAGAGTTATTTGCCACACATTATGAAACTGGAGAGGTAATTCCTATGGCGTTGATTGAAAAAATTAAAGCTTCGGCCACTTTTCATCAAGGCATGCAAACGCTTAGGCAATTAAGCTTTGGTATGTTAGATATGACCTGGCATGGAAGCGACCCATCACACATTACATCTGTAAAAGCATTTGAAGAACAAGCCTTTGGAGATACAGCATTGTATCCAGACACAATAAACACATGTATGAGTACCGCTTTTAGCCATATCTTTCAAGGGGGCTACAGCGCAGGGTATTATAGCTATAAATGGGCTGAAGTATTAGATGCAGATGCTTTTTCCTACTTTAAACAAGAGGGGATTTTCAATAAAAAGATCGCAAACAAGTTTAAAGAATTTGTTTTGTCTCAAGGAGGCACCCAAGACCCTATGGAATTGTATATTAAATTTAGGGGTCAAAAACCAAATCCAGATGCATTGTTACAAAGAGCAGGCCTTCTGTAAAGCATAACATATGAAACCTATTTATTTTCTTATACTATCATTCTTGTTTATCTCTTGTAAGCAACCAGCTTCTCCAGAAGTTGTTAAAACCATTGAGCAAGATAAAAGCTCAGGAATCCCGGTTGGCAACTCAAAAGACGAGACATTAATACAATTACAAGGAACCTGGGTTAATATGGATGCTCCAACAAGCAGCTTAACTTTTGCCAACAATAAGGTGATCAATACCTATGACGGTGTTGCCGTGAACAAAAATATTATCTTCTCGATACAAGATACTTGCGGTGATGCTACAGCAAAAGAAACACCAGAAGAAAAAGACAGGTACATTCTAACTAGTGGGGATACTAAAGAGTGTTATTATATTGTGCAACTAGATGATGAAAATTTAATTTTGGGTTTTTGGGGAGAAGAAACCGCTCTTAGGTTTAAAAAAATCAACTAATTACCTACACAGCTCTTTTCTTAGCTCAAGAAACTTCACTACTTTTATAATCTATGACGCACCATGCTATTAATGAAGACCAATGGGTAGATCGCTACAGTGATTATCTCTACAATTATACTATTGTAAGAGTAAATGATCACGAGGTAGCTCAAGATCTAATCTCTGAAACATTCTTTGCTGGTTTAAAATCTGCCTCAGATTTTAGAGGAGAAGCAAGCGAAAGAACCTGGCTTATTTCTATTTTGAAACGTAAAATTGTAGATTATTACAGAAAAAGATCAAGCAACAAAGGGAGTGCAGAAATCCATATGAGCCATCTTGGCAATGAGGATCAAGGTGATTGGCTGGAAGAGCGTATACACGACCCCTATGACAAGAGTGCAGAAGACACTATGGAAAATGAAGAGTTGGGAAACGCCATTCACGAATGTCTAGACGACCTTCACCCCAAACAGGCAGCTATCTTTAAAATGAAAACAATAGATAACCTTCATACAGAAGCAATCTGTAATGAATATAACATCACCCCGTCTAATCTATGGGTGATTATACATAGAGCAAGAACATCGATGGCAGACTGTCTAGAGCAAAATTGGTTATAAACACATTATGAGTATATTTTTAAATTGTAAAAAAGCAAATCACAGTTGTGATAAAAGCCAATACAAGGAGGCTTCTCTCCTAGAATTAATAAAGTTGAATATTCACTTATTGTATTGCTTGGCGTGTCGGAAATACGCAGCAAAAAACACAAAGCTATCCAATGCGTTTAAAAAAGCTGATTTAAAAACAATGCCTGCACAAACAAAGGCGATATTAAAAGAACGGTTACGACAAGAAATAGCAAAGTAACCCTAGCACCAAACCCCAAACAATCGGGATACTTTCTACCCAAAAGGATGCAAAGTATTTTGATTGTTTTGTTTTAGAAAAAAATATACTCAGAAAAATTAGGCCACAAACAGCAATAAGACTCCATACTTCATAGGCAGCAGTTTGACCTTTTAATAGCTCAAGGAGCAACACTAGCAGCACTAAAAAAAAACCAATCTGTTTGGTTTTTTTTACACCAAAATATTGAGGAAGCGTCAACAAATTAGACCCATCTTCTTGTAAATCTCTTATTTCAAAAGGAACTATTAAGGCAAGTACAATAAAAAATCGCTGCGTAAAACAAAGCCAAACATCTACAGAAAGACCATGAGCTTGATATACAGGAATTAAAAGTGTAAAGCAAGACCATACCATCGCAACAATAAAGACTTTAACACCACTAATTGAGCGAAAATTTTTATGGTTTACAGTGGGTATTAAATAAAGTAAAGTTAAAAGCCCAAGGAGTCCAAGAAGCAATAAAACATCGTTCTCTAGTTGCACCAAAAAATAAACGAGAAAACAAAAAACCAATAAAGAAAACACTTGTAAATTTTGCAGGCTTTTAATCAAACTTTTATGTTGGAAGCCTGCAATCTCTGAGTATTTAATACAGTTATACCCTGTTATGGTTCCAAGAAAGGCAACCCAATAATAGGCAAGAGGTGTCGATATAGCACGCTCAATAGCAGTTACATACACTAGCATTGTTACTGCTAGAGCAACATGAATACTGCTTTTTATATAAAAAGAAAAAAGTGATTTAATAAATTTCACGACCTAAAATTACATATTCTACATCTTGAAATCCCACTAACATCAATCCTTTTTAAAAAATAATGTTAGTAACCTCACTTTTTAGTTGAAAAATAAAGCCTTGTAAAATGTTAAACATTTCTTTTTTATTTTTTTTATGTTGTATTTTTGTTCCTGCATTTAAAAAGGGTGTTCTTTCAACCATATCCATACTAAAATGTACACAGACAAACGTTTAATTAATACTATTTCCGATAAAAGGAAAATGCTATGAATACAGACTCTTTTGCCCTTAGACATATTGGTCCACGTAAAGAAGACCTTCAAAAAATGCTAAAAACTGTTGGTTCAGAATCGATGGAACAACTCATCTTTGAAACCATTCCAAATGATATTCGTTTGGATAAGGATCTAACCTTAGAACCTGCCATGAGTGAGCAAGAGTATCTTGAACATATTGCAGAGCTTTCTACAAAAAATCAAGTATTCAAAACCTATATTGGCCTAGGATATCATCAAGCTATTACACCCCCAGTAATACAAAGAAATATTCTTGAAAACCCAGGTTGGTATACTGCCTACACACCATACCAAGCAGAAATTGCTCAAGGTCGTTTAGAAGCCTTGCTTAATTACCAAACCATGATTACTGATCTTACAGGCATGGAACTAGCCAATGCGTCCCTTTTAGATGAAAGTACTGCTGCAGCTGAAGCGATGGCACTGCTATTTGCTGTTAGAGAACGTCAACAAAAGAAAGATGGAGCAAACAAGTTTTTTGTTTCTGAAGATATTTTACCTCAAACACTTTCATTATTACAAACTAGAGCGACTCCAATTGGCATCAAACTAGTTGTTGGTAATCATGAAGATTTTGATTATTCATCAGGCTTTTTTGCTGCCCTTTTACAATATCCAGGTAAAAGCGGAAAAGTACATGATTATAAATCTTTTGTTGCCACTGCAAATAAACATCAAATAAAAGTAGCTGTTGCTGCAGATATATTGAGTTTGGTTAAATTGGAAGCTCCAGGATCCTTTGGTGTTGATGTTGTCGTAGGTACTACACAACGATTCGGAATACCTTTAGGATATGGTGGACCTCATGCTGCTTACTTTGCAACTAGGGAGGCTTACAAACGTAATATCCCTGGACGTATTATTGGTGTCACCAGAGATACAAAGGGCAACCGTGCATTGCGCATGGCATTGCAAACAAGAGAACAACATATAAAAAGAGATAAAGCCACTAGTAACATCTGTACCGCACAAGTATTATTGGCAGTTATGGCAGGAATGTATGGAGTATACCACGGTCCAAAAGGACTAAAATACATAGCAGACAAAGTACATAATCATGCTGCAACACTTGCCGATGGTTTAGAGCGTTTAGGACTATACCAGGCCAACGAAACCTATTTTGACACCATCGCTATAAAAACAGACGCCAGTAAAATAAAATTCTTAAGCGAGTCAAAACAAATGAATTTCTATTACCCAGATCCAGAAACTGTTTCTATCTCGGTGAACGAAACCACGACGGTAAAAGACCTCAACAAAATTATAGCCTTATTTGCTGAAGCAACTCATAAAGAGACCTTTAAGATTTCAGAAATTAGTTCCGGAAACGCAATACCTCAGAGCATTGCCAGACAAACTCCATTTCTTGAAAACCCAGTCTTTAACAGCTACCACAGTGAGACAGAGTTAATGCGTTATATAAAAAGACTTGAGCGTAAAGATTTGGCATTAAACCACTCTATGATTGCCCTAGGAAGCTGTACCATGAAGTTAAATGCTGCTGCAGAAATGTTGCCCTTAAGCAACCCTATGTGGGGTAACATGCACCCATTTGTTCCCGTGGAGCAAGCAGGTGGATATCAGGTAATGTTAAAAAAATTAGAGGAGCAATTAACAGAAATCACTGGCTTTGCAGGAACGTCACTTCAGCCAAATAGTGGAGCGCAGGGAGAATATGCAGGTTTGATGGTCATTCGTGCATACCACGAATCTAGAGGTGATCACCACAGAAACATTTGCCTAATTCCATCATCTGCACATGGAACTAATCCTGCAAGTGCAGTAATGGCAGGTATGAAAGTAGTTGTCACAAAAGCAAACGAAGAAGGAAATATTGACGTAGATGATCTGCGTGCAAAAGCAGAAGAGCACAAAGACAATCTTGCAGCCCTTATGGTTACCTATCCATCAACACATGGTGTGTATGAAAGTGCTATTAGAGAAATTACAGGATTAATACATGATAATGGTGGCCAAGTCTATATGGATGGTGCCAACATGAATGCCCAAGTTGCCTTAACAAACCCGGGAGCTATTGGAGCAGATGTATGCCACTTAAATTTACACAAAACATTTGCCATTCCTCATGGAGGTGGTGGCCCTGGTGTTGGCCCAATTTGTGTTGCTAAACAATTGGTGCCATTTCTACCAAGCAACCCACTAATTGAAACTGGAGGCGAGCATGCTATTACAGCTATTTCTGGAGCCCCTTGGGGAAGCGCACTAGCTTGTTTAATTAGCTATGCATATATCTGTATGTTGGGTGAAGATGGATTAAAAAAATCTACCGAGTACGCTATTTTAAATGCCAATTACATCAAAGAAAGATTGGACGGGCAATTTGATGTATTATACGCAGGAGAAAAAGGCCGTGCTGCCCATGAAATGATTATTGATTGTCGCTCATTCAAAGAAAAAGGTATTGAAGTGGTAGACATTGCAAAACGCTTAATGGATTATGGATTCCACGCCCCTACTGTTTCGTTTCCAGTTGCAGGAACAATGATGATTGAACCTACAGAAAGTGAAAGCCTTCAAGAGTTAGATCGTTTTTGTGACGCAATGATTTCTATACGTAAAGAAATTGATGCATCGGTTAAGGATCAAGCTAATAACATATTAAAAAATGCACCACATACGCAAGCAACCCTTACAGCAGATGTTTGGGATTTGCCCTACACAAGACAACAGGCTGCTTTTCCTTTAGCCTTTGTTAGTGATAATAAATTCTGGCCAAGTGTTTGTCGTGTTGATGATGCTTATGGAGACAGAAATTTAATTTGTACTTGTGCTCCAATAGAACTTTACATGGAAGCCTAATAAAAATAGCGTCAAAAACCCCTGAATTTTAATGCTTAAAATCCAGGGGTTTTTATTTTTTAAACCTTCAAAAATCGATACGGTATTGAGCATAAATTTACAGATTATTTAGTTTATTTACTGCATTCTTTTCCCTACATTAGCTAAAAATTTACACCATGGGCATTACCATAACAGGCACTGGAAGCTATATTCCTCAAGAAGTTACCACCAATAAAGATTTTGAAAATCACAACTTCTATAATGAAGATGGAACCTCTTTTTCTAACGAAAACAGTGTGATTATTGAAAAATTTAAGGCCATTACCGGAATCTCAGAAAGGAGATATGCTCAAAAAAAATACACTACTTCAGATATTGCTGCCTTTGCAGCCCAAAATGCAATAGATTACGCCAAGATTGATGCAGAAACTATAGATTACATAATAGTAGCTCATAATTATGGGGATGTAAGGTATGGAGGAGTTCAAAGTGATACTGTGCCAAGTATTGCATCACGCGTGAAGAGTATTCTGAAAATAAAAAACTCATCTTGTGTTGCTTATGACATGATTTTTGGATGTCCTGGTTGGGTAGAATCTATGATACAAGCCAACGCCTTTATCAAGGCGGGCATCGCTAAAAGATGTTTAGTAATAGGAGCAGAAACGCTTTCTAGAGTGACAGACCCCCACGATAGAGACTCTATGATTTATAGTGATGGAGCTGGAGCAGTAATTATAGAACATACAGAAGATACCACAGGAATCATAACACATGCCTCTGCAACTCATGCAATAGATGAAGCTAATTTTATTTATTTCGGGAAGAGTAACAATATAGAAGATAGACAGGCACGCAGATACATTAAGATGAATGGCAGAAAAATCTATAACTTTGCACTAACACATGTTCCAAACGCAATGAAAAATTGCCTTGACGCAAGTGGATATGGTATTAACGATCTTAAAAAAATATTAATACACCAAGCCAACGAAAAGATGGACGAGGCCATTGTTAAACGCTTTTACGGTCTGTATGACATGGATGCGCCAAAAGACATCATGCCAATGACAATTAACACATTAGGAAACTCAAGTGTTGCTACGGTACCAACCTTGTATGATTTAATAATAAACAATAAACTGGAAGGGCATCAAATAAAAAAGGGAGACCTTATTATGTTCGCTAGTGTTGGCGCAGGAATGAATATTAATGCAATGGTCTACAAAGCATAATCATGTACGAAGGCAAATACCCAAAGAAGAGATATAAAATCACCAAAGCTTTTTTAGAACACAACATTTCAAAAGAAGAAAAAATTCTAGACCTTGGAGTGCCAAACCCTTTATCTGAAATTTTAAAAAAAGAAGGATACTTAATTACCAATACCCAAGGAGAAGATTTAGATATAAATACCCAAGGTGTGCAAACAAGCGATTATGATGTAGCTACAGCATTTGAGATTTTTGAGCATCTGGTCTCTCCTTTTAACGTACTAAAAGATATCAAGTCAAAAAAACTAATTGCCTCTGTACCACTTAAACTATGGTTTGCCTCTGCCTACAAAAGCGATACAGACAAGTGGGATAGACACTACCATGAATTTGAAGATTGGCAATTTGATTGGCTATTAGAAAAAGCTGGATGGAAGATTAAAAAGCGTGTAAAATTCACAAACCCTGTTAAAAAAATTGGGTTTAGACCTATTTTAAGGTACTTCACACCAAGATACTATCTTGTTTATGCAGAACGCCTGTGAAAATAGCGATCATCATACCAGTCTATAATGAACAAGTATATCTAGATCGTATGCTCTCATCTATGGTGGCTCAAACTAAGACTCCTACGCAGGTAGTTATTGTAGATGATAACTCTACAGACAACTCTCCAAAGATCATAAAAAGATACACCAATACTTATGCTTGGATTTCAAGCATAAAGACCAATGCAAGTCCAAAACACAGCCCAGGAAGCAAAGTAATACAAGCCTTTTATCAAGGACATAAAACACTTACACAAGACTTTGACATCATTGGAAAGTTTGATGCAGATATCATACTTCCTACTAATTATATAGAAAAAACAGTTGCATTATTTCTAAGAGATGCTGCAGTAGGTATCGCTGGAGGTAATCTATATATAGAGAAAAATGGAAACTGGATATATGAGAATATTTCAGAAAAAACAAAAGTACGCGGGCCAATAAAACTCTACAAAAAAGACTGTTTTAATGCTATTGGCGGACTCAAAAAATCGATAGGCTGGGACACAGTAGATGTTTTATTAGCAGAGTTTCATGGCTGGAAAACAAGCACAGACACTTCCCTACATGTAAAGCACCTAAAGGCTACTGCAAAGGTGTACACAAACAAGGCAAAGCACAAACAAGGAGAGGCTTTTTACCGCATGCGTTATGGAAAATCACTCACTAGAATTGCTGCTTTAAAACTAGCAATCGCTAAAAAAGACATTCTTTTGTACACAAGGTGTATGCGAGGATATTATCTGGCCAAAAAAAAAGAACTTGCCTTTATTGTAACACAAGAAGAGGGAGCCTTTATAAGAAATCTACGCTGGAGAGGTATTAAAAAAAAGATACTATAACGCGCTATTAACACTTAACAAAGGGATTATGTTTATTTTTGAAGCATGAAATTAGTAATGAAAGATAGATTTAAAATCACACTCGGTATATTGGCAGTAAGCATCACTTTAGGGTGCGGTTCAAGCAAGGTCAATAGCCAAGCTAGCAAAAAACCAAAAAATATAATATTACTTATAGGAGACGGCATGGGCTTGAGTCAAGTTTCTGCCAGCTATTTCTACAAAGACACGACTCCAAATTTTGAGCGTTTTAATACCATTGGGCTTATTAAAACCTCTGCTGCAGACGCTTTAGTTTGTGACTCTGCTGCAAGCGCAACAGCCTATGCAACTGGAGTGACCACTTATAATGGCGCTATTGCTGTTGATATGCAAAAACAGCCCGTAGCCACTATTATTGAAAAAATAACGCCAAAAAATATTAGCACTGGAATAATCTCAACATCATCTATTGTTCATGCAACACCTGCTAGTTTTTATGCTCACGAAAGCTCAAGAAAATCTTATGATGAAATTGCAAGTTATCTACCCAACTCAAACATTGATTTTATTGCAGGGGGTGGGAAACAATTTTTAGACAAGAACAAAAGAGAAGATAAGCGCGATATATTTCAAGAACTAATAGACAAGGGCTACAGTGTTGAAACAAAAAACCTACCTAAAGTAGCATCAGAAAAAAAACAAGCGATTTTCTTGGCAGATGACGGGATGCTAAAAATGTTGGAAGGCCGAGGTGATTTTTTACCCTCAGCCACCAAAATTGCTTTAGAAAAATTGTCTAAAAATGAGAATGGCTTTTTTTTAATGGTTGAAGGCGCCCAAATAGATTGGGGTGGACACAGTAATGAGGCAGAATATCTAATTAGTGAATTAATAGACTTTGACAATACAATAGGAGTAGCATTAGACTTTGCTGCAAATAATGGAGAGACCCTAGTTATTGTTACTGCAGATCATGAAACAGGCGGCTTTACACTAGCAGCAGATGGAGGTAATTACAACAAAATAAAGCCCATGTTTTCTACGGGAGGTCATTCTGCAACAATGATTCCTATATTTGCAGAAGGTCCAGGACAAGAAGACTTTGGGGGCATTTATAAAAACACCACACTTTTTCAAAAAATGATGAATATTTTCAATAAAAAATAATTCCTTCTTGAGATAACATTAAAAACACTCGTCATAAATTTAGTACCTTAGCCTTAGCTATATATTATGAAATACCTTGAAGATATTGGATCTTATTTTTTAATGCTCAGACGCACTTTTAGTGGTTTCACTAAGGCAGACGTGTTGCGAGAATTAATATTCAAAGAGATAAACGATTTAGTCATGAGCTCACTTGGTATTGTTAGCTTCATTGGGTTTTTTGTTGGAGGTGTTATCACACTGCAAACTGCATTAAATTTAACAGACCCAATCATACCCAAAGAACTAATAGCATATGCTACTAGACAATCTATCATTTTAGAATTTGCACCAACCTTTATCTCTATAATTATGGCAGGTAAGGTAGGTTCTTTCATAACCTCTAGTATTGGTTCTATGCGGGTAACAGAACAGATAGACGCATTAGAGGTAATGGGTATAAACTCGTTAAACTATCTTGTTTTTCCAAAAGTAATTGCGCTTCTCACCTACCCTTTTTTAATAGCTATCGCTATGTTTTTAGGAATCTTTGGAGGATTAATTGCTGGCGTGTATGGAGGGTTCATATCACTCGACGAGTTTATTAGAGGATTACAGGAAGATTTCATACCCTTTCATTTAGTCTATGCTTTTGTTAAAACATATGTCTTTGCTTTTATTTTGGCAACCGTACCTGCTTGGCATGGATACTACATGAAGGGTGGAGCTTTAGAGGTAGGTAAAGCAAGCACCAAAAGTTTTGTTTGGACTAGTGTACTTATTATTCTTGCCAATTACATCATCACTCAATTACTTTTAAGCTAATGATAGAGGTAGAAAATCTTAAAATGCGTTTTGGATCTGAAGAAATTTTAAAAGGAATTTCTACCGTATTTGAACAAGGAAAGACCAATCTAATTATTGGTCAAAGTGGGAGTGGAAAATCTGTAATGTTAAAATGTCTTATTGGCTTATTAAAACCCGAAGCAGGCATTATATCATACCACAACAAACCCACACAAGAGATGAACCTAAACCAGCAACGTATGCTTCGAGAAGAGATAGGCATGTTGTTTCAAGGAGGAGCTTTGTTTGATTCTATGACTATTGAAGAAAATATTATGTTTCCACTACGTATGTTTAGCAATCAAAGTAGATCTGAGATGCTACTACGGGTAAATGAGGTGCTAAGCAGAGTAAATCTTGACGGTGTTAACACAAAATTTCCTGCTGAGATTTCTGGAGGTATGCAAAAACGTGTTTCTATTGCCAGGGCTATTGTAAACAATCCAAAGTACTTGTTTTGTGATGAGCCCAACTCTGGATTGGATCCAAAAACAGCAACTGTAATTGATAATCTTATTCAAAGAATTACACATGAAAACAACATAACAACCATTGTTGTTACACATGACATGAACTCTGTTATGGAAATTGGTGAGCGCATTAACTTCCTTAAAAACGGCCTACTTGTCTGGAATGGAACACAAGAAGATATCTTTAAAACTAAAAATGAAGATGTAACAGATTTTGTGTATTCAAGCAACCTATTTAAGAAGATACGAGACGTGCAAAACTCTTAGTAAAGCACTAAAGAGTATGCAGCTACTTTATAGTTGTTTTATTTCAAAAACTCAACCTCTGCATTGGGCTGAAACAAGTATATTTTCCCAGTAGCAATTTCTAAACACTCATAGCGCTTAACACGCTTGTTGCCGCGCTTAAAAATCTTACCATTGTACAACCTAAAATCGCCACCTGCAGGAATTTCAAAAATATAATTTTTATCGTTTGATGGGTCAAATTGTTTTAAGGCCAAGGACAATATTGCATCTGTATCGCTGCTTGCCTTTGGATTTTTAAAATGTAAGGCCAATACAGGTAACAGCTTTGACGGAAAAACTTCGGGGCTTATAAAAGGCAACATAAGTTGTTGGAATGTAAACTTCCATTCTTTTCCATGTGGCTTTATATTTCTTCCAAAATTTTTAAATGCTACCAAATGCGCAATCTCATGAATTAACGTAATAAAAAAACGGTAGATGTTAAGACTTGCATTTACTGTAATTTGATGTTGCCCGTCTGCTGTTTTTCTATAATCTCCATGGCGGGTCACTCGCTCATTGACAATCTTGAGATATACATCGTTTTTTTTAATAAGCTCAAAGGCAGGACCTACTGCAGCTTCTGGAACATATTTTGACAGTGCTTTTATCATCTACTTAAGGGGTTGAACTCGATACTTCTAATATTTTACCATTATAAAACTTGTGTCCTGTTAAGGAAAAATCAATAATATACTGTGCCATTTCTATAGCAGTTAATGGTGCTTTGTACCCCGGGAATGCTTCTTCTAACATTTCTGTTTGCACAGCACCTAAAGCCAAAACATTAAAAGATGGACCTGTTTGCTTAAACTCCTCTGCCAAGAGTTCTGTAAGGGTGATGATAGCCCCTTTACTACTACTATAGGCGGCTAAGCCAGGAAATTTTGCACTTCCTTGCACACCACCCATGCTGCTTATATTAACAACGTGACTTGATTTTTTTAAAAATGGCAAAACAGCCTGGGTTAATGAGAATGCTCCAAATACATTTACATCATAGCTGTGTTTAAACTCTTCTAATGATAGCTCTGAAAAAGGTTTATTAACCAAATACCCAGAATTATTAATGAGTATATCTACATGCTTCCACCCTTTCTCTTTTAAAAAAACTGGAACTTTTTTAATATCATCTGGGTCTGTAATATCACAAGAAAAACAATGACAATTAGTGATTTCTAAACCAGATATAGGTGCTGCGTTTCTAGAAAGCGCTAACACATTATGGCCAGCTTCAGCAAGCATAGCAATCATCTCATAACCAATACCACGACTAGTTCCTGTAATAATTATATTTTTCATATTGTTTTTTTTTAAATAAAAATACGCGCTTTTATAATCTAAATAGTTCTTAAATATACAAAATCCCTTAGCCATCTATTTTAGATTTCTAAGGGATTTTAATAATTTAAAATTTCAGAAAACTACACGAACATAGTTACTGGGTTTTCTATATAGTTGCGTAATGTTTGTAAAAACTTTGCTCCAGTAGCTCCGTCAACTGTTCTATGATCACAGGCTAAAGTTACAGTCATGGTATTACCCACAGCTAAAGCGCCATTTTTAACTACCGGCTTTTGAATAATTGCACCTACTGATAAAATGGCCGAATTAGGCGCATTAATAATGGATGTAAATTCTTTAATACCAAACATACCAAGGTTGCTCACAGTAAAGGTACTACCGTCCATTTCTTGTGGTGTAATCTTTTTATTTCTTGCTTTACCTGCTAAATCTTTTACATTAACTCCAATTTGAGAGAATGTCATTTGATCAGCAAATTTTAATACCGGTACAAGCAATCCATCATCTACAGCAACAGCAACACCAACATGGATATGTTTTGCAATACGCATCACACCGTCTGTCCACTGGCTATTTACTTGTGGGTGCTTTCTAAGGGCCATTGCACATGCTTTTACAATCATATCATTGTAGCTAATCTTAACATCTGGAGCGCTATTAATAGCCGCTCTAGAGGCCATGGCATTGTCCATATCTAGCTCTATGGTTAAATAATAATGTGGTGCAGAGAATTTTGATTCACCCAAACGCTTTGCAATAGTTTTGCGCATTTGGCTATTTTTAATTTCCTCAAAACTTTCGGTGCCAACAACTGTATAAGGCACTGCCCCCCCAACTGTAGGTTGATAATTTTCTATATCACTTTTAACAATACGACCGTTCTCTCCAGATCCTTTTATTAGGTTCAAAGAAATACCTTTATCAGCTGCCATCTTTTTTGCAAGCGGAGATGCAAAAACTCTTTGTGTTGTTGAGCTTAAGGGTACTGCTTCTGTTTTTACTTCAGAAACAACAATGGGTGGTGTTTTAGAAGCTTCTTGAGGAGCTTCTTGAGAAGGTACACTCTCGGGTTTTAAGGTTGCTCCAGTAATACCAGATACGTCTGTTCCAGATGGGCCTACAATAGCTAATAAGGCATCAACAAGCGCCGTTTCGCCTTCGTGTATTCCTATTTTTAAGAGTGTTCCTGTGTAGAAAGACTCAAATTCCATGGTTGCCTTATCTGTCTCAATTTCAGCAAGGATATCTCCTTCTTGTATTGAGTCTCCTTCTTTTTTAAGCCAAGTGGCTACCGTTCCCTCTTCCATGGTATCACTTAATCTTGGCATTGTAATAACCTCAACTCCCTCTGGAAGAGCAGTTGTAACTGAAGCAGCTACAGTTTCTGTTGCCGTATTAGTATGCTCAGGGGTCTCACTTTCGCTAGACGCCTGATCATCAGGGCTAAGAAGCTTAGAAATATCTTCTGATTTATCACCAATAATAGCCAATAGAGCATCAACATTTGCAGTTTCACCCTCGGCAATACCAATATGCAAAAGGGTTCCTTCGTGAAAAGACTCAAACTCCATAGTTGCTTTATCTGTTTCAATTTCGGCAAGAATATCACCTTCAGCAACTGTATCACCTACCTTTTTAAGCCAAGTAGCTACGGTTCCTTCCTCCATGGTGTCGCTCAATCGCGGCATTGTAATTAGTGTTGCCATAGCTTATAATTTATGAGAAATAAATGGGTAGTTTTCTTGGTCATATACCACATCATACATTAAACTCTTTTCTGGATATGGAGAGTCTTCTGCAAATTTTTCGCATTCACCAACCAACTCCTTTACTTTTTTATTTACGTTCTCGATTTGTTTTTCTGTTGCCCATTTATTTTCATAAATAGTGTGCAACACATAATCAATAGGATCTTCTTCCTGTTTTTTTGCAACTTCGGCCTTGGTGCGGTAGTGCTGCGCATCACTCATAGAATGCCCTCTATAACGATAGGTTCTAATCTCTAAAAATGTTGGCCCTTCTCCTCTTCTAGCACGTTCCATTGCTTCATCCATCTCTTTGGCAACAACATCTGGCTTCATACCATCTACTGGCTTACAAGGCATTTCATAACCCAAACCTAGTTTCCAGATATCTGTATGATTGGCTGCTCTTGCAACAGAGGTTCCCATGGCGTATCCATTGTTTTCACAACAAAAAACTACAGGTAGTTTCCAAAGCATCGCCATATTAAAGGTTTCATGCAAAGATCCTTGACGTACAGCTCCATCACCCATATAGCATAAGGTTACAGCATTATCTCCTTTATATTTATCTGCAAAAGCAAGACCTGCCCCTAGTGGTATTTGACCTCCAACAATACCATGACCACCATAAAAACGATGTTCTTTAGAGAAAATATGCATAGAACCACCCAAACCTTGAGATGTTCCAGTTGCTTTACCATAAAGCTCTGCCATTACTCTTTTAGGATCAACACCCATACCAATTGGCTGCACATGATTACGGTATGCCGTTATCATTTTATCTTTGGTCAAATCCATAGCGTGCAGTGCTCCTGCCAAAACAGCTTCCTGGCCATTATATAAATGTAGAAATCCTCGTACCTTTTGATTGATATATACCTGGGCTAATTTATCTTCAAACTTGCGCCAAAAAAGCATGTTCTCATACCAATCTAGATAGGTTTTTTTGGTAATTTTTTTCATACGTATTTTGTATTGTTTCTGCTATTATCAAAAGTAGCAAATAATCAACAAAAATAACACATTAAATACTTATACAAAAGAAGTAAAAGTCTTAAAAGATGTTTGATTTTTTAAAATTTAAAGAAAATCACTTCAGAAACGAGCTGTCAAAAATTAAAGGCAGAAGATCTTTTACAGAATTAGCCTTAACAACCTGTCCTGTTTCTCCCATAAAATAGACCACTAGAGGTGATTTTTGATTGACTTCATACTCAGCCAATGCTTGTCTGCAAGATCCACACGGTGGTGTTGGAACAGTTACAGTGTGATTTAAAGAGCGTACCGTTATTGCTATGTTTTTAATAGCAACACCAGGATAGGTTGCCCCTGCATAAAAAGCAGCTACTCTTTCTGCACACAAACCAGATGGATACGCTGCATTTTCTTGATTATTACCTTCCACAACAACACCATTCTCCAACACTAAAGCTGTACCTACTTTAAAAGATGAATAGGGAGCATATGCTCGTTCTCGCGCAGCTGTTGCTGCTTGCATTAGCTGTTCAATAGGCTGCGGCAATTCTTTAACAGAATCAAAAACATCAAGTACAATAGAAATATCTAATTTTTTCAAGAGAATGTTTTCTTTTAAGGTTGTGTGAAGGTACGTTAATTCAATCTTTTGTAAAAAACAAATTCCAAATTCATGATTGAATTTGGAATTTGTTTTCTCTTTTGAGATAGACAGCTACTAGTATTCATCATACTGTTCTCCAAAATTAAAGGTAAGTCCAAAACGCAAGGTTCCTTCTAATGGGCTTATCACTTGTGATGTTGAAAACAAGTACGATAGATCAATACCAATAGAGGTGTATTTAAATCCAGCTCCAATTGTAGCGTATTTACGTGATCCTTTCTCATCACTTTCATTAAAATACCCTGCTCTAAATGCGAATGAATCTTGATATAAATACTCTGCTCCTAGGGCCCAAGTAAATTCTTTTAACTCTTCACCAAAACCATCAGGGGCATCTCCAAAAGAAGAAAACATACCGCTCACAAAACTTTCGTTATAATAATCATCTTGACTATTAATGGTACCATCTTCGTTAGAATCACTTGGTGTTGGCACTAATAATTTATTTACTTCTATCAAGGCAGAAACCTTATTGTACTCATCTAATATAAAATCAAAGCCACCCCCTAGAGCCATATTGGTAGGGATGCTGTTTTCTTGACCTGTTTCATCATATTTTAATTTAGGACCAATGTTTGAGAAATTAAAACCCAATCTCCAACGTCCATCAAAATCATTATATGCTATTTCCTCACTCTGGTAGTACCCAGCTATATCTACTGCAAAGGTATTTGCTGCACTTGCATCTTCTATTGCTGTTTGTAGTTTAAGATCACTTCTAATAAACCTACCGGCTACTGCCATAGAAAAACGTTCGCTTAATTTTAAGGAGTATGATAGATCAAACAACAACTCATTAGGCTTCACAAGCAAAGGTATTTGGTCTGCAGTTTCTCTTAACTCAATCTCTCCATTAGAAAAATATCTAAAAGAAGCTGCTACTGCACTTGTCTCATTCAATCTATTGTAATAGGTAATGTTTCCAAGAAAAATGTCATTTACAAGTTTACTTAGGTAGGGAGTATATGTTACACCTATACCTTGCTTGTCTGTTGCAAAAGCATATTTTGCTGGGTTCCATTGTTGAGAGAATGCATCTGGGGCGCTTGTTACGCCAATATCCCCCATTCCTGAAGACCTTGCATCTCCTGAGATTAACATAAATGGTACTCCTGTTGTAATAACTCGTTGGCCAACATTAGATGTGTCATCCTGAGCCAATCCTTTAAAGCCCACTAAGGCTATTAATACTACTACTAATACGTTTTTCATGAGTTCAAAAAATTTTAACAAATATAATTTTAATTTTTAAAGGATGACCAATTTTTCAAATTTTTCGGTCTGTTGATTAGTTAACGTAGATTTTACTGTAATCTTATACACATAGACACCTTTTGCTAATTTCTGTCCAAAATCATCAAGTCCATTCCAGGTAATGCTTCGTGACAAAAACCCCTCTGTATTTACCAATTGATTTTGTGTCCAAACTACTTTACCCGTGACTGTAAAAACCTGCACTTGCACATCCAAAGGCTCATAAGGCCTGTTATGGTTAAACCAAAACTCTGTATAATCAACAAATGGGTTTGGATAATTAAGTACGCGAGTAATTTCTAGTGTATCGTCACCAGCAACCCTAAAATCAATTTCTTGGGTTGATGAATTATTATAGGTATCCCAGGCTTTTACAGACAATGTGTGCAACCCATCTTCAAGGTCTCTCAACTTATAGGCTGCAGTCCCTTTAGAATAATCATCTACATCTGCTTGGTAGTAATCATTTAACTTAAAAGGATTTGCTTCATCGCCGTCTAAAATGGCAATTAAATCATGTCCAATCCCACTGGCTGTATTAATACCATTACTGTCTTCAAGTTTCACGATTAAATTTGGAGAATCATTGGTGACACCTCCAGGCACGAAACTCTCATCATTCATAAACAACTCAATAATGGGTCCCGTATTATCTGTTCCCGCATTTGCATTAAGCCCACCCACTTGGATGTCTAGATTAAAGCCATTATTATCTCGCAGCAGGCCGTTTTGTTTTGAATAAAAACTCACTTTACCATTTCCTAAAGGAATTTGAACATCACGAGGTACAATAAAATCAAATTCAAATTGACCATTTGTAACACTTGCCTGTCCACTAAAAATAGTTTCTCCAAGAGTTGTGAAATTAAGAATCCCTAATTCACCACCTATTTGTGTACCATCATTACCAAGGGTTTGTCGCGCTATTCGTTTATCAAAAACCTTTGCCTCAAGCACACCATTATAAGTACTTGCTAAACTTCCATCAGCATTTAAAACTTGTCCTCCCAATTGCACGTAACCCAATCCTTGTAAAACATCTGAGCTAGAAGATATAGGTGCTCCATTTATTGTAGTTAACCTAATATCTTTCTTTGGAAATGCCAAGGGCAAGGCAGGGTCTCCAATATAAAAAACAACACGCCTATTAACACTACTTACTTGGTTTTTTGATTTTCTAAGACCAATTGCAGGAAGGTCTGGAACATCTTGTCCAATCCCGAAAATTTCATCTGCCAACAATTCATTTAAATCTGAGCCTACTTGAACACCAATAGATCTAGTGGTGGTGATTAATGAGATTGCACCTCCTTCTTTGTTCCAAAAGGTTAGTTCTCCAGCGGTAATTCTCGTAGGTAAATCAAATTTTGTAAACTCACAGGTTACCGTAACAATCATTGGTAGTGTGTTAGGGTTCCTCAGAGATGTTGCAGTTTCTTTTGTGTAAATAAACTCTTTAGCAAGTCCATCTTCTCCTCCATGCCCAAAATAATTTATAATAAGCGCCCCTACTTCAATATCATTTTTTAGAGCTTGGTTTACCTCTGGGTATCTATTTCCACCTGCAGAAGTTTCCTGCTCAAAAGCATCCATATGAATTTTTTTAACATTCACAAAAGGCTTTTCTAGACTAATCCTGTCAGACAGTGCATCTAAGGTTCCTTGTAATTTATTGAACTCCCATTCAATATCAACATCATCAGAAACCATTACAATATTATTTCTCCAGTTCCCGTAGGCCTCTTGTTTTTCATAGCTCACAACCTTGTCAATCATGGCGTCAGCCAGAACAGCATTATCTGCTAGAATTCTACCAAAAGCAACATCTACTTTCTCATCAGACCCCATAATACCCTCATCATTTCCATTTGAGGGATCCGCATCCATCATACCAAAAAAATCGTCAGACATATAACTTGTCCAGGTACTTGAACTAAAAAGAGTATTAAATGTAGGAACTACCATATTGTTATCTGGTAATCTATTCTTATAATCTATAGAGGTATCCCCAAGAATCCCTACGTACTTGATCTTTTTTTCAGGCGAGGAGGCATTCTCATAAATATACCTAACCAAATTCCTGATGGCACCAATATCTTGTTTACCACTACTAAACTCCTCGTATATTTTATCGACAGTTACAACCTTTACATTTAGCCCTCTTTGAGCTTTATGATATGCCGCCAAGCGAAGCGCCTGTTGAAGCAAAAAGGGTGCTGTAACAATTAAATAGTCTACATCTTGGAAACTTCCATCATCTGCTTGAAAAATCGTTCCTTTTATATTTTGATTAAGAACATTTGCATTTGCAATTGAAATAGGTAAAAAATAATCTGTTGGCGTTACAGCAACGTATTCTCTCAAGTCACCAAGTGCGGCATTAAAAGAAAAAGTATTGGCTGCAGCTTCATTGTTTTTTACACCAATAGCATTGGTGTGTGTAACATCCCAAAGCTGCGAAATCTGTGATGCGTTAGCAATGCTATAAGTACCTAAGCCAAATGAGCTTGCCGCCAAAGCGTACCGAAATGAAAACTGTTCGCCTCCCCCTATTAATTGACGCTGTGCACCAACACGTATGTAGTCTAAATAGCCAATACTAGATGGGTTACTACCATTATTGTAAAGTAGATTAACCGTTACCGTTTCACCGCTGGCAGGAATAACATAGGGATCCGCGTTTTGACTTGACGGCCTGTAAGAGAGCAGTGTTGACCCTGATATAACACTAAAGTTGATCGGGTCTATTGCAGTACCATTTAAAGACACAGCCATAGATGTTGAACTCTCAGAGGCAGATGCAACATTTACGTTTACTTCAACAGCAGACCCTTGCACAATGTTAGGAAACACAAATTCATAAGTCTGGTTATCTTCAATGTCAAATCTATTTCCAAACCACCTACGCCCTACTTTTGCAGGACTAAAATCATCAATTTCATGAAACTGATAGTCATTAAAGCTGGTAATTGGATCTCCATCACCAGAAGGTTCATTTAATTGTTGTACGCGCAAACCTGGAGCACCGCCATGGGTTATGTAATAAAAAGCTTCGTCGCTGTAGGGATTAATATGGGTGTCATTCTCCTGGTCGTACCCAATGGTGCTTATGGCATAAAATAAAATTTGGTCTACTGCATCAAAGGAGCCATCCTCTTGTCCAATAATTTGAATGCTATTCTCTGGTAAATCAAAAAGATTATTATTTTTTGAATTTAGCAAAGGAAGCGGTTTACCACCGTGCCCATATACTTTAATTGTAGCAGGATCTATGCCCGATGTATTCATCCCTATGTTTTCTAAAAAGGCTTTTGTAATGACGTGCACCCCTGTTTTTTCAATCTTGAATTTAAACCAGTCACCCGTTGCTAGAACAGAATTCATAATTGGTATTTGTCCAGCAGCGCCTTTGTTGTTTTGGTGATATGTATAAGAGACAGAAAAAGATACTATCTTTTTTATTTGGCCATTTACCCTCACTAATGGAGAAAGAGATAATATGGTGTAAATTTGATTCCTCCCTTTTTTACTTATTATTTGTGATTGTAAGGAATTTGGTATCTCTGAAATTGTAACGGCTTTTAATGCTTCAGAAGAAATACCAGCATAGCGAACATTTGTGACTTTTAAACTCTTAGGATTTGCAAAGGCAGTATCCTCCCATTGATCTGTGTAACTAATTACATCTTTAGAAAGGCTAAGCTTTAATCGTTCTGACGCTTTTTCTCTTGTCGTTTTTTTTGCTGAAGCTGTTCTGTCTAAAGCAGATAAACTTGAGGCAAAAGAAGACGAATTAGCCTCTGTTTCCCAAGAAATGGTATTACTTCTTGTTTGGGAAAAAGCAGGCAGGCTACAAACTAATAAACCTAAAAATAAAAATATATTTTTCATGAGTAATTCTAACGCACTAAATATACACTTAGTATCAGGGATGTCTAAAGTTTTTTTGTGTAATTTCATCTCATGCATACTAAAATACCAACAAAATCGTTTTTGAAAGGTTGGTTGCACAAAAAAGTAAAAGCTAACAACCAATTAAATATAAAATAATATTGGAACTTTGTCGTTAATCATTATATTGCAAACCCATATTATTCATAATTTAAACTATGAACTTGACAAAAAAACTAGCCTTTAGGCTACTTATTCTACTTCTTACAACAACATTATTTGTAGGGTGTAACAAAACAAGAGACTATAAAGATAGTTCTCGTGCTACTGGATGGTCGCTAAACTCTAAACAGGGTGGTCCACAAAAAAACAGTAAATACCAAGAACAAGAAACAGGACCTGGACTTGTTTTTGTTGAAGGCGGTACCTTTACCATGGGTAGAGTACAAGATGACCCGATGCACGACTGGAATAATACTCCAAACCAACAACACGTTCAATCTTTCTACATGGATGAAACTGAGGTTACTAACTTCATGTATCTTCAATACCTAGAATGGATCAAGGAAGTGTTTCCGCCAAATAACGAAAACTACCGTAAGATATACGAGGGTGCCTTACCAGATACACTAGTATGGAGAAACCGCCTAGGGTATAACGAGGTTATGACCAACAACTACCTAAGACATCCTGCCTATGCAGAGTATCCTGTAGTAGGAGTTAGCTGGTTACAAGCAGTAGAGTTTAGTAATTGGAGAACAGATCGTGTTAATGAGCTTATTCTTGAAAAAGAAGGAATAACATCAAGAAATGCTAGATATGAAGTAGAACCAGGACAAACCTTTAGTACAGAAACATACCTAAACGCACCTACACAAACCTATGGTGGAAATGACTCCATTACTAGAGGAGGAAAAAGATCTAAATCTATTGAGAAAAGAAGCAAAGACAGCACAAATCTATACATCCAAAGAAAAGATGGCTTATTAATGCCCTCTTATAGATTACCAACAGAAGCAGAATGGGAATACGCAGCAATTGGCCTTGTAAGTGTTCGTAATTTTAATGCATACAGAGGTAGAAAAAAATACCCTTGGGATGGACAATATACCCGTTCTGGAAAAAGAAAATCACGTGGTGATCAATTAGCAAACTTCAAACAAGGTGATGGAGATTATGGTGGTATTGCTGGATGGAGTGATGATGGCGCAGACATTACTGCAGAAATCAAGACATACCAACCAAATGATTTTGGACTCTATGACATGTCTGGGAATGTTGCCGAATGGGTAGCCGATGTATACAGACCAATTGTTGATGATGAGTTTAATGAT
The DNA here is from genome assembly GCA_913048115.1 of uncultured Flavobacteriaceae bacterium. GTDB lineage: Bacteria > Bacteroidota > Bacteroidia > Flavobacteriales > Flavobacteriaceae > Patiriisocius. Next base: position 26,243 of record CAJWVI010000006.1, on the reverse strand, counting down.
TTTAATTATTTCCGTGGTAATGAATATACAAAAAACGCTATTGACGAAAATGGTAAAGTAAAAGTTGTTACCATGGACTCAATAGTATTCGATACATTAAGTAATGGTAAAGTTATTGCCAGAAACTTACCTGGAGAAATACTTCAAGTACCTGTAGACGAAAATGAAACTTTTTTAAGAACACAATTCTCAAAAAGCGATAACATTAACTATAGAGATGGTGACAAAGCATCTACACGTAACTTTCAATCTTTTGGTGAAGAAGAAGAAGAAGAAGAAAACCCAAATGAAAGGATGTATAATTCTCCAGACTACGATACAGGAGCAGCAGATCGCGAATATGACAAATCATCAAGCAGAACATCTATGATTAACGACAATGTACGCGTTTATAAAGGTGGATCTTGGAAAGACAGAGATTACTGGTTAGATCCAGCTCAAAGACGTTATTACCCTGAAGATATGGCTACAGACTATATTGGCTTTAGATGCGCAATGTCACGAGTGGGTTCAAAATCTATAAGACCTAAGAGAGCAAGACACTAGAACGTTTACTCAAAACACAAAACCCTCTTTGGTACTATACTTAAGAGGGTTTTTTTATATATTTACTTTTAATGAAGCTAGAGATACTATATTCTTATTTTTTAAAAAGCACGGGCATCTGTACTGATACCAGAAAAATAAAAAAAAACTGCATATTTGTTGCACTAAGAGGTGACAACTTTAATGGTAATGAGTTTACCAAAGAAGCACTAAACCAGGGAGCTTCTTGGGTTATAATAGACGATATCTCACAACACAAAAACTCTGGAAAGACAATCCTTTGTAAAGATAGTCTTGTCTTATTGCAAGAACTAGCAACATACCACAGGCAACAACTTAACATTCCAATTATTGCACTCACAGGGAGCAACGGAAAAACAACAACCAAAGAAATCATAAACACAGTACTATCAAAGAAGTTTAAGACTACTGCAACACTAGGCAACTTAAATAACCACATAGGGGTGCCTTTAACATTGCTGTCAATGACCAAAGACACGCAAATGGGTATTGTAGAAATGGGCGCTAATCATACAAAAGAAATTGAGGCTTTATGCCAAATAGCAAAACCTGATTTTGGGTATATTACAAATTTTGGTAAAGCACACCTAGAAGGTTTTGGCTCTATAGAAGGAGTTATTAAGGGAAAGAGTGAACTATACACCTACCTTACTGAGCAGAAAGGCTGCCTATTTTTTAATGCAGATGACCCAATTCAAAAAAGGTTGTTAGAAAACCATACTTTAAAAATTGGGTTTAGCCAAACAGATGCTGCATCTCTTAAAATCCAGCAACTTAGCGCTGACCCATACGTAAAATTAAAGATTAAGGACACTACCATGACCTCCCATCTTATTGGAGCCTATAACTTCACAAACATTTGTGCAGCCGCAGGTATGGGTATGCACTTCAATATCCCTTTAAAAGAAATTAAAGAGGCAATACAAGCCTATATACCAAACAACAATAGATCTCAATTGATCAAAAAAGGAAGTAATAACATTATACTTGATGCCTACAATGCCAACCCAACAAGTATGATGGCAGCACTACATCATTTTAACACCACAAAAGTAGCTTCAAAAATGGTGATTTTAGGAGATATGTTTGAGCTAGGAGAAACAACTCAAGAAGAACATCAACATATAGTAGACTATCTTTCAAAGACAAACATTACTCAGGTTTATTTAATTGGAGAATATTTCGGTAAAACAATATTAAACGCAAAAAATAGCCGCCAATACAAGACTTTTGATGCGTTTAAAGAGGTCTTTGCGACAAATACACCCAAAGACACCGATATACTTATAAAAGCATCCAGAGGGATGGCATTGGAGCGTATACTTAAGCTATTATAGTTTCTGTAAAAGCAAAGCTTATAAAACTAACACGCTCTCTGTATGCTTGTTGAGTGCAGAAAATTATTTGACAAAATCACTGTATATTTTAATTTTCTCTTCAAATGAAAACTCTTTGGCTTCAAACCACTCATGAACGATAATTTTTTGATTTTCAAGTTGTGCCTCTCTTACGGTATCAATGGTGACCAGGTGCCAATGCACTCCTTTTTTTTGAGATACTGAATACCCTATAGCCTCCAAGAAAGAGATGCGTGGCTTATTTACGACCCGAACTCCATTTTTAAGCACGGCCAGAGTTTTAGTTAATTCAACTACTTCAGAGAAACTATAGCGCACAAAGTCCTCAAAACCATCTTGTTTTGCATTGTACATCTTATCCCCTATTTTAAGTTGTCTTGTTTCCATACTCTAGAAACAAAAATAAAATTAGGTAGAGACATGTAGCCTTGAAGTGAAGGTGTTTTATTAACAAAATAAAACTTATTTTTTATTAACTCACAACCCACTTATATACTGACTATTAGAAGCCATTAAAGAAGTATTTTAACTTTTTTAGAAATATTTGTTTGTGGGTTTTAAAATCTAACTTATATTTGCACTCGCTAACAAGGTTAGGGCGCATAGCTCAGTTGGTTCAGAGCACTTGGTTTACACCCAAGGGGTCGGGGGTTCGAATCCCTCTGCGCCCACCAATACAAAGTCCACTTAATACAGTGGACTTTTTTTGGCTAAAATAAATTTGATACTCATCATAAAATGAAACGATATGAAAAGCTCATTAACAATATTATTATTTGCAATAGCCATAACAACCTATGGGCAAACAATAATGACACAAACAACCACAACTAGAACCCCAACTAATAATGGAATAAATATAAATATGAATGTTAGTGATGGCATGAATATAAACATGAATATGGGGAATAATCAACAACAAACAACAACAACCCAAACTACCATAATTAACAATAGTCCTGTTGTCGCAGCAGTTGTTTATGTGTCTGGTTACAATGGGGAAATTGGCTGTACTCCCCCTTTGAGTAGGCAAAGAATTGATGAAATGGTTAATTCAGTAAACAATCAATCTTTTAGTGATGATAAACAAAGAGTTTCAAAACAAATAATTAGATCTAATTGCATGACTGTTGATCAGCTTGTGGAAATACTAAACCAATTTAGTTTTGATGACGGAAAATTAGAAACTGCGAAATTTGCTTATGATTACATCTATGATGTAGAAAACTATTTTAAGGTATTCAATGTATTTTCTTTTAGCAGCAGTGGAGAGGAACTTGAAGAATATATTAATGGTAGAAATTAATTTACCAATACAACCACTCAAAACAAAACTCCCAATAGTTATAGACACTATTGGGAGTTTTATTTTGAGTGGCTATCAAACAACCTCAGCCACTACAAAAGTACTTCCCCCTAAGTATACAAAGTCATCTGTATGTGCTTTTTTTAATGCGGCGTTCAAAGCACTTACAACTGATGGGTAAGAAGCTCCTTTGAGGTTAAAATCACTCGCTTTGTTTTTTAAGACCTCAACATCTAATGCCCTGTGTATGTCTGGGGCGCAAAAATAGTAGCTCGCTTTATTGGGCAACAAAGGCAGTATAGCCTCTAGATCTTTATCTCCAACAACACCAAAAACAATATGCAATTCACGATAAGGTGTTTGTTTTAATTGTTGCATTGTCATCATCAACCCCTCTCTATTATGAGCGGTATCACAAATAACGGTAGGGGATTGCTGTAGTATTTGCCACCTCCCTAAAAGACCCGTATTGGCAACAACCGCCTTACATCCTTTTTCAAGATCTATTTTTGAAACACTAAATCCTTTTGTTCCGAGTGTTTTTAATGCAACCAACGCTGTGCGTTGATTTATTTTCTGGTAGTTTCCTTTTAAATCACAATCAAATAGAGAAACACTTTCTTTTTCTGAAAAAGTAATTGGCGCATTATTATCTAAGGCTATTTGCTGGAATACCTCTTTTGTCTCCAAATGAGTTTCTCCAATAATTACCGGTACATTTGGCTTTATAATACCTGCTTTTTCTCTTGCAATCGCGGCCAGTGTAGTGCCTAAAAACTGTGTATGATCTAACCCTATATTGGTTATAATACTTAGCTCTGGTGTAATAATATTAGTACTATCAAGCCTACCTCCTAGCCCCACTTCTATAATTGCGATAGCTACATTTTGCTTGGCAAATTCATCAAAGGCTAAGCCCACGCTCATTTCAAAAAAAGACAATTGGTGCTTTTTAAAAAAAGCATGATGCTTTGTTACAAAACTTGAAACAGAGCGCTTAGTAATCATGGTGCCATTTATTTTAATACGCTCTCTAAAATCTTTAAAATGTGGAGAGGTATACAAACCTACTTTATATCCAGCTTCTTGCAGCACAGAGGCCAAAATATGGCTCGTAGAACCCTTACCGTTAGTTCCAGCTACATGAATGCTCTTAAATTTATGTTGTGGATTTGCTAAATAATCTGCTAGCAACAATGTGTTGCTTAAATCTATTTTATACGCAGGCTTACCCACACGTTGATACATGGGGAGCTGTTTAAAAAGCCACGCTGTTGCCTCTTTATAGTTGATACCTTATTTTTTTATGAGTTTCTTTGTAGTGCGAACACCTTCTATGTCTAATACTATATAATACAAGCCAATGGGTACTGTGGAAATATCTAATGTAGCTTTATTTAAGATGCTTTGAACCGTTTTACGCAAAACATTTCTCCCTAAAGCGTCGTAGAGGGTAACATCTATAATCTCTACTTCATTTTGAAATGAAATCACAAGGGTTTCATTTGCAGGATTAGGATACAATGCTATTGTATTTCCAAGACTAGTATTCTGGGTATTTAAAATGTCTTCTGCTATATTTATTTTATAGCTTGAACGACCGTATGTTGCAACATATAGATACTCGCTCGCTTGATGAATATGCATATCTGTAACAGGAACTGAAGGTAAATTTGGCGCCAAAACATTCCAGGTAATACCATCATTAGCAGAAGCAACTACCCCAACATCTGTGGCTACAAATAAATTACCATAGCTGTCTTTTACAAGATCATTGATAGGAATGTCTGGAATTCCCGCCGAAATATTCTCCCAACTCAAGCCGCTATCGTTACTTTTATACACATGGCCCTCATTGTCTCCAAATCGATATCCAGAATAAGTTACATAAACAGCATTAATACTCTCAGGATCTGCCAAAACACTAGTTACCCATCGATTTGGGAGGTCTACCGATATGTTGTTCCAGTTTACACCTGCGTTTGAGGTAGTCCAAATATTTCCATCATCTGTACCTACATAAATCACATCACTGTCTAATGGAGACACACTAATGCTAATAATGGTGCCAAAGGTTAAATTACCGGCATAGGGCCCATCTGTTAGATCTGGACTTATGGCCGTCCAACTTCCTGCAGCATTGGTGGTTTTATATAAGCGATTTGCCCCGTAATATAGTGTTTGGGAGTCTGACGGATCTAAAACAATAGGAGTGTCCCAGTTTTTTCGATCTCCATTAGCAATGCCATTGGTTGCACCAGAAAAAGAAACTCCATTATTGATAGACTTACCTAAGTTACCCCGTTGAGACAAAGCATAAATGACGTTAGTATTAGTAGGATCAACGAGAGGTTGAAACCCATCTCCACCAAAAATAGGATTCCAGTTATCGGTCTGTCCAGTTGTGGTGCGTATAGTGTTATTGTCTTGCGCACCTGCATATATCTTGTTATCATCCTGGGCATCTACATGAAAACGATATAGCTGTGTAATAGGTAAGGTAGAAAATTTTGAAGAGGAGTTTCCTCCATTTTCACTTTGGTATAAACCTCCATCATTACCTAGTAATATAGTTTCTGAATTGTTAGGAGAAAATGCCATAGCATGTTGATCTACATGTACATTTCCAAAAGAAGAACTCCAGCTTTGTCCTCCATTGGTAGATTTTTGTACTTGAAAATCTACATTATAAATAATATCTTCATTGGTAGGGTCTATGTAAATACCCCTAAACCACCAATGAAAACCAACATTAATTAATTGACTTGAATTTTGAGTTTGCCAGGAATCTCCACCATCATTAGAGCGATATACTCCTTGAATATTACCTATTGCATCTGCATATCGTGTATACAAAACATTAGGGTTAGACTCAGAGATAGCAATACTTATACGCCCTTTTTCACTTCCTAGCACAGGCAAACCATTTGTCATTTCTAACCAAGTTAAACCTCCATCCATAGAGCGGTACAATCCAGACTCTTCTCCACCGTAAATTCTATTAGTAGGTCTTCGTTCTCGTTGCCATGCTGCTGCGTAAATAATGTTTCCATCACTAGGATGCATAGCCATATCAATAATACCCGTAACATCACTAATAAACAAAACCTGACTCCAAGACGCTCCCCCATCTGTTGTTTTATAAACACCTCTATTAGGATCATTTTTAAAGAGGGGTCCCATTGCAGCAACAAAAACGGTATCATCGGTAGTAGGATCTATAAGTACTTTTCCAATACTACCTACATTAGGTAAACCGCGAGATTCCCAATTCATTCCAGCATCTGTAGAGCGGTATATACCGTCTCCATCATAGGCTAAAGAACCTCCACCTGCATTTACCTCACCCGTTCCTACCCAAATAGTACTTGGATTGTTTCTAGAAAGCTCAATATCACCAATAGACAGCATTTCTTGATCATCAAAAATAGGATTGAATGTACCACCACCATCTATTGTTTTAAAAATACCTCCAGAGGCCGCACCCACATAATAGGTATTTGGATCATTTACAGGAATTTCTATATCAGTAACCCTACCTCCAGTATTTAAAGGGCCAACAAACTCCCAAACCTCATTGATTACTTGACGCTGTGCAAGGTTTTGTTTTTTCCATTGTACCGCTTCACGGTAGGCACTAGTTTTTAATTGTCCGCTAGGATATGCGCGTTGCATAAACATAAAATCGTGTGGTGTTGTTTCACTACCCTCTAAACTAGTAGTTTGTGAGGTATTTGTGCACGCAAGGAATGTTAGTGCTATAGCACTAAGAAATAGCTTTTTCATAGCGAAAATTTTTAAGTATAAAGATACCTAAAAGTGCTGTACTATTTTAGAAGAAAAGTGAGGTCAAAAAAACATAAAAAAAACCTGATTGAATACTACCTAGCGAGTTATTGTGAAAGACTAAACCTGTAAACTATTTTGCCTATTTGCTTGGTAGGTGCATTAAGGTCTGTATTAAAACGAGTAGCGAGCGCAGCTCGTTTGGCAGGTTCTAACAAACACCTTGTATTATTGGTAGTTCCTCTTACACCAGGTGTTGCTCGTATTACCCTACCCTCTCTATCTACCTCTATACTTACCACCACAGTTCCAGATTCATTACAGTCTTGTACAAACTTTTCTTTATTGAGTGCTTTTCGTCCCCCAAGTTGGTAATTACCATCGCCATCAAGCCCTTTTGCTGTACCGTAATACGCAAGAGCATTAGGATTTGCGTTAACATCGCCTTTATCACTAATAACAGCATCATTTCCCTCTGCTTTTTTGGCAGCACCACCGCTTTTAGGACCGTTGATTAAATTTGACAAGGCATCTGTCGTACTTTTATCTGGGCTAGGTACTAAAGGTGCAATATGTTCTTTAGGTATTTCTTTTGTGGCCGTTTTTTTAACAGGAGGCTCTTGCTTGACAGCAGGTTTTTTTTCTTTTTTAATAACTGGAGCTTCTTCTACATCTTGGGTTACTAGGGCTTCGCTTTGCTCCGCTTTAGATTCAACTACTGGAGGAGGTATTGTTTGATTTGGCGCAGATATAAGCAGCTCTTTAGGGGGTGTAATTCTACTACCTGTTTCTGTGGCACCAAAATTAATAGCAATTCCATTCTCTGGAGGTGGGTCTAAATAATCCATACCCACAAAAAACAACAGCAGTATCAACAGTGAATATATCATCACCGTGATTGTCATGCTTTTCTTTTTATGTTTGGAATCTAGAATACTCAATATATATCTAATTAGGGCGCACCGCTAGCACTACTTTAAACTTATTTTTATTGGCAATATCCATAACAAAAACAGCATCCTGTATAGGCACACCCTCTTCTGCCCTTAGTATTATAGTAGGACTTGCTTTTCCTAATAGTGCACTCTTTAGCATCTTTTCTATGGTATATATCGTTACCCGTTCTTTATTGACAAAATAGGCACCGTCTTTGGTAATACTTACACTTGCTTGTTGAACGTTCGTGCTTTTTCCATTTGCTTTAGGTAAAATTAAATCTAAGGCATCTGGCGTGATCGCTGGAGAGGTTAACAAAAAGAATACCAACAACAGAAATACAATATCTGTCATGGAGCTCATTGAAAAATCTGGACTTATTTTATTTCTTCCGCGTAGGTTCATATCAAGCAGGTTCGTTTAAAAGATCTAAAAAATCTACTGCGGTAGCCTCCATTTGATGCACTACTTTATCTGTTTTCACTACCAAATGATTATATCCTATATAGGCAATAATACCAACTATTAATCCTGCTACAGTAGTGGTCATAGCGGTATAGATACCCTCTGCTAAGAGCCCCATCTCAGCCTGGCCACTACTTGTTGCTAGTTGATGAAAGGCGAGCACCATACCAATTACGGTTCCTAAAAAACCAATCATAGGTGCGGCTCCAGCAATAGTAGCCAAAACACTAACGTTCTTCTCTAGCTTGTATACCTCTAGTCTTCCCGCATTCTCGATGGCAGTATTAATATCCTCTAAAGGGCTTCCTATACGGCTGATCCCTTTTTCTGTTAATCGAGACACAGGTGTACCTTGATTTACGCAAAGTAGTTTTGCAGCTTGTAAGTTTCCAGAGGCTATAGCGCCTCTAATTTGATTCATGAAGTTAACATCATATTTTGAGGCTGCTTTTATAGCGAACAAACGTTCAAAATAAACGTATAGAGCAACAAAAAGCAACAGCGCTAAAGTGCCAACAATAATCATTCCACCTGTTCCACCGTTAACGATGAGCTCCATGATGGAAAGTGTCTTTTGGGTTACTTCTGGTTCTATTGCAGCAGTACCATTTGGAATTTGCTGGTTAAGGAAGTCTATCATATTCTATGTGGTTTATAGAATGTTAACGAGAATTGAGTTTTAAAATTGTTTGTGGATTTTTAGTTTCGCTACCAAATACAATAGCTACACGTTTTATTTTCAATAAAAATAAAACATGTATTAAAATCAAAACATTTCTATAAAGAGCTGTAAACAAGAATATTATTAATCTAAAATGCTAATCAAACACACTATATTTTTAATAAATAGTACCATTTAATACGTTTTATCTATTAAATATGTATTATATCGATAATGTGGATTTATTTATTTACATTTAGGTCCCCGAAACAACCAAATGATAATTCAAACTGTTTAAGCAGTAGCAAATATCTTTACATGTAAATGAAACATAAAGTAAGAGATTGATTCAATGTCTCCTCTAAAAAGAAACATTAACAGTAAAAAGATTTAAGAAATTATAATTTTTTGTTTTCATAAAAGTTTAAAAGAAGCATTTCAAAAAATGCTTCTTTTTTTTTACGCAAAAAAATATGATCAATGGTGCCTTTGTTCTTTTTATTATAGCCCTGATGTACCGCCAGTAAGCAGTATAAAAGCAATAGAGCCTGCAGCAAAACCTATAAAGGCTAACCAAGATATTTTTTTAAGGTACCAAATAAAGTCAATACGTTCCATACCCATTGCTGCTACACCTGCGGCAGAACCAATTATGAGCATGCTTCCTCCAGTTCCTGCAGAGAAGGCAATAAAGTGCCATAATAAACTGTCTGTCTCTGCTGTATACATCCCCATTGAAGCAGCTACTAATGGAACATTATCAATAATTGCAGACAAAACTCCCAATAACATTACCACAATATCTTGTGAGGGTATTGCGCTATTTAAAATTTCAGCTAAATAACGTAGCGTCCCTACTGGATCACCATTTTCTGCAACACCATACACCAAGCTCTCTAGACCAGCAACTGCCATTAATATTCCTAAGAAAAATAAAATACTTGAAATTTCAATACGAGATAATGCCTTATGGGCAGAGTATAAATGACGCCTTTCTTTACTAAAATCTTCTTCAGGGTGTATATATTCTGAAACTAACCAAACAACACCTAAAGCCAACATCATCCCTATATAAGGGGGTAAATGAGTAAGGGTTTTAAAAATAGGTACAGACACAATCATTCCTAAACCAAGGAATAACATCGTCTTGCTGCTTAACAATTGTCCTGCCTTAAGATCTTCATCACTCTCCACATGGATTTCACCCTTAAAAGCGGGCAAATAAGAGGCAATGGAAAAAGGAATTATAAAACAAATAACAGAGGGTATCACGACATATTTAATAAGGCCCAAAGCAGTTACGTTTTTAGCTATCCACAACATCGTTGTGGTTACATCACCGATAGGAGACCATGCTCCGCCGGCATTAGCAGCTATAACAACCATAGCAACAAACCACAAACGCTCTTCTCGTTGGATAATTAATTTACGCAATAGGGTAACCAGTACAATGGTCGCTGTTAGATTATCAATAATAGCAGAGAGAATAAAAGCTAAAATTCCAATAATCCACAACAAACGCTTTTTACTTTTAGTACGTACCGCGCCTTTTAAAATTTCAAAACCACGATGAAGATCTATAATCTCCACAATGGTCATTGCTCCAATCAAGAAGATTAGGATTTCTGCCGTTTTCCCTAAATGATGTAATAATGTATTTTCAAAACCATGTTCTGCTTGTTCACCTCCTGTGGCAAAATTAAAAGCATTATCATAGGTGTCAATAACATCAAACCACCCTGCATGAAAGCCAACTGCTAATACACCCCAAATAAGGGCAGCCATTAAAAGCGCAGGAACTGTTTTATCTAATTTTAAAGGATGTTCTAGGGTTATTGATAAATAACCAATTACAAATATTAAAATAATGATCGACTCCATAAATATAGTACAGTATAATGATTAAACTAATTGTTTTAAAGCAATTTCAAAAGCGGTTTTACTAATATTTGTTTTGCTAGTATTGGTGTTGTAAGCATCCTCAATGGCTTTTTTAATGGTTAACGAAGTATCACTAAAAATAGCCTCATCTGTCATTTGTACTTTTCGTTCCATAAAATATGCAAACACACGTGCCATACCACAATTACTGATAAAGTCTGGCACTAAAGAAACGCGTTGGTCTGTATACTCCATAATGCTTCCAAAGAAAATTTCTTTATCTGCAAATGGCACATTAGCACCACATGAAATTACTTCAAGACCACTAGATATCATGCTACTTACTTGGTCTTTAGTAATCAATCTAGAAGCTGCACAAGGAGCAAAAATGTCACATTCTAAAGCCCAAATCTTATCATTAATTTCATCAAAAGAAAGCATATTTGAAGCCACAAGCGTATTTCCATCTTTTTGATGGTATAGGGCTGTAATCTCTTCAAAAGTAAATCCATCTGGATTGATAACACCACCTACTCGGTCTATAATACCTACTACTTTAGCACCCATTTGAGCCAAGTAATATGCAGCTGCAGCACCTACATTTCCAAAGCCCTGTACAATTGCTTTTTTACCCTTCACATCTCCACCATAAATATCATAGTAATGACGTACTGCTTCTGCAACACCAAAGCCAGTAATCATATCTGCTACAGTATATTTCTTTGAAACATCTGGAGAGTAGGTTGTATTTTCAATAACTTTAATTACCCCTTGGCGTAATTGCCCTATACGGTTTATCTTATCGGCTTGAGTGGGGTTGAAATGACCATTAAAAACACCTTCTTGAGGATGCCAAACACCACTTTGCTCTGTAATTGGAATTACTTCGTGAATCTCATCTACATTTAAATCACCCCCAGTGCCATAGTATGATTTTAATAAAGGAGATACTGCTTTATACCATCGCTCTAGCACGCCTCTCTTACGAGGATCTTGAGGATTAAAATTAATACCAGACTTAGCTCCACCAATAGCAGGACCACTTACGGTAAACTTTACTTCCATTGTTTTGGCTAGTGACAATACTTCATTTTCATTTAAGCCAACACGCATTCTAGTTCCTCCACCTGCTGCTCCACCACGAAGTGAATTAATAACGGTCCACCCTTCTGCTTCTGTTTCTGAATCATTCCAGTGAAAAACTATTTCTGGTTTTTTTTCTTCGTATTTTTTGAGTAAATCTTTCATCTTAAAAATTTTATGCTTTAACGGTATGTGTTTTTAGCTACTTCTCTGGCGCTTTACGCCTCCTAATTCTATAATGGTTTTACCCTCAGTTACTTATGAAGGGCAATATAAAGTGCATAGCTAAAGCTGTGTCATCGTGAAAAATCTATAGGTTAATTAAAAATAATTAATTGATATGTTATTCTTAGAAAGGGCCTTGTTTAATACTAAAGCCTCACAAACCAATACTACAAATCTTATGCTTAATAATAATTTGACAAATATAAAAAATTGAAAAATGCTATATGTTTCTTTTATGTAAAATTTACAGAGAGTTGTAAACGAAAATGATAATTAGTTTTTAATTCTAAAACCAAATGCATACTCTTGTGTTAGAACATCCCAACATTTTATGAATTTTGAAAGAATCTACATAAAAAATAAGAGTCTTGTCTATAATGTAGCACTTCAATATGTTCAAAACATAGAGGAGGCAGAAGAGATCACGCAAGATGTCTTTTTAAAGGTTCATCAAAAAATAGATACTTTTAAAGGCGATGCTAAAATAGAAACTTGGCTCTATAGAGTTACTATAAACACATCATTAGATGTTATTAAGGCAAAAAAAAGAAAGAAGCGGTTTGCTATATTTAGTAATAATGAAAATGACCTCAACAACAGCACGGACTTTAATCATCCTGGAGTAGCCCTAGAAAAAAAGGAAGCACTCCAATTTCTTTTTGGCTTAATTAATCAATTACCAGATTTGCAAAAAACTGCCTTAATACTCGTAAAGATTGAAGGTAAAAGCATGAATGAAGTTGCGAAGATATTAGACAAAACTCCCAAAGCTATCGAGTCATTGGTACAACGGGCAAAAAAGCAACTCAAAAAAATAAGAAACCAAACCGAAGGATTATGACAAAAAAATCGTCTAAACAAGACATGAGAGACCCATTACATCTTTTGCAGAGCATAGAACAGGCATCTATAAACACAAATGTGTATGATGCAATTCTAGAAAAAATAGATGCTAAAAAACCACTCATCTCGATACAATGGCTACGTAGCGCTGCAGCTATTTTTATATGTCTTGTTGGTATAGAAGGGTATTTGCTTTCTAGTGAAACCAATCAAGAAACAAATGATTTCTCTGACCTTATTGTCATGACAAACAACACCTTATATAATGAGTAAAAATAAAATATACAGTGTTTTAATTATTGTGCTTTTGCTTACAAATACAATATTGGTAGGCTTTATGGTTTTAAAACCAAAAAGAGCAAGTAGAAAAGAAAATCAAAATCCAAAAGAGATTATTAGTAAAAGCTTACAATTTAATGAATCTCAAAGTACTCAATATCATTCTTTAGTAATATTACACCGTAGGGCTGTTAGAGCAAAAGATGCTCAAATTCGCGACAGCAAAAAAAGCCTTTATAACTTATTGACTACCGATGATTTAATAAAAAGACAAGAAGACTCTATTGTTAAGCGTTTGGGAGACTTACAAAGAGACATTGAAATTTTACATTTTAAACACTTTAAAGACATCAAAAAAATATGTGGTCCCACGCAAGAAGACGCTTTTAACAAATTAGCAAAAACCCTGACAACCCTTTTTAAACCCCAAGACAGGAAACCAAAAAAATAAGATATGTACCCAAAGGGACTCTATAGCTTTTTTCTTTTCTTGTTGTGTAATTTTGGCATCAATGCACAAAAAAATACTACTGAAATATCATTTCAACTTTTATATAACACAGTGCCACTAGAGCTCGGTCAATCCTACCCTATTTCAGGAAGAGACAGTCTAAAAATTGATTTTTTAAAATTTTACGTCTCAAACATTACTTTTTTTAAAGACGGAAAACAAATTGGGAAGTCTACAGAGAAATACCATTTAATAGATGCTCAAAATAGTAGTCTTTACAGAACATCTTATACCGTAAAAAATAAAAAATTTGACACCATAAAATTTACCATTGGTCTTGATACAAAAACACAGAAAAAAGGAATTCAAGGAGGTGTTTTAGACCCTACAACTAGAATGTACTGGACCTGGCAAAATGGATTTATCAATTTTAAAATAGAAGGAAGTTCGAGGCTGTGTAACACAAGAAAAAATAAATTTCAATTTCATGTTGGAGGATTTCAAGAACCCTATAATACAACACAAGTATTGAGCCTTGCATGTGTAGCCTCCAAAAGCTTAACTATAGATGTTGATATAGCCTCTTTTTTTAACGTGGTCTCTCTTTCAAAAACCAACACCGTCATGAGCCCAAATAAAAATGCAGTCATGGTATCTAAGGTACTAGCAACATTATTTTCAATCCATGAAAATTAAAAGAATAATTATAGGCGCTTTTATAGTGCTAACTGCTACATATTGTGGTGTAAAAAAGAACGTGCTAGATAGCCCTGAGTATTTTCCTGTGCCTCACTACAACATTGATAACAACCCAATATCAAAGGCCAAAACCACACTAGGAAATAATTTGTTTTACGACCCTTTACTCTCTGCTAATAATAGTATTTCTTGCGCCTCCTGTCATTCTCCTCATGCTGCCTTTGCACATACAGACCATGATCTAAGTCATGGAATTCATGACAGTATAGGTACTAGAAACGCACCACCTCTTTTTAACTTAGCTTGGCAAGAACACTTTATGTGGGATGGAGCAATAGATAATCTTGATGCGCAAGCGCTTGCCCCCATAAGCCACGCAACAGAAATGGGAAGCTCTATTAATGAGATCGTAGGTAAATTAAAAAATCATCCAAAATATCCTGGGTTGTTTAATGACATTTACAAAGACAGCCTTATTACTGGAGAACGCATTTTAAAAGTATTGGCGCAATTTCAAGTTTCGCTAATTTCCAATAATTCAAAATATGATCAGATACAAAGAGGGACAGCTACATTTACACAACAGGAAATAAGTGGATATAACATATTCACTTCTAATTGTGCTAGTTGTCATGCAGAACCCCTTTTTTCTAGCTATGGATTTGCCAATAATGGTCTTGCAATAGACAGCACACTAAAAGATATCGGAAGACAGAAAATAACTAAAAACCCTATGGACAGCATGCTTTTTAAAATACCAAGCCTGCGTAATCTAGCCTATACATTTCCATACATGCATGATGGCCGTTTTAACACCCTAAGAGAGGTGTTAAAACACTACACACAAGGAGTTCAAAAAAGCCCCAGTCTTCATACTGCATTAAAAAATGGGATCACACTCACAAAAAAGGAGCAAACAGATTTAATTACTTTTTTAGGAACTCTAAATGATCGGCTTTTTATTAGCTCAAAAAAACATCAAATAAATAGAGACTTTTTTATAAAAAACGAAGGAGAATAGAAAAAATGTCGTCTAATAAAAAAACAGATTCATGAAAACCTTAACATTCTTTGCAATAGCATTTGCATCATTTATTACAAACGCACAAGGACCAGCCATTACCAATTGGCTACAGAACACTACTGAAGTTGGCAGCTATTACACACAAGGAAATAGCACCGCTGTATCAAACAACATACTGGTAAACTGCCAAGTAGTAGAATACAGTGATAATTGGGTATATATCTCTACCAATGGAGTGCCTTCATACCCAACAGGTCCTTTTCTTGGCGGAAATCCCTCTAATGCGCAAAGCCAAGATGCCATCTACAGGTTTTTATTAGCTCCAGTAGAAAAAACAGGACCTAAAACACCAACCAATGGAGGAAACATTGGAAACTTTATTAATGGAGTATCATTATTTGATTACAGAGATGGTGTGGCTTGGAACCCAAATACTAATTCTTTTTGTGGTGGACCAGGAAACCCACCATGTCCTGGAGGCCCAATGGCAGATCAAGACTGGAATAGAGATGCAGTGGTTTACGAGCTAGGTGGGTTTGACTGCGCCAAGGGACATCCTGCAATGGGAAATTATCACCATCATCAAAATCCATCTGCTTTTAAATTAGACATCGAGGTGCTTTCAACTATTTGTAATTTATATGATGCAGACGGTTTGTACGCGATTAACCCAAACGAACACGCTCCGCTTATTGGATATGCTAATGATGGGTTTCCTATTTATGGTGCCTATGGTTTTATCAATACAGATGGGTCTGGAGGAGTTACAAGAATTCTTTCTGGATATCAATTAAGAGACATTACGATACGCAATACCCACGCAGACGGAAGTTCGGTAAGTCTAGGCGCACCAATTAACAACACCTACCCACTTGGCTCATTTAGAGAAGATTATCAATGGGTATCTCATCCTGGAGAGATGCAGTATGTTGATGAACATAACGGCCGTTTTGCAGCAACGCCAGAATATCCAAATGGCACATATGCCTACTACGCAACTGTAAATGAAAATTACAACTCGGTATACCCTTATGTCATAGGGCCTACCTTCTTTGGAAATGTAACTAGTGGCCGCGTGAATAGCATCAATGAGCCTACTACTATTTTTGAGAACCCACTGGCTTTAAATGAAGTTGCTTTATCTAACGCGATTATTTCGATTTATCCTAACCCTGTAACAGATTTAGTAGCAATTCAAATAAATACCTTAGTTACTAAAAAAGTAACCATAGAATTAATGGACATGTCTGGAAAATTAATTCAAACTACTCAAATTAATGCAGGAGGGACAATTGCATTTTTTGATATACAATCTTTATATGAAGGTGTGTACTTGGTTAAAATAAACAATGGAGATAACACAATTACGAAACAAGTAATTATTAAGAGAGATTAAATTAAAATTTTAAAACATTAAAGAAAAACAGTCTTGGCATAGCACTAAGGCTGTTTTTATGTTAGCAGAAGGCTTATTGGTTATTGGGTTCTATTTGCTCCCACATTTTACCGCTATTAAGTCTAAAAGTGCCTACATAATCCCAAGTACATTCGTTTGGAGCAATGAGAGATAACCATACATCGCCACTTATTTTTCTGTATAAATAATAAATCTCACCAAGTACCGGTTCAAAACTAAACTTTGCGTTGTAGATTAAGTTATTATACTCAAATTGTTTCATCATCAAATCGTATTCTGCTTTGAGATCATCAAATTGAGATTTAAATTGGTGGTTTACTTTATGGATGTTATTATTCTTCCAAGAAGTAATGTCTTCTGGAACAATAGCAGGAGCACCCAGGTTTGTTGCATACGGTGTTAAGGAAGCACTATACTTTTGTGTTTCTTCATCAAAGACAACTAAGTCTGGTTTTTTTTGTTTGGATGCAGGCATACTATAGGTGTATATTTTGTACAAAGATAGTTTGAAGCAATAGAATTAAATTAAGATTTTGAAAACTTTAAGAAATCAATATAATTAATGGCGCCCTAAAAACCTAGTTTTCAAAAACTACCCCACTACTATGATCTCTAGAAGCACCAGTAACACTAGACAAACAGTTTACTTCTTCTCGTAGTTTTAATACCCCTAATAATCCAAAAACCAAAGCCTCTTTGAATTCTACCAAAAGAGAGCTCGGCACAATAAGTGCTACTTCGACATCTTTTTTAATAAGTTCTAGCAAATACGTATTGTAAGCGCCTCCGCCTGTTACAAGCACAGTACTCCCAGGGGTAAACTGTAACGCAATTTGATATGCAAAATGTGCTGTACATGTTCGTAATATATCTTCGGGACGTGCATTGGAAGCCTCTAGTATAGGCATTATCTTTTTGCGCACCCATTCTACCCCTAATGATTTTGGCGGTTCTTCTTTATAATAGGGTAGCGAATTTAATGCTGCTAGCACCTTAGGGAGTAAAACTCCAGATCTTGCAAAATCACCTCCAGAATCGAAAGGAAAACCTAGGGTTTGGGCATAGTGGTTCATGACAACATTTACAGGACTTATATCATAGGCAATGCAAATACCATCCTGCACTTTTGAGACATTTGCAAAGCCTCCTAGATTTAGGCAGTAAGTGTATTTAGAAAAAAGCAAACGATCTCCCAAAGGCACCAATGGCGCACCTTGCCCACCAAGCATTAAGTCTTGAACTCTGAAATCACAGATTACAGTTTGCTCGATAATTTTAGAAAATTCCTTCAAATTACCAATTTGAAGGGTAATACCATTATGTGGCTGATGTAAAATAGTGTGTCCGTGACTACACACCCCGTCAAGATCTTTAATATTGTTTTCTAGGATAAAGGTTTTAATAATAGCCCCTAAATATTTGGTGTATGCACTGTTTAATTCGGTGAGCATTTCATAAGAAAGAGAAACTCCTTCTTGTAGTCTAACCTTCCAATGTTCTGGATATGGAATTGTTTTTGCTAATTCAATACGGTAGTTTATTTTTTTATGAAAATCAAAGTAACAAACCGCCAAATCAATGCCATCAAGAGAGGTACCACTCATAACGCCCAACACTTTATAGGTTTGTTTTTTCATAGCCTAAATATCATAAAAAAAAGGGAATAGCAGGCTACACAAATAAAAAGTTTATTTCTTGCACAAATCTGTGACAAAAATGCTGTGCAGCGCACACTAAATCATAATAACACAATAGAATAATACAGCACTATAAAAATATGCAGTAAAACAGCTCATAGATTACACATATGACAACATTTGTGCTTTTGAGAATTATCATTTTAGCACTATCTTTGTAGAAGGATCATTTTATTGAATTTTAAACAAAAAAGCCATGGATTTTAACCTATCTGAAGAACACTTAATGATACGCGATGCAGCTCGTGATTTCGCAAAACAGGAATTACTTCCAGGTGTTATAGAGCGTGATAATAAACAAGAGTTTCCAACACAACAGGTTAAGAAAATGGGAGAACTTGGCTTTTTAGGAATGATGGTAGATCCAAAATACGGTGGTGGCGGTATGGATACTCTTAGCTATGCTATTGTCGTTGAAGAGTTAAGCAAAATAGATGCTTCATCTTCTGTAATTGTCTCGGTGAACAACTCATTGGTTTGTTACGGAATAGAAAAATATGGAAACGAAGAACAGAAGCAAAAATATTTAACCAAATTAGCAACAGGAGCCTCTATTGGAGCTTTTTGTTTAAGTGAACCAGAAGCAGGAAGTGATGCAACATCACAAAAAACCACTGCTATAGACAAAGGAGATCACTATATATTAAATGGTACCAAGAACTGGATCACCAATGGTGGTAGTGCAGATTTCTACATAGTAATAGCTCAAACAGATAGAGAAAAAGGACACCGTGGTATCAACGCATTTATTGTTGAAAAAACATGGGATGGTTTTGAGGTAGGTCCTAAAGAAGATAAACTAGGTATTAGAGGAAGTGACACACACACCTTAAACTTTAACGACGTTAAAGTACCTAAAGAAAATAGAATTGGTGAAGATGGATTTGGTTTCAAATTTGCTATGAAAACACTATCTGGTGGTCGCATTGGTATTGCAGCACAGGCATTAGGAATTGCAGCAGGAGCCTATGAAATGTCACGTGATTATTCAAAAATAAGAAAGTCTTTTGGTACCGAAATATGCAATCATCAAGCCATTGCTTTTAAATTGGCAGATATGCACCTAGAAATTGAAGCAGCTCGTTATTTGGTATATAAATCTGCCTGGGATAAAGACAACGGAAACAATTATGACATGTCTAGTGCAATGGCAAAATTAAAAGCCAGTACCGTAGCTATGGAAGTATCTGTAGAGGCTGTACAAATACACGGTGGTAATGGTTTTGTGAAAGAATACCATGTAGAACGCATGATGCGCGACGCCAAGATTACCCAGATATATGAAGGAACAAGTGAAATTCAAAAAATAGTCATTTCAAGAAGTTTACTGAAAGACTAACATCACAAAATACTCTAAATACAAAAACCCCTTCCTTATTGGTTGGGGTTTTTTGATTCCAATATATTTTGAAAGAATCGATCTTTATGCAAGTAACAATAATACTATGGTATTAAAAATTAAACCCCATCCAAAGGGATAGGGTTTGTAAAAGATGTAATAACATAAAGTTTTGGAAGCGGTCGTACTACTTTTTACGTATAAAAACAGTAACAGGAACTCCGTGAAAATCAAATTCTTTACGTAATTGGTTTTCTAAAAAACGCTTGTATGGTTCTTTCACATACTGAGGTAAGTTGGCGAAAAATGCAAAACTAGGCCAAGGTGTTGGCAATTGTGTAATGTATTTTATCTTAATATACTTTCCTTTGTATTGTGGTGGTGATGTATGTTGTATTATAGGCAACATTGTATCGTTTAATGTGCTTGTTTTAATCTTTTTAGTTCGGTTTTGATATACTTGAACGGCAGTTTCTATGGCCTTGTATATACGCTGTTTGTTGAGTACAGACATGAAAACAATTGGCACATCTGTATAAGGTTCACATTGTTGCTTGATATGCTTTTCAAAATCATTAGAACTTTGATTATCTTTTTCTATCAAATCCCACTTGTTGGCCAAGATTACGACACCTTTATTGTTTCTGTGCGCTAGCCAAAATATATTTTGCACTTGCCCATCAAAACCTCTAGATGCATCAAAGACTAAAATTATAACATCGCAATGCTCAATGGCTCGCACACTACGCATTACAGAATAAAATTCAAGATCTTCTTTCACCTTACTCTTTTTTCGGATACCTGCCGTATCGACAAGGTTAAACTCAAAGCCAAAACGTTTGTATCTGGTATCTATACTATCACGTGTGGTTCCTGCAATATCGGTTACAATATACCTGTCTTCACCAATTAATGAATTGATAAAAGAAGATTTACCTGCGTTAGGACGTCCAACTACAGCAAATCTTGGTAAGGTTTCTTCTTGAATATCTGCAGCTTCTGGAAGTGCTTTTACTAAATCATCTAACAAATCTCCAGTTCCACCTCCGTTGATGCTTGAAATAGTATAAAAACGCTCAAAACCAAGAGAATAAAACTCTACAGCATCTTGTGCTCTTTTAGAGTTATCTACTTTATTTACAGCAAGAAAAACGGGCTTTCTACTTTTTCTAAGCAGTTGCGCTACATCTTCATCCATTCCTGTAACACCACTTTCTACTTCTACCATAAAGACAATAGCATCTGCTTCATCAATAGCAAGTTCTACCTGCTTATCAATTTCAGACTCAAAGATATCATCACTCCCTACCACATATCCTCCTGTGTCAATGAGCGAAAACTCTTTACCGTTCCAGTCACTCTTCCCGTAATGACGATCTCTAGTCACACCACTCACGGCATCTACAATAGCCTCGCGGCGTTGTATTAATCTGTTAAAAAACGTAGACTTTCCTACATTAGGGCGTCCTACAATAGCAACAATACTCATAGTTTCTGAAATTTTCTAGTCTGCAAAAGTAATCTTTTAGAATTGATATTAGGCAGGAAGTTTTGAGTCTTTATTTGCTTAGTTTCCTGTTTTTAAAAAATCCTTAGCCATTATATCCAAACCTGCGAAGTTGCCTGTCATTATTACGCCAATTCTTATTCACTTTCACATAGGTTTCTAAGTGAATTTGTTTTCCGAAAAACTTCTCTAAATCCCTTCTAGACTCAATACCTACACGCTTTATAGCCTCGCCCTTGTGGCCTATTATAATTCCTTTTTGAGAATCACGCTCTACCATAATTACGGCCCGAATACGAATAATATCTTCATCTTCAAAAAACTCTTCAGTTTCTATCTCTACACTGTATGGAATCTCTTTTTTGTAATGCATTAAGATTTTCTCTCTAATGGTTTCATTTACAAAAAAACGTTCAGGCTTATCTGTTAATTGATCTTTTGGATAAAATGCTGGTGATGCTGGAAGTAAATCTATAATGCGTTTAAACACTTCTGCAACACCAAAGTTTTCTAGCGCCGAAATAGCAAAGACCTCTGCATTTGGCACTTTTTCTTGCCAAAGCTCGATAGATTCTTTTAGTGATACTTCGTTTCCTTTATCAATTTTGTTAATTAAAAGTAGTACCGGTATTTTGCTATTGGTTATTTTGTTAAAGAAGGCCTCATCTTTCAACTCCTTCTCTCCAAGTTCAACTATATACAATAACACATCTGCATCTTCAAATGCAGATTTCACAAACCCCATCATACTTTCTTGTAATTGATATGCAGGTTTAATAATCCCTGGAGTATCACTTAACAATATTTGGAAATCATCTCCATTAACTATCCCCAAAATACGATGACGCGTGGTTTGTGCTTTGGAGGTAATAATAGACAAACGTTCTCCTACAAAAGCATTCATGAGAGTGCTTTTGCCTACATTAGGATTTCCAATGATATTTACAAAACCTGCTTTATGTGGTGTGTTTTCCATAGCGCAAAGATAGCTACAAAAAAGGAAGTGTGTTGATTTACAATTGTTTTTGTTCCCACTTCCAGGCAGAAAAAAGAGCCTCCTCAAGACTATACTTTGCCTTCCAACCTAGGACATTATTTACCTTAGTGGTATCTGCGTAGGCTTGTATAACATCGCCTTCTCTTTTGTCGACAATTTTATAATTCAATTTTTTTTTAGTAACAGTTTCAAAGGCTGTGATTACCTCTAATACAGAAGATCCTTTACCGGTACCTACATTGTAAAAATCAAAATTAGTGGCTTGTTGGTTTGCTAGCAGTCTTTTTAAAGCCGCTACGTGCGCCTCAGCCAAATCTACTACATGAATGTAATCTCTAATAGCAGTTCCATCTGGCGTTGGGTAATCATCTCCGAACACAGATAATTCAGCGCGTTGTCCTGTTGCTGTTTGTGTTATGAATGGAACTAGGTTTTGAGGAACTCCTATTGGTAATTCTCCAATAAGAGCACTCTCATGAGACCCTATAGGATTAAAATAGCGTAAGGCTGTTGCCTTAATATTTGGGTTAACTCTACACGTGTCTTGAATGATTTCTTCACCAATTTGCTTGGTGTTCCCGTAAGGAGATTCTGCTTTTTTTATGGCAGCACTTTCAGTAATTGGCATCTGGTCTGCTTGTCCATAGACTGTACATGAAGAACTAAAAATAAAACATGCTTGTTCTTTTTTCTGTAATTCTTGTAGGATGTATACCAGCGTGCCAATATTGTTTTCATAATATAATAAGGGGTTCTCTACACTCTCTCCAACCGCCTTAGAGGCCGCAAAATGTATTACGCCACGCACATCACTGTGCTTTTTAAAAAAATCAGATACTGCTGGCTTCTCTCTAAGGTCTAATTGCTCAAATTCAGGGGTAATTCCTGTTATAGCAATAATACCATCGAGAACTTTAATGTCTGAATTAGACAAATTGTCGATAATCACTACATCAAAACCCTGTTCTTGTAATTTCACAACAACATGAGAACCAATAAAACCCAAACCACCTGTTACTAGTATTTTCATCTTAGACGTTTAAAGCATTAACCAATTTTAAGAAACAAAAATACAGCTATTTACAAATACAGCAACCTATAAATATAACTTCATAGTCTCAAAAAGCAGATCGATATCTTCTTTGGTGTTATAATAGTGAAAACTGACTCTTAAGCCTCCGCCGCGTGGAGAACAAACAATAGCTTTTGACTTCAATTCTTTAAAGAGTTTTAAATCTACTTTTAGGTTAAATATAGAAGAATGTATCTTTCTGTTTCTAGTGGCGTTATCGAGGACGTCGAGTGCAACAAAACACTCTTTTGCATAAGAACTAAGAGATGCTATTTTCTTTGAAATAGCATTAATTCCATACCGCTCTGTATGTAATATAGCTTGGTGTAAGGATCCAAAATTTAAACTGTCTTGATGACCAGGCTCAAAATACTTTACAAAAGCTGTATCTGTAGCCTTACTATCAAAAGTAGCCGCAGAATTAAAACCAATAGTAGCAGGAACTATTCTTTCCTGCGCCTGGTGTTTTACCATCATTAAAGCGTTTCCAAAACCAGCTAATATCCATTTATAGCAACTGGCACCTAATACATCTATTGCATTATCTTTAAAACTGAAATATTCTGTACCAAGATATTGCGTGCCATCTGCCATAAAAAGAACCTGTGGGTATTTAGATTTTAATTCCTTCAAAAACGAAAGATCTATTTTTATACCAGAAAGCCATTGTACAATACTAAAAACAAAAACATCTGGGCGATGGTTTTCAAAAGCCTGAAGAATTGCATCTTCTAATGTTTCAGAAATACAGGCATAACACACCTTAAAATCACGTGTTTCTATAGGCCACAGTAAGGAAGGATAATCATCTTCTATCATCAAGACCTTTTGCCCTTTTGGCAACCCCTCTAAAATGGTATTAAACCCAAGCGAGAAGTTGGGCGCTAAAGCCACTTCATCGATACGTGCATCAAAAAACCTAGATACACTTGCCCTGGCATGCTCTGATATTTGGTTGCGTATCTCAAAATCTGCACCATTGTGAAATAAATCTATTTCATGCTGCTTTCTCCAATCAAAAACAGATCTAGGAATAAGGCCTGAACTAGCCGTATTGAGATAGGTTTGGTTTTGAATTGCAGGAAACTCATCTTGTAAATCTTGCATAAAGAGATAGGTTAGGTATTCAAATTTAGGTATTTTTACAATAGTCATTACTATTTTATTGACAATTACCACAGCGAGTTATGTTTTCGAAAAGCAAAAACAAACAAATATTAAATACACAAACTAGAGAGCAATATGACTATGCTCGAAAGAGAATCAATCAAAAAAAAAGATTGATGTACCATTTCGTGCTTTTTTTAGCGGCTAGTATTCTCTTTATTATTTTAGACAAATTTTTAAAAGTAGGGCATCAAGTATTAATGAAAGGCTGGTATGCTTGGGCGATTATTTTTTGGACCTTTACACTGCTAATACACCTTTTAAATGTGTTTATTATAAACACATTCATGGGAGAAGAGTGGGAGGATCAGCAACTTGAAAAACTAAAAAACCTGCAAGAGGAGCGTATTTTAGAACTTAGAACACAAGCCAATCAAGAGATCAAGACTAAGGAAACAATCATCAAAAAAGACCTTGATGGTATCACACAAATAAAAAACGAAACAAACCCCAATATTTTACCTCCAGAAAATCTATGATTACAATAATAGCTGCCGCTGGGCAAAATAACGAACTTGGAAAAGACAATGATTTAATTTGGCATTTGCCAGATGATTTTAAACGCTTTAAAACATTAACAACAGGACACTATATTATTATGGGGAGAAAGACCTTTGAGTCTTTTCCAAAACCCTTGCCAAATAGAACCCACTTGGTTATTACCCGAGACAAAGCATACACACCAAAGGTTCCCCAAGGCAAAGAAAAAGATGTTATCATGGTATACTCCATGGACCAGGCGTTGCTTAAATCCTCAGGAGATGAAACTGTTTATATTATTGGAGGAGGAGAAATCTATGCTCAAGCCATGGAAATAGCAGATCGCATAGAGCTCACTAGGGTTCACAAAAGGTTTGAAGCCGATACTTTTTTTCCAGAAATTAATAAAACACTCTGGGAGAAAACCTCAGAAATACACCATGATATAGATGAGAAGCATCTACACGGGTTTACTTATGAAACTTGGGATCGTATCTAAATATCATAAAAATAATAATCTTATTTTTGCAGTAAATAACAAAAAAACAGAACATGAAAGCATATATATTTCCAGGACAAGGCGCTCAATTTACAGGAATGGGTCTTGATCTGTATGAAAACTCTGCTCGTGCCAAGGAGCTTTTTGACCAAGCCAATAAAACACTTGGTTTTGACATTACAAAAATTATGTTTGAAGGTACTGCAGAGCAGCTAAAACAAACCAAAGTAACACAACCAGCAATTTTCTTGCACTCTACTATTACAGCAGAAGTTATGGGAGCTAGTTTTGCCCCAGATATGGTAGCTGGTCATTCTTTAGGTGAAATATCTGCACTTGTTGCCAACAAAACACTTGCCTTTACAGACGCCTTGCAATTGGTCTACAAAAGAGCACTTGCCATGCAAAAAGCATGTGAGGCAGCACCCTCAACAATGGCGGCTGTACTGGGTCTTGAAAATACAGTTGTAGAAGATATTTGCGCCTTGCAATCTGGAATTGTTG
>CAJWVI010000005.1 GCA_913048115.1 uncultured Flavobacteriaceae bacterium | reverse complement strand
TTACGACCTCTTTTTGAAGTTTTAAAACTCGAGAAACACTAGCACTAATAGCCGTATTAATGACATCAAAAGTAGGTGTTATTTGAAACTCAAAGATACTTTGGATAAAGGTATCATCAAAGTCTACCTGCGTGTATTGGTTATTACAACAAGAGTGTATGTCGTCTTCATTGTCCTGATCACAAACATCCACTTGCATAACCATATCGCAAGACAACTTTTCATGACCCAAGGTAACTTTAGCCATCATTTCATACTCACCACAAAAATGTTGGGCGTACGCTATGCCGGTGTTACTAACAAGCAACAAAAGTGTTAATAGTATTGAAATAATTTGTTTCACAATTACAAAATTACATTAATATTGAAACAGTTGTACTAAAATCTAGTTAATTTCTTTATCGACTCTACCACACTTGAGCATTTTACTACCAAAATATGGGTTTCTAATTTCTTTAGAATTACTTAACCAGTAGGCGCCTGTATTGTTAAAAGCCATAGGGCAATACTGCTTAAAAAAAGAACCTTTGGCTACACTATTTTCTAGTAGTTTCTCCACAATAGCAGTAACTATTACAAATTTTTCACGCTGCTCCTGGATGTCACTTGAAATTGAAATCTGCTCTAAAACAGTAATTGTAGATTCTTGGCTATCTATTGAAGTGATAACATCCTTAAGCATTAAAGAGGCCTTAGCAGCAAGAACAGCATCAGTATTTACTAAAGAGTTTTTTAATTTTATGTAGTAATGAAAAACCTTAAGAGCTCCTTTTGTTTTAAAACTCACTTCTTCAATCTCACCTAGATCAATTAGTTGACTTACAACTGGAGCAATTTTTATTTCCGGCTGTTCAGATTTAGTTTCATTTTTACAAGAGAAAAGAAAAATTGACATCCCTAAAAGTAAAGAATATGGTACGTGTTTCATGTGTGTTAAATTAGAATACAAAGGTACAAAAACCATTCATTTAATATACTAAAAGAGCTACATTCCAGTGCGTATTGCCTCTACCGGATCTAATCTTGAAGCCGCTATTGCAGGAAGTATTCCAGAAATCAAACCAATAGCTGCAGAAACACTTGTTCCAATAGCGATATTGGCTGTAGAGAGCACAAACTCAAAATCTCCCGCTACATTGGACGCTATTATAGACACAATATAAACAAATACAAGTCCTATAATTCCTCCTATAAGAGCAAGAATAACAGCCTCAAATAAGAATTGAAATAATATAAACTTATTTTTTGCACCTAATGATTTTTGAATTCCTATTAAATTTGTACGCTCTTTTACACTTACAAACATTATGTTGGCAATTCCAAAACCACCTACCAACAAAGAAAAGAAACTAATAAAAAGGCCCACAAGGTTTAGGGTTCCTGTAATTTCATCAATAACGTCTGAAAAACCTTGTAATTGGTTTACAAAAAAAGTGTCTACCTCACCTGTTTTTATACCTCGTTTAACACGCAATCGTTGTCTTAATTGGGAGACAAACTCATCATTATCGATCCCTTTTCCTGGCTTAATAACAATAAAAGGAATCAAAGATTTATTATTATCACCATAGATTCTTCTTACTACGTTAGAGGGTATAAATATGGAAGTGTCCTTAGACCCTCCAAAAAGAGAACTACCCTCTTTCTCTAATACACCTATGACCACAAACTTTCTGCCATATAAGCGTATTTTTTTTCCTAGGGCATAGCTGGCATTATCAAACAATGAAGCTGCAATTTCATCACCCAATACAACCACAGGAGTACCACTATTAGACTCAGATTCATTAAAAAACCTCCCGTGCGCAAGTTGTAATGACTCAATATCATAATACCCTTCGGTACAAGCGGCAACATCAACATTGCTTACTGTCTTGTCTTCATATTTTACTGTTTCTCTTCCAACATTCAAGGTGTAAGAAGCCGCTTTTATATTTGGAACTGCATCTTTTAAATATTTGTATTCTTCAAAACTTGCATTTGGAAACTGTTCACGTTTCCATCGAGGCACATCTGTAGGACCAAAAGAAAATCTACCTAAAAAAATTGTACTGTTATCCAAAGAACTAATACTCCCTTCTATTTCATTTTTAAGAGAGTCTACTGCTGCCAAAACAGCAATAATTGAAAAAATACCAATAGTAACACCTAATAAAGAAAGAAACGTCCTCAATTTATTATTGACCAGTGCACTTATAGCAAAATTGAAGCTTTCTTTGAGTACCCTAAGATAAATTAACATAATTGCTTTTTTGGTTTGGCATTAAACTGCTGTATAAACATGAAAATCATGCTATTTCAGCAAAACAAATCCCTGTAAAAACCTTTAAATATTTAATTTTATAAAGTTATGAAATGCCTATTAACAAATCAAAAATAACCCGAACATACTAAACAAAGGCATGTTGGCTTCTTTTAACAATAAAATAGTTAGATCCAGACAAAAAGTAAGTCGCACCCTGTGTAAATATGTTACAAATAATAGCGGTTATTATGTATTTTTACTCCTTTCAAATTCATCCACACACACTACACAAAAACGACTACACTCATGAGTGATATCAAAAAAATATCTTCGGCTTTAATATCTGTATTTCACAAAGATGGATTGGCTCCTATTGTTCAAAAACTCAATGACCTTGGCGTCACTATATACTCTACAGGAGGGACCCAAAAGTTTATAAATGACTTAGGTATAGACGTTGTCCCTGTAGAGGATGTTACAGACTACCCATCTATTTTAGGTGGCCGCGTAAAAACATTACACCCTAAGGTGTTTGGAGGCATCCTAAACAGACAAGATCACGAGGGGGATAAACAGCAAATGGAACAATACAACATACCTCAACTAGACGTTGTAATTGTAGATTTATATCCTTTTGAAAAAACAGTGTCAAGTGGCGCTCCAGAAAAAGATATTATAGAAAAAATTGATATTGGTGGTATTTCTTTAATTCGTGCTGCAGCCAAAAACTTTAAAGACACCATCTGCGTATCTTCTATGGAAGATTACAGTGCGTTTTTAGAGGTGATTTCTGAAAATAATGGCGCTGTAGATATTGCTGCACGCAGACACTTTGCTGCCAAAGCATTTAATGTTTCCTCCAACTACGATACTGCTATTTTTAATTATTTTAATGCAAATGACCAGATTGTTGCACTTAAGGTTTCTGAAACAAGAGGAAGCGAGTTGCGGTACGGAGAAAACCCACATCAAAAAGGGTTCTTCTTTGGAGATTTTGATGCTATGTTTGATAAACTCCATGGAAAAGAATTAAGTTACAATAACCTACTTGATGTAGATGCGGCTGTAAACTTAATGAACGAATTTACAGGAGAGCAACCAACCTTTGCAATTTTAAAACACAATAATGCTTGTGGATTCTCACAAAGAGATACTGTTCATCAAGCATATATAGATGCCTTGGCTGGAGATCCTGTTTCTGCATTTGGGGGTGTTTTAATTTGTAACACAGAAATTGATGCGGCCACTGCAAATGAGATTCACAGCTTATTTTGCGAGGTAGTTATTGCTCCTTGTTTTGCTAAGGACGCTCTTGAAATTCTAAAGGGTAAGAAAAATAGAATTTTATTGACTCAAAAAGAGATCGCACTCTCAAAAAACACTGTAAGAACTTGTTTAAATGGCGCCTTGGTTCAAGAAAGAAATACGATTACAGATACCGCTCAAGGATTAACAAACGCAACCAAAAACGCACCTACATCTCAAGAAATAAAAGATTTACTATTTGCTTCCAAAATTTGTAAGCATACAAAATCGAATACTATCGTTTTGGCTAAAAATGGCCAGCTATGTGCCAGTGGTACTGGACAAACCTCTCGTGTTGATGCCCTAAACCAAGCTATCATAAAAGCTAAAAACTTTAATTTTGACCTTCAAGGAGCTGTAATGGCCAGCGATGCTTTCTTTCCTTTTCCAGATTGTGTAGAAATTGCAAAAAAGGCAGGTATTACCTCGGTAATTCAACCAGGAGGCTCTATAAAAGATCAATTAAGTATTGATTATTGTAACCAGAATAATGTTTCTATGGTATTTACAGGAACACGTCATTTTAAGCATTAAATTTTAGTACATTTGTGTAACAGCCTACACGATTTTTGTATAATTAAAACACCACAATAGCTCACATGGGATTTTTTGATTTCCTTACCGAAGAAATTGCCATAGACTTAGGTACGGCAAACACCCTTATTATTCACAATGACAAAGTTGTCGTAGATGCCCCATCGATTGTTGCACGTGATCGTACGACTGGTAAAATTATTGCGGTTGGAAGAGAAGCTGCGTTGATGCAGGGAAAAACCCATGAAAATATCAAAACAATTAGACCTCTTAAAGATGGGGTTATTGCAGATTTTGATGCCAGTGAGCAGATGATAAATATTTTCATTAAAGACATTCCTGCACTAAAGAAAAAGTGGATTACTCCTTCATTACGTATGGTTATTTGTATTCCTAGCGGCATTACCGAAGTAGAAATGCGTGCGGTAAAAGAAAGCGCAGAACGTGTCAACGGTAAAGAAGTATACTTAATTCATGAACCAATGGCTGCAGCTATAGGTATTGGAGTTGACATTATGCAACCAAAAGGAAATATGGTGGTAGACATAGGAGGGGGTACAACAGAAATTGCAGTAATAGCCTTAGGAGGTATTGTTTGTGATAAGTCTGTCAAAGTTGCTGGAGATGTTTTCACCAATGATATTGTGTATTACATGCGTACGCAACACAACCTATATGTTGGAGATAGAACAGCAGAAAAAATTAAAATACAAATTGGTGCTGCCACCGAAGACTTAGAACTTCCTCCAGAGGAAATGGCAGTTCAAGGTCGTGACTTGTTAACGGGTAAACCAAAACAAGTAATGACTGGATATCGTGAAATCGCCAAAGCACTAGATAAATCTATTTTACGTATTGAAGATGCCGTGATGGAAACACTATCACAGACACCGCCAGAATTGGCTGCAGATATTTACAACACAGGTATTTATCTTGCCGGTGGAGGGTCAATGTTAAGAGGTCTTGACAAGCGTTTGTCTCAAAAAACAGATTTACCAGTATACATTGCTGAAGACCCACTAAGAGCCGTAGTTCGTGGAACGGGAATTACCTTAAAAAACCTCACAAAATACAAGAGTGTTTTAATCGGTAAAAATTAAACGGTTCTAAAAATTAAGTCAAACACAATTTTTTGGTTTCTTATGGGTACTGTTTATTGGTGATAAATTTTATTAAAAATAGTACCTCTTGATACATTAGATTCATGCAACAAATTATTTATTTCTTTATAAAGAACAAAAATTTTCTGTTGTTTGCTTTGCTATTTATAATATCCTTACTATTTACGATACAGTCTCATTCATACCATAACAGCAAATTTGTAAGTTCTACTAATTTTTTTAGCGGGAAGGTATACACCGTAAAATCAAATATTACTGGGTATTTCGATCTTAAAAAACAGAACGAACTTCTTTTGGAAGAAAATAGTAGGCTCTTAATGTTGAGCTCTCGAGCAGATGTCTCTCAAGAACCCACGCCACTAGATAGTACTTTATCAAAAAACTTTGAATTTACTGGAGCTCGGGTGATTAACAATGTATACGCAAAAACCAACAATTATATCACTATAGACAAAGGCAGCATTGATAGTTTAGAGATCGACATGGGTGTTATCACCTCAAAAGGACTCGTAGGTATGATTAACAGAGTAAGTGCTAAATATGGCAGGATACAATCTATTTTAAACACTAACAGCCAAATTAATGCCCAACTCAAAAAGTCTAAGCATTTTGGGTTTTTAACTTGGAACACGAAAAATTCAAATATTGTTCAACTCACCGAAATTCCAAAACTAGCGCCAATTACAATAGGAGACACGATTATTACTGGAGGTAATTCTTCAATTTTCCCCAAAGGAATCTTAATTGGGCAGATTGCAGACTACACCATAGAAGATAATGACAGCTACACTATCGATGTGGTGTTATTTAATGACATGACCAATCTTAGTCATGTGTACATCATTAAAAACAAAAATAAAAAAGAGATTATTCAACTCCAATCAACACAAGATGCAGAATAATCAAATCACTATTAATATTGCGCGCTTTATTGGCCTATTACTCTTACAGGTAATTGTCTTAAACCACATCAATTTTTTAGGGTACATCAACCCATATGCATACCTCATTTTTATTTTACTATTCCCCTTTGACGCAAGTAAAACACTTTTGATATTTTTGAGTTTCTTATTAGGGCTTAGTATAGACTTTTTTGCAGATTCTGGAGGAGTTCATGCAGCAGCAAGTGTTTTTGTTGGTTTTTTACGTCCTGTTTTATTAAAGTTTTCTTTTGGGGTAAGTTATGAGTACAATGCCGTAAAATTAAACAAGGTGACTTTCAAAGAACGCTTTTTATATATTACGCTTATGGTCTTTATACATCACTTTGTTTTGTTTTCATTAGAAATATTTAGCGCATCACATCTACTTCTTATCTTAAAATCTACCTTATTTTCTGGCCTGTTTAGCGTGCTACTTATTCTATGTGCACTATTTTTGTTTACGACCAAAGAAACCTAAAGGAAGGTTTATTTTAAGGATACTACTGAAATATTAAATGAGAAAATTTTTATTGCTTTTAATTGTACTTGTTACGGGTCTTGTATTTACGGGAAGGTTATTTTATTTGCAAATTTATGATACTTCATTTGCGAAACTCTCTGAAAACAATGCTGTAAAAACAGAATATGATTTTCCGCAGCGAGGCTACATCTTTGACAGAAACGGAAGTCTATTGGTTCAAAACCAACCATCTTATGATGTAATGGTAATCCCAAGGGAAGTAAAAGAGTTTGACACCCTAGCATTTTGTGATCTACTTAAGATCTCGAAAGAAACACTCCTTAAAAAACTTCGCGTTGCTAGACACTATTCTCCTAGGCTGGCTTCTCCAATTATCCCTCAGCTCACCAAAGAAGAATATGCAACCCTTTCTGAAAAAATCCATAAGTATGGCGGATTCTTTATTCAAAAAAGATCATTGCGTGATTATGAAGTATCTCACTCTGCAAACGTATTAGGCTATATTAGAGAAGTGGACCAAAATATTATTGATAGAAACCCAGCCTATGAGATGGGAGAAATTATTGGTATGACAGGGATTGAAAAACAATATGAACAAACCCTAAGAGGTACAAAAGGAGTAAAATACATTCAAAAAGATAGATTTAACAGAGAAATAGGTCAATATAAAGATGGGGTTTTTGACACCCTCCCAGCCCGCGGTAAAGACATTACGCTCACTATCGATGCTGTGCTACAGGCCTATGGAGAAAAACTTTTCTCTAATAAACGAGGTGGTATTGTTGCACTAGAGCCAAAAACAGGTGAGATTTTATCTCTAGTAACAGCGCCCTATTTCGACCCAAGTTTATTGGTTGGTAGAGAACGGTCTAAAAACTTTACTAAGCTTTATTATGACACTATAGCCATCCCTCTTTTTGACAGAGGTCTTAAGGCAGAATACCCGCCAGGATCGCCTTTTAAGACACTCACAGCACTCATTGCTATGCAGGAAAACGTAGTAAGCCTTTCTGAAAGAATTGAATGCCGAGGAGGGTATTATTACGGCAAAAGGGGTCGTAAACTTGGTTGCCATGAACACAAAAGTCCACTAAATTTGCAAGGAGGTATTGCCAAATCTTGTAATACTTATTTCTGTACCGTATACAAACGTGTTATTGAAAAATACAACAGTCCACAAGAAGGAATTGACAATTGGAGAAATCACTTACTGAGTTTTGGTTTAGGAAATTACTTAGGGTATGACCTACCTGTGGGTAGCAGAGGTAAAATACCAAGTTCCAAAACTTACAATGCAAAGTACCCAAACAATAATTGGTACGCAACAGCTACTATATCCAACGCAATTGGTCAAGGAGAAGTTTTATTAACACCAATACAAATGGCAAACTTCACGGCTGCAATTGCCAATAGAGGGTGGTGGGTTCGCCCTCATATTATAAAAAACATACAAGGAAAAGACACCATTGATAGCGCCTTTGGAATTAAAAACAAAACAACCATCGACTCCAAGTATTTTAAGCCTATTGTAGAAGGAATGCATGATGTATACAGAGATGGTACCGCTACGTTTTTACAAATTCCTGATATAGAAATTTGTGGAAAAACGGGAACTGCAGAAAATTTTAAAAAAATAAATGGCACGGTAAAACAACTTACCGATCACTCTGTGTTTATCGCTTTTGCACCCAAGGATGACCCAAAAATAGCCATTGCTGTTTTTGTTGAAAATGGATATTGGGGAGCACGTTGGGCAGGAAGAATTGCTAGCCTAATGATTGAAAAGTACATTAAAGGAGAAATAACAAGAACAGACATGGAAGCCTATGTCTTAAATGGAAGTTTAGAAGAAGAATACGCCAAGCCCTATGCTGGAAAGCCATTTAAAATCAATCAATAATGGCAACTATAAAAAAAATATTAAAATTTGATTGGATTACCATGCTATTGTTCTTACTACTTGTAGCTATTGGGTGGGCAAATATTTACTCTGCATCTTATACAGAAGATAGCATGCATTTTTTTGACTTTAATCAAATTTATACAAAGCAGCTGCTTTGGATTTGCCTAAGCTTTGTACTCATTGTATTTATTCTAGCTCTAGACACCAAGTTTTATGAACGGTTTTCAAGTATTATCTATTTGGTTTCTTTGGTCAGCTTATTGGGCCTATTTGTGTTTGGTAATAATGTAAATGGAGCAACATCTTGGTATGCCATTGGACCTGCAAGCATACAGCCTAGTGAGTTTGCTAAAGCTGCCACTGCACTAGCATTGGCAAAATATGTAAGCGACATACAAACCAACATGAATGCTTTTAGGGATCAGCTAAAAGCATTTCTAATTTTAGCCCTACCCGCCTTGATTATTATTCCGCAGCCTGATCCAGGAAGCGCCTTGATTTATGTTGCCTTTATTTTTCCGTTGTATCGTGAAGGCTTACATTTTGTATACTTACTACTAGGTTTTTTTGCTGCAGCTTTGTTTGTTGGAACCCTTGTACTTGGAGCTCCATGGATTGCACTCTTAGTAGCGCTAACTGCAATAGGGATTTTCTTAAAAAACAAAAAACAAAAAAACAAGCCTTCTATTTTAAAGTATACTACCATTGCAATGGCCTGTATCGGTTTTGCATTTTCGGTGAGCTATATATTTAACAATGTTTTTGAGCAACGCCATAGAGATCGTTTTAATATTGTATTAGGTAAAGAAGTAGACACAAAAGGAATAGGGTACAACACCAATCAAAGTGAAATCGCTATTGGAAGTGGTGGCTGGTTTGGCAAAGGGTGGACAGAAGGAACACAAACCAAAGGTGACTTTGTACCAGAACAACACACCGATTATATTTTTAGCACCGTTGGAGAAGAGTGGGGGTTTGTAGGCAGCTTAGGAGTTGTAATTTTATTTGTATTTTTAATAATACGAATTTTAATTCTTGCCGAACAGCAAAAAAGCAAATTTGCACGCATCTATGGGTATAGTGTAGCTGCTATTATTTTCTTTCACTTTTTTATAAATGTAGGAATGGTTACAGGCTTGTTCCCTACCGTTGGTATACCGCTCCCCTTTTTTAGTTATGGAGGGTCAGGCCTCTGGGGGTTCACCATTTTACTCTTTATTTTTATAAGGCTTGATGCTTCAAACCACTACTACACATAACTATTGTGCAGCAATGAGTGTTTTTCTTAGGGCAAGCACCTATAAAACTATTAACTCTTTACGTCTAAGGCATCCCGCAAGGCATTACCCACTAACATAAATGCGGTAACCAGACTCATAATAGCAAGCCCCGGAATAATAGCTAAATAAGGCTTCCCTAAAACAATATAACTGTAATGATCTTTTATGATGCCTCCCCAACTAGGCATTGGAGGTTGTGCTCCAATACCTAAAAAACTGAGTCCACTTTCTATAAGAATTGCTCCTGCAAAATTAGCAGCACTAATGATAATAACAGGCGCCATTATATTAGGAAGTATGTGTTTGGTGATGATTCTATAATCTGTAAACCCTAATGCGCTGGCAGCGGTTACATACTGCATCTGTTTTACACTCAACACCTGCCCCCGCACTACCCTGGCAACCTCAACCCACATAGTGAGACCTACGGCAATAAAAACTTGCCAAAAACCCTTTCCTAACGCCAAGGTGATGGCAATTACTAAAAGCAAGGTGGGGATTGACCAGGTTACATTAATAACCCACATGATAATAGCGTCTACTTTTCCACCAAAATATCCTGCAATAGCTCCCAAAGAAACACCAATAACTAGCGATATAAAAACTGCAACAAAGCCAATGGCAAGCGATATTCGAATTCCAATAAGCATTCTACTTAATAAATCTCGGCCATATTTATCGGTGCCTAGCAAAAAGGTTTGTTCTGAAATATATCGACGTTCTATTTCGGTAGGGGTAGCAATATTTGGAAACTGAGACATCAAAAAATCTTTTGTAAGTCCAGATCCATCTTCGGTATACTCAGAAACAGATACGCCTGTTTTTGTAATATTATAACTGCTGACAGGAATCTCTGTGTTAGCGTTCTTATTTCCAAAGAAAAAAGTATAGAACCCACTTTGTTGGACCACTGCAACGGGAAGAATAAGCATCTTTACCTTAAAACCTGGCTGTTTGGAGTGAATTGATAAATGCATTTGGTTTGCATTTTCACTATTATCTGGCGCTATAGCATAGGCAAAAGCGGCAACAAGCACTGCTAAGGTTAAAAAAACAACACTGGCCATTCCCCAAAAGTTTTTGCAAAACTTTTGAAAGGCTAGTTGTGATAATGATGTTGCTTTTTTCACATCGTAAATGTAGCAAAACTTAGGCACTTCTTTGGTAGAAAAAAACCTGCTATGATGGTATACTCATAGCAGGTTTTAATAGTTTGAATGCCTCTTTAATTTTTAATACTTGTTGGGTACCCATTTTTAATGTTAGCCAACTCTAGGGCTTCTAAAACATTTACAGCTTCTTCTACATAGACATCTTTTGTAAGGCTCTTATGCCATCTTTTACGCTTCTCACTTAGGGTTGTGTCTTTTAGCATCAAGGCTAATTCATCGGGCAGGGACCTGTAACTTAATTTATTATCATAGTTGTCCATGGCGTCAAACTTCTTGATGTCTTCCTTATTTTTGTTGATTTCTGCTCTGTATTTTGTTAAATTGAGTGTTATATCCTTTTGGTCACGACGCTTCTTGATATACTTTGCGTTTTCTTCAATGAGTTTTAGTTGATTGTTTAAAGCAATACGCTGCTTACTTTTTTCAATAGTAGCTTCATAATCCATATAACCTTCCCAAACCTCATAGCTTGCTGGCGTTATTTTATCATACGGTAAGGGGTTGTCATAATCACGCTCTCCTATATCAAAATAACTATACCGATCTGGCATAACAACATCACTTTTAACACCCTCTAATTGAGTAGAACCTCCATTAACTCTATAAAATTTCTGCGTTGTTAGCTTTAAAGCGCCCATGTCTCCTTGGTCATTTTTTCTTAGCCATTGATTTAAATCTACAACATTTTGAACGGTTCCTTTACCATAGGTTTGAGTGCTTCCAATAATGATAGCTCTTTTATAATCTTGCATAGCGGCTGCTAATATTTCAGAAGCTGAAGCAGAAAGCTCATTAACTAAAATTACAAATGGCCCATCCCACGCTATTGCTTGATCTTTATCTTCTAATACTTCTTTTGCGCCTCCACTACTTGCTACTTGAACTACGGGACCCTCTTTAATAAACAGTCCTGCAATATCTACTGCAGTTCTAAGGGATCCGCCCCCATTATTTCGCAAATCTAACACCAAGCCTTCAACACCTTCTTTTTTAAGACTATTAATTTCTTTTTCGATATCTGTGGCGGCATTACGCTCTTTGTAGTTTTGCATATTAAAATAAAAAGCAGGTAAATTAATTAAACCATAGGTATTTCCTGCTTTATCTATAATGGTAGATTTTGCATAGGTTTCTTCCAATTCAACCACATCCCGTTTAATCGTTTCTTCACGTATAGATCCATCAACACCTTTTACCGTAAGAATTACTTTTGATCCTTTAGGGCCTTTGATAAGCTTTACAGCATCATCAATTCTCATCCCAACTATACTTACAGATTCAAGTTCATCCTCTTGCCTTACTTTTAATAGAACATCTCCTACCTCAATGTGCTCTCCACGCCATGCAGGTCCACCACTAATAACCTCCATAACATTGATATAATCTTTCTTTTTCTGCAAGCGTGCACCAACACCTTCGAGTTTACCAGACATACGCTGGTCAAAACGATCTCTATCTGGTGGCGCCATATAATTTGTGTGAGGATCAAACTGCTCCACGATGGTGGTTAAAAAAATAGCAAAATAATCTTTGCGCTCTAAGTCATCGGTAAAGTCATAATATTCTTCTAGACTTGTTTGTGTTGAAACTCTAGATTTTTCTTCTAGTTGTGTTTCTGTCAAATCTTCATTTCCCGTTGGGATATACTCTTCTCCATCTTTAATTGCCGTTGCTTTTCTTTTTGCTATGGACCCTTTTTCTTCTATTAAGTCATAGAAATTAGAAATGGTAGAAAATTTTAGTTGCTTTCTCCAACGTGCCTGTAACTCCTCTTTAGTTTTTGCATACAAAGAGACATCATAATCTACGTTAATGGTCTCATCTGTGACGTAATTAAATGGCATCTCTAATGCATCTTTATACATCCCCTTCGACTCCTCCATACGCAGCATTAAACGCTCGTAAACAAAGTTGAAAAAAATCACTTCTTTTAATTTTATTTGATCGTCAATTTCTGTTTTATAAATCTCAAAGGATTCAATATCACTTTGCAAGAAATAGCGTTTAATAGGATCTACACCTTCAATAAAGGTATCGTACACTGCTATAGAAAAAGCATCATCTAATGCTGCAGCATCATAGTGCCATTTATCAAGAACATAGGTTATTAAATCTATTAATAATTTGTCTTTCTCAGGGTCTTCAAAACTTTTAGTTGTAAAGCTGCATGATGCTGCTGCTACAAAAACAGCCAACAAGAGTACTTTAAAATTCTTTTTCATCAATTGCATATAATATCCTTTTATAAGATTGTTAAAAATATATAAAAAACCGTGCCAAGCCTCTTTATAATTCCTATATTTTTGTTAATAGAAGTATAAAAATTGTTATTTTTTCAATGGCCACACATACAATTAATAACTGTATTTTTGTAAGACTAACACAGGAAGTATGAGCAAAAAAAAACCATTAATTTTAGTTACTAACGATGATGGTATTACTGCTCCTGGAATTCGGGCACTTATAGAGGTCATGAACACTTTTGGAGAGGTTGTAGTAGTCGCTCCAGATTCGCCACAAAGCGCAATGGGACATGCTATTACTATTAACGATACATTGTACTGTAATAGTATAATCGTTGACAAACAGGCGCCTCAAAAAGAATATAGTTGTAGTGGAACACCCGTAGATTGTGTTAAAATTGCCATCAATGAACTACTAGACAGAAAACCAGATTTATGCGTAAGTGGTGTAAACCACGGAAGCAATTCCTCTATTAATGTAATCTACAGTGGCACCATGAGTGCAGCTGTTGAGGCGGGCACAGTTGGAATTCCTTCTATTGGTTTTTCTTTATTAGACTATGCACAAGATGCAGATTTTGAACCTGCAAAAAAATACATCAAACTCATGGTTGAACAATGTCTTGCACAAGGACTTCCCCCTGGAGTTGTTTTAAATGTAAACATCCCTAAACTGCCAGAAAACCAAATAAAGGGCGTGAAAGTTTGCAGGCAAGCTGATGCCTATTGGCAAGAGAGTTTTGATAAACGAAAAAGTCCTTTAGGACGAGATTATTATTGGCTCACCGGAGAATTCATCAATAAAGACAAAGGCCAAGACACAGATGAATGGGCGCTTGCCAATGGCTATGTCTCTGTAGTTCCTGTGCAGTTTGATTTAACAGCACATCATGCCATAAAAGACATTAATACCTGGGATTTATAAATGAAAAAACAAATAGGAATCGGGTTTATTACAGGACTCATTGCAAATACAATTGGAATTATTTTGTGTACACTCATAGTCTCGAGTATTAAAGGCACAGGCATGTCAGAAACCTTAAATTTTTATATTAAATCTGGAAATTTATGGACCATACTCACCCTAGGAGCTTTACCAAATCTAGCTGTCTTTTTTGGTTTTTTAAAATTTGATAGAGAGTATAACGCCAGAGGTGTCGTAATGGCTACATTTATAACAGCTATTGCGGCTTATGTAATATATTTTAATTAATTTTTACTGCTGAAATTTTAGAACAACGTATTATATGAAGTATTATATCATTGCAGGAGAAGCTTCAGGAGATTTGCACGGTGCTAATCTCATCAAGGCGCTTAAAACTAAAGACCCAGAAGCTAGCCTTAGGTTTTGGGGTGGTGATCTAATGCAAGAACAAGGAGGGACGCTTGTAAAGCACTACAGAGAACTTGCTTTTATGGGCTTTATTGAGGTTATCTTTAACCTTGGCACCATACTCAAGAATATTACGGTGTGTAAAAAAGACATTGCCGACTATCAACCAGATGTTATAATTTTTATAGACTATCCAGGATTTAATTTACGCATTGCAAAATGGGCAAAAAATCGAGGTTTTAGAACACACTATTATATTTCTCCTCAAATTTGGGCCTGGAAAGAAGGTAGAATTAAAGACATTAAAAGAGATGTAGACGCAATGTATGTGATACTTCCTTTTGAAAAAGGCTTTTACCAAGACAAACACAACTTCCCCGTACATTTTGTAGGACACCCACTCATTGACGCTATTGCCAATAGAGCACTTACAAACCCTGCAACTTTTGCTGCAGATCATGGGCTTGACAAAAGACCAATTATTGCGGTACTTCCTGGAAGCAGAAAGCAGGAAATAACCAAAATGCTTGCTGTAATGTTGTCTGTTACACAAACATTTCCAAACTATCAGTTTGTAATTGCAGGAGCACCAAGCCAAGAGGCTTCTTTTTACGCTCCTTTTATTAAAAAACAAAATGTACACTTACTACTAAACAAAACCTATGATTTACTCTCAGTATCACATGCTGCTCTTGTAACTTCTGGAACCGCTACCCTAGAAACAGCGCTATTTAAAGTGCCACAAGTAGTTTGTTACAAAGGAAATGCTATTTCTGTGGCTATTGCAAGGCGTGTTGTGCATCTTAAATATATTTCTTTAGTAAACCTTATTCTAGACAAAGAGGTTGTTACAGAGCTCATTCAAGGAGACTTTAATACCCAGAGCTTAACAAAAGAACTTACTGGTCTTCTAGACGAAGATAATAGAGTAAAGTTGTTTTTATCGTATCATGACTTAGAGCAAAAGTTGGGTGGAGAAGGAGCAAGCGACAAAACGGCACAATTAATTGTTGACGCACTTTAAAAAACCAAAAACAAGAGCGATCAACCAAGGCTCGAAGTATTCTATAATTTTTTAGTACTTTTAAGACAGCTCCCAAGGTTATAGGTAGTACAAACCTATACATTGAAACACTCCAACATAGTAATTATTTTTGCTGCCATTGCATTTGCTATAGGCATCACCACAGGCTTTTATATCGCTAATTTACTCCCACCCCTACTCCCATTTATGGGTCTGCTCTTATTGTTGTTAGCTTTTTTTTGGTTTACACAACAAAACAAACTACACAACACGCCTTGGTTTGGTGTCATACTATTTTTGCTCTTTGTATGCCTTGGATGCTACAAGTACCAGCGCACATTACCCATGTTTCAAGCCAAGCACTACACGCATCTACTTGACAGTACAAGGCCCCTGATACAGCTTCAAATTAAAGAGGTTTTAAAACCAGATCTTTATAACAACAAATACACGGCGGTCATAGAGGCCTTAAACGGTCATAAACACACAGGGAGGGTTCTTGTATCGTTTACAAAAGATAGCCTTGAAAACCCACTTAAAATAGACGCTAGAGTGTTGTTAAAAGG
The DNA here is from genome assembly GCA_913048115.1 of uncultured Flavobacteriaceae bacterium. GTDB lineage: Bacteria > Bacteroidota > Bacteroidia > Flavobacteriales > Flavobacteriaceae > Patiriisocius. The sequence continues at coordinate 65,494 of CAJWVI010000005.1, read as the reverse complement.
GAGTTTCACTACCATTGCTAGCCCAAAAAACCCATATCAATTTAACTATGCGAGGTATTTAAAAAAACAAGGCATATACCATCAAATAAAAAGTGCACCTTCTGAAATTTTAAACCTAAGGTATCCCAAACATTCCATGAGAGGGTATGCAGAACGTTTTAGAAATTATTGTATTAAAAAACTAGAACAAACTAGCATTACACAAAAAGAATTGGCTATTATACAGGCATTGGTTTTAGGACAAAAAAGAGCTGTCGACACACAACAATATAAGGAGTATGCTGCAGCAGGGGCTATACACATCTTAGCTGTTTCTGGCCTACACGTAGGGGTTTTATACGCCATACTACTTGTGTTATTCTCTCCACTATTGAGGGTTCAAAAAGGAGAGATAATACGCAGTATGTGTATTATTTCATGTTTATGGGGCTATGCGTTACTTACGGGCTTATCACCCTCTGTGTGTAGAGCAGTCACGATGTTTAGTTTTTTTGCAATCGCTCAAACCTTAAGAAGAAAAACGAGCACGATCAATACCTTGAGCCTGTCGTTTTTGATCTTGTTAATATTTAACCCTTTATTTTTATTTCATGTAGGTTTTCAATTAAGTTATTTGGCAGTACTTGCCATTTTAACAATACACCCAAAACTCTCAAAATATTATATCCCTGGCAATAAAGTAACTTCTGTGGTTTGGAACACTGCCACGGTAACCCTTGCTGCCCAAATAGGGCTTGCTCCCTTGAGTATTTATTATTTTCATCAATTTCCTGGATTGTTTTTTATTACCAACATCCTAGTGCTGCCTTTACTTGGAGGTATATTAAGCATGGGTATTTTAGTGATTGTTCTTGCCTGCTTTTCAATACTACCAGAATCTTTGGCTCACTTCTATGGAAATACCATAGGGCTTCTCAATAATTTTATTGCTTGGGTAGCTAGACAGGATGCTTTTTTATTTCAAGAAATTTCATTTTCTGGAGCCCTATTATTAGCTAGCTATTTCTTTTTGTTTTCAAGTCTCATTCTTTGGGGTAAATGGCATATCAAACACATCACAAGATGGTTGTGCTCTTGTGTTTTGATACTTTTGGTTTTGCTTGCAGCCCACTGGAATAATACGCCCTCTCAGCTTATTGTAATTCATAAAAGCAAACAAACAATGCTTGCCATTAAACAAGGACAAAGCAGTATTCTCTTAATGACAGATAGTGTTTCTAAAACTATGAGCAACATTATTTCAGATTATAAAACAGGGAGCAATAGTAGAAATATCTCAGAAGAAGAAATACCGCACATATTTAAATACAAAGATACCATCGTGTTAATTCTAGACAAGCTAGGGGTATTTCCTAAAGGGCTGAAAAATCCTGTTGTTTTACTAACCCAAAGCACACAAGTTCATCTAGAGCGTTTTATTGATAGTGTGCAACCCATTGGCATTATTGCAGACGGAAGTAATTACAAAAGTTATGTAGCACGGTGGAAAGAAACCTGTAGACAAAAAAAAATCCCTTTTCATAGCACTTATGAAAAGGGAGCTTATATCTGGGAATAAATTTTATTTGGAGGTGAAGGTGGCTTTAAAATTATCTTGATACACCTTCCATTTAGCAAGCGAAGTCACCTCCTTATAATCATTTGTGGCGATCATTTTTAAATACAGCTCTAATTGTTGTGGAGTTTTGTAGCCAGAAACAGCTTGGATTAATGAACCCTCATCTTCAAAAAATACCAAACTAGGATACCCTTGAAGCTTTAGGGCGTCGGCAAAAAAGTGAGTGGCATTTCTACCACGTCTTGCTTCTCTATAGTTAGGGTTTGTATAAGTAAAGCCTTGATAGGTGACAGCGTCCTTGCCCTCTGCGTTAAATTTTACCGCATAATAATTTTCACTAACGTAAGCAATAACATCTTTATTGGTAAAGGTATTTTTATCTAATAATTTACAGGGGCCACACCAAGAGGTATAGACATCCATAAATATTTTTTTAGGAGTTTGCTGTTGGGCCGCTAAGGCCTCATCCATAGTCATCCAATCTATTTTCTGAGCAGTTAGGGTGCTTGTCACTAAAAATAGTGTGACTAAAAAAAATGCTTGTTTCATAAGTATTATATTGACGAGCAAAGATACAACTTACTCTACAAAAGCAGGTTTAAAATTAGTGATATAGGTGCTAAAATCATTTTGTGATTTAAAATCTAAGTATACTTCTGTGACAAATAGTTTCAAGTACAATTCTAATTGTTGAGCAGTTTGGTAGCCCTGTACGTTGGTAAGTAATTGGCCCTTCATATTTAAAAAAGCGAGGGTTGGATATGCCTTAACACCTAAGTGCTTTGCAAATTGATGTTGAGAGTTTCTACGGGTAGATTTTGCTGGATCGTAGGAAGGGTTTCCAAAAGGCTGATCCATATAGCGTACAGGCTCAATACCCTCTGCATTAAACTTAACCGCGTAATAATGCGTATTAAAATATTCTATTACATCTTTATTGGTAAATGTATTTCTATCTAGCAGCTTGCAAGGGCCACACCAGGGTGTATACATGTCAATAAAAATATATTTTGGGTTTTGGGCTTGGGCTGCAAGGGCGTCATTAATAGACATCCAGTTAATCTTTTTTTGAGCATTAACAGTAGTGGTTGAAACAAGAACCATTAGTAATAAAAGTAAATTTTTCATAGGGTATATTAAACAAAAAACGTTCCATAAAATGGAACGTTTTTTGTTAATAAAAATTGTGTTCTTAACGAATACCGTGCATCTTCTTTAAGAGCATTTTGTTAAGCAATAACATTACAATACCTGCTGCAATAGGAATCAATGTAAAGATCATAAAGAAATAAGTAAGCCCTTTCTCTTCAAGAATTGGATCCATATAACTACCTGTAATACCGGCTGCTGTATTTGCTATAAAGTTGGCTACAAACCAAACTCCAAACATCAATCCAACAAGCTTCACCGGCGCTAGTTTACTTACATAAGAGAGTCCTACTGGAGAAACACAAAGCTCTCCTAGAGTATGTAACAAATAGGCTACTATTAAGAAAATCATACTTACAGATGCTGTTTTAGCTCCTAATGGAATCCCCATCGAGCCATACGCCAACACTCCAAACCCAAGACCTAACAAAATAAGACCAATGGCAAATTTTACAGGACCTGTAGGATTCAACTTACTGGCCCATATTTTAGAGAATAACGGCGCAAATGCAATTATAAAGAATGAATTTAAGATCCCAAACCAAGAAGCAGGAACCTCTGCAGATTCAGACACCCATTCTCTTTGTAGCATCCAGATTACGATACCCCAAATAATAACAAAACTAGTTCCTAAAAGGATATTAGATAACGAGTATTTAGCAAACGTTTGTTTAAACAACATAGAAAGTACCCAAGTAATAATAATCATTGGTATAATGGTCAATAGGGTATTAAATATCTTAAAAGTAGCAGCTCCGTCTCCAGTTAATAGACGATCTGTATAATCTTTTGCGAAAATAGTCATAGACCCTCCTGCTTGTTCAAAAGCCCACCAAAAGAAAATAGTAAAGAAGGCAAGAATTCCAATTACCACCAATCTATCTTTTGTTACTTTACTTGTTTCTGCATCAGGTACTGTTTCTTCAACAGCATCTTTTGTGTGTTCTACTGCGTCTTCGATTGCATCATCAAAATCTTCAGCATTTTTTGGTGACAATCCAATTTTTCCAAAAATAGTTTGCGCAAAATAGAATTGTAACATTCCAAAAAGCATAAAGATACCCGCTAGACCAAACCCAAAGTGCCATCCTATTTTTTCGCCAATATACCCACAAAGTAAAATACCTAAAAAGGCCCCTGCGTTGATACCCATATAGAAAATAGTATAACCAGCATCTTTCTCATCTCCCTGACCTTTGTAAAGCTGTCCAACCATTGAAGAAATATTCGGTTTAAATAAACCGTTTCCAATAATCAACAAACCAAGACCTAAATAGAAAAATGGATCTGCAACTCCTTCTAGAGCCATAGAAGCATGACCCAAGGTCATTAACAATGCTCCTAAAATAATAGCATTGCGATAGCCCATTATTTTATCTGCAATCAATCCACCAAAAATAGGTGTAATGTATACTAAACCAGTATACCAAGCATATAATACTAATGCTTCTGAGCGATCCCAGCCCCAACCTTCGTCAAGTACTGAAGATATCAAGAAAAGCACTAAGAGTGCTCGCATACCATAGTAAGAAAAACGCTCCCACATTTCTGTAAAAAACAAAACAAACAAACCAGATGGGTGCCCTAGCACCGTTTTTTGGTTTGTCTGTGAACCTCCAAATTTAAATTCCATATTAGTGAATATTAATTATTAATTATTTATTGATTATAAGTTCTCTTTAATAAAATTAGTCATCTTGGTGTATAGATGTAAGCGGGTGTTACCTCCATAAATACCATGGTTTTTGTCTGGATAGATCGCCCAGTCAAACTGTTTATTGGCTTGCACTAAGGCCTCTACCAAACGCGTTGTATTTTGCACATGTACATTATCATCTGCACTACCATGTACTAGTAAAAATGACCCTTTCATTTTATCGACATGAGATATTGGCGAATTAGCATCATAGCCCTTTGCGTTTTCTTGAGGGGTAGCCATGTACCGTTCTGTGTAGATGGTGTCATAAAACCTCCAACTACTTACAGGCGCAACAGCTATAGCCATAGCAAAGGTGTCTGCTCCTTGAAACAAACAATTACTAGACATAAAGCCTCCATAGCTCCAGCCCCAAATACCTATTCTACTTGCGTCAATATAAGATTTAGTACCCAATTTTTTTGCAGCATCAATTTGATCTTGCACCTCGTATTTCCCAAGTTCTAATTGAGTTACTTTCTTGAAATCTCTTCCTTTTAATCCTGTCCCTCTTCCATCTATACATACTACAATATATCCTTGCTGGGCCAACATTTGATGCCAGTAATCATTACTCGCATTCCATCGATTTGCTACATTTTGTGAACCTGGACCCGAGTACTGATACATAAACAATGGGTATTGCTTACTGGCATCAAAATCAAGAGGTTTGATGGTGTACATATTTAAATCATACCCATTGATAGAAATAGTAGAAAATTCTTTAGGAGATACTTTATAGCCTGCAACTTTAGTTGCTACTGCTGTATTGTTTTTAATCTCTTTAACAACAGCACCTGTCTTTGCATCATTTAAAGAATACACACTTGGCGATGTTGCGCTTTGAAAGGTGTTAATGAAATAAGAAAAATCTGCACTAAAAGAAGCACTATTTGTTCCCTGCTGCACAGAGAGGCCTTTTTTATTAGTGCCTTTAACATCGACACTATACACGCCACGGTTAATACTCCCATTTTCTGTGCTTTGATAAAAAACAGTATTGCTCATTGGGTCATAGCCGTAATAATTGGTTACCTCCCAAGCGCCCTTTGTGATTTGGTTTTTAAGTTTTCCGTTTTTATTGAAATGATAGATATGGTTCCATCCATCACGCTCACTAGTCCAGATAAAACTATTGTCTTCAAAAAAGGTGAGATCATCTGTAATATCAACATAGGCATCATCTTTTTCTTGATGCACTAATGAGGTCTCATTGTTATAGGTGTCAACAAAAATAAGGTCTACAACATTTTGTTTTCTGTTTGTAGTTTGTACACTTAGTACATTAGTATCCATAGTCCATTTAATTCTTGGAATATAGTAGGTATTATAAGCAGATAGATCTACGTTGCTTGTTCTTCCGGCCTCTACATCATATACGTGCAGACTAACACTAGCATTAGGATCTCCAGCTTTAGGGTATTTAAATACTTGTTGAGTAGGGTACAGGTCTGTACCGTACACATCCATAGAAAAACGAGGCACTTCACTCTCATCAAACTTTATGTACCCAATCTTGGTCCCATCTTTGTTCCAGTCAAAGGCGCGCACAAATGCAAACTCTTCTTCATACACCCAGTCTGTAATACCATTAATGATGCTGTTTTTTAATCCATCATTTGTAATTTGTGTGGTGCTGCCACTAGCTAAGTCTTTAATAAAGATATTATTATTATAGCCATAGGCCACTTTAGTTCCTGCAGCATTTAAAACAGGTTCTTGTATTTTTTGTTCAGAGACAGGAGTCATTTCTTTGTTATATATGTCATACACATAATAAGTACCCAAAGAAGAACGCCTGTAAATTTGTTCTAGATCTGTTGCTAGTAAAAGCTTAGATTCATCCTCACTAAAGCTGTATGTTAAAAAATAAGTAGCTCCCTCGACTTGATTTGAAGAGACTACAGTCTTTACTTTTTCTCCGGTTTTATAATCATACACATCAACCGTGGATGCACTAGAGCGCCTGTTGTAATTTAGAACCGCGTATTGTTTGCCGTTTTTCAATGAGCGTAACTCCTCTAAACCTTGCGTTCTAAATCCCCCACTCCAAATTTCTTCAAGAGTGATGTCTTTTTGTTGTCCCGTTACAGAACTAATTGTTATAAGAAAAAGCAGAAAAAATCGTAGGTAGGTTGTAGTCTTCAATATGTTAATTTTATGATAACACAAGTTTAACAAAATTATATGAAACTAGGTCCTATTTTGAGGGTTAAATACAAGGTCAGCCTAGCGTGTACAAAAAAACATATAATCTAAAAAAATTAAAATTTCAAGATGCTTTCATATTCAACAACATACTAAGCTTTATAGTATCTTTGTAGCTTAAAACTCAAATGTATGACGAATCCCGTTTCAGGATTTTCAAAACTTTCCAAGTCTCAAAAAATTACGTGGCTTACACAGGCCTATTTTAATGGAAATGAGACCGCTACTGAAGTGCTTCAAACGTACTGGAATAGCAACACAGCGCTCCAAAAACTACATGATGATTTCATAGAAAACACCATATCCAACTACTACCTACCAATGGGGGTTGCACCCAACTTTTTAATCAACAACACCTTGTACACAATCCCTATGGTGATTGAAGAAAGCTCTGTAGTTGCTGCCGCTAGTAATGCTGCAAAATTTTGGCTAGAAAAGGGAGGCTTTACCACACAGGTTATTAGCACTATTAAAAATGGCCAAGTACATCTCAACTACTTCGGAAATGTGACAGACATGACAGGCTTTTTTGCCTTTATAAAGCCCAAACTAGTGGCTAGTATTATCGCTGTTGAAAAAAACATGAAGAAGCGTGGAGGTGGCCTGGTAGACATCAAGCTCATTGATACCACCCAAACTCTAGAGGGGTTTTTTCAACTACATTGCACCTTTGAAACATTGGATGCTATGGGCGCCAATTTTATTAATACGTGTCTAGAGACATTTGCTCAAACTTTTGAAAGAGAGGCTAAAACATATCACCTTTTTAAAAGCGCTAACACCTTTCCAGAAGTTGTTATGAGTATTTTGTCTAACTATGTACCAGAGTGCTTGGTTCGCGCTTCTGTATCCTGCCATGTAGATCAATTGGCTCAAAAAGATGTTTCAGGACGCGTATTTGCAGAAAAGTTAGTTCGTGCTATCGCTATCGCTAAGGCAACTCCAAGAAGAGCCGTTACCCACAACAAAGGAATCATGAACGGCATTGACGCTGTTATTCTAGCTACAGGAAATGACTTTAGAGCGGTAGAGGCTGGGATACATGCCTATGCATCTAAAGATGGTCAATATAGCAGTTTAACACACGCAGAGATTGAAGACAATGTTTTTAAAATGTGGATTGAACTTCCACTAGCCCTAGGAACCGTTGGTGGCTTAACATCATTACATCCTTTGGTGCGCTTTTCTTTTGATCTTTTACAAAACCCAAATGCTAAGAAATTAATGCAGTTAGTAGCTGTTGCAGGCTTAGCACAAAACTTTGCCGCATTGCGCTCTTTGGTAACCACTGGTATACAGAAAGGGCACATGAAAATGCATTTAATGAATATTTTAAATGGGGTACAAGCCACCGATACAGAAAAACAGGCAGCTGTAGTACATTTCACGACACAGCAAATTTCTCATAGTGCGGTCATCGATTTTGTTGAACAATTAAGAGCATAACATGGGGGAGCAATTAACATATTATAGCAACGGAAAACTTCTTATTACAGGAGAGTATGTTGTTTTGGACGGAGCCACGGCATTGGCAATTCCAACAAAATATGGACAATCCCTTTGTGTAAGCAAAGGCACGACACCAGGCATTCACTGGATAAGTAAAGATCATGCTGGAGCCATATGGTTTGAAACTCACATCGAGACAGAAACATTAACCGCAAGGAATCATTCTAGCACTACAGAGACACTTTGTCGTATTTTACAAACAGCTAGAAATCATAATTCTTCATTTCTTAAAGGATGTAGGGGTTTAAGTGTGGTAACACAACTTGACTTCCCAAGAGATTGGGGGCTAGGAACCTCCTCTACACTAATCAACAACATAGCTCAGTGGGCACAGATAGATGGCTTTACACTCTTAAAAGAAAGTTTTGGAGGTAGTGGCTATGATATTGCTGCAGCGCAGCACAACACCCCTATTTTTTACACCATAAAACATAAAAAGCCAGAGGTGCAACCTTGCGCCATTTCTTGGAGTTTTACAGATTGTTTGTTTTTTGTGCATCTCAATCAAAAACAGGATAGTAAAAAAGGAATTGAAACCTACAAAAAAATAAAGAAAGATTCAAGGCTACTAGAAACCATTACAGACCTTAGTAAAAAAACTCTTGTATGTTATACCCTTCAGGATTTTGAAAGAATCTTAGAGGCTCATGAGCAGAAAATCTCAAAGCTCTTAGGGCAACAAACTATTAAAGAACTATTATTTAAAGACTACCCAAACACTATTAAGAGTCTAGGAGCGTGGGGAGGTGACTTTATATTGGCAACTGGAAAAAATAGCGACATGAACTACTTCAAAAATAAAGGATACAACACTGTCATTGCCTTTGATGATATGATTGCTTAAAAAAGCTAAGAAACAAAACACCTTGTGAGCGTTAAAATAGTGCAAAAAAAAAGCGCAACCCTAAGGTTGCGCTAATATGTAATTATAAGTTTAGGTAACTTAAGCTGTTTTCTTAACTGCTAAAGAATAAATAACTAAACCAAATCCAATTTTGTTAATTGCATCGGCGATGTTGTAAAGCACTTGCATATCTAGTTGCATTCCAAAGAATGAACCTGCTTCACCATACCATCCTGCTGTTCCTGCCATGTAACCAACTGGGTAAATTGCCCAACCAACAAGTACAAACCAACATAGTATTTTGTGAGCGTGTAACACATCTCCACCAGCTTCTTTTGCTAATTTTGCTGCTCCACCTAACCAAATTTCGTATACTATTGCGAAATAAGCTAAACCAGATATTGTTCCAAATATTACAGAATCAGAACCAGATTCTCCCATATATCCTGTAACAAGCATTACCACAGAAAGTAAAATTAAACGCCACATTAAAGATTTTTTGGCACCAGCCACTTTAAGGATTAGGTAAAATTCAACACACATTAACGGTACAGTTAAAATCCAATCCACATATCTAAATGCAGTAATATTCATAACATCACCAGCCATAGCTGCGTCACGCATGTACATGTAGTGTACTGCCGCAATAAAAGTAATTAAACCAGAAACTAAAACAGAAGTTCTCCATTTTTTGTCAAATTGGTTTAATGATAAGAAAAAGAAAGCAGAAGCTGCCATCATTGCCATACATCCAATAAAGAATGTAAAATTCACGGGACTATTTACGTCTCCTAGAATTAATAAAGTAGAATTTGTCATTTTATTTCAGTTTTGTTTATAGTTTATAAGTATAAATAAAACAAAAAAAATTGCAACAACCAAATACTTTTTAAAGTAATTTCATAAACTTTAATAAATTACACTATTAATTTGATAAATTTAGAGGATGAACATTAAAAATATCTTGATTACAAGCACCTTTTTTTGCTTATGGCTTACCAGACAAATACCTGAAAACGCACAATATGGCATCGCATTTTTCTTTATTTTTACTTTAGGAATTCTTCATGGAAGTAATGATATTTCAATTGTAAGCAAAATAAAAGAAGCTGCTACCTATAAAAGATTAGGGCTATTTTTATTTGGATATATCTTGGTTGTCGTTGTTGCGGCGCTCATATTCTTTATAGCACCCAAGATCGCTATGTTATTTTTTATTCTATTTAGCGGGTATCATTTTGGAGAACAACACTTTCATAGCATTAGTCATAAAAATAACTTATTAAACAATACACTATACTTAAGTTATGGTCTTGTAGTACTTTTCTTAATACTTGCATTAAACAAAGAAGAGGTGTCTGTTATAGTACAAGATATTATTGGTAGCTCATTGCACGCTAATGTTTATAATTATGTGTTGCTAGGCTCCTTTGTAGTGCTTATAATCGTAGGGATTAAGTACTACTTAGACAAAACATTTAATTTAGGATTAATTGCCTATGAGCTCTTTTTATTATTTGTGTTTTTTATAGTGTTTAAAATATCTAACCTAATATGGAGCTTTGGTATCTATTTTATTCTATGGCACAGTATTCCATCTATTATAGAACAGCTATCGTATCTATACAAAGAAGTTTCCTGGAAGTCGTTTATTAAATATGTGCAAAAATCATTTCTAGTGTGGTTTATTTCTATTGCTGGAATTGGTGCTTTGCTTTATCTATTTAAGGATGACAAACAAATCTTCCTACCTATTGTGTTTTCTTTTTTAGGAGCAATAACCTTTGCGCATTCATTTGTTATTTCAAAAATGTTTAAAAAAAAACCGCCTACTTTAAAAAAGTAGGCGGCCTTAGAAATAGTTTTGATTCTTTTAAAAGAAGTTAGCTCTATTGTCATCAATCTCTGCAGCGTTCTTTAGGGCTTGGTATACCTTCGTGTTTACCGTTGGTGTAGCAGCATTGTTTAGCCTATTTGCGTATAGCGTGTAAGTCTCTAAAACTGGCGCATTATTGACAGCAGTAACACGTACTTTAAATACTCCTTTTTCCCCTGTAATAAGACCCGTAGTTTCTCCAGCAGCTTTAGCAAACGCAGCTCCTACTACTGCAGGTTCTGCTCCAGCACCAGGAATTGTTGGCGCTGCCATAGTAATAGCGGTAGCGTTTTGAACACTTACCCCCTGAGCAGTAGCAATAACATCTAAATCATCACCAATCATACTGGCTTTAATTTGTATTGCTTTTTTCTGGTTTCTAACCTTTGGCATTACCAAGGCAGATGCCTCAGCAATACTCATTAAGCCTTTTGGGCTTTTTCTAGTAAGTTGAACAACAACATATCCATCTAGAATATTAAAACGTTTTACATCTCCAACAGCTGCTTCTTCTCCAAAAGCCCAGTTTACAATGCTACGATTGTTACCAACTCCTGGAATAGTAGCGTCTAAAGCTCCAATTTTGTTTACTGGCTTTAATACAAGCTCTTGCCCTTTTGCAATTTCAAAGAAATCACCTTTTTGAGCTGCTAATTCAAACCTAGAGGCGCTAGCAAAGACCTCATTGAGTGTTTTCTCTGAAGCCTCTATCTCTTTGCTAATGGTAGCAAACTTAATAGCTTTCTGCTTATTTTTTTGTTCTTGAACTTCTACTACATGGAAACCATAGGTTGTTTCAACAACGCCAAGAGCACCTGTTTTGTTATCAAATATAAAGTCATTAAATTCTTTGGTCATTTTTCCTGGCCCAGAGTATCCTAGGTCACCGCCTTTATCACTGTTTGATTTATCATCAGATAGTGTCTTGGCTAAATTTTCAAAAGTATTTTTGTTTCTTTTTATTATGGTAGTTATACTATCTGCCATTGCCTTTGCATCTTCTTTACTTCGTGTTATAGCGTCAGAAGCTCTAAAGGAACCTTGGTACCTTATTAAAATGTGTCTTGATTGAACAGAATCTGGCATTTGCGTCACTCCAATTACTTTTGAAATGTTATTAGTGTTTCCCATTTTGTAAGGACCATATATTGCGCCTACCTCTGTAGCAAAAAGATCTGCTGCGAAAGCCTCAGGAATATCACTTTTAAAGAAATATACGTCTTGAAAAGGAATATCACTATTGTCATTTACAAAGTTTAAGTAGTCTGTCGTGTTTTCCAGCCCTTTTAATATCTCTGTATCTTTGATGTTTGAATTGTAAACTTCGCGGTCTTTTAAAAGAGCGGTAATATTTGCTTCTGCATCTTGAATATCTATATCTGACGGTGTTTCAGAAAAAGACACATACTGAATATCTACCTGGGGTGTTACCTCAAAATCTGTAGCATTGTCTCTAATGTAAGCTTCCATTTCTGCATCTGTAACAACGACATCTGTGTCTGCAACAGTCGTGTAAGGCACATACACGTATTGCATGTTAATTTTGTCATTCTCAAAACGGTATTGTTGTTCTCCATCACTTATGGTACTTCTCATACCTGCTTTAATCATGTTGTAGTAGGTAGTTTGAAGTGTACTACTCTTTAGGCTATTTTCATAATCTAGCCATTGTTGATAAGCCGTAGGGTTTGATGCTTTAACATTTGCAATGTATTCCTGCACCTTTAGCGCACTAAAAAAGCCGTCAGCATCCTGAAATGTTGGATTTGATGCCAGCCCTTGACGCAAAGAGGCTTCTAGTTGTTCTTTTTGAGCTGTAAGTCCTAATGCATCGTATTGTTGTTGCTGTAATACATTACGTAATTCACGATCCCAAACCAAGCCCATTGCTTGTGCTGTAGTACCATTTTCACCCAAGTTACGCTGGGTTAGCTCCACTTGCTTCATAAAGGTGTCCCGAGTAAGTGTCTCACCGTTTATAGTAGCCACTGTGGTTAGTGATTTTTCTGAAGAAAATCCACCATTACGAATCACATCTGCAAGGATGAATGAAAATAATGCTAACGCTATAATGATAATAAGGAAAACTCCTCTTTTTCTAATGCTGTTTAATATTGCCATTTGTCATTTTTAATTTAAGAACCCCCTACATACAAGGTTCACATTAATTTAGGGGGCGAAAATACCATTTTCCCTGCATTAATAAAATAGTTTTGGGCAAAAGTTACAGCTAAAAGATGGATGCATTTCTATTCTGAAATAGGAAGGGATGTTTTTACGTTCACTGAGTGTGAAATAGACTACACATCTGGGTTATACGTTTTAATCTCAACCAAGTCAATTTTAGTATTAGAAACTTCTAAGATTTTAACACTATAGTCACCAATAATAACAATTTCTCCCTTACCAGGAATCCCTTCTGTAAAACTAACAATCATTCCACCTAAGGTTTCATAATGCTCATGCTCTGGCAATGAAAGCTTGTAGTTTTCATTTAGGTAATCAACTTCATGACGTGCCGAGAATCGATACTCATTTTGTGCTAACACATCTTCTATTAAGGCTGTATTATCGTGTTCATCTTCTATTTCGCCAAATAATTCTTCGATAATATCCTCTACGGTTATAACCCCACTGGTGCCACCATACTCATCTACCACCACTGCGATACTTTTATGTTTTTTGCTTAATATATTAAGCACATCTTTTGCTAGCATGGTCTCTGGCACAAAGACAACTGGCATTAACATATCTTGAAGGATCTCTGGTTTTTTGAACAACTCGAAAGAATGGACATAGCCTACCACATCATCTATATTATCTTTGTATACAATTATTTTTGAAAGTCCTGTTTCTGTAAACTGCTTGCTTAAGCCTTGGATAGCAGTAGTAAGATCAACAGCTACTACTTCGGTTCTTGGAATCATAACCTCACGAGACTTAATGTCTGAAAAATCTAAGGCTTTTTGAAATATTTGTATTTCAGAGTCTACCTCATCTTGAGTCTCCACCGTTTCCATTTGCTCGCTAATGTAATTCCCTAATTCAATTTTACTAAAACTAAGGCGCACCTTATCTCCATCTGTTTTAAAAACATATTTAAGAACGAGATCAGAAATCCATAAAATAAATTCAGAAACTAGGCTAAAAATGATGTAGAAAAAATATGCTGGGAGCGCAAAAAACTTCACCAAATCATTGGCGTATATTTGAAAGAAAACTTTAGGTAAAAACTCTGCTGTAAGCAAAATCACCAGGGTAGAAACTATGGTTTGCACCAGGAGTCCAGGAGCACCTTCTATAGGTATGTATTGCATTAACAAATCTCCCATATAAAACCCATACACAACCAAAGCAATGTTGTTTCCCACCAACATGGTAGCAATAAATTTGGAAGGTCTTTTGGTGATTTTCTTGAGAATAGCCGCTATTAGGCTTTGTTGTTTTTTCTCAATTTCTATATAAATTTTATTGGATGATACATACGCGATTTCCATCCCCGAAAAGAAGGCAGAAAAAATAAGAGACAAAACAATAATGATAAGGTGGTATTCCAAAAGGTTGCTATAAACGTTTAGGTACTATACAAATATAAGAAATGATATTGAGCTTGAGACTTATAGAGCCCTAACAATGAAGCAATGTATTGTCTTATAGGTTTCATTACAAGAACAAATAATGAGCATATCTCTCAAAATTATGCCCTAACTTACTTTAGTGTCTCTACTTTTTGTTTTGACCTTTTGCGCGGTCTTCAACCATCTTTCTAAATTTACGTTTAAAGAAAAACATAAACACAGCCACTATGGCAAAGAAAATAAACATATAAGCGCGACCCCTATTATCTACCCAATGTGTTGCAACAAGGTATAATGAGAAAGCAGCCATTACTAGATACGCGTATTCAAAAAGTTGGTAGATTTTATTTTGCATTTTCTTGGGTTTCTTGTTGTTCTATAAGTTGTACTCCAGCATTTTTTCTTGACAAAAATTCTGTGAAATCCTGGCTAGAATCAAAGCGTGCTCCATCATTATAAGAGCCATCTTTAAATTTTATTTGATAGGCTTGGTCTGTAAAAACCCATTTGTTTGATTGATCCCAGTATAATTGCGACGCTTTTAAAACCAGGCTATCACTTGTTATTAAAACTACATTTTCACGTAAGTCTATCATCCCGGTAGCACTATACCTAATGGCGTAGTCTGAGACAACGGTGCTTTCTTCACCGTCTTCCCAAAAATGCACCTCTACCCCGTCTGGGAACTCTTGATACGGAAACTCATAATTAGAAAAGTCTATTAAGCTTTTTGCCAATAAATGAGAGACTACCTTGCCACTGTCTGTATATTTTAGATTGATCTGTTTGCCAATTGCTAGGGGCTGGTCATCCTTAATAGACAATCTTTGTTTGTCTTTATAATTTGCATCACACGCAAAAAGCGTGATGACCACAATTAGGGCCATCACGCTTTGTATGCTATGTGATTTAATGTTCATGTTATAAATTTGGCACCCTTACACTACCACCAACCCAACAGTTGAGAACGATTCTTTTTCCAGCCATTCCAGCAGAGAAAATATCCGTTTTTTGTGGAGCGCGAGCTCTATAGCTATCTGCAGCGGCTCTTGCATTTCTTCCAATAGAAGGATCTACCCTAGCAGCTTTATCTGCATACTCTGCAGCTTTCCAGTTTACAGCTCTTTTCTCAAAAGGAGTTCCACCACAGCTTGTTGAACTTTTTGCTATCATAGCAGCAATTTTCAAATAAGATCTACCGTCATTTGGCTTTACATTCAAGACTTTTTTATAGTAATTTCTCGCGGCACTATAATTTCCTGATTTGCGTTTTGCTTCTGCAATTTTATAATAGATTCTAGCCTGTTTGTTAGGGTCTGTTTGCATTGTTGCAGACTGCTCATAATAGGTTAATGCTTTTGAAGTATTCCCGTTTTGATCCTCTAGTTGTCCTAAGTACATTTTGGTGTCTGCACTTGGCTCTAATCTATCCAATTGTTCTACTAGCTTGATAAAGAGAGGATCTTCTGTACAATCTTTTCCAGACAAGCGTCCTGCTGCATTACGTATCCAGCTAATGTCACCTTTCATGGCTTCAAAATCTTTATTGTATAAAATAGCAAGGTTAGGACAATCGGCAACATTACCTAATTTAGAGTCTACACTCCCTTTTACCTTACCAAAAATGCTTAAGTTTTTCTCGTAAGCACTCAACCTCTTCTTTTCTTTACTAGACAAAGCTACTCCAGTTTCTTCTTTATCAATAAGGTCTGTAAGTCTCTTTGCCAACTTACCCTCTTCTACTTCCATTTTGTTTTTAACAACATCATACAAGTTAAACACTTCTTGTAAGTCTTTTTGACCATCTGTATACAGATCTTTTGCTAAAGAAAAATACGTATACAGCGCTTTTGGACTTTTAAAATTTGCTGCATCTTTTTTGAAAGCAGCATCAAAATAAGAAAACTGCTCTTGCTTGGTACCAATACCATTATCAAAACGTACTTGGGCTAATTTACTTAACACAGATCCCTCTTTAGTTTTAGAAGGGTAATATTGCATTCTTAGCTGGTATGATTTTTCTAAATCTGAAATTTTAGTTTTATCTCCATTTTTAATAAAGTCTCCAAACATTTTGGCAGCATATTGATATATCGCCATAGTTGTTTGAGGGCACTTAGTAACTACATTGTCATAGTGCTTGTATGCTTCTTGGTAATTTTTTGCTTTTGCTGGCTCGGTAAACAACGACACCATCGCTATACATTCTTGCCCATCTTGCGCTACACTAGAAGTTGATACTAGAGCCAAGGCAAGTGATACTCCCGTTAAAAAAACGTTTAATTTCATTGTACTAATTTTGTATTGTTAATCTAAATATCTTTTATCAAACCATCTGTCATTAAATGACATGCTTATAAAAGTATTGATAAAGTTTTCTTGTATTAAACCAAAGTCTGTAGTTCCTCTTTTTCCTATCTCAAAACCTACATTAACATTAGAGAATAATCTACCAACAGGCAAACCAACTCCAAAAGATATGCCAAACTCGTTTATGTTTTGACCATTTAAGTTTATACCCGTTTCTTCAAAGCGTATTCCAGCTCTGTAAACGATACGTTTATAGTAACTTGTGAGTGAATTATACTTAGGGATATAAAACCCTCCAATTTTATATTTTGAAGCATCTGTAAAAGTGATATTCTCCAATTCAAAAGTACGATTGGTTAAATTGCTTGTTTTTTGATTTACGTATTCAAGCCCAACAAACCAAGTTTTTGGTTTTCCAATTCCAGCACCAAGGGTAAGTTGAGAGGGAAATGTGAAATCGGTATCCTCTACAGCAACTTCAATTTCTTCACGAACAACTTGAGTCCCGGAAGGCAAAACAAATATAGAGGCTCTTTGACGAGCGTTCTCAGACTTAAAGTTTGTTTCTGGAGTATAGGCTGCAGATGTTTGGATTTGTAAATCTCTAAAGACTTTTGCCTTATATCGTGCCCCAAAATTAAAACTAAACCCAAGCAGGTCTGACCTGTTTTCTTCTCTAGAGGCTAACTCTAGATCAGCTTGCTCGCTAAATGCTGTATTTTCTATATTTCCGAAGTTATAATTTGTGTCAATACCAAAACTTAAATTTGGTGTTAGTCTGTATGCAAATGTCAAAAAAGCTTTGTTAAGACCCCCTTGACCAGTGTATCTTGTAGTAACATCTGCTACAACATTTTGCGTATCATAGCCAACAGAGGTGTATGGAATCAAACCAAAACTACCCACAAGTTTTCCCATAGGAATACCCAATGCCAAATAATCAAAAGATGATGTAGACTGACTTTGTTGTTGCGTCTGTGTTTTTTGTGTGGTTTCTTTGTGGCTTATACCAATACCGTAGCTAATTAATTCAAGATCTGCCAAACCAGCAGGGTTTTGAATATTAAGGTGAATACTATCTGAGAAAACGCTTATGCCTCCCATAGCTCTGTTTTCAACGGTCCCTTTAAAGTTAAGAGATCCTATGCCATAAAACGAATACGGTGACGAAGTCCCGCTTTGGGCCATAGTTAAGGTAGAAATGAGTAAGAATACTCCAATAATTATTCGCATCAGTATTAATCTTTATTAAGTTCTGAAATATAATTTAAGCCCTCTAACAGAAAATTTGAGTTGGCAAAGATGTCATTTTTTAATCTATCTCGCAAAAAATGAGCGTCTCCACCTGTTAAAATAATTGTTATTTCGGTGTATTGTTCTTTATATTGGTTTATCACACCATCAATTTCAAACACAACTCCCTGAATGACACCACTATGCATTGCGCTTTCTGTGCTATCACCAATCACAGAGAAGACAGATTTTTTTTCTAATAATGGTAAGTTTTCTGTAAATGTATGCAATGATTTGTATCGCATGGCTATTCCAGGGGCAATTGCACCTCCTAAATATTGATTATGAGCCGTTAAGAAGTCATAGGTGATTGCGCTACCAGCATCAATAACCAATACATTTTGTTCTGGAAACTTTGTTGCGGCGCAAGATATTAGCGCAATTCTATCTACCCCCAATGTGATGGGTGTTTTGTATTGATTTATAAATGGAATGACACTTTTGTGAGATAATACATGAACCAAAAATGATTGCTTTAGTAAGGCAAGCATCTCTTTTGAAAGATCCCCCACACAAGACAAAATACAATGTGTAAGCTTTGGATAGCTTTTTACAAGTTGCTTACTGTGAAACATCGCGTCTTGTTTTTCACAGCTTTGTTTTTCAACAAGGGTATGGCCATCAAAAATAGCGAACTTGCATAAGGTGTTTCCAACATCTATTATAACATTCATATCGTTGCAAAGACGACAAAAATACGTAGTTATTTCAACAGCAAAGAAGAATTTTGACATTCAATTCAATCTTTCCTGAATTTGTTATCTCGCAAAACAAAACAGCCAGCTAGACAAGCCGCTGTTTGTAGAATTATATGCTATAAATTAAAAAAGGATATTTTTCAAAAAATTGTTTTGCAACAATGAAAATACCATTATATTTGCAGCCGCTAAGTTAATTATTTAACAAAGCAAATGGTGCCTTAGCTCAGTTGGTAGAGCAATGGACTGAAAATCCATGTGTCCCTGGTTCGATTCCTGGAGGCACCACATTAAAACCCTGAAACATTAGTTTCGGGGTTTTTTGTTTTAATACCTTTTACGGTCTGATCAAGAAATGGTGCAGGGTACTTCCCCATTTTTGTCTAGAAAAAAATTAAAGCACAACTGTTTTAAAAAAAACTCTACATGATTGCTTATCTTAAGACAAATCAAAAAATCTATTTTTAATAATATTCCCAAAACCTGTAAGCATCTTTCTATCCTTTAGACTAATGCTTATATTTACGTTTTATAATCAAAAAACAAGGTGTCTTTTTTAGCGACTCCTAAAATACACCACATCTATGGCAAACAATTATTATGACCCAGCAGATCTTAAAAAATTTGGAAAAATAACAGAATGGAGCGAAGAGCTTGGTAACAAATTTTTTGACTACTATGGCAAAGTATTTGAAGAAGGAGCTCTTACAGCTCGTGAAAAGTCATTGATTGCCCTAGCAGTTTCGCACACAGAACAATGCCCATATTGCATAGAGGCATACACAAAAGACTCTTTGCAACGAGGCGTAACCAAAGAACAAATGATGGAGGCTATACACGTGGGAGCTGCCATTAAAAGTGGAGCCACACTAGTACATGGAACCATGATGATGAATAAAGTGAACAAACTGGAAATGTAACCAATGCCAAATTGTTGCACCGCAACGTTAAAGGCATCATAAACAAAAAATACCACGGAGTATCTATGGCAAAACTAAAACAACAATCACTCCAAAAAAGAGACAACGAATTGGCTAGCGCAAATAGACAATTAGAGATTTTAAGCAATGGTATTTTCAAAAATGGAGAACTCCCAACCTTTGCAAAAAAAATAAAAGAGACCAATGAATTTCCACTTCGTCCTAAAAAACTAGAAATTCTTCAAATAAACCTGGGGTATATGTGCAACCAAGTGTGTGAACACTGCCACGTGGATGCTGGTCCAGATAGAAAAGAAATCATGACCTGGAAAACCATGCAGAGGTGTCTTGAGGTAATAAAAAATACAGATGCACACACCCTTGATTTAACAGGAGGCGCCCCAGAGATGAATCCTAACTTTAGACGTTTTGTTGAACAGGCCAGTAAAGCCGGTATTCAAGACTTTATAGTACGCAGTAACCTTACGATACTTAGGGCTAATAAAAAATATCATGACCTGCCTGAATTTTTCAAAAAACACAGGGTCCATGTAGTGAGCTCAATGCCGCACTGGACAAGAGGCAAAACAGACAAACAACGTGGAGAAGGAGTTTTTGATATGTCTATCACAGCATTAAAAGAATTAAATGCCGTTGGATATGGTATGCCAGGAAGTGATTTAAAACTAGATCTGGTATACAACCCAAATGGGGCCTATTTACCTGGTGATCAGGTAAGCATGGAGAAAGAATTTAAAAGCGCCTTACTTGCCGATTTTAATATACAATTTCACAATCTTTTTGCTATTACAAATCTTCCTATTTCTAGATTTCTAGATTACCTAATTGCTAGTGAAAACTACGAAGATTACATGTACCAACTAGTAGAGGCTTACAATCCTGCGGCAGTTAAAAACGTAATGTGCACCAACACCATTTCTATTTCATGGGACGGATGGCTGTATGATTGTGATTTCAACCAAATGCTTGGTCTTAAAGTTGCAAGTAAAGTAACACACATTAACCAGTATAATGAAACTATTTTAAACGATAGAGATATTGTTATTTCGCAACACTGTTACGGCTGTACCGCTGGCGCAGGAAGTAGTTGCCAAGGAACCGTAACGGCATAAAGGCATGAAAACACTGTATTGCATATTGTTTTTTTTAGGAGCCAGTACTATGTTTTCACAACAAACATTAAAGCAGGTTCTTGAAACATACAATAATGATAGTATCCCGTACATTTCTTGTGAAACACTAGCAACCCTCCAAGATGATGCCAACACCATTGTTCTAGACACCCGTGAAAAAAAAGAATATGATCTGAGCCACATTAAAGGAGCAAGGCATGTTGGTTATAAAACATTCGATATAAAAACGGTTTCAAAAAACATAAAAAACAAAGACACTCCCATTGTTGTGTATTGTTCTTTGGGTGTAAGAAGCGAGGACATTGGCGAGAAACTACAAAAAGCAGGATATACTAATATAAAAAACCTGTATGGAGGCATCTTTGATTGGAAAAACAATAATTTACCCGTAGTAAATCTAAATCAAAAAGAGACAGATAGCATACACGCCTATTCAAAAAAGTGGAGTAAGTGGCTCACCAAGGGCATAAAAGTTATCAATAAATAAGACGTTCTACCAAAATCACTATGGCAATTTTAGGATTAAAAAATACAGCAGGCAATGAAAACTCAAAAGAGGTTTTCCACTTCCCCACTTCAAAAAATGCCCTTATCATTTTTACACGCAATCCAGAATTAGGTAAATGCAAAACACGTTTGGCAGCTACCGTTGGTGATCAAAGCGCCCTAAGTATTTATAAATTTCTACTAGCGCATACCGAAAAAATAACACGCCCTTGTAGTGCAGACACCTACGTATATTACTCTGTACAAATTAGAGACAATGATATTTGGGATCCTAGCATTTTTAGAAAAAAACAACAAGAAGGAGAAAACTTAGGCCTGAGAATGCATAATGCCTTTACAGATGTTTTTAACATGGGCTATCAGCGAGCTATCATTATTGGCAGTGACATGTATGAGATGACCACACAAGATATAGAACAAGGCTTTACAGCATTAGATAAAAACGATTTTGTTATCGGTCCTGCGCAAGACGGCGGGTATTATTTATTGGGCATGAAAATGATCAAGCCATCACTGTTTAAAAATAAAACCTGGGGAGCGCAAAGCGTTTTAAAAAACACGCTAAAAGATTTAGAATTAGAAAAAGTAGGCCTGTTAACAGAGAAAAATGATGTAGACATTTTTGATGACATCAAAGATATAGAGGTGTTTCACAAATTCTTAAGCCACTTGAAAGACTAGCATTTTAGAAAACCGTATTTTTGATATACTAAAATAATAAAGAATACCTTTTACATATAATTACACCAAAAGCATAATAAACCCTATGATTAAATACATCGACGAAGCTATAGAATTTTTACAAAAACGTGGATTTGGAACTCCAGAGATAGGAATCATTCTAGGAACTGGTTTAGGCAAAATCATTGACCATGTAACCATTGAGGCAGAAATGAGCTACAACCATATTCCTAATTTCCCTACGGCAACCGTTGAGTTTCATAAAGGAAAATTAATCTATGGAGAACTAGCAGGAAAAAAAGTAGTGTTAATGCAGGGTCGTTTTCATGTCTATGAAGGCTATTCTCTTCTTGATGTTACCTTTCCTGTCCGCGTTATGAAAGGACTAGGAATTACAAAATTATTTGTAAGTAATGCCTCCGGGGCCATTAACCTAAACTTCAAAAAAGGAGAGATTATGCTTGTTGATGACCACATCAACCTTCAAGGTGGTTCGCCTTTGGCCTTTAAAGGCATCTCTGCTTTAGGAGAGCGTTTTGTAGACATGAATCAACCCTATGATGCTATCATGAATGCCAAAATAGAAGAAATTGCTCTGGCTCGTAATATCACACTCCATAAAGGAGTATACGCAAGTGTTGTGGGGCCTCAACTTGAAACCCGGGCAGAATATAAATACCTAAAAGTTATTGGCGCAGATGCCGTTGGAATGAGTACAGTGCCAGAGGTTATTGTTGCCAATCATTTGCAACTCCCTGTTATTGCGCTTTCTGTATTGACAGACGAGTGTGATCCAGACAATTTAAAACCCGTTGATATTCCAGATATCATAGCACAAGCTGGAAAGGCAGAACCACAAATGATCACCCTGTTTACAGAGCTCATCAAATCACTATAAATAAAATATAATGCCTGCCGGGCAACTTTTTAAGAATTTACATTTTATTTTGTTAATTTTTATAAGAACAAAAAAACACTAAAACAATGAGCTACCTAGACGCTACACATGATGTTTATAAAGAAGCAGCCCTTACACCAGATATTGGACTTTGTTGTACAACCAACCCAGTTTGGGAATTACCAGGATTAAAAATCCCTAAAATCATGCAAGAAATGAATTACGGGTGCGGTAGCACAGTCCATGCGCGAGATTTATCAAACAATCCAAAAATGCTATATGTAGGCGTTGGTGGAGGTATGGAATTGTTGCAATTCTCTTATTTCAACCGTCAAAAAGCAGGTGTTGTAGGAGTTGATGTTGTAGATGAAATGCTAGAGGCTTCTCGCAAAAACTTTAAAGTTGCCGAAGCACAAAACGATTGGTTTAAATCTGAGTTTGTAGACCTAAAAAAAGGAGATGCTTTGCATCTTCCTGTTGATGACAACAGTATTGATGTAGCAGCACAAAACTGTTTGTTTAACATCTTTAAAGCAGAAGATTTAAAACGAGCCATTGAGGAAATGTATCGTGTTTTAAAACCTCACGGAAAATTAGTAATGAGTGATCCTACCTGTGAGCAGCCGATGAATGATACCCTTCGAGAGGACGACCGTCTTCGTGCACTTTGCTTAAGTGGCAGCTTGCCTATTGCACAATATGTTAAAGCCCTTACAGATGTAGGATTTGGAACAATCGAGATTAGAGCCAGAAAACCTTACAGAATTCTTGACCCAAAAAACTACCCAACAGAAGAATTAATTTACATAGAGTCTATAGAGGTAGCCGCTATTAAAGACCCTATGCCAGAAGACGGTCCTTGTATCTTTACAGGTAGAGCTGCTATTTATTATGGAGATGAAGATTTCTTTGACGATGGTAAAGGACATATTTTATTAAAAAACCAACCCTTAGCTATTTGTGACAAAACAACAAAAGCACTGCAAGGGCTTGGTAGAAATGATATTTATTTTAGCGAATCTACCTACCATTATGACGGCGGGGGATGCTGCTAAAAAAAACCAACAAAAAAATTGTAATTATAAAGTCTATTGCTCGACTAAGACATAGCCTTTTTTTATTTAAACGCACACCTGTTTAATTGCCATAGACTATAAATGATGAAGAATTATGTAATTATATCAACGATCACGCTTTTTCTTTTTGGCGCTAGCGCATCACAAAAAGTGGTCAATTCAAAAAAAAGTGTGCCAACATTACCTGGCCTTAACAATACAGAAGTACTCAAAAAAAACACTAGCAAAGAGGCTTTTGATCACGCAGGGTTTAATGAACTACTAAACAATTTTGTTCGTCTAGATGGAAGCGTTGACTATGCTCAATTTACAAAAAACAGAACGGTCCTGCGTTTATACATAGCTCAACTAGGCAAACAAATGCCCACAGAGATATGGAGCCATGAAGACAAATTAGCCTACTGGATGAATGCCTATAATGCCCTGACCATAGATTTAATAATAAGAAATCAACCCATTGAGAGTATTAAAGACATCAAAAAACCTTGGAAACAATCTTTATGGAAACTTGGAGGCACTCTTTACAATTTAAATGAAATAGAACATCAAATTCTAAGAAAAATGGGAGACCCTAGAATTCATTTCGGTATAAATTGTGCGTCTTTCTCCTGCCCACCCTTATTAAACGAAGCCTTTACTGCAAAAAAAGTAGATCTGCAATTAGACACTTTGGCCAAAAAATTTGTGAATGATACACAAAGAAATACAATTACACCAGAGCTAATAAGGGTATCAAAAATATTTAATTGGTTTTCAAAAGACTTCAATCAAGAAGGAAATCTTATTGATTTTTTAAATACATATGCAGACACAAAAATCAATAGCGATGCAAAAGTACTGTACATGGATTATGACTGGAAATTAAACATGTAAAAACAACTTGAACCCTATATATGTATGCCTATACATACTATTAGCATTATCATTCCTGTCCTCAATGAGGCTTCAATAATTGAAGCGCTTTTAACACACCTAAGCCAAAAAGCTACGGCGGGTAACATTTCAGAAATTTGTGTTATTGATGGAGGTAGTAATGATCAAACGGTTGGGTTAGTAATGAAATTCTCAAAAACTTCTCCCATTGCTGTTCATGTTTTCTCTTCAGAGAGAGGACGGGCTAAACAAATGAATTTTGGAGCAAAAAAATGCAAAGGCAGTATTTTATATTTTTTACATGCAGATTCAAATCCACCAAATGGGTTTGACGCCCTTATTATTTCACAAGTGAATAAACAAAAACTAGCAGGGTGTTTTAAGATGAAGTTTGACAGCAACCATTGGTGGTTAAAACTCGCTAGTTGGTGCACTGGTTTTAATTGGCGCGTGTGTCGTGGTGGAGATCAAAGCCAGTTCATTACCAAAGATCTCTTTGAAGAAATAGGAGGCTTTGATGAACAATATACTATCTATGAAGATAACATACTGATTAACGAACTCTACAAACGAAAGCAATTTGTCGTGATTCAACAATGGATAGTCACCTCTGCAAGGCTGTACCAGAAAAAAGGAATATGGAGGGTGCAATATCACTTTTTGATGATATACATGAAAAAATGGTTGGGTGGATCTGCAGATGAGATTTACAAGTATTATAAAAAACATATTTAGTAACTTTGATTAATTTTAAATAAAACACTATGACTCTAGAAAGAAAACCAAATCTAATTAAGTGGAGCTTGAAATATTCTATTAGTGCTGCAATTGCAGGAATCCTGTGTTGTGTTGCACCTGCTATTTTATTTATGTTTGGTTTAATGAGCGGTGTTTATGCTATATCTTTTGCTGATTTCTTTTACAAAGAAGACGGAAGCTCTGGAACGGGAGCCTGGGTATTAAAGGGGGTCGCATTGTGTATAGGTATCTATGGTGTTTATTCTTTCAGAAAAAAACAAAATCAATGCGCCATTGATAAGAAAAGTAAACGAAAAAATTTAATTCTATTAATTGTTACAACCCTATTTGTTGGTGTCGGTCTTTTTTTATCGATCGAAAAATGGTCCTCTTGGTATTTTGATGAGCATATCGTACCAGCGCAACAAAAAGAACTCAAAATCTCTACAAAAGAAAATTGAATAAAATAATTAAGGTCATCATTCCAGCTTACAATGAACAAAGCTCAATAGTTAAAGTCATTCAAGATATTCCGTCGATTGTTGACGAAATTATTGTAGTTAATAATAATTCTTCAGATCAAACTGCTAAAAAGGCAAGAGAAGCAGGAGCTAAAGTCTTAACAGAACTGGAAAGAGGGTATGGGCATGCTTGTTTAAGAGCTATGGCCTATGTGGCCCAACAAGAAATCAAGCCCGATATTATTGTTTTTCTAGATGGTGATTATAGTGACTACCCAGAGCAATTAACATCGCTAGTAAGGCCTATTATTGAAAAAAACATAGATCTTGTTATTGGTGCTCGTGTTAAAACACTGAGAGAAAAAGGCGCTATGACGGTGCCGCAAAAATTTGGAAACTGGCTAGCCACCTCATTAATGAAACTGCTTTTTGGTTCTCGTTTTACAGACCTTGGCCCTTTTAGAGCCATAAAGTATGACAAATTACTGGCCCTCCACATGGAAGACAAAACCTATGGATGGACTGTTGAAATGCAATTAAAAGCCCTAAGACAAAAATACAGCTACACAGAGATCCCTATGAAGTACAGAAACAGAATTGGAGTTTCAAAGGTTTCGGGTACCGTAAAAGGTGCTATATTTGCTGGCATCAAAATCCTAACTTGGATTTTTAAATATTCGTTTAAAAAATGACACTGGAAATCATCATCATGGTTATTTATTCTATTTCGCTATTGCTTATATTTATGTATGCATTAGCGCAATTAAACCTTCTCTTTAATTATCTAAATGCTAAGAAAAAAATAACGCATAGCGATACCTTTGATTTTAAAAATCCTGAGGAAATCCCCCTGGTAACTATCCAGCTTCCAGTGTATAATGAAATGTATGTAATGGAGCGCTTGTTGAACAACATTGCTACACTAGAGTATCCAAGAGAAAAACTTGAAATACAAGTTCTCGATGATTCTACAGATGAGTCTCTACAAACAACGGCAATAAAAATAAAGCAGCTACAAGCTACTGGCCTAGACATACAACACATTACACGCACCAATAGATCAGGCTTTAAAGCAGGTGCATTAAAAGAAGGTTTAAAAATAGCTAAAGGAGAATACATCGCTATTTTTGACGCAGATTTCCTTCCTCAAACCAATTGGCTAGAGCGCACCATACCTTATTTTAAAGATCCAGAAATTGGTGTGGTACAAACGCGTTGGGGACATATTAACAAAAACTACTCTATCTTAACTAAAATACAAGCCTTTGCACTTGATGCTCACTTTACCTTAGAACAAGTAGGCAGAAACAGCAAAGGGCACTTTATAAACTTTAATGGAACTGCAGGTGCTTGGAGGCGCACGTGTATTTTGGATGCTGGAAATTGGGAGGGAGACACCTTAACAGAAGATTTAGACCTTAGTTACAGAGCACAACTTAAATCATGGAAATTCAAATACTTAGAAGATGTAGAAACTCCTGCAGAATTACCAGTTGTAATAAGTGCAGCTCGCTCACAGCAGTTTAGGTGGAATAAAGGAGGTGCGGAAAATTTTCAAAAAATGGCAAGACGGGTCTTGGTAAGTAAAAATGTGTCTTTAAAAACCAAGATACATAGCGTACTTCATTTACTAAATAGCACCATGTTTTTAAACATTTTTTTAGTGGCTATTTTAAGTATCCCAATGCTTTATATTAAAAACGAATACGAGCATCTTAAAGTTTATTTCATAGTGATGAGTTTCTTTGTGATTAGCACTGTGATTTTCTTTGTTTGCTATTGGCACACTTTCAAATCTATTTATGGAGGAGGGTTCAAACAGTTTATAAAATACACTGGAATGTTTTTCGCCTTTTTCTCTGTAGCGATGGGTTTTTCGTTACACAATACTATTGCGGTCATTGAAGGGCATATTGGTATAAAAAGTGATTTTATACGTACCCCAAAATTTAATATTAGTACCCTAAAAGATAAATGGAAAGACAACAAGTACTTGAAAAATAATATTTCAGTAAACGTTATTTTTGAAGGACTCTTGATGTGCTATTTTGCCTTTGGAATGTATTCTGCCTTTATTGTAGGAGACCAAGGAGGAGATTTTGGGCTGTTCCCGTTCCACCTCATGCTTTTTATAGGCTTTGGGTTTGTCTTCTTTAAAAGCCTAACAAGCAAAGCCTAAGTAAGGCTTTATTTAAAACGTTACTTGGCGCTCCAAAATTTCGCCACCTCTATTGACAGTAACAGTTGTGGTTGCTCCCACCTCAAAACTAGCCAAGGCCTTCATGTATGACATCATATCTGGGGTGTCTAATGCACCCAATTTAACGACAATATCACCGCGTTGTAATCCTGCTTTTTGAGCTGGCTTATCTTCGCTAATGCCATCAATACGAAGGCCTTCTCCATTAAACAAATAGTCTGGAACTACACCAAGCGCTACTTTAAACATAGGAACTTCTTCACTTTCGTTTTTAGTTTTTTTAAATACTAATTGTCCTGCATCATCCAAATCTGTAACCACATTGGTAATATATGCCGAGATACGCTCCATTCCTTCATAATTTAATTTATCTGCATCGTCACCGGGTTTATGATAATCTGTATGCTGTCCTGTAAAAAAATGAAGCACTGGAATATCTGCCAAATAAAAAGACGTATGGTCACTAGGGCCCACACCACTATCGTGCTCATTAATAGTTAAGCCTTGGTCATTATTGGCAAACAATGTTTGTTTAAATAAAGGAGATGTTCCAACGCCATGGACCGCTACTATTTTTTCTTTGTTAAGCCTTCCAACCATATCCATATTTATCATGTAGCTTACCTTTTTGGTATTTATCGTTGGGTTTTTTACAAAATAATTAGAGCCTAACAGCCCCATTTCTTCTCCAGAAAAGGCCATAAACAAATAATTATTTTGAGTTACTAAAGGAGAGTTGTTTTTTAATGTTTCAGCAAGACGCAGCAGTATAGCAACACCACTTGCGTTGTCATCTGCTCCGTTATGAATTGCTGGTCCTTCTCTATGCAATGAGCCATCGCCTCCCATTCCTAAATGATCATAATGCGCTCCTATAATAACGGTATTGGGAGCATTGTTGTCTATATATCCAATGACATTGGTACCCGTTACCGACCCATTTTCTTGTATGTAAGTAAATTCAGACTGCTCGTGAGGGTTCTCGCTCGCCTTAAAGGAAAATGTTTGAGTATATTGGCCCTGGCTCCCTTTTGGAGTTAACCCAATAGCTTCAAAACGAGTTATGATGTATTTTGCAGCGAGCAACTCGCCGGGTGTTCCAGTTTGTCTGCCTCCCATTTCATCTGCCGCTAGAACAGCTACATCTTCTTGCATGGTCACCACATTTCTTGGGGCTTCGTGACAAGATATCACAAAGAGCATCATCAATCCTACAATAACTAAACGCATATCCTTATTTTTGTGCAAAATTACTGAAATATGAGACACCTTACTACCCTTGTCATTCTTTGTTTGTTACTTTCCTGTAAAAATAGCACCAAAGAAAAAACAATCTCTACTGTTGAGACCTTGTCAACAACTAGCAAAACACTTAGCGTAACAGGGGGTACTAGGGAAGCAGTATTAGATCCAGTAACTCAAGACACACTTATTTATCCAGAAGAAATACATCTTAAAAACATACGCCAGGTAACATTTGGAGGTGATAACGCAGAGGCGTATTGGAGTTTTGATGACAAGCAATTAGTATTTCAATCTAATTATAAAGACTGGGGAGTTGGCTGTGACCAAATGTTTTTAATGAATGCACAAGAAACATTTAAAGACACCAAACCTCCAATGATTTCTACTGGAAAAGGAAGAACTACCTGCGCTTATTTTCTGCCAGACAACAAACACTACGTGTACGGAAGCACGCACCTAGTAGACGAAAATTGCCCAGAGGTGCCGCTTCGTAAAAACGGTAATTATGTGTGGCCTGTGTATGACAGCTTTGATATTTTTGTAGCAGATCTAGAAGGGAATATTACCGCACAACTTACCACAGAACCCGGTTATGATGCAGAAGCAACTGTATCTCCAAAAGGAGATAAAATTGTATTTACCTCAACGCGTAGTGGAGACCTTGAACTATATACCATGAATATAGATGGTAGTGATGTAAAACAAATTACCGATGAGCTGGGCTATGATGGAGGTGCCTTTTTCTCACCAGATGGGACGAAGTTAATTTTTCGTTCTTCACGACCAAAAACCCCAACAGAAATTAAAAAATACAAAGATTTGCTAGCAGATGGCCTGGTAGAACCTGTTGATATGGAATTATACATCTGTAATGCAGATGGAAGCAACCTAAAGCAGCTCACTAATTTAGGGAATGCAAACTGGAGTCCATTTTTTCACCCCAGCGGACAAAAAATATTATTTAGCAGCAATCATGAAGCAGAGCGTGGTTTTCCATTTAATTTATACTTGATTGATCTGGATGGAAAAAACTTACAAAGGGTAACTCATGGACAAACCTTTGATGCCTTTCCTGTATTTAGCAATGATGGAAAGTACTTAGCGTTTTCTTCAAATAGAAATAACGGAGGAGGTCGTGATACTAATTTATTTATTGCCCAGTGGCAAGATTAAAAATATTGATAACTAATGGTGGATAGTAGGGGCTATTAATGATACAAATAAACACAACACAATTAAATATTTAAAAGCATATACACAACTACTGGTTCCTGTTTTTGGGAGTATAACACTTTATGTTCTTTTTGCGTATTTCTTAGAGCGAAGTGACTTTCTAAACCTACTGCTTCTATATGGTGGTTTGTTTTATGGTGCCTATAGAATGACACAATACTCCAAATTAAATTTTTGGGTCTTAGCTGCTTTCGGCATCCTATTCCGGCTTTTATTTTTACCTGCCATTCCTAATTTATCACAAGATTTTTATCGCTTTATATGGGATGGTAGACTCCTCAATCTAGGAATAAATCCTTATGTATTCACCCCACAACAGCTCTCTAATGCAGATCTACCAGCGAGCAGCTTAACTTCTTTAGACGCTATTTCAAATAGCAGCATACTCATTAAGGGTATGGGAGGCCTTAATGCAAGTCATTACAGCAACTACCCTCCTATCAACCAGCTTTGCTTTGCTTTGGCTGGCTTACTTGCTAAAGGTTCTATCCTGGGCTCTGTAATAGGTTTGCGTATCTTAATGATCTTAGCAGATATTGGTATCTTATATTTTGGGAAAAAGCTTTTAGAGAAACTCAAGCTACCTGCAAGAAACATCTTTTGGTATTTTTTAAATCCATTTATCATCATAGAACTTACTGGAAATCTTCATTTTGAAGGCGTGATGCTTCTTTTTTTAGTATGGGCATTATACCTGCTGCATAAAGACAAGTGGTTTTGGGCTGCTATATTGTTAGGGATTTCAGTTTCTGTAAAACTACTGCCCCTTTTATTACTTCCGCTATTTTATAAGTATCTAGCTCCAGAGGGACTCTTCAAAAAAGGATTCTGGATAATGAAAAAATTCTATTGGGTAGTTTTTGGAACTATCGCAATTACATTCGCTCCCTTTCTATCTAAAGTCTTTTTGCTAAACTTTGGTACAACTATTGGTTTATGGTTTCAACGTTTTGAATTTAATGCAAGTGTATACTATATCATACGGTGGATTGGATTTCAAAGTGTTGGGTGGAACATCATAGCCACCGTTGGTCTTGTATTACCACTAGTGGTAATAGCCTGTGTTATTATACTAACTTTTTTTAGAAAAAACCAAACCACACAACAACTCATCACAGGACTGCTTTTTGCTGTTTCTATTTACTTTTTATTATCCACAACAGTTCACCCTTGGTATGTAGCAACACCCCTACTGTTAAGCGTGTTTACCAAGTACAAATTTGCTTTGGTATGGAGCTTTATGGTTTTTTTGAGCTACGCAGCCTATGGCGCTGAAGGGTTTAATGAAAACCTAGCGCTAGTTGCTATAGAATATAGTGTTGTAATTGCAGTAGTTCTTTTGGAGCTATTTCAAGACAGTCAAACAAGAAATGGCTCCCATAGAGAAACCATAACTTAATTAACAATTAAAGCATAGAAAACAACTCTAACTCTTCTTTAGTTAGCGTTTTCCAGCGTCCTCTTGGAAGATCTTTCTTGGTTAAATGTGCCAAAGTAACACAGTCTAAACGCAAAATGTTGTATCCTAAATGATCAAATATTTCACGAATTACACTGTTTCCCATATGCTTGATTTTTAACCCAACTTCTTTTTTAGGTTTATTATCTACATAGCTTATTTCTTCAATCTGAATTTTCTTTGGTCCAATTTGAATTCCTTCTGAAATTTCTTTAAGATCTGCAGCTTTTAGATTTTTATCAAGCTCAACATGAAACAAACGCTCCATTCCTTTTTTACTCAATTTCTCTTTAAGTTTGTCATCATTGGTGAAAAACAATAAGCCTGTAGCATTTCTACCAAGTCTACCAATAGGAGTAATACGACCCGAAGAAGCATTAGCAACCAAATCCATCACGGTATTTCCTTTGGTGTCATTTGTACTAGTTGTAGTAGCAAATCCTTTAGGCTTGTTTAATAGCACGTAAGACATAGGCTCTGGGTTAAGACGACGCCCATCAAAACGCACATCATCTTCTAGTTTTACCTTGTAGCCCATCTCATTAATGATCTTTCCATTTACAGAAACTAAACCAGTAGCGATATAGGTGTCTGCCTCTCTACGAGAACAAATACCACTGTTTGATATGTACTTATTTAAACGAATTCCATCTACCACGTCATGTTTTTTCTTTGCTGGCTTTGGAGTAACAGTTTTTGGAGTTGGTTTTAACTCACCCGCTCTAGATTTTCCGTCTCTTGGCTTCGATGTTGCATTGCGATCATTACTTTTAAACTTCGCATTTTTACCGTGCCCTTTGTTGGCTCCTTTTGGTCTATTATCGTTTCTGCTCATGATGTAGTTTCCTGAAATTCAGGTATTTTAAATTGGGCGCAAAGATACGCTTTAAATTATGAATTACATTGATTCCCTAATCTGAAAATTAGAAAGAAAAAACATGCCAAAATATTTTAAAAACGACAGACAACGTTGTTTATTCCTCCTCCATATTATCAACAAGACAAATGGTAGATTGGCGTTCTCTGTTTACAATTAATTTGGTTACGTCTGGACGAGAGTAATGACCCACAGGATCAAAGTTTTGACGTTCTTCATATACCTTATTAAAATCTAAGGTATGGTAGATGTTTCCATCAGTCTGGGTGTCTGGTTCCAAAATCCATTCACCATCTGGACCTGCAATACAGCTACCTCCATCAGCTAAGATATCTGGACTCTTTTCTAAAATTTTAGAATAATGTGGGGTCTCTAGAGGAAAATCACTTTTTGACATCAATGCTGATACCGAAATTACATAACTGCGAGACTCTCTGGCGATAAACCGAGTAATGTCTTTGGTATTATGAGCACTTCCTGGCCAGACGGCTATGTGTAAATTCTCTCCTTGCCCGTAAAGTGATGCTCTAGGCAAAGGCATCCAGTTTTCCCAACAATTAAGCCCCCCTAGGGTAAATTGTTTAAGTGCATGGACTTTCAAGCCATTTCCGTCTCCAGGAGCCCAAACAAGACGCTCATCATAGGTAGGTTGTAATTTACGATGCACAGAGTGTATGACACCCTCTTGATTGATATAAACCAAAGAAGCATAAAGACTATGCCCTCCTCTATCTAAAGGGCGCTCTATAATGCCTAAATAAACAGCCATATGATGCTTTTTGGCCAAAGCACATACTTGGTCTAAATCGCCATTTTCTATCGTAACTGCGTTGCGAGCATAATGCGCGTAGAGTTCTTTATTAGCCTTTGTGTTCCACTTTGCACCCCCTGTTAATGCCAACCAAAATGGATAACCAGGCAGCAGACCTTCACCAAAGATAATGAGCTCAGTGTCTTTTGCTGCAGCACCCTTAATTTGCGCGTATATTCTTTCAAGCGTAGCAACTTTATCAAGCCATACTGGAGCTATTTGTGCTAGGGCTACATTCAATAAATTTTCTTTTTGCATAGGGCTAATTTAATCAATTTTGTTGATGTTTTTTGAACGACCTCGACAGCACCAATGATGCTATTTATAAAAAAAAGCATACAAACACCTAAACCAAATGTTGAGTATAGCTTTAAAAAACGCGACTCAAGACCAGATTTACGTTGATAAGCACAATACTAAAAACACCCGATACAATGATGAATTTTAAAATATTATGCAAAATAAGGTAGTGTAATCTTTTGTTAGATTTCAAGAGAATTAAATCAAAAACAACCAAGGCCACTATACTACCATAAAAATAGTAGTTCATATACCCTATTGAGAAATTCTTAAGCAGTAGTACTATTGGCACTAGAGTAACAGCACTAAGTAACCACAGCATTATTTTTGCCAAAGAAACCCCATAGACAACGGGTATGGTTTTATAATCTTGCGCTAAGTCCCCTTTTATATTTTCTAAATCTTTGGTGAGTTCCTTCATAGAAATAAGCAAAAATAGAAAGGTAGCATGTACAAAAATTACATCGCTAAAGTTTTGATAGTAAATAAACACTGCAAAAAAAGGTATGACCGCTAAAATTGCAGCGGTAATATTTCCAATAAACAAAAACTTCTTGAGTTTGTGAGAATACAGCCAAATAGCAAAAATATAGAGCGAAAAGAATAGCACAGTTCTAAAAGAAACAGAACTAGCAAATACCAGAGAAAGAAAATTAAGGATAAAATACCCCGATAGTTTTGTGTTTTGACTTACCAGCCTATCCAATACCGTTTTATTTGGTCTATTGATAAGATCTTTCTCACTATCATAAAAACTATTGATAATGTAACCTGCAGCAATGGCCGCAGCAGAGGCTAGAACTAATAGCAACACATTGACATCAAAAAGAACTTTACCTACTGGTAAATTTGGCGCCAGGATGTATACAGAGGTGAGGTATTGAGCCAGAATAATAACTAAAATATTGTACCCTCTAACAACAGAGAACAGGCTGAAAAACTTTAACATGATGTGTTTTTGTTTTCTGCTGAACATAAAAGATAAAATGAGTTGAGCGTTATCTAGAAATTATATACTACTTCTAGTTTGTGATCCTTGAGTGCTGTGCGAGCATGGTCAATATCTTCTGTAAAACCTAACATATAACCGCCACCGCCAGAACCACATAGTTTTAAGTAGTAAGCATTGGTATCAATACCTTTTTTCCAAAGCGTTTGGAACTCAGTAGGAATCATAGGTTTAAAATTATCTAGAACCACTTTAGAAAGTTGTTTTACATTTCCAAAGAGAGAATTTACATCTCCTTTTAAGAAATCATGCACACAAGCATCAGTATGTTTTACAAATTGATTTTTTAACATATTTCTAAAACCCTCCTGCTTCATGTTTTCCATAAAGATATGTACCATTGGAGCTGTTTCTCCAACAATACCAGTATCTAATAGAAATACAGCACCCTTACCGTCTACCGTCTGAGAGGGAATGTTTGCACTTTCTATATCTTCTTTGCTATTTATAAGAATAGGCAAACTTAAGTAACTATTTAAGGGGTCTAGGCCAGAAGACTTTCCGTGGAAAAAAGATTCCATAGCGGCAAAGATATTTTTTAATGTTAAGAGTTTTTCACGTGTTAAATTCTCTAGTACTGTAATTTTATCTGTGGCGTACTTATCATAAATAGCAGCTACTAAAGCACCACTACTTCCAACACCATAGCCTTGTGGAATGGTGCTATCAAAATACATTCCTTGCGCGACATCAAGCTGTAAAGCTTCTGTATTGAAGGTCGCTAAAGTAGGAGTGTCATTTTGTAATTTCTCCAAATAAACAGCAAAATGATGAAGGCTCTCATTAGATTTGATAGCGGCATCAGTGTGCTTTTGATCTGTCTTTAATGCACCTTTAAAAAAATTATAAGGAATAGAAAGCCCTTTGGAATCTTTGATGATACCATACTCTCCAAAGAGTAATATTTTTGAATAAAAGAGAGGACCTTTCATGAAAATTTAAATTATACCAATAAAGGTACATAATAATTACAAAGATACTTTAAAAGAGCTTATATATTGTTATGAAAATCTTAAAAACAAGAGTAAAAACTGTTGCCTAAGGCAATGGCTATAAAAGGATTAAATAAAGACTACAACACTGTTGCACCCTGACCTAAAAAATCATCTATGTATGCGCCATCTTTGCAAAAATGGGCGAGTTGGTCTTTGATAAACCTAGCTACAGCATCTTTTTCTGAGTCCGGATACAGCACATGAACATTGGCTCCAGCATCTAGGGTGAAACACACTTTACTACCTGTTTTGATTCTATAGCTCCAGATACGATTGAGGATTTCTAATGTATTTGGTTTCATTAAAATAAAATACGGTTTACTAGCCATCATCATGGCATGTAATTGAAGCGCTTCACTTTCTACTAGCGTAATAAAGGCATCTATATCACCCTGTTCAAAAATAGAAATGAGTTTTTCTAGGTTGTTATTTGCTTCTTTGAAACGCTCTGTAGCATAAGGGTTATGATGCATCAAATCATGACCCACCGTGCTGCTTACTTGTTTTTCATTCTTATCTACCAACAAAATAGTATCTTGGTAATTGCTGAAATTCTCATGAATAGCGTATGGGTAGCGTGTTCCAAAAAGGTTACTACTGCCTTCTATTTTTGAGTGTTCTCCCCAAACAACCAAAGGCCCCTCTAAACTTCTAGCTGCACTTCCTGAACCTAAACGAGCTAAAAAGGAAGCCTTTTGTAAGCCAAACTCTTTGTGTTGTGCTTGTTGTTCTTTAGGAAGGTTTAACTTGTTTTCTATGGCTACAAGACACATTGCTAGGGCGCTCATACCACTTGCAGAACTTGCAATACCACTACTATGCGGAAAGGTATTTTTTGTTCTAATAACAAAGTGATACTTTTTAATAAATGGAATGTAATGCTCCACACGCTCAAAGAATTTCTTAATCTTAGGCTCAAAACCTAATTCACGCACTCCATCAAGGTAGACCTCAAAATCAAAAGAATCTTCATTCTTTTTTTTAAAGTGCACCGTGGTTTCTGTTCTACATTGACTTAGGGTAAAACTTACAGAAGCATTTTGAGGTAATTGTTCTGCGTACTTTCCCCAATATTTTACCAAAGCAATATTACTGGGTGATTGATAGGACACGCTTCCGTTTTCTAGTATTTCTGTATATGGTTTTGGAATAAAGTCTTGATTGGTCATAAGTGTGGGCCCTAAATTGGATGGCTTAAATTTAAGAAGTAAAGATACGAAAATAGAGGCCTTTTAAAAATGATCCTTCACAACTTAGTACAGCATATTTTACTAGCTGTTTAAAAAGTCTTTAAGCCCTATAGCACTCCTCTGAAAATGCCTATTGAAGGCTTACTGCTTTGCAGAAATTGCCTTGGACACAATATAACCGCTCGTCCAGGCATTTTGAAAATTAAACCCTCCTGTAATAGCGTCAACATTCATTACTTCTCCTGCAAAATATAAATTAGGATGTATCTTGCTTTCAAAAGTTTTAAAATTAACCTCTTCTAAAGCTACACCACCTGCGGTAACAAACTCCTCTTTAAAGGTGCTTTTACCGTTTACTTCAAAATAGGATTGCGTAAGTTGTTGTGCTAAATTTTGAAGTTTGTTTTTAGAAATATCTGCCCAAATCTCTGTTGCTTCTATCCCGCTTGTTTGCACCAAACTTTGCCACAATCGTTTTGGAACTTCAAATTGAGCATATTTAAGAACTGTTTGTTTGGGCTGCTTAGTTTTAAGTTTTAATAACGCTACTAGGACCTCTTCTTGAGTTTGGTATAACAACCAATTAACAATAATGGTGAATTTATAGGATACTGTTTCTAATTCTCTAGCACCCCAAGCAGAAAGCTTCAAGATAGCAGGACCACTCATACCCCAATGTGTTATTAACAAAGGACCCTCGCTCTCCAAAACTACCTTGCCATTTAAGCCCATCACTTTTACACTAACCTCTTTAGAAACGCCTGGTAAATCTAGAATTCGTTGGTCTTTGATATTAAAAGTGAACAAGGAGGGTACGGGTGGTATGATTGTATGCTGTAAGCCTTTCAAAACATTCCATATTTTTGGATTACTCCCTGTGGCTATAACAATCTTTTGAGCTGCATATAAATCAGAGGTGGTTTTAATAGTCCAAGCATTGTCTTGTGTATGAATCTCTTTTACAGGCTGACCTTTTAATAATGAAATACCAAGGGTTGAGATTTCTTTTAAAAAACAATCTATAATCGTCTGTGAAGTATTTGTGGTTGGAAACATTCTACCATCTTCTTCCATTTTAATAGAAACCCCTCTTTGTTCAAACCAAGCTAGGGTATCACCTGTCATAAATGTATGGAAAGGACCCAACAATTCTTTCTCTCCTCTTGGATAATTTTTAGAAAGGTCACTGGGCACGAATTCTGCATGGGTAACATTACATCTTCCGCCTCCAGAAATTTTTACTTTAGTAAGCACCTCGTTACCTCGCTCTAAAATAGCAACTTTAAGTTTGGGGGAAATGGTTTTAAGGTTGATCGCAGCAAAAAATCCTGCCGCTCCACCACCAATTATAATAACATCGTATGCTTTGATATTCACAGGCTAAAAATACATATAATTGAATTGATTGTTCTCAAGAACTAAGATGACATTTTAAAATAAATACCGGGGTTTTGATTGCAGTAACGCAGAGAAAAAAGCGCAAAAAAACAAACAATACAATGAATTAGTGAGAAATAAAATCTTTTAAATAATAAGGCTCAAAATAAGCAACATCTTCAAAAGTGCTTTTACTGTATTTAGTATTAGCAACCCCTGCCATTTGAGAGGCAGATGGTAAGGCATCATTTATAAAGGTAGCATTTGGATGGGTACATACCTCTTGAAACTTTTTGACACCATCGCCAATAAAAGTCACCTCTGCACCAGCAAGGTATGTTTCAAAAGAATCTTGTGTTATAATTTGAGCTTGCGTTTCTCTTATTTGTTTTATTTTGGTAGAAAAAACAGCAGAGTAGACTTCCATTCTTCTAGCATCTAGCATAGGGACTACCAGAGTGCCATCAACTTGTCTTGCCAATGATGCTAAGGTTGAAATAGAAATTAAAGGAATATCTAGGGCATAACAGAGACCTTTTGCGGCAGAAACTCCAATTCTTAAGCCCGTGTAAGAACCAGGGCCTTTACTAACAGCAACAGCATCGAGCTTGTTTTTTGAGATCTTGGCTACTGCAAGCACCTGTGTTATGTACTGCTGTAATTTTTCTGCATGAGAAAAATGCTGCGCTGGCTCATTCTTAGGATTGTCCTGCATTAAAGCAATAACGCTTCCATGAACCGAAAGCGCTACAGAGCAATTTTTAGTTGCTGTTTCTATGCAAAGTATTGTTGCCATTATTCTTCTATATCTTCTAACTCCTCTTGTTTAAGATCTATAAGATCATCGCATTTTAAAGATTTTGTGACTGTATTATAAGGCCCTGTTATTACCTCATCTCCAGCTACTAATCCAGAAAGAACCTCAATATTACTATCGTCTTGAATTCCAGTTTTAATTACACGAAGTCCAGCTTTTGAACCATTTTTTACAAAAACCACTTCATACTTTTGCTGCTTAGCAGATGTGATTTTATTTTTCTTGACTTTTTCTTTGGTGCAAGTAGTGTCTGTTTTTATTACAACAGCGCTAATTGGAACTCCAATAATATTAGTCCTTGTATTGGTGATAATATCTACTGTTGCTGTCATCCCTGGACGAAATGGAGAATAACTTTCTGGTTTCCCCTCTGTTAGGTCTGCATATGATGCAGGCAAAATACGAACTTTTACCTTAAAATTAGTTACTTGATCTGCAGACAAGGCAGTTAGGGCAGAATTAGCAATCTCTGTTACTTGACCTCTAAACTCTCTTTTTAAATAAGCATCTACCTCAACAATAGTTTGATCACCAACATTTACTTTTACAATATCATTTTCATTTACATCTACCTCAACCTCCATGTTCGTAAGATCTGCTACACGAACAATCTCTGTTCCAGCCATCTGTGCAGTTCCAACAACACGTTCTCCCAGCTCAACGGCCAATCTTGAAATAGTTCCAGACATAGGAGCATAGATAGCCGTACGAGATAAATTATCGCGAGACTGCTTTAAACTTGCGGCTGCGCTCTTTACACTATAGAAAGCAGATTTTACATTAGCTTGTGCACCTTCATATTCTGCAATAGAACGATCCCAATCTAATTTTGAGATAACTCCTTTATCAAACAGCGTTTTATTTCTATCGTAGTTTGCTTTTGCATTTCTAGCCGAAGCTTCTGCTTGTGCTAATTGTGCCTTAACATTTTGAAGTCCTGCTTGACTTTGACTTACTACTGCTTGAATTAAATCTGGATTGATCTTCACCAACAGTTCTCCTTTTTTAATCTCTTGTCCCTCTTTGATAGGAAGCAATATAATTTCTCCAGAAACCTCAGAAGAAAGAGCTACTTCTACCTCTGGTTGTATTTTTCCTGTAGCGGCTACAGTTTCAATGATATCTATAGGCGTGATCTTGGCTATCTCAACCTCTTTGCCTCGTTTGGTTTCTCCAAACACGCCGGCCTTTTTACCTCCAACTAGAACAACTGCAACAAGTGCAACAATACCTAAAATCCAAAAAAGTGTTTTTTTCTTCATATTAAAATTTTAACTCGGTGGCTGGAATACCGAAGTATAACTCCAACACCTTGATTTTAAAAATATAATCGTACTTACTCCTATTTAATTCTACAACAGCAGTATCGTAGCGCAACTTAGATTGACTAAAATCAAAGGCATTGGTAGCCCCAGCGTCATATCTATCATTTGCATATTGAAATGCTAACTCTTGAGATGCTACAGATTTTTGAGCCGCCTCATAGGCTTTTCTTGAACCTTCTGCATCCACATATGCTTGATATACATTTGACTCTAAATCTAGTGTTGCTTGCTCTAATTGAAGTTTACTTCTTTCTAGAGAAATCTTACTTCGCCTTACATTTGCTTTTACCGAGAATGCATTAAATACAGGAATACTTAATTGTAAGCCATAACTAATTCCGTCATTTTCATAGGCTTGATCTAAGAAAGGATCTGCACTTACTTCGCTACTTATCGTGTTAGGAAATTGCCCCACAACCGTTTGCCCTGTTTGTTCAACAATACCAATTTCCTGCGTTATAAAAGGATTGTTTGGATCTAGTGCTTGAGTGAAATTGCTTGCATCTGTGTATCGTGTATTATAACCAAAGAATGCACTTATAGTTGGCCAGTTTCCTCCTTTAGCTATTTGTACATCTTTTTGTGAAATGCGTACGTTTTGGGCTGCAATTTTAACTTCAGAACGAGACTCTTTAGCACCCGCTATGATTTCGCTTACTGTTTTTAAACCAACAGTGTTATTAACCACCTCGTAGTCCTCGTCTACAACATCAAAGTTTTCGTAGTCTTTTATTAGTAATAATTGCGCTAGGCCAATTAAAGAGATTCTAACTGCATTTTCTGCTACCGCTATTCGTTGTTGCTCACCTGCATTTGTGGCATCAATTTCTAATAAATCACCTCTAGGTAAGACCCCTGCATCCACCAACTTTTGGGTGCGCTGTATTTGCTGTTTAGTTACTTGGTTTTGGGCAACAACTGCCGCTGCATTTGCTTTGTTTAATAAAACCTGTAGATACCCATTAGCAACAAACAAAGAAATATCATCCTTCATTTTTGCTAATCTGTACTGACTTGACAATTGCGATAACGCTGCACGTTGCACTCTTTTATAATTTCTTAAACCATCAAAGAGTGTATACCCAACATTTACAGAACCATTAACAGATAAAAATGTTGTGGTTTGAGCATTATTGGTTAGCGGGTTAAAACTCAACCCTGTATTCTCTGAGGTATTAGTATTAAAGTTTAATGAGGGTAAAAAAGCCCCACTAGCAGTCATCTTATCAATGTCTGTAGCTGCTAAGTCTAGCTCACTTTGTTTTACTGATATGTTATTGTCTAAGGCGTACTGCACACACTGTGCAAGTGTCCATTTCTTTACCTGGGCATCTGCCGCAGTAGCAATGGTTAAGACAAAAAATAAAATTCCTAACTTTTTCATACGTTGATTGTAGTTGTTGTGTAAGTCTTTAGCTTAATCAAATTGTTACACTATTTGTAAAATATTAAATTAATTACTACCAGGCATTGCCTCCAGGAGCTGGTTTTAATTGATTCCAAACCTTAATATTGTCTTGTGGTGTTACGCCACCTAAAATCTCTACATAAAGACCATCACTAACTCCAAGTTTAATATCTCTACGCTCAAATTTTTGTTCACTTGTTGCTACTTCTACAAATGGCTTTTTTGTTTTTACATCATATTGAACTAGGGCTTCTTTTATGCTTAATACATCTTCGGCCTTTGCTAAAATAATAGAAGCGTTTGCACTTAGTCCTGCACGAATAAAAGTGTTGTCCTGCTTGTTAAGGGTACCCTTTATTTCAAATTGTATGGCGCCATTTTCACTCACTCCTTTAGGAGCAATAAAATCAAGTACGGCATTAAACTTTTTATTTTCAATAGCACCAACTGTAATTTCTAGCGGCAGGTTTTCTGTTATTTTTCCAACTTCACTCTCATCTACTTTTCCTTCAAAAATCATTTTTTCAACATTCGCAAGGGTTGCTATAGTTGTACCATCATTAAAGTTGTTAGACTCTATTACTTGGTTACCCACCTTTACAGGAACATCAAGTACCATGCCCGACACGGTAGCTCTAATCTCTGTATTGGCTGCGGCACCTAGGCCACTTGCTGTACCTGTTTTTACAATATCAAAGGTTTGTTTTGCCCCTGTAAGCAATACATTTTCTTGATTATATCGCTGTTGTGCTTGACTATAGCTCAATTGAGCTTGATCAAAATCATTTGCAGAAGTTACTCCTTTGTCAAACAAATCTTTTTGACGCATATAAATACGCTTCTGGCTTTCTAGTGCTAACCGCGCTGTTTCTACTTGTATTTTAGCACTGTTTATATTGTTTTTAGCACTGTTTAAAGAATTAACGTTTGGCACTACCTTTACCTTGGCAATTAAATCACCGCTTTGAACAACATCCCCAGCCAAAACAAATATTTCATAGATAATTCCTGAAATATTAGGCTTAATTAGAACCTCTTCTTTAGGAACAATATTTCCTGTAGCCACTGTCTTTTTTACAATAGTTTTAATACTGGCTGTTTCTGTTTGATATACTACAGGATTTGTTTTATCTTTTGAATAGATGTACCAAATACCTGCAGAAAATGCAATTACTATGATAAGTAATGTGATGATAGTTCCTGTTCTTTTCATTTCTATAGCCCTTATAACAGGGTGCTTTTTAGTTAAACGTTTGTTTTTAATGTTTCTAAAATTATAACATTTCAGAAAGTATTAATCTATCCGTAATGCATCTACGGGTTTCATCTGTGTGGCTCTGGTAGCAGGAATTAAACCCGCTAAAATTCCAGATACTATTAAAATAAATAAAGCAATGCCAATCACGCCAATGTCTACAGAAGGGTTGGCAAAATTTTCTACCGGGCCACTTAATGTTAGTACATAATTCATTAACCAAATACCACCAGCAGATACTGCAACTCCTACCATACCCGAAAGTATTGTAAGCACTAATGATTCTTGTAATACCTGTGCTCTAATATCCCAGGGGGTTGCACCCAACGCGCGCCGAATACCAATTTCTTTGGTGCGTTCTTTTACTACAATTAACATGATATTACTAATACCAATAACTCCAGATAACAACACTAGGGCACCCACGAAAAATCCTACAAATTTTAAAATATCAAACAAACCTGTAATCTTCTCGAAAGATTCTGCCAAGTCACGATTACCTATAGCCCTTTGATCATCTGGATGTATGGTACGCTGCTCCCGCATAATTTCTAAAACCCTTGGTTTTAAAGTAGTAATACTTAAATTATCTTGCGCAGTAATAGCAAAATACATTACATTATCTGCATTATTAAATACTTGATTAAAAGTAGTAAAGGGCACGTAAACAGTATTAGCTAACTCTTCACTATCTCCTCCACTACTTGGGGCTTTAAAGGTTCCAACCACCAGAAAATTGACGCCATTAATCTTTATGTAATCACCTATTGGGTTTTCCCCAAGGTCAAACAAACTCTCTACAACACCTTTACCTATAACCACAGCTTTGCGCTTTTCGTTAATGTCTGAATAGCTTATAAAACGCCCCGCTAGAATATCCATAGGTTGCTGTAGTATATACTCTGGGTAATCGCCACAGACTTTAAAAGCACCTGTTTTTTCTTTTCTTGTAACATTATTAGCACCTTGATAACCGCCCAATTGGTTTCTTGGAGAGACAATTTTCAATTCTGGTATTTTTTCTTTTAGAATCTCACCATCAATCATCTTAAATTGCACGCGTCTTCCTTTTGGCAACCCTTTATAAGGCTTTGAAGTTCCTTGCCCCCATACAAACATAGAGTTGGTGGCAAAGTCTCCAAAATCTTTACTTACACCATTTCTAAGCCCCGTGACTAATGCTAATAATAAAACAAGAATAAAGATGCCCCAAAACACACCAAATGCGGTGAGCATCGTTCTAAATCTATTAGCATTTAATGCCTCTAGTATTTCGTTCCAGCGATCTTTGTTAAACATTGTTTTATTTTTTATTGATCTTA
This sequence comes from uncultured Flavobacteriaceae bacterium, assembly GCA_913048115.1. GTDB lineage: Bacteria > Bacteroidota > Bacteroidia > Flavobacteriales > Flavobacteriaceae > Patiriisocius. The sequence goes on along the minus strand of CAJWVI010000005.1, from coordinate 20,644 downwards.
AAATGTAATAGCAAAAAAACTACTCATCTCTTAATGCGTCTATAGGTTTGATATTGGCTGCCCTTCTTGCAGGGAAATAACCTGCAAGTGCCCCAGCAAAAATTAAAATAAATACCGTTGTAATAGCTGTGTTAAAATCTACTTGTGGAGATTTGATAAAATCATTATCGATCATTGGGCTTATAATCTGCAACAAGCCAACGCCAAGAAAAAGACCAATAAATCCAGCAATGGAGGTAATAAAAATTGACTCTTGCAAAATCAATCCAATAATAGAACTTGGCAAAGCTCCAATAGCTTTACGGATTCCAATTTCTTTAGTGCGCTCTTTTACAATAATGAGCATAATATTACTAACCCCTACAACACCTGCAATAATAGTTCCAATGCCAATAAACCAAAAAACATTACGTATAATATCAATAAGGCTATAAATCTTTTTGGCTTCTTCCAGGGTGTTATCTACACGCACTGCGCTTCTGTCATCAGGAGAAATAATATATTTTGATTTAAGGTCTTGTTTAATGTTTTGTGAAAGAGCGGTACTAAGGGCTACAGCCTGATCAAAATCATTATGCATCTTTACTGTGTAAGCGAGTGATCTAACCCTATCACCACCATTAAAAGCAATTTGCGCAGTTGGAAGTGGCACAAAAACGCGTCCTTCTTCTCTTGCCCCTCCTGGGTCTGTATACACCCCAATTACTTTAAAGTTAACTCCAAATATGGAAATAATTTCACCAACAGGATTTTTCTCTTTAAACAAGTCTTCTTTAATAATATTACCAATAACTGCTACCTTACGGGTTTCAGACATATCATCTTGGCTTAAAAAACGACCAGAGACAAGACTGGCATTTTCAATAAATTGTTGGTCTGGATTGGCACCCTCTAATCTGTAATTTCCAGTCTCTCCATTATAGGTAACTTGACTTGACCACATATTATAGATGGCCGTTTTGTATTCTAGTTGATCTGCATATGCATTATTGATTTGAGAAAAATCATCATTATGCAGTTGTATTCTTCGCCCTGGGTTTAAGCCCTTATATTCTTTGGTTGTGACGCGAGTTCTTATAGAGATCCGGTTAACAGCATCTTGCTCAAATTGGGTTTTTACACCTTTTTGAATACCACTACTAAAACCCAGAAGAATAACCAAAATAAAAATACCAGATGCCACAGATAGCCCTGTTAAAAAAGTGCGGAGCTTATTTTTACCAATAGCTTCAAATATTTCTTGCCAACGATCTATATCAAACATGCGCTTCAGCGTTACGTCTGGCTTCATCTGCCCGTACTTGAGTTACTATGGTGTCATCTATAATCAATCCATCTTTAAGCCTCACGATACGCTTGGTCATGTGTGCAATGTCATCTTCATGAGTAACTAAAAGTATGGTTTTACCTTCATCATTAATTTGCTGAATTAACTCCATAACCTCACAAGATGTTTTTGTGTCTAAGGCTCCTGTAGGCTCATCAGCTAGGAGCACCTTAGGGTCACTTGCTAGTGCACGTGCAATTGCAACGCGTTGTTTTTGACCTCCAGAGAGCTCGCTTGGTAAATGACTTGCCCAATTTGCCAATCCAACCTTCTCTAAATAATGATATGCTTTTTCCATGCGCTCTGCACGTTTTACACCCTGGTAATAAAGCGGCATCGCAACGTTATCTAGTGCTGTTTTGTAGTTAATTAAATTAAATGATTGGAATATAAATCCTAAAAATTGATTTCTGTATTTGGCTGCAACTTTTTCGTTTAGGTTTTTAATGAGTTTTCCGTCAAGTGTATATGAGCCCAAATCTGCCTCATCTAACATCCCTAAAATATTTAATAAAGTTGACTTCCCTGACCCTGAAGAACCCATAATAGAAACCATTTCACCTTCTTTGACAGAAAAGTCAATCCCTTTTAAAACATGTAGCGAGTTACTACCCATGTGATATGATTTGTGTAAATCGCTTATTTCAATCATGTTGTATTTTATTGAGTTACAAAGTAACAGCCCCTTAAACTGTTAGGCTGTCAAATTCTTGTTAAGACTTTATAAAGTTGTATTGCAGATAAGATATACATTAGACTATAAAAAGCGCTAATTGTTACGCCCTCATTAAAAAAAAATAAAAGACCACTAGGTAGTTTTCTGGCGATTCCTGTAAACCAAGTATGCTACAGTTCCTACCAAAAGGTAAGGAAAGACCATTAAATACATAATCCCGTTATTTATACCCTTGGCGGCTGTACCACTCTGCTCACTTTCAAGCACAGCACGACACATAGCGCATTGCGCCTCTGCAGGAAGCACACATATAAGTAGTAAAAGAAATATCAGCCCTATTTTCATATCAAGTAGGATAGTATGGTGAAATCATAAGAAAGACAATAACCCCTGTAACAGCAACATATAACCACAACGGGAATGTAATTCTCGCTATTTTTTTATGCATTTTAAAGTCGCCACGAATAGCTCTTACGTAGGTAACTAAGACAAAGGGAATAACAGTTACCGATAGTGTAATATGGGTAATTAACAACAAATAGTAAACATATCTAATAGCCCCTAATGCTTGAGATTCTATCTCTGATACTAATCCATCTGCATTTGTATCGCCAAATTTTGTTGAATCTGAAGTCATATGGTACACAACATACATCAGTAAAAACAAAACAGATAACCCTATTGCTAATTTCATAAAGGTTTCATGCGCGTTTCTATTACCTTGTTTAATGTGATAAAGCGCTATAATTAAGACAGCCGCAGTAAGTGCGTTAACACTCGCATAAATTGGAGGCAAAAAGCCCATGCGTTCAACACCAGGAATTCTAACAGTAAACAATATTGCTACCGCTACTGGGATGACTATGGAAAGAATCCATATCCATAAAGTATATTTACTCTTGGGTTGTTTTGTTTGTGTTTCCATTATAATATTTTTTTAATATCGGTTATCAACATATCGATTCCCTCCTGTTCAAGGCCGTTGTAATAAAATAAAGGATTGCCGTGTTTATCTTTTCTGGAACGCACCATTCCATTTTGATCTATAAGTGCAAATAATCCCGAATGAGAAAAACCATCTATCTCATCTTCATCTTCTGCAGCAAAAAGTTTAAACCCCTCGTTTGAAAGTGTATGAATGATCGTCTTATCACCCGTTAAAAAATTCCAGTTCGGATGATTTACTCCATATTGATTGGCATATGCTTTTAGCACCTGTGGAGTGTCATATAATGGATCTATTGAGAAGGAAGCAATTGCAAAATTTTCTTGGTCTGCAAATACATCCTGCACCTGCAACATGTTTCTATTCATAATAGGGCAGATCGTGGTGCAGCTAGAGAAGAAAAATTCTACAACAAATACCTTTCCTTTATAAAATTCATTGGTGATAGTGTTGTTGTCTTGATTTACAAAAGTAAAAGCAGGAACCTCTTGCAAAGTCAATAATACCTTTGATGTGTCAACAACTACATCTGCATCTTGACTTTTAGCCTTGCTCATTCTATTGCTATCTACAATGGTATTATTAACAATACGATCATGTATTTTAGGAATAAACAAAATGGAGAAAATTAAAATAACCGCAAAAAGACCTATATACTTTGCTTTCATTATTCTTGTTTTACTAAGATTTCATTTCGCCTACTGTTCTCTTTGGTTTCCTTTCTATACTCTGCCAAAACTACTTTCACGTCATCACTCATTCTGTTATTGATATCTCCAATATCTGCAGAGTTATATCCATACACTAAGCCGTCTTGCATATCTTCATCATCGTTTCTACCTCGCAAGCGAACATCCTTGTCAATAATAAAAACAAAACTACTAGAGAGTGACCCATCAAGTGTGTAGCCGCTTTTGAGAGAGGCAAAGACCTCCTCTATGGCCTGTGGAGTTCCAAAGGCATATGTCCAGGCAGATGTCGCTGCAATTTCTGAAATTTTTGCAGTTAGTATTTTAGCACCGTTTCTTGCCTCTTCTGGTAAGAGAATTAAGAACTGAAATTCATTATACTCATGGTTTTTTTTGTAAATCTTGTGTGCCAAGTTATAGGTATAGGCTTTGGTCTGTAGAGGTGTTTTTCCGAAAAAACCAAGAACTGTGATTTTATTATCTAACGTGACAGGGTTCCCGTTCAGGTCCTTAAAACTAGAGACACTACTCACGTCTTCTGATAGTACGGGGAGTTTCCCGAAATTATTAACTCCAGTTGCAAAAAACATATAAATGGCAATGGGCAACAAGAACAATACTCCAAGGACTATTTTCTTTTTAATACTCTTTTCTGATGTTTCCAAGAATTTGATTTAGTATTACAAAAATACACTACAAAACAGTGTTTACCAAGAAGCCTATTGTTAATATTCAAATAAAATATGCGAATAAAAAAATCCTGCTAATATAGCAGGATTTTTAAGGTGGTGTAAATTACTTTGTGTGAGTTAAAAATCAAACTTAACGTAATTGTTTTTGTATACTTCAAAAATATAATCTCCTTCAATAAGAAGAATTAAAACTAAGTAGCAAATTAAGAAAATAGCGGTCCAAACAACCATACGTCGTAAAGATTTTGTTTCATCTCGCATGTGCATAAAATCCCAAGTGATGTAGTATGCTTTTACTATAGTAAGGACAATGAAAATTAAATTCAATGGCTTCATGTAAATAAATGGAGACAAAAAAATATTTGCAAAAGTTGCAAACAATTCACCTTCAAAAGGAGACAAAAAAGGACTCATTAAAGATGCTGGTTTAATAATACCAAAAGCGACTTCAACAATCGTTATAATAGAAAGGAATATAAATACTCCCCAAATTTTTTGTTCGATAGATTTGAACTTAAGCCTTCCTCTAAAGATTGCTAAACTGTGTTGGTGATGTCCCATTTTATATACTACTAAATATGATTATTATTTAAACAAGGTAAAAGAAGGTAAATACAAATACCCAAACTAGATCGACAAAATGCCAATACAATCCTACTTTTTCTACCATTTCATAACTCTTTCTGCGCTCATAAGTTCCTATAACTACGTTAAAGAAAATAATGATATTAATCAATACCCCTGAAAATACGTGGAAGCCGTGGAAACCTGTAATAAAGAAAAAGAAATCTGCAAATAATGGATGCCCATACTCATTGCGTTTGAGGTTTGCTCCTTCCACTACCAACTTCCCGTCATTTTGGATTTTTTCAATTGAAGCAGCTCTAGATAAAACAGTTGGATGCCCATTTTCATCTAAGTATTGTGTACGTATTAACAAATTGTCATTCGCTAAGAAACCAGCTGTTACTTCTTCAAGGTTATAAGAGGTTTGTTGATTACCGCCCATAAACCAAACACCGTTACTCTCTGCATGTTCTGTTGCAGTGCTTTGCATGGATTCCGCAAAACTACCAATAGCAACACGACTTCCTTCAGTGTCTAAAAATTGTAATATTTTACCACCTCTAGTTTCTACAGCACCGTAATCTCCTTTGATAAATGTTGCCCATTCCCAGGCCTGTGAACCCACAAATATGGCACCTCCAATAATGGTTAAAAACATATACATTGCCACTTTACTTTGCTGCATTTTATGTCCTGCATCTACAGCTAACACCATCGTTACAGAAGAAAAAATAAGAACAAAGGTCATAAAGGCAACGTAGAACATAGGTGCTGGAACTCCATGCAAAAACGGAAAGTGAGTAAATACCTCATCGGCGATAGGCCAAGCATTTACAAATTTAAATCTTGAAAAGCCGTAGGCGGCTAAAAATCCAGAGAAAGTCAAGGCATCAGAAACGATAAAAAACCACATCATCATTTTACCATAACTAGCCCTTAATGGTTGGTTTCCACCTCCCCAAACATCGCCTTCAGGCGTTGTTGATGCAACAGTTGTTTCCATAAATAGAAATCAATTTTTAATTTAGTTCAAAAATACATTAATTTTTTATCTCACGAAATATAAAAACAAAAACAGATAGACCCATAAGATGTCTACAAAGTGCCAAAATGTAGTAGCAAGTTCAATGCCAAGGGTTTTTCCGTTTGTATACTTTAATTTGTAATGATTATAAATTACTATCAAGACACAGATAAGACCAACAACAATATGCGCGAGGTGTAATAACACCACTAAATATATAAATGATGTGGTAATACTACTTTCACTCCCTGTAAAAAAATATCCGTTATCTATAATTTGTGAAAAACCAAGAAATTGTAAATACACAAATACGACCCCTAGTATAAGCGTTGTTAACAGCAAGACCATCCCTTTAGAATTCTGCTCAGCCTTCACGGCTTTCTTTGCCAGAATAAACGTAATGCTACTCAATATCATTACAGCAACACTAGTAAAAAATGCTTGCGGTATTTCAAAATCTGTCAACCAATCTGGGCGTTCTTTACTAATAATATACGCACTGGTTAAACCAGCAAAACTCATCCCTAAACTTATCATAGCAAAAAGTAACATGTTCTTTTTTGCTCTTCCTATTTTCTGTTGTTCTGTACCCTCTGTATAGTCCATATTTTTCAAATTTTAAATGGGTGTACTTATCTAATAAATTTATCTGCTACATAAATAATTTGCAACAATGTAATATAGCTAACACTTACCAGCATAAGTTGTTTTGCAGATTTGTCTGTTTTTTGTTTATACAACCGGATGCCGTAATAAATAAACCAAAGCCCTAAAGCTCCAATAATTACTGCTGAAACCGGAGTGATATAAAACATTCCAGTCACCCCAAATGCGGGGATTAGTGAGGCCAAAACCGTACAAATACTATAAAGAATTACTTGTATGGCTGTGCCGCGATCTCTTTTACCTGTTGGTAGCATGAAAAACCCACCCTTCTTGTAATCATCAAACAAAAACCAACCTATAGCCCAAAAATGAGGGAATTGCCAAAAAAACTGAATCATAAATAAAGTACCTGGCTCAATACCAAAATCATTAGTTGCAGCGACCCATCCCAACATAAATGGTATGGCCCCTGGAAACGCTCCAACAAATACAGATAAGGGTGTTTTGGTTTTTAATGGGGTATATAGAAAAACATATATAAAGATTGAGATAGCCCCAAACATTGCTGTTTGTGGGTTTATACTATACAATACTGATAACCCAACAAGTGTTAATACAATTGCTAGTGATAGGGATGCAGAAACAGACATTCTACCAACTGGAATGGGCCTATTTTTAGTTCTATCCATAAGGATATCTAAATCACGCTCCATAATTTGATTGTAGACATTACTTGCTCCTACCATGCAGTATCCACCGACACACAAAAGCAACAAAACCACAAAATCAACCTGTGTTGCTCCAAGCAAATACCCTGCAACAGAAGAAAATACAACACTTACAGACAACCTAAGCTTGGTTATCTCTGTAAAGTTTTTAACCCATGAAGTGGGTGATATTTGTGTTTGCGTGACTGACAACAGATTTATTTTTAGTTTAACCCCTTATTTTGAGTGTGCAAAGATACGGCACATCTATAATTCTAACCAATTTATAACACATTATCTATGTTAAATATATGAGAGATAGACGCTCAAGTATCAAGAAGGTTTAAAACAAAAAAATCCCACTCAAAAATGAGCGGGATTTATATAGTAAAAAAAATCTTCTAGTTCTCTATCTGGAATCTAATAGGAAGGGAGTACAATACTCCTACTGCTTGACCTCTTTGTTTTCCTGGTGTCATCTTTGGCAAAGCTTTTATGGTGTTAATAGCTTCTTGTTTTAGTTTAGGATGTGGCGCACGCGCTTGTACGTTTGTAATATTACCCGTCTTGTCAATCTTAAATTGAACATAAATTTGCTGTATCCCTTCCAGACCTAGATCACTAGCTAAATCTGTATTAAACTTCTTTTGTACAAATTTTTGGATTTTTCCTGACATACATTTTTTCTTTGCGTCATTATTTCCTGCACTTTCACAACCAGGGTAAATAGGTACATTTTCAATAACAGCAAAAGGCACATCATCAATGATCTCTCCAGCTTCTTCAATCTCTTCGATCTCTACGATCTCCTCTTCTTGACTAATCTCTGTAGACTCTATAATTGTTTCTTCTATATCTTCTTCATCCTCAACAACCTCTATAACCTCTGGCGCTGGTGGTGGTGGTGGTGGTGGTGGTGGTGGCGTTAATATTTCTGTAATTGGAATGTCTTCATCAAGATCATCCCCTACATTCAAGGTATCTAATGATAAGTCTCTATCATAAGACTTCCACTCTACTGCTTGCCAAGATAAAAATAACATAAAAGCAAGGCCTGCTAGAAAGTAGACACCACTCCATTGTTTTAAATCTGCTTTTTCATTTTTTTTGGACTCCATAACTGAAATTAAATTATCGTTGATAAAAATATAGAAAATCTATTGTATTTGATAACAATACCTGTGTAATATTATGAAATAAATTTTTTTGACACATTAACCACAAACAAGCCCAAGAACAACCCAAACATATTTGCAACTACATCAAAGATATCTGCACCCCTTGTGGCTAGATACCTACCTTGTATCACTTCAATAAGTATGCCGTAAAAAAAAGTACATACAAACAAAACAACTAGTGTGCGTGTTTTTAAAATTTTAACTGTTTTAGATATAACATACCAAGACCACACCACAAAAAGTCCTGCATTTAATATAAGATGTATACTCTTATCTGCAAAAGGAAATGCTAGTTTTGGCACCTGGTTTGTTATTGGAATCAAAAAGGCTATTGTAATAAAAAGCGTATATGATACACTTATAACAAGGAGAACTTTAGGCCCCAACAAGCTCTTTATATCCTGCTTCATCTAATAGGTTTTCTATTTCGTCTGGATTAGAGATCTTAATCTTTATCATCCATCCTTCGCCGTAAGGATCATTGTTTACTTTTTCTGGATCAGACTCTAGGCTATCGTTAAATGCTATAATCTCTCCAGAGAGCGGTAAAAACAAATCTGAAACGGTTTTCACTGCCTCTACAGAACCAAAGACCTCATCTGCGTCCATAGTCTCGTCTAGTGTTTCTACTTCTACATATACAATATCACCAAGTTCGCCTTGCGCAAAATCTGTGATACCGACAGTGGCAGTATCTCCATCAATGTTAATCCATTCGTGGTCTTTCGTGTATTTTAAATGTGCCGGAATGTTCATAGTTTAATACGTTTAATTATGTGTTTATATTTTTTAGTTACCAAAATTATATCGCAACGTCAAGCCGCTGCGTATAGTGGTTTGAGGAAACGCAGTAGAAATAGCATACTCAGAAAAAGTATGGTCATAATAAAAGGCAGCAGTTAGGCTTTTACTTAAAGCATAATCTACCAGTAACTGAAGACCATATATAGTTTGCCCTGCAGTAGTTTGATTATTTTCTATGTCTAAATAACGTATAATAGTTCTATTGTCTCTTCGTGAAAGATCTAGCTTAAAGTTCAAGTCACTTTTTAATATTTGCTTTTTACCTCCAAAGTTAGTCCCGATACGTAAGTCTTTAATTCTATAACCAAGACCTACTACAACTTCATCACCTTTAATCTCTGTTAAAAGATTATTAGCAAAACTAAGACCCAAAGCTCTATCTTTTCTTAGTTCTGCAGAAATTTTTACAGAGTTTTTCATTTCTAAATCAATTTTCAATAATGGTGAAAACTGCTCGGTAAGGTTTACGTTGGTTAAAAACTGCTCACTCTTAAAGTTTCCAGCTTGGTCTATAGATGCGGTTGCAGCATTACCGTCTCTAGATCTGTTATAATCTAAATTAGTCTGAAACTGATTCACTGTATATCCAGCACTATAACCATGTTGTAATGATAAGCGCTTAAAACGTTTTTTAAACCAACCTAAACGCATTAAACCAGTATACTTGATATCCCAGTTTGGTAATGGCACATCTCTTAAAATACCTTTCTTTTCACTTTGAGCATCGTTCCCTTTATAGGCTGCTAAAAATGCTGGCAATAATACATCTTGGCTTGTCGCCCCAAATCCAACAGGATATCCTGTTTCTGGATCAACAGGAAATGCATCAGTACCATAAAAATCTAATGCCAATTTGTTGGCAATAATTAATCTATTGCTTCTAAAGGCATCAAAAGGCTGTGATGACTCATCTGTTGTGTTTTGAAATGCAGTTGCTATTAATAAGGTTGAAATATTAAAATTCCCTGAAGTTACTGGCGTTAATGAATTATACATCCCGCCTTCAATAATATAGTTTTCTGAATAGTTCTCTGCGTAGATTCTACTTCCGTTAATATCAATTTTTAAATCACGAATTGGTTCTAAATTAATTTGAACATCTAGTTGATTTGTTTCATTCTCGGTATATTGCTCGTTGTATTCTGGATATAGTGTTAACCATCCATTACGCGCAGCGATATCCCTAACTTCTGCTTGACTACCAAAGGTAAATCCAGATGTTGGTTTTAAGGTACCCACAAAGCCAATAGATCGTTTATATCCTGGTAAAAATATACCGTTTGTTTCTTGATAATTAAATTGAATTTTTTTAATCATTGTTGCTAGCCCAATGATGGTATTCACCGCTTTATCTCCGCCATTTAATCCACCTGCTGCTCCAGAGGAGCCTCTTGCCCCACCTGATTTTTCTTTACCTTCACTACTAATAGATCCAATTGCAGAACTTTTAGAATTTTCTTTTCCGCTCTTACCGCCTTTGCCTTTTGCATCAAAGCCTGCTCCACCTCCACGGCCCCCGGTATTACCACCACTTTCTCTTCTGCTATTGCTTTTCCTTTTAGAAAGCCCAATGTATCTGTAAAATGCATTAAAATCTAGTGTAGTATTAATACGGTGTGTGCTTGCATTTTGTATTGAATTTCCTAAATCATAGGTTTGTGTAGTCCCGTCACTTAATTCAATATCAATATTATTAAACAAATCACTTCCATCCTGCCACTGGAAATCTCCAGTGTAAGAATAGGTAGCTCTAATCCATTTTAAGAAAGGGAATTTTGCAGTAGGCAAGTCATAATTTAATTGTAGAGATTGAAAATGTTGATTAGGATCTCCAATATCAAAGAAGCCATCAAAAACACCAATTTGATTATCTGCAAAACCTGCATCATCAATATAGTTGGTTACAATTCTATTGTTTGAAGTCGTGAAATTAAACCGGAATGATTTTGTTAGATTGTAGTTAATGGCATAATCCCAATCAAACAAGTAATTTCTTTGGTAGAGCACCGGCAAGCCTATATTACCGTCTTCTAGATTCAATTCTCTAAACTTTTGCTCATTGTGTTGGCGTAAAATGTTAGAGTTTACTGCAATGTTAGTTGGTAAATAGTTAAGGTTAATGTCTTTTAAAAATTGCCAGTATTTCCCTGTAAAAATAGAATCATTCTTTTTAAAAGGCTCAAATGTTTTAGGGGTGAAGTTGTATGCATACGTACCTCCTAGGCGCACATTTTGATCTAAAGCATCTTGAATTTCAAAATCGTTATGATCTATTTGATTGTATGACGCAGACAAGGTAAGGTTTTCTATATCATAGGCCTTTGGCTTGCCTTCACCGGTGCGCTCTTTACGAACTCCAATAAAATTAATACTCTGCCTTTTTGTATAATCTACAGACTGTCCTAAAATCTCTTCTCTTCTGCTAGAATTACCTTCATTGTCTAATCTAGATTGCAGCTCTACATCTTGGTACTCAGGATCAAACTGTGGTGTTATTAATTTTTCTGACAATCCATAATTAAAAGGTAATTGAATACCCCATTTGTTAGGCAGCATTTGTCCTAAGTTAAAATTAGTCACCACATCATACTCTTCTACATCTTCTCTACTACGATCATTTGGACCTTGCTCTAAAGAGCCAAAGCCAATGGTGCTTACCCTACCCGTTGCACTAATGTTTGCGAAATCTGCGAAATTTGCATCCATAGCTGCAACAGCGGCCCAACCTCCTTGGTTTTGCAACTCAGAAAGACGCAATTCATTAAACCAAACCTCGCCACAAAGCTCTGTGTTGGTTTCATTACGAACACCAATCATTGCAACACGCACATCTCCAAAACTCGGGTTACCCTTCATTCCTACTCGAAGAATATTAGATGGTAATCCATCTAGTTCGCCTTCTTCAAAAAAGTGTAGTTGGTTTGGAGAATACAATGCAGGATCCCCAAGAACAATAGCCTTAAGATCTTGTAATAGGCTAAGTGGTAAGTCCATTCTATTCTCTAGGGGCCAAATTTCCTCGGCACTAGTAGTGCTAAAGGACGTTGGCTTTAAAGGTATTTGTATCTCATAGAAACTTTCGGTTAAATCATTACCCATTCTAATAAAGGCAACCAAATCACCCTCAGCCAAAGCAGTTTCATTTACAATAGACTCTGCATGAATGAACATTTCTAGATTTTTGTATTGACGCATATCTACGCTAAAGTTCTTATACACACCTCGCGCATCATTTGGTTCTAATCCACAAACCCGAATTGCTAGTGATTGCTCATCTTGTCTAATAATATTATTGTTATTATTAAGCTGTTCTCTTATAACACCGGGAGGTAGCCTGTATGGTATGGGCTGCCTGTTTTCATTATCAATGATATTAACGGCCTCCACTTCAAAAACAGTATCATCCAACTCTGGATCCTCCATTGTTACGTTATCTAGGGTCTGTAAGTACCTTCTATAATCACCGCGCACCAATTCTAGTGTCCCAAGACGAAGTGTTGTTGCTTGCTCAAAACCAGACATGTACATGCGCATGAAACGAATAGATCTAAAGTCTGATATTCCATTTACTGCTCTATCATACCCTGACACTGGCACTTTAAACTGAACCCAACGTACATCCAAAGAACTATTATCATCAAGTGTAATAGTGCTCTCACGCACATCTGTTACAAAATCGTTTGTAGCTGGTGTAAGCGCATCACGTGATATAGGAATATTGTATTCATAATAACTATCTACAGTGTTCATAGAGTTATCACGGTTAATATCCTCCACATCAGGTTGTGTTGTAGAACCACGGTTTGTATTTGTTACCGCTACAGGAGAGTTACCCTCTGTACCATTGTATTGTTTGTATCGATTTCTTATGTCACCAGTAGCTTGCAAGAAATATTGGTAGTTATCATTTGCTGGATCTGGAAGACCACTAAAAGCAGGAAACATCGCGCTTTCTTCAGTATTGTTTAAACCGTCATATCCTATATCCTGGTTTATGCGTTGTTCCCCTTCTGTATCAAAGGTATAAACCAAGGACTGGTTGGTTGGCACTTTACCCCAAACCGTCGGGGTTGTATTGGTTGTTTCACCATCTTGAGGTAATCCGTTTTCGTATTGCTTACGTCCATCTTTCAAGATATCTTCTGAAATGTTACCTAAATTAAAACTTAAGGTACCTCCATTGTTTGTGTCATTCTCTTCGTAAATAAATGGATCCATTACCCAAAATTGGATAAATTCTACATTACTTCTCTCAAAATCTGTGGTAGTTAATTGTCTAGAAATACCTCCAAAATTACTTGCAGGATTTGGCAATTCATTGGTGCCTGATGCAGCTGGATTAAAATTATATTCACCACGCTCACTTGGATAATATGAGAGATCTAAAGAAAATATAGCCTGTGTTTGCCCTTGAATAATATCTTGTGCTGGAAATATTTCATCTCTAAAAATACGTCTTGTAAATGGTGAGGACAAATCTTGAACTGTTATTCCATCTGGACGTTGACTGCTGTAAAAAATAGGATCAATAGTGTACCAGTTTAAACGAGCACGTTTATAATTATACTCTAAAATACTATTTCCTACCTCTCCACCAAAGCCGTCTGGAGATGAAGCCAAGCGCCACGTTAGGGGTGAGCTAATATCAAACTCTGTTTGTGAAGACTCAAAATCATCTATATACACAGTTGTTCTACCTCCAAAGTCTGAAACCTCTGGTGCGCTTGGCAACAAGTATGCAAATTCACCACGAATAGAAAAATTTGATTCTACGTCTGTATCAATATTTGGAAGTTTATTAACCAGGCGTGTAAAGAAAGGAACCTGTGTTGCATAATTTAAATTAACACCAAATATTTGGTTGTTAATAGGTTCTACATCATAGGTAGATTTTTGAGTAAGAGGACGCTCATTGAGTTTTAAATAAGTACCTCCTATAATAAAGTTGTCGTTAAATTTATGTTCAACGTTTAAACCTGTAAAACGTTTTGTTTGTTGGCCAAACAGTGTATTGTTCTCTACTGTAATATTTACAGGAGTGTTAGATGCCAATAAGGAAGGGTCTAAAACCTGCACAGTTCCAGCTTGATAATTAACAGTGTAATCTACTCCTTCAGACAAGGTTCTTCCTCCGGCTGTAACCACTACAGAACCTTGAGGGATATTAAATGCTCCTATTGGTATACCATTTCCTCCACTAGACTTATAGCGTCCTGTTAATTGAAATTTATTCTTGTCATTATCTTCTTGTTCTGCTTGTGTTTTTGTAACCCTGTAAAGAGATCTAAAAACATATTTTTCTTGGTTTGCATTGTAACTCGATGGCATATCATACAAAGAAGAACCAGCAGTAGCATCATCAAGTTTATTAAACAAGTATTCTCCAAAGGGTTCCACACTCGTAAATATTATACGTCCATTTTGCTGATCAACAGTAAGACCTGGAATAAAGTCAAAGAAGCCGTCTCCCCCTTGTTGCGGGTCATTATTAAAATTTAATCTGTCTAGATTAAACACCTTCAACAATGTTTTGTTGTCAACATCATCAGGCAATGCAATTGCAGGATTTGAAAGAGTCCCTTCTGCGGCTGTGATATAGTTTAATGGTGCTGGATCTTTATATTGAATATCCAATCTAAAGTCTTCTTGCTCTAATTGAAAGGCCCCTAGACCATAAATATTTTTCATCATTAAGTCCCAAATAGGTTCAGAAACATTGGTGATGTTACTCTTTAATAATTTTACAATTAGATTTTGAGGAATTCCTTCGATATCGTTTATACCAGGATTACCAGGCTCCCCAGGCCTTACGAGTCCTCCAGTGGCATCTACACCGTCGGTAGAAAACTCTCCAACTTGGTATACTTTACCGTTTACAGTGTATTGAAATGAAACGGCAAAAACTTCGTCATTATTTAAGCGTTGATTTAAAGAAATATATCCTAATTGAGAGTTGATTGTATATTCATTAGCCCTTAATTTTCTTGCATTTTCTAATGTTAAAAAATCTGCACCATCTTGAACTTGAACACCACCAAAACCTTGTTGCACAGTTGCTATATCGCGTATCTGTTCGCTTAAAATACCTTGAGCGCTTTGATCTTCAATACCAAAGGGATTAAAATCATTGTTTCCATTGTCTGGAAATGAAGAAGAAGGCTTGTTTAAAAATCCACCAGGAATAGCGTTTAATCCAATATTTGAAATATCAGCCTCTCCAATATCTTGAAGTGCTACAATATTACGAACATCCTGTGTTTGATTGCCTCGATTGGTTATCCAAGCTTCAACACGTGTAATCTGAACATTAGAACGAATGAAAGGATATTGCTGTAATGCTCTGTCATAAGTATCTCTAAAATAATGTGCCAAGAAAAAATGACGATTTTCATCATAATCTAAGGCATAAATATCAAAATCTGTAATAGTCCCTCCACCTTCAGTTGTTACATTTCTAGTTTCAGATTGTTGCTCAGAGAATACTCCCGTAATCGTTGTTTTTCCAAATTGCAATTGAGTTTTTACACCAAATAAACTTTGAGCCCCTGGAATTAAGGTGCTATTTAATGGCATGCTTACATTACCCACCTCAATAGATCTAATAATATCATCTTCAGTAGGAGTAAACTCTAGTTTTACTTGATTTTGAAAGTCAAAGGTAGACTGGGTGTCATAATTTGCTGTCACCTGCAGGCGCTCCCCTACTTTACCCAACAAACTTAAACTGATACGTTGGTCAAAATCTAAAGAGAAATTGCTTCTGTTTCTTGGTGAAAAAGCTGGGTTATCTTGTTTAGTATACAGCAGTCCTAGATCCATTTCTACGGTACCTTGGGGTATTACTTCAATAGTATTGCCTCCAAATACGGATTCAAAGAAACTTGAATTCACATAAAACTTCGGCAATAAGTTTTTCTGACCATCCTCAGAGCCTTCTTTTCTTCCATCTACAGCATCAATCTTTTCTTTGAAATAATCGCGCATTTGCTGTTTTAAAATCAAATCACGATACGCTTCTGGACTTAAAACGAGCGGCAAGCCTACATTGAAGTCTCCTAACATTTCACTATAGTAATAGCTATCTGTAACAGGGTCATAAGTGTATAAACTCTCTATACTTGAAGCTGGAGGCAACTCAATACGGCCCATAGAGGAGCCTGTTGCAGTAGAATCCTGTGCAAATACACATGAAAACCCTCCAAGGATAATACTTAAAAATACGAGTTGTTTAAAAAAGCTATTTTTAAACTTTGTTAAATTTGTGCCCAATACTTATAATTTTTTTAAAGCCTGCTTTATAATTTCCTCAATAGTGGCCTGTGGGTTTTCTTTAACGACAGAATCACAAACTTTTTCAGCTTGTTTACGCGTAAAACCTAAGGTCTCCAAAGCAGATAACGCTTCATTTTTATTCGTATTGCTTGAAACTATAGAAACATCGTCCAGGCCATACACTTTTAAAATTTTCTCTTTTAGATCTAACAAGACACGTTGGGCTGTTTTTGCCCCAATACCTTTTACAGATTGAATGGTTGCAACATCACTTCCCGCTATAGCCTCGGTTACTTGTTTTGGAGATAATGATGATAACATCGTACGAGCTATACTAGCTCCAACTCCAGAAACCGAAATTAATAACCTAAAAATCTCTCGCTCTGCCACGCTAGAAAACCCATATAAAATATGCGCGTCTTCACGCACTTGCAAATGAGTGAACAGCATAACACTATCTGATACAGGTAGTTGTGAGAACGTATGCAATGATATGTTTACAAAATACCCAACACCATGACAGTCTATAACTACATCGGTTGGCGATTTTTCAACAAGTCTTCCATGTAATTGGGTTATCATACGTTTTTTTGATGTTTGTATGCCAAATATAATATATTTTATTGGCTTATCTAAAGGGATAAAAACTAAATTTTGTTCTGAAACATTACTGCTTTTGGGCTGTTTTCTCTCGTTTTTCTTTTTGCTGTGCATCTATTACAGAAACTGCTGCCATATTTACTATTTCTTCTACACTAGCCCCTAACTGAAGGATATGAACAGGCTTTCGCATTCCAAGCATAATAGGCCCTACAGAATCAACACCATTGATCTCTTTTAGTAATTTATAGTTACTATTAGCAGCATCTAAATTTGGAAATATGAGTGCATTCACTTTTTTTCCTGCCAACTTTGAAAATGGAAATTTACTTTGTAACATTTCAGGGTTTAAAGCAAAGTCTGTTTGCAACTCCCCATCAATATGCATGTCTGGGTTTGTTCTATGCAAATACCCAACGGCATCACGCACTTTTGTTGCGTGTGGATCTTTTGAAGAACCAAAATTAGCATAGCTTATCATTGCAATTACAGGTGTTATTCCAAACAACTTCATGGTGTAGTTTGTCATCTGGGCAATCTTAGCTAATTCTTTGGCAGTAGGGTTAATATTGATAGAAGTATCGCTTATAAAGAGAGGACCTCTTTTAGTCAACATCATATTAGTTGTTGCAATTTTATTCACTCCATCAAAGCGCCCAATAGTCTCCAAAACTGGTCGTAACACAGATGGATATGCCCTAGAGTACCCAGAAATCATTGCATCAGCATCACCCTGGTTAACCATCATAGCAGCAAAATAGTTGCGCTCACGCATTAACTTTTGTGCATCAAAAAGGGTAACTCCATTCCTGTTTCTAATCACAAATAATTCTTGAGCATATTTGGCTAAGTTTTCAGCTTGCTCATCAGACTTTGGGTCCATAATTTGCACATCAGCATCAAATTCAAGTTGCTCCATGAGCTCTTCAATAACGGCCTTTCTACCCAACAAAATAGGAATACCTATTCCTTCTTCATAGACTATTTGCGCAGCTTTCAGTACATTTAAATGATCTGCTTCGGCAAAGACAATTCTTTTTGGATTTTGTTTTGCACGACTGTATAGCAAGCGAATAATCTTGTTATCACTCCCCATGCGCTCATTTAGCTCATCTCTATATTTCTGCCAATTTTTAATAGGTGCAGTTGCCACACCGCTCTCCATAGCCGCTTTTGCAACAGCTGGAGGGATGTTCTCTATTAACCTTGGGTCAAAAGGTTTAGGAATGATATAGTCTTTTCCGAAAATAAGTTTGGTTTCTCCATAGGCAACATTTACTTGCTCTGGCACCGGCTCTTTGGCAAGTGCAGCCAAGGCCTTTACAGCAGCCATCTTCATAGCCTCATTGATTTTTGTAGCACGAACATCAAGAGCACCTCTAAAAATAAATGGAAATCCTAACACATTATTAACTTGATTAGGATGATCGCTTCTCCCTGTTGCCATAATAATATCATCTCTTGTTTTACAAGCCAGTAGATATTCAATCTCAGGATTTGGGTTTGCCATAGCAAAAACAATAGGGTCTGCCGCCATTGACTTTAACATACTAGGGGTTACAATATCTGCAACAGAAAGCCCTACAAAAACATCTGCATCAACCATAGCTTCATCTAAGGTGTCTATCTTTCTATGGGTAGCAAATTCTGCCTTCTCGGTCGATAGCTCACTTCGGTCATCTCTAATGACTCCCTTACTATCTAACATTACAATATTTGCTCTTACTACGCCAAAGGCTTTATAAAGTCTTGTACATGATACCGCTGCAGCACCTGCACCACTTATTACAATTCTTACTTCATTAATTTTTTTATGTGTTAGCTCAAGTGCGTTTAACAATGCTGCTGCAGAAATAATTGCCGTACCATGCTGGTCATCATGCATAACAGGTATATCCAATTCTTCCTTCAGCCTTCTTTCAATCTCAAAGGCTTCTGGAGCTTTAATATCTTCTAGATTAATTCCACCAAAAGTGGGTGCAATATTTTTTACTGTTTCTACAAAAGCATCAATATCTTCGGTGTCAATTTCTATGTCAAACACATCAATGTCAGCAAATATCTTGAACAACAAACCCTTGCCCTCCATAACGGGCTTGGATGCTTCAGGACCAATATTTCCAAGGCCTAATACCGCAGTACCATTTGTTATAACCGCTACCAAATTACCTTTGGCCGTATACTTGTATACATTTTCAACATCTTTTGCTATTTCTAAACAAGGTTCTGCTACTCCAGGAGAATATGCCAATGATAAATCTCGTTGTGTTGCATATTTTTTGGTAGGAACAACCTCAATCTTTCCTGGCCTTGGCTTGGAGTGGTATAACAGTGCTTCTTTACGTTTGCTTTGTTTACTCATAAGAACGGTACGTTTTTAATAATACACTACAAATGTAACAGAGTGTATTTAAAATGATAGTGTAAATTGAAAATTAATTGATACAGAGATACATCAATAGCCTAAAGAGCTGTTTAGCACCCTAATCATGGTTTCAAGAATGTAATGTTTCGGCGCAAACCCTCAAACTTGGTTCGCTTTAAAGCACTCTTTTTGAAAATTTCTGAAAACACTTCTTTGGTAACCTCTTCCCAATCTTTCTTTGAGTTGGACAACACCTGCGGATTGGGATCAAACAAAGGTTCCTTGTGGGCTTCGCTAAACCTGTTCCAAGGACATACGTCTTGACACACATCACATCCAAACATCCAATCATCAAACTGCCCACTCACACTAGAGGGGATTTCGTTTTTAAGCTCAATGGTAAAATAACTAATACATTTACTACCATCTACTTTATAAGGCTCAACGATTGCCTGGGTTGGGCAAGCATCTATACAGGCCGTGCAACTACCGCAATGATCTGTTACGGGGGTGTCATAGTCTAGGTCAAGATCTACAATGAGCTCTGCTATAAAGTAAAAAGACCCTGCTTGTTTGGAGAGTAAGTTACTATGCTTACCAATCCAACCCAAACCACTTTTTGCTGCCCACGCCTTATCAAGTACCGGAGCACTATCAACAAACGCACGCCCGTGGACTTCTCCAATTTGATCTTGTATCGTAAAGAGTAATTCTTTTAACTTGTCTTTAATAACACTGTGATAATCTGTTCCATACGCATATTTAGAGATTTTATAGCTGTCCTCTCGTTGTTGCTGTTTTGGAAAGTAGTTTAGTAATAAAGAAATAACGCTTTTAGAGCCTTCTACAAGTTTGGTTGGGTCCAGACGTTTGTCAAAATGGTTTTCCATATACCGCATCTCACCATGCCGGTTTTGGTTAAGCCAAGCCTCTAGCCTTGGAGCTTCTTCTTCCAAAAATCCTGCTTTACTAATGCCACAAGACATAAACCCAAGGCGCTGGGCTTCGGTTTTAATAAAGGCAGTGTGTTGGTGTTTTGTGTCTATCGTAATGGGATACTTTTAAATCTTAACATCTGTTTTTATGCTCTTTGGATAAATTCTAACAATGCATTTGTTGGCTTTAAGGTAATCAGTGGTTCTATTTCAATAGGTGTTTTCTTTTCTGAAATCTTATACTGTCTTACTAATG
>CAJWVI010000004.1 GCA_913048115.1 uncultured Flavobacteriaceae bacterium | reverse complement strand
CGATTTAGCAAACCGCTCCTTTCGGCCACTCAGGCACCTCTCCTTTGCAATTAAACATACTCAAATTGCGGTTGCAAATGTAAATTTTAAAAAACATTCTTGCAAACTAAAAACAATATTTTTTAAATAAAATATAGAAATAATTAGCCGTATTTTAGTAGGTATCTCATACTCAAATCAAAGGAGTTTTTTTTATTCAATACAGGGCAGGGTATTTATAAAAAACTCTTTTGGGTAAATAGGCGCCTCTAGCTCTTGATTGCTAATCACATCTATTAAGGCAAGATCAAAATTTGCTTTTACCGTAGAAATACGTAAGCTTTCTACAGGAGAAATTGCAAGCCTTTCAAGGGCTGTATCATCTAGATAAAAAGAAGCTTCACTAGTACTGTTATTCATTGCATTTTCATCTCTAGATTGTCTACCACATGTTTCTATCCCTAAATATGGTGCAGAGACATACACACCATTGCTTAATAAAAAAGAAATCCTACTCTTCTTGTCATAGCAAATTAATGGAGGAATTTCCTCACTGTTTAAGGATATACTTAGCACCACAGATTTTACAGTCTCTTGCTTCATCAGTGAAAAGTATACAAATATGGTTTTTTTACTTGCTACCGTATAATCAATTAGTGACTCTTGTGTGAGTTGAAAAACTTCATCTTCTGTGTCTACATTTATTTTATAATCACAAGGATTTTGAGCCTTAACAATGCAAGTAAATAAAACAAGAAAAAGCAATAGATTATATTTCATCAGTAATTTTTGAACAAATTAATAGTATTTTTTTGTCATTTTCAATGGTTGTGAAAAACAAATAGCGATCTCCACCTTCTTTTAGCTTCCATTTATCACGTAATGTCGCTACAGATTCTGGAAAATTTCTGGTGCTTATGTTTGCTTTATCAAAATCAATACCACGACGCATTTCTTTTTTTGAATATAAAATCATCTTGTCTACAGTAAACCTTCTGCCAGGAAAATCAACCAAGGTATTGCAGGTGTATAGGTGGCTGTGTTTATGAAGTTTTGCTATCTCGAAGGTTTCGCACATTTGGTTAAAAGCGCCACTTTTCATGATAGCAGCGTTTGGTTCATACACATATTTTTGTGGAGCATGTAAAGAAATTTCGGCAGGTGTGTTCCAGGAAAACTGAAATTTTTGAATTCTGTTTTTAGTAAAATTAACGGTGTGTATTTCTGGTGTTTTTTGCTCCTTTTTAGACAAAACCCATAGCACTTCTTTGACATCATTTTGTACCGCCACGATATGAACGCTCTCAACACCGTGAAGCGTTTTCATGCCTATAGACAAATCTAGCATAGGGGATGTTTTTACAAGTAGTGTTTGGCACCTATCCAACAAATAGTCTAAGTGTTTAGGAATATTTGGCTCACAATCTTCTAAGAAAAATACTTTTCCTTTACTGCCATGACGTCTCGAGGGGTCTGCGTATATAACATCAAACTCCTGCTGTTTTATTGCCTGTATTGCATCTGCATGATGGCTTGTAACATTTCTCTTTGGCAATTGCGCTAGGTTATGCTTTACAATACTTGATAAGTGCTTTTGTATTTCAAAATGATGTACTTGCTCAAATCTCTGTGCAAAGAAATAGCTATCAACGCCAAAACCACCAGTTATATCTGCTAGGGTTTTACCCTGTATCAACTCTTGCTTATAGGCTGCCGTAAGCTCAGAGGATGTTTGTTCAAGATTTAGTTTTGGCGCATATACAATGCCTAAGGTATTAAACCACGTTGGTAGTTTTGATTTTGCTTTTTGCCTGCTTTGTATTTGTACTATAAGTTCCGTAACAGTAACGTTTTTAAAAGGGCTTCCGCAGAGCGCTAGTTGAGAGATATCTGCTTGAAAACCTTTTATAAAGTCTTGTACTTCGTCTTGTAGTAAATGATCAAACAAGGTGTTGTTTTTTTGAGTAAAAATATATCTTCAAAGATACAACCTACAAGCTAGAGACGCTCTTTTGGTATTCTTTGATTTTTTTTGAAAGCGTATACACCGCTATAGCTGCCGCTTGGGTAACATTCATGCTGCTATTGTTTCCTAGCATTTCTATATGTAGGTGGCTATTGTTTTGTTCTAATACCCTTTTGGAAACACCTTGTTTTTCATTTCCTATAATAAGGGCAAGCGGCTTGTTGTTTAAAATAGAAAAATTTTCAAGTGGTTTGCTTTTATTTGTTAACTCTAGCACCAAGGATTGGTATCCCTCTTCTTTTAGGTTTTTTAATGTCTCAAGGCAATCTACGTCATCTGTATAAGAAATGATCGTGTGTGTATGTCTTGCTGTTCTTTTAACTCTTGAGCTAGTGATATCTATCCTGTTTCCACAAAAAAAGATGTGCTGTATGCCAAGGGCATCACATAGCCTAAACAATCCGCCAATATTAGCAGGACTTGTTACACCATCACACACGAGTAGTATTGAGCAAGTGCTCTTAGATACAGGGGTGGTTGTGTGTGTAAGTTGTTGCGGCAAAACAGATATTTTTTAATGTTCAAATGCGTAGGTAATAATATTGGCTCCCATACGCAGGGCCTTTAGTCTTACCGAAGGCGGGTCATTGTGTACTTCTTGATCTTCCCAGCCATCTCCAAGATCACTTTCAAAGGTGTATAGTAGTACAATTCTTCCCTGTATTTCTATAACAAGCCCCTGAGGCCTTGCATTGTCATGTTCGTGAATTTTGGGTAGGCCATCAGGAAATTTATAAGGATATGAGAACAATCTATGCTTAGCAGGAAGCTCTCGCAGTGTTTGGTTAGGGAATAGTTTTGAGATTTCTTTCCGAAGGTATTGATCCATCCCATAGTTATCATCAATGTGTAGAAACCCACCACTGCTTAGATAGCTTCTTAGGTTTTCTATATCCTCTTCAGAGAAAAAAACATTACCGTGCCCTGTCATGTGTAAAAAAGGGTACTCAAAAATATCGATGCTATTTGGGCTAACTGTTTTTGGTTTGACACTTAGTGTGGTGTTAATTTCTTTATTACAAAAAACGGCTAAATTGCCTATCGATGAAGGGTTGCTGTACCAATCACCACCACCACTATATTTCAAGACAGCGATGTCTTGTGCCTTGGTGATGTGTGTAAAAAAAAGTAGAACAATAGCGAGTCGAAATATCATATAATGTAAAAGTACGAAAAATGAAAAAAGATAAGGTGTCTTTTATTTAATGAACTCAAAGATATTTTTTAGCCCTAAAAAAAGCACACTAAAAACTCACTCTGCTTCATTGCTATAACAAATGCTATGGCAAACAACAATAGCAGCTGTTTCTGTTCTTAGTCTATTTGTGCCAAGGCTCACAGGAGAAAAACCCCTTGATACTGCAAGTGTTATTTCAGGGCTAGAAAAATCTCCTTCTGGGCCCACCATTACAATATGATTTCCGCCTGGTGTGATTTGTGATTTTAAAGATGTTTTTTCTGTTTCTTCACAATGAGCAATTAGCCTTTGAGAAGGATCACTTTTGTACTTTGCTACAAAGTCTGTAAAGCTTAGCATTTCATTTAATACAGGAAAATGAGATTTTAAGGACTGTTTGGCGGCACTTTGCATGATTTTCTCATACCGCTCTGGTTTTATCCTTTTACGTTCACTGTGCTTGCAAATAATGGGTGTTATCTGGGTGATGCCAATTTCTGTTGCTTTTTCTAAAAACCACTCAAACCTGTCGTTTAATTTTGTGGGAGCTATAGCCAAATGTAAGGTGTAGGGTAGCGGTTTTTTTTCTTCAACAGCCGTAATGCTCGCAATGCAATGTTTAGGGTCGTTGCTTTCTAGGCTAGCCGTGAAAAGCATTCCTTTTCCATTGGTGAGGTGCAGGACATCTCCAATTTGTTTTCTTAATACTTTTCCAATATGTTTGCTTTCTTCTTTGTTAAAAACAAGTTGAGTGTCTTTAGCGCTAAGATTTGGGCTATAAAATAGTTGCATTGCTTATGTGTTTTGCTTTGTGCTCATTATAATTTCATTCTTGCATTTGCTGTTACATTGACGTCTGCAAATTGCTTTTGCTTGTACTTTAATTCTCCTACCATTGCTATCATACCAGCATTGTCTGTGCAAAACTCAAAGTTTGGAATATGTGTTTTCCAACCATATTTGTTTTCTGCCTCTTTGAGCGCGTGTCTTATGCCACTATTTGCAGAAACACCTCCTCCAATAGCAACTTCCTTAATACCTGTTTGTTTTACAGCATTTTTAAGTTTATCCATTAAATAAGAAACAATTGTGTGTTGAAGACTAGCACAAATATCTTCCATATTTTGTGTTATGAAGTCTGGATTTTCTGCTACATTTTTTTGAATAAAATAAAGTACAGAAGTCTTTAGACCACTAAAGCTAAAATCTAAGGGGCTTACTTTTGGCTTTGGGAATGGAAACCTTTTTGGATCTCCAAGTTGCGCATACTTGTCTATTAAAGGTCCGCCAGGGTAGGGTAGTCCTAAAATTTTAGCGCTTTTGTCAAAAGCCTCACCAACAGCATCATCGATGGTTTGGCCAATAACTTCCAGATCAAAATGACTAGTTACCTTTACAATTTGAGTATGCCCGCCACTAATTGTGAGGGCTAAAAAAGGAAAGTTAGGTGCTTTTTGACCTTCGGCTTTTATAAAATGAGCCAATATGTGTGCCTGCATATGGTTTACATCTAGAAGCGGTATGTCCAAACCAAAGGCTAAAGACTTTGAAAATGAGGTTCCTACCAATAGAGAGCCCATCAATCCAGGACCTCTTGTAAAGGCTATGGCACTTAGTTGTTTTTTATCGATATTTGCTTCTTGTAACGCTTGGTGAACCACCGGTACAATGTTTTGTTGGTGTGCTCTAGAGGCAAGCTCTGGAACCACGCCACCGTAAGCCTCATGAATTTTTTGTGTTGCCACAACATTGCTTAAGATAACCCCGTTGTTAATCACGGCCGCAGCAGTATCATCACAAGAAGATTCAATACCAAGAATATAACAATTTTTTTCTATCACTGGATTAAGGCATATTTATTGATTGTAAAATTATAACTTTATAAGCGTATCAAAAAATTAAGAAAAATAATAGTTCGATTAATTGTAATACTCGTGTTGCTAGTCATGCTATTGGTTATTGTTTTGTCGCTTCCCTCTGTTCAAACAAAACTAGCGGTAAAGCTTACCGATCATCTACAAGAAACCTACGACGCCAATATATCCATACATAGAATAGGATTAAATTGGCAAGGCAAAATAGATGCGCGTAATGTATTTATAAAAGACCACCATCAAGATACATTAATTTTTAGCAAGCAGGTACAAACCAATATTCTAAGTTTTTCAAAGGTACTCAAAGCAGATATAGACCTTGGATATATAAAGCTTACTAAAGCAAAGCTCTTTATAAAAACCTACAAAGATGAAGCAAGAGACAACATGTCTATTTTTGTAAGCTCTTTTAATTCTGGAACTAAGCGCAGCTCCATATTTAAACTTTTTGGAGATGATGTAGTGATAGAAAACAGCCATATTAAAATCACCGATGAAAACCTGTCAACACCATTATTGTTTAACCTAACAAAGGTGTCTGCAGCTGCTAAAGAATTTAAAATAATAGGGCCAGAGGTTTTTGCAAACGTTCAATCTATTAGCCTTTCTGCTGCTCGTGGTTTTCAAATTAAAGGTCTTAAGACTCTGTTTTCGTATACCCAAAAGCAGATGGTTTTAAAAGATATGCAGCTTCAAACCCTGCAAAGTAATTTGGTGGGTGATGTTGTGATGAATTATGCGGCAAATGGTTTTTCAAACTTTGTAAATACAGTGGTGTTTACTGGAAACTTCACTAATTCTTCCATAGCCACCAATGATCTTAAAGGCTTCTATAACGAGTTTGGCGCCAATCAAATTCTTGACTTTAAAGGAAACTTTAAAGGAACCTTAAATGATTTTTCATTTACGAGGGGTTTCTTGCGCACCGGAGATACTAGGGTGGTTGGAGACTTTTATTTTAAGGATGTTGTAAAAGGTGCCAATGCTTTTAAGATTAACTTAAAGCGCCATGACATTACAACTAGTTATTATGATTTAAGACGGTTTTTGCCCAATATTATTGGTCCATTAGTACCAGAAGAATTAAAAAAAGCAGGCGTATTTAATTATAATGGAAGCACCAAAATTAACAGTACTAGATTGGTTACAGAGGCTTCTTTCTTGAGTGATATTGGTAGTATTGACGCACTTCTCACAATAAATGATTACACAGATGTAGATCGAGCAACTTATGTCGGGAACCTAATGTTTTCTAAATTTGATATAGGTGTCTTATCACAATCAACAGCACTTGGCAGAGTGACTGCCAATTTAAATTTTAACGGCCGTGGTTTTACACAACAAACGGTTGACACGCGCCTGCAGGGTAGTATATCCTCATTTACCTTTAAAGGCTATGATTACAAGAATATTTCAATACAAGGCGCTTTAAAAGACCCTGTTTTTAATGGAGATCTAGCCATAGATGATCCTAATGTGCAGCTAGATTTTAAAGGACTTATAGATGTTTCAAAAACCTTTAATCAATATGACTTTGAGGCAGATGTTTATTATGCAGAATTAAACCAGCTAAATCTTTTTAAACGAGATAGTATTTCAGTGTTGGCAGGAAAGCTTCGCGTTGATATGGATGGAACTACTATTGATGATATTGTTGGTTCTTTTTCATTTCAAGAAACGTTTTACCAGAACGAGATAGATGATTTTTACTTTGATGATTTTAAGATTATTTCTTCTTTTAAAAACAATGAACGCGTAATTGATGTAAACTCACCAGACATTGTAAATGGTAAAATTTCAGGAAAGTTTTTAATCAAGGATATTTCAAATTTATTTAGAAATGGCTTGGGGAGTATGTACGCTAACTATATTCCACAAGAGGTCACCACCAACCAATATATAGACTATGATCTTTCTGTATTTAATAAAATAATAGAAGTCTTTGTGCCGCAAATTCAACTAGGTGAAAACTCAAGAATTAAAGGCTCTGTGTCCTCTGATGAATCTAAGTTTCTGTTAGATTTTAAATCTCCCGAGTTGCTGCTTAATAACAACTATCTTGGTAAAGTAAGAGTACAGGTTGATAATGATAATCCATTGTATAACACTTATGTAAGTGTAGACTCTGTCTACACTGGTGTGTATGATTTAATTGATTTTAGTTTAATAAATAAGACCTATAATGATACGTTGTATGTCCAGTCTGTGTTTAAAGGAGGGCCTCAAAAAGAAGACCTTTTTGATTTGGCTTTGTACTACACAATCAATCCAGAAGGAAAATCTGTTGTAGGTATTAAGAAGTCTGAAATTTCTTATAAAAACAACATTTGGTATGTAAACCAAACCAACAACAAAAAGAATAAAGTGGTCTTTGATGATAGCTTTAATGCCATAGCAATCGATTCTTTACAGCTCAATTACAAAGAGCAGGAAATTGCATTTGCAGGCGTTATAAGAGATTCCACGTATAAAGATCTAAAGGTTCGTTTTAAGGATGTAAATATCGGTAACATTATTCCATCTGTTGATAGTTTGCAAATTTCTGGAAATACCAACGGGTCTTTATCACTTTTACATGAAAAAGGTGCCTACTACCCAAACTCAAACCTAACTGTTGACAATGTTATTATTAATACCATTGCTTTTGGTGATCTCTCATTAGATATTAAAGGCAATGAAGACCTTACCCAGTACAGTGTAAATACCACATTAATTAATGAGTATGTAAAATCTATTAGTGCAATAGGAACTATTGATTTAGCTCCTAAAGAATCTCAAATAGACCTTGACGTTAGGTTAAATGATTTCAATTTAAAGGCCTTGACTCCCTTTGGAGCAAATGTAATTACAAATATTAGGGGCGAGGCATCTGGGGCATTGCAGGTAATAGGTAATTATAAATCCCCAGAGGTGCTAGGGAGAATAAATTTAAAAAATAGTGGGTTAAAAATTCCATATCTTAATGTAGATTTTGATTTAGCCAATAGCACACAAATGGTTGTTTCAAGAGATACTCTTAAAATTACAGCCACAGAAATTACAGACACCAAATTTGACACAAAAGGAATATTTTCTGGTAAAGCAATCCATAATAATTATAGTGATTGGAGCTTAAACATGGATATTCTAGCAGAAGATAGATTGCTGGTCTTGGACACACCTCCAGACGATGATGAACTTTATTATGGGACCTCTTTTATTGGCGGGAATGCTTCTATAAATGGTCCTATTGACGAGCTCGCAATTAAGGTGTTTGCCACAACACAGAAGGGTACTACATTTAAAATTCCATTAAGTGATACAGAGTATATTGGTGATGACAGCTTTATTAAGTTTCTTTCTCCACAAGAGAAGCGTGCACGTATTAGTGGTGAGCAAATAATAAATAAAGAAATTAAAGGACTTTCTGTAGATTTTGATTTAGACATAAACGATAATGCAGAGGTAGAAGTAGTGATTGATAAGGTAAATAATTCTACGCTCAAGGGGCGTGGGGCAGGAACACTCTTGATACGTCTAGACACTAAAGGAAAATTTAATATGTGGGGAGAGTTTACCGTCATTGAGGGCTTGTATGATTTTAGATATAGTGGTATTATTCAAAAAAAGATTGCAGTAGTGCCAGGCGGAAATATTAATTGGGATGGTGAGCCTGATCGCGCACGTCTTAATATTAGCGCCAAATATGCCATTGATGCAAACCCAGCAGTTTTACTAGATAATCCCTCTTTTAACAGAAAAATACCTGTAGATGTCCTAGTTGATTTAACCGGTGAGATTATACAGCCAGAATTAAATTTTAGAATAGACTTTCCAAGAACTGGCTCTACGGTAAAAAGTGAATTAGAATTTAAGCTCCAAAACAAAGAAGATAGGGAGAAGCAAGCTATTTTTTTATTAACCACAGGTAGTTTTGTGAATGATGGTTTGGGAGGTGCAAACTTTGCAGGAACTTTGGCAGATAGAGTAAGTAATTTGGTGAGTAAATTGTTTGCCGATGAAGAAGGGAAATTTAATATAGGCTTAGATTATTCTCAAGGAAGTAGGTTGCCCAACCAAGAAACTGCAGATCGAGTAGGTATATCACTACAAAGCCAAATTAATGAGCGTATCTTAATTAATGGTAAAGTAGGTATTCCTGTGGGTGGAGCCAATGAAACGGCTATTGCAGGAGATATTGAAGTGCAGTGGCTTATCAATGAAGATGGAACACTAAGAATGAACTTTTTTAACCGTCAAGCCGACATTCAATTTATTGGAGAAGATCAAATCTTTGAGCAGGGATTAGGGATGTCATACTCTGTAGATTTTAATACCCTTAGCGAGTTGATGAAAAAATTATTTAATAAGAAGCTTAGCCTAGAAGGCCAAGAAACAGACACTCCTTTTGTTCCAGATGATACTAGTTTTCCATCAAATTTTAATAGTGGTATAGAAAAAAACGAGTAGGTATACCTTTTTTAATAGCCTTCAAAAAACACACCTCTAGCGCCTTAGAGCCCAGCAGATACCTTACTTATAAACTAGCTATCATTGATATTTCTACATGTACAAATTTAGGCAGATTAGCAACCTCTACGGTTTCTCTTGCTGGCGCTGTAGCTTCATTAAAATAAGAAGCGTACACCTTGTTAATGGCTGCAAAGTTATGCATATCACTCACAAAGATACTTGACTTAATAACGTGCTCAAAGCTCATGCCTGCAGCCTCTAAAACGGCTTTTAGGTTCTCCATCACACAGGTAGTCTCAGAGCTTATGTCTTCTATCTCTAAGGCTCCTGTTACAGGATTAATGGCTATTTGTCCAGAGGTGTAAAGCATATTTCCAAATTGTACGGCTTGATTGTAGGGGCCAATAGGAGCAGGGGCTTTGTCTGTATGTATTATTTTTTTCATATTTTTTATTTTAAGAAAGCTATTAAACTTATACTACATAAAGCCAGCGCTACAGTTTTATAAAATATATGTATTTCTTAGCCCCAGGGTGTGTTATAATCGTTGGTCAGCTTCTCTGCGTTTATCGTATTTAATATCGCTAAGCACGCTAGATTTGATGCCAATAAAAAAGTACCATGATGTATTTACAGATCCAATAGGGGTCCAGTTAAAGCTCATTTTCCAACTCTCTAAATCGCGTTGAAAGCGAAACTGTGTTGTGGTAATTCCTTTGTTTTTAAAATCATAGCCAGAAGACATCCCTACCTTCCAGCGTGGACTTAATTCTAAATTAGAACTAAACATAAGCGATTGTGATGAAATTTCATTTTCACGCTTTTGGTTTCCATAGGTAATGGTGTATGCCATCCGCAAATCCCAGGGTATTGTGAAGTTATACCAATCTCTATTGGTTACCGTCTCCACATCGTCGTTGTCATCCTCAAAGGTGTTGTTGCCAAATCTGGTTGTATTGTCTCCAAATAAGTCATCCTGGCGCCCTCCATTTCTAAAGGTTTGATCATCAGGCTCCTTGTCTTTTTCTTTTTTCTTGAAGTCTTTGCTTGAAAAGGAGTAATTAACACTTATGTTTCCGCGAGTAAGTCTAAAGAGGCTCCCGCCATTATTTATATTAAAAACATCAATACGCTGGTTGTTGTTACTAAGCGCGTAGGGATCTAAACTACCACTAAAATTAACATCAAGCTTAGGGATAATAGGTATGGATCCAGAAACATTTACAGCGCTCCATTGCAGAGAATCTCCAGCTATGTTGTATGCCGTCCCGAAATTTAAATTATTAAGTAGTATTCTCTTCTTTGGTTTGATGACTGTTGAGTCTCTATCCCTAACCTTTGCCTCTAGAGTGTTGCTAAGTCCTAACCCTACATTACTGGTAAATCTTTGTCCAGGCGCTCCAAAAAGGGTGTTTTCAAACCTGGAGTATTGTACAATTTCTTCATTTATTTCTGGATCTGCAGTAACAGGTACTACATACTGATCATAAAATTGCTCAAATCCTGGATTGATATTGTAAGACACAGAGGGTCTCATTACGTGACGTATTTTTTGTAGTTTACTATTCTCATCACCAAGATTAAAAGTACCGTAGAGTGTTGTTCCTAAACTTAGGTTGAGGTTGTAGGTTCTGTAACTATCAAAGCCACTTATTGTATCTCTTACCACGCCGCCATTTCCTTCATTTAAAGTTTCATCATACCGCTTGTTAAAAGTAGTGAAGGTCCAAGTCTCTGTAAATGTGCTTCCTGCAGATGCACTTAAATGATCTAATATTTTAAAATTAGTACTTAATGGTATTCTATGTTGCACTCCAATAAGCGCGTTGTCAAACATTTCAGATTTTAAAAATAAAGAGTCTGAGGTTTGAATTCTGTTTTGAGCCGTAACATCATATTGAAAATTTATGTTTTGAATAATTCCTTTTTTTGTACCGTTTTTTGGTGCAAACGGAAATACCCTGGCCATATTTGCGTTGAGGTTTGGTAGTGATAAATTAATCTTTTCTGTTTGTGTGCTTTGTTGCAGATTAAGCGCTACAGAGGTGTTTATCTGCGGCTCTCCTTCAAAAGTTTTTGAATAACTTACAGAAGAGTTTAAGGTGTTTACAAGGGCGCTAGAGTTGTTGTATTGGTTAATAGATTGCTGAAAATAACGGCTACTACCAAAGTTTACAGAGGCATTAAAACGAGAACTAGGGCTTGATTTTTGGTCCTGTGAGTGATTCCACTGGATGTTGTATGAAGAACTTTGGCTATAATCTGGAAAACCGCGCTCACTGTTAATTAAGCTCTCAAAACGCATGTTAATATTCCCTCTAAATTTATATTTCAATGCATAACTAGATTCTGCCCGTAATCCAAAACTCCCGTTACTGTAGTAATCTCCAAGAAGCGTAAGATCTACATAGTCTGTGAGGGCGAGATAGTACCCTCCATTTTGAAAGAAAAACCCACGATTGTTATTCTCCCCAATGGTTGGAATTATAAACCCAGACTGCCTATCTTCTGTTAAAGGTAAAAAAGCAAAAGGCAGCCCTATGGGTGTTGGAACATTAGCAATATACATGTTAGTGACTCCTGTAACAATTTTCTTTTTTGGAACAAACTTGGCTCTTCTTGTGTAGAAATAATATTCTGGATTTTCTATATTCTTTGAGGTTGTAAATTTTACATTACTTAAATAAATAACAGAGTCGTTAATTTTTTTGGTAGTCTCTGCAATGTATTTAAAGCTTTGTTCTTCTCCTCTAGAGTTGTGAACTAAAGCTTTCTCAGAGCTATAATTATATTTTATAGAATCTGGTTCTACCACATTTCTTCCTTGTTTGAAGATCGGGCGCTGTGTGTATGTTCCTGCACTGTCAATTCCTTTTGCATACACCTCGTTGGTATTGTAGTCTAGTACAATAAGTCCTGCGTCAATGCGTACATCTTGATATATTACATAGGCTTTATCATACATGTAGACTTTATTTGCCTTTTTGTCTAGGTATACATATTGCTCTCCAAAATATTCTACAATGTCTGCAAAAACCTCTTTTTTTGGTGCTACGGTATCTGTTTTTATGGTGTCTAAAACGCGCTCGTTTATCTGTTCAACAATAGGCTTAATGTTAAAAAGAGTGTCTTTTGGTTGTTTTTTAGGTGTTTCTACTACCAGAATTATTGGCGTGTCCTTGTTTGGAATTTCTTGTGCAAATACAAAGGTGCTACAGCATAGCAATACTGTGAATAAAATAATTAAATAATGCTGTTTGTATGGCACTCCTTGCAGGTATTATTTTGTATTTTGGCTTAGATTTTGATTCATCAAAATTAAGCATATTTTTTTGGCAACTCTGTAAAAAAACAAATTTAAAAAATCAGCGTTTATACCCATATGAAAACGAAATTATTATCTCTTTTACTACTAGTGGTTATAGGCGCATTGTTTGCTTCCTTTTCTGTTATCAAAAATGATACCCAAAAGTCTTTTGTAATTGTCTTAGATGCAGGTCATGGAGGACATGACTCTGGAAATACAGGTAATGGCTATGTAGAGTCTAAAATTGCATTGAAGATTGTAAAAAAAGTTGGGGAGCGCTTGCAAAATGAGCCAGGAATAAAGATCCTGTACACAAGAACAGACAACACTTTTGTAACCCTAAAGGGCAGGGCAGCAGTAGCAAACAAAGCAGATGCAGATTTATTTGTATCTGTTCATTGCGATGCTTTTACAAACAATGCCTCTGGAGCTAGTACTTTTGTATTGGGTCTACATAGGTCAAAAGACAACTTTGAAATCGCAAAAAAAGAGAATGAAGTAATTTTTCTTGAAGAGAACTATGAAGAAACCTACGCTGGTTTTGATCCCAATAGTCCAGAATCTTTTATTGGTCTTACTATTTTACAAGAAGAGTATTTAGACCAAAGTATTTTATTAGCTGGTTTGGTGCAAAACAACTTTGCCAATGTCTTGAAACGAAAAGATAGAAGCGTAAGACAGGCTGGTTTTTTGGTTTTAAGAGAAACCTACATGCCTAGCGTTTTGATTGAAACAGGGTTCTTAACAAATAAACCAGAAGGTGCCTACCTAAACTCTACTAAGGGCCAAACAGAAATGGCTAGAGAAATTGCAAATGGAATCATTTCATACAAACAAAATTTAGCGCTAGGAACAAGTGGTGCTCAAAACCCGGTCATCACTCAAGATGAAATAGATGAAGCTATTAAGGTTTCTGAAGAAAAAATTTATGATGATGTTGTTTTTAAAGTACAGTTGGCCGCAGGAAGCAAAAAGCTTAGCACTAAGGCATATAATTTTAAGGGTTTAAAAAATGTATCGCGTGAAAAAATAGGTTCTTTGTATAAATATTTTTATGGGAACACCTCAAACTATTCAGAAATACAACTCTTAAAGGCTTTTGCTCAAGAAAAAGGCTATGCTTCTGCCTATGTAGTCGCCTTTAAAGACCGTCAAAAAGTTAAACTTTCAGAAGTACTTGCCAAGCCGCCCAAATAATAAGAATTATTGTTAAATTTGTCTAACTAAAACACACACCTTTTGAAATTCTCTAGAGAAGTTAAAACCGCTATATTAGCCATAGGAACTATTCTACTATTTATCTTTGGATACAGCTTCCTTAAGGGAACTAACCTACTGGATAAAAATAGAATGTTTTTTGTAACCTATGATAATGTAGAAGGGCTTGCGAAAGCTTCTCCTGTTACTATTAACGGTTTGACGGTTGGGAAAGTTAATAACATTGAGTTTTTAAACAACCAAGGAACTCTATTGGTTTCTTTTTCTATAAAAGAACCAAACTTTGAGTTTTCAAAAAACAGTTCGGTTCGTATTTATAGTAGTGGTCTTTTGGGCGGTAAATCTTTAGGGCTGTTTCCTAAGTATGACCTTAAGAATATGGCAGTATCTGGCGACACCTTGGTAGGGAGTGTAGAAGATGATATGTTGGTAGCTGTCACAAAAGCACTAGGTCCTCTAGAAGACAAGGTAAATAGCACCCTGGCTACCTTAGATGTTTTATTGTTGTCTGTTACAGAATTATTAGATCAAAAGACACGCACAAACCTGCAAAGCGCTATTTCCAATTTAAACACAACAATGGTATCTTTAAATGGAGCCTCTAGCACCCTAGATGGATTACTCAAAGAAAATACAGAAAAACTAGATCGCACCTTCACCAATCTAGATGAAATGGCTGTCAGTTTTAATACCTTTTCAGACTCACTAGCCACACTAGAAACAGGCCGTTTGTTTTCAGAATTTCAAAGTGTTGTATCTCGTTTTAACACTATTGCCACAGGATTAGAAAATGGAGATGGTAGTATGGGTAAACTGCTTAAAGACGAGCAACTTTATGAAAACTTAGAGGGTGCCTCAAAGCAGTTAGAGGCATTGCTTAAAGATGTTAAATTAAATCCAAATAGATACATACATGTATCTGTGTTTGGTAAAAACAACAAAGAGTACGAGACACCAGACAATCCAGAGCAATAAACTATGCAATACATACCTAATATTTTGTTTTTTATACTGCTTGTAGCGGGAGTAGGTTATTTTGCCAAGAACATTCGTACGGTAATAAGAAATATTAAGCTAGGAACACCTGTAAATGCTGGGGGTCATAAAAAAGAGCGCTATGGTAACGTAGCACGAATTGCATTAGGGCAATCAAAATTAATAAAACGACCAATCTCTGGAGCATTACATGCTGTTGTTTACGTTGGTTTTATTATTATTAACATCGAGGTCTTGGAGATTATTATTGATGGTCTTTTAGGAACCCATAGAATATTTGCTTTTCTAGGAGGATTCTATGATTTCTTAATAGGTTCTTTTGAAATATTAGCATTTCTAGTTCTTGTTGCAGTAGTTGTTTTTTGGATACGCCGAAATGTTATTAAAATAAAGCGCTTTCTTTCTCCAGAGATGGAAGGGTGGCCAAAGCAAGATGGAAACATCATTTTATACTTTGAAGTAGTCTTGATGTGTTTGTTTCTAATTATGAATGGATCAGATTATGCATTACAGCAAATAGGAGCAGCTCATTATGTTGAGGCAGGATCCTATCCTATTAGTTCGCTCTTCTCTGGAATTTTTGAAGGCTTGACAGAGAGTTCTCTTGTAATTATAGAAAGAACAGCGTGGTGGTTGCACATTACAGGAATTTTAATCTTTTTGAACTATTTATACTTTTCAAAACACCTGCATATATTACTGGCCTTCCCAAATGTTTATTTTGGAAGTATTACACCAAAAGGGCAGTTTAAAAATAACCAAGCGGTAACCAAAGAAGTAAAGATGATGATGGATCCTTCTGCAGATCCTTTTGCAGCGCCGCCCGCAGACGCTCCTGAACCTGCTAAGTTTGGAGCTAGTGATGTTATGGACTTAAGTCAAGTACAATTACTAAATGCATATACCTGTACAGAATGTGGTCGATGTACAAGTGAGTGTCCTGCAAACCAAACGGGTAAGAAATTATCTCCCAGAAAAATCATGATGGATACCCGAGACCGTCTACAAGAAGTAAGTAAAAATATAGACAGCAATGACGGTGTTTTTATTCCAGATGGTAAGGAGCTTTTAAAAGATTATATAAGTCCTGAAGAACTTTGGGCTTGTACTACATGTAATGCCTGTGTAGAGGCCTGCCCAATTAGTATTGACCCCTTGTCTATTATTATGGACATGCGCCAGTATCTGGTAATGGAGCAGTCTGCAGCACCTAATGAGTTAAATGTAACAATGACCAACATAGAGAACAACGGTGCTCCTTGGCCATTCAACCAGATGGACCGTTTAAATTGGTCAAAAGAATAAAAATATAAAAAGGAGTATTGAACATTTGTTTCTAATTTGACGGTTTAAGTATACTGGTCAAAAAACATCTTTAAAGCTTACATTAAAATGGAAAAAGACAGCTTACACACTACTAAAGATGCTCAAGGTGAAAACGCAAGCCCTGTGTTACCAGAACATGTTAAAAATTACCTTATCGATATAGATGGTACTGTGACTGAAGATGTGCCTAATGAAGAGCCAGAGCGTATGGCAACATGTTTGCCTTTTCCAGATGCTTTAAAAACCTTGAATGGTTGGTATAATGAAGGTCACATTATTTGTTTTTTTACATCAAGAACAGAAGAGCACAGAGGTGTTACTACTTCCTGGCTGCATAAGCACGGGTTTAAATTTCATTCTTTATTAATGGGTAAGCCAAGAGGAGGTAATTATCACTGGATTGACAACCATTTAGTAAAAGCAACTAGGTATAACGGGAAGTTTACAGAATTGGTGCAAAAAGATGTCACCATTGAAGTGTTTGAAGACTAAAACATACCCTCAAAATATTATAAAAAAATTACTATGAGTGACGTATTAAAAGTACCAACAATGGCAGAATTCATGGCCCAAGGAAAGCAACCTGAAGTGTTGTTTTGGGTTGGCTGCGCAGGAAGTTTTGATGACAGAGCAAAAAAGATAACCAAGGCTTTTGTGAAATTGCTAAACAATGCAGGTGTTGAGTTTGCGGTATTAGGTACCGAAGAAAGTTGTACTGGAGATCCAGCAAAAAGAGCTGGGAATGAGTTTTTATTTCAAATGCAAGCGGCTACCAACATTGAGGTGCTTAATGCTTATGAGGTTCAAAAAATAGTAACGGCTTGTCCCCATTGTTTTAATACCATTAATAATGAATACCCACAATTGGGTGGAAATTATGAGGTAATGCATCACACTCAATTTTTAAAAACTTTATTAAATGATGGACGCTTAAAGGTAGAAGGTGGTAAGTTTAAAGGAAAAAAAATAACCTTTCATGACCCTTGCTATTTAGGTCGTGCCAACGGTGAGTATGAAGCGCCAAGAGACTTGTTGCGTAAGCTAGAAGTCGAGCTGGTAGAAATGAAACGTTGTAAAACTAATGGCCTATGCTGTGGCGCAGGTGGTGCCCAAATGTTTAAGGAGCCAGAAGCAGGCACTAAAGATATCAACGTTGCGCGCACAGAAGAAGCTGTTGGTACAGGAGCTAGTATTGTAGCAACTGGATGCCCTTTTTGTAACACTATGATGACAGATGGGGTAAAACATGGAGAAAAAGAAGGAGCTGTAGAGGTAATGGATGTTGCTGAAATGATTGCAAATGCTTCAGAATTATAAATAATAGTATACACTACACATATGCTTATAGACTTTAATAATCTTCCAGATACCTCAAGAATATGGGTATACCAATCTAACCGTAAATTCACGCCAGAAGAGTTAGCGTATATCGATGCCAAAACGCGGTATTTTTTAACACAGTGGACCGCTCACGGTGCAGATCTTGAAGCTGGATTTGAAATACGTTACGATCGTTTTATTGTATTGGGTCTTAATCAAGAAAATGCATCTGCATCTGGATGTAGTATCGATGCCTCTGTTCATTTTGTACAAGAATTACAAGAAAAAATGGAAGTAGACTTGTTGGATAAAATGAATGTAACATATTACAATGGAGCATTTATAGCACACAAAAGTTTATTAGATTTCAGGAAAATGGCAAAGAACAAATCGGTATCCTCAAGTACTGTAGTATTTAATAATCTTGTTAATACCATGGCAGAGTATAAAGAAAATTGGGAAGTTCCTGCAAAAGATAGTTGGCACAATCGATTTTTAGCATAGTTTTTGGTAATTTTAAGCTATGCAAAAACCCCTAATCCTTCTATTTTTCTTACTAAGCTGCTTACCAGCGTTTTCACAAGAGATTAATCCATTATTACTAGAAAATGACCAAGTATATCAAGAGGCTTGGGTAGATAGTATCTATAATACAATGTCTTTACAAGAAAAAGTAGGACAGTTGTTTATGGTAGATGTTTTTTCTAGAGATCCTGCAGCCAAGACAGATAAAATTAAGAAGCTCATTGAAAAGTATCATATTGGTGGTGTTATTTTTTCAAAAGGAGGTCCTAAAAGACAGGCCAAGCTCAACAATGAATTTCAAGCATTATCCAAAACCAAATTAATGATTGCTATGGATGCAGAGTGGGGCTTAGCCATGCGGTTAGATTCTACATTTGCATATCCTTGGAACATGACATTAGGAGCCGTCACAGACAACGATATTGTTGAGAAAGTAGGGCGTAGAATAGGAGAGCATAGTAAAAGATTAGGAGTGCATATTAATTTTGCTCCTGTTGTAGATATCAATACAAACCCAAAAAACCCTATTATCGGAAATCGTTCTTTTGGTGAAGACAGAGACAATGTTACCCAAAAATCTGTTGCCTTTATGCGAGGCATGCAATCAGCAGGTATTCTTGCCAATGCAAAACACTTTCCAGGACATGGAGCAACAGATTCAGATTCGCATAAAACATTACCAACTATTAATTTCTCAAAAGAGCGCATCGATAGCATCGAGCTCTATCCTTATAAGCGCTTAATCACAGAAGGCTTAAGCAGTGTGATGGTAGCACATTTAAACGTTCCATCTTTAGAGGCTCAATCTGGTTTGCCTTCCTCTTTGTCAAAAAGCATTGTTGGTGATTTACTAAAAGGTACCTTGGGCTTTAATGGCCTTATTTTTACCGATGCGTTAAACATGAAAGGTGCTGCCAATTTTAAACAACCGGGAGCCATAGATTTAGCGGCCTTTCTAGCGGGTAATGATGTCTTGCTTATTTCAGAAAACATTCCTAAAGCACACCAGCTTATCGTTAAAGCATATCACGAAAAAGTAATCTCTGAAAAGCGTTTGGCACATTCTGTAAGAAAAATATTATATGCAAAATATGCAGTAGGTTTAAATGATTATCATCCCGTAGACACCTCCTTTTTGGTTGAGGATTTAAACAGCGTTATCGATGATGTGTTGTATGAACAGGTCATGGAAAACGCATTAACGGTTTTAAAGAATCAAGCAGGCCTTCTCCCTATTAAAAACCTTCAAAATAAAAAGATAGCCTATATTAATTTTGGTGATGCCTCTGGAGCTACATTTTTAAACGAACTTAAGAAATATGCTCATGTGGATTACATAAAAGAAAAAGGCTTAAATAGTTATATAAATAAATTAAAACCATATGATTATGTTATCGCCGGTTTTCATAAGTCTAACGATACCCCCTGGAAAGACTATAAGTTTACAGATAAGGAATTAGTTTGGCTGTATGAAATTGCAAGAAATAACACCTTAATTTTAGATGTATTTGCGAGACCTTATGCATTATTAGATGTTAAGACTACAACCAATTTTGACGGGGTTATTATGTCTTACCAAAACAGTAAAGTATCGCAAAAACTTTCTGCGCAACTTATATTTGGCGCCAGAGCCGCCAGAGGAAAACTGCCAGTTTCTCTAGGTACTACCTTTCCAATACATACACAAATAAACACCCAAACTCTTGGAAGACTTACCTATGGCATGCCAGAGAGTGTTGGGCTA
This sequence comes from uncultured Flavobacteriaceae bacterium, assembly GCA_913048115.1. Lineage (GTDB taxonomy): Bacteria > Bacteroidota > Bacteroidia > Flavobacteriales > Flavobacteriaceae > Patiriisocius. The sequence goes on along the minus strand of CAJWVI010000004.1, from coordinate 77,115 downwards.
AGTAGTAAAAAGCTTGAGAAAATAGATTCAATAATAACTAATGGCCTAGAAAAGGGCATGATGCCTGGTGCACAAGTTTTGGTGGCTAGAAAGGGAAAAGTAATTTACAACAAGAATTTTGGGTATCATACCCCTAGTAAGCTACGTAAGGTAACCAAAAGTGACGTCTATGATATTGCCTCGCTAACTAAAATTATGGCAACGGTTCCTTTGGTTATGCAATTGGTAGACCAAGGGGTCTTATCCATGGATACAACCTTATCTGAATTACTTCCAGAGTATAAACAAACAGATAAAGCCAATATCACCCTGCGCAGAATGCTAACACATACCGCTAGGTTAAAAGCATGGATTCCCTACTACGTTAAAACCATGGACAGCCTTACCAACAAGCCAAAAACAAAATGGTATACATCTACCTATAGCAAAGACTTTCCTTACAATGTTGCCAGCCAAATGTATATGAAACGGGAGTATAAAGACAGTATTTATCGTTTCATAAAAGAGAGTGAATTAAGAGAAAAGGTTGCCTATAAGTATAGTGATTTACCTTATTATTTATTAATGAAGTACCTAGAAGACTATTATGGTATCCCATTAGAGCTATTAGTACAGCAAAATTTTTATGAAAAACTTGGTGCCTATACCATGACTTATAGCCCTCTTACTAAATTTAATAAAAACAGCATTATACCTACCGAAGAGGATGACTATTTTAGGATGCAAAAAATCCATGGATATGTGCATGATCAAGGAGCAGCAATGCTAGGAGGTGTAAGCGGTCATGCTGGTTTGTTTAGCACTGCAAATGACGTTGCAAAAATGATGCAGCTTTTTTTAAATGGCGGCAGCTATGGCGGTAAACAATATTTCTCTCCAGGTGTTATGAACGATTTCAATACCTGTTATTATTGTGATGACGATGTGCGCCGAGGAATTGGTTTTGATAAACCACAACTACAGGACAGTGGCCCAACTTGTGGTTGTGTTTCTATGTCAAGTTTTGGTCATAGTGGCTTTACAGGAACCTTTACATGGGCAGACCCCGATAAGGATATAGTATATGTTTTTATGTCAAACAGGACATATCCAAGTGCAGCCAATCAAGAGATGATACAAACCAACCTACGCAGTAATGTTCAGCAAGCAATTTATGAGGCTATTATAGACTAAAATAAAATCCAAAGACCTCAGGATTTGATATTGTAAATCTTGAGGTCTTTGAGTAAAGCAATACCTTGGTATTGCTTTACTTAAATAGAGGTTATGTTACTTAGTCAACTCGTATCGCTTTTATTTTAATTAATTTTTCTTTCCAAAGGGCTAGTTGTTCCTTGTGGTTTTCGATGTTTTTGTAGACTTCTTTTACTAGCGGATTGTCTTTTTTGACATGCTTGAAAAATTGTAAATTGTTTTCAAGCTGTAAAATTTCAGATTTTGTTTCGTCAATTTTCTTTCCAATAAAGAACTGCTCGTTTTGTAATTTGCGATCATCATCTTGAGATGCCATTGCATTGAGTTTGTTTTCAAACTTAATGAGTTCTGCTTCCTTCTTGTCTAAGTCTAAACTTCCAAATAAAGCATCAAGCGCTTTGTTGAATTTTTGGTCAATATTCTTTTTCTTAAAAGGGACACGGCCAACACTTTTCCAGTCTGTAATTTTAGCTTTTATAGCCTGTATGTCTTCTTTGTGATCTCCAGAGAGTACAATAGCCCCCATAGCCGCAAGAATGGCCTGCTTCTTTTCTAGGTTAACAAGCTCTTCTTTATTTTCTTCATCTTTTAAAGCATGTAGTCTATCAAAATAATGATTACATGCAGATTTAAACTGCTTCCAAATTACATCACTATCTTTTCTTGGTACATGACCAATTTCACGCCAATCATGTTGTATTTTTTTGAAAAGAGGGGTTGTTTTTTCAAAATCCTCTGTGTCTTTATTATCCTCGGCAAGCTTTATGAGTTTTCGTTTCTTCTCGAGGTTATCGTACTGTGCACTTTTTTGAAGTTTGTAAAAATCATTCTTAGCTTTATTAAAGTTTCGTGTAGTGTCTTTAAATGTTGCCCAAATTTCTTTGTTCTTGTCTTTTGGTACTCGTCCAGCTGTAAAAAACACATCTCTAATTTCTTGCACCTGCTTCATAGCATTTTGCCATCCATTATGAGAAGGCTTTGCTTCTTCTTTAACTTTATCAATAAGGCCAATAAGCTCTTTCTTGATTGCAAAATTTTCCTTAAAGGTTTCTTCAAGGGCTGCTTCTGCAAGCATTTTCTTATCATGAATAATTTTAGTTGCGGCACTAAATGTCTCCCATATTTCTTCACGAATTTCTCTAGCTACAGGACCAATCTCTTCTTTCCAGCGTCTGTGGATTAACTGTAACTCTCTAAAAGCTTTGTCTATATTAGTTTCTTCAGCTAATGCTTCTGTGCGTTTTATAAGCTTTTGTTTTTCTTCAAGATTGTGTTTAAAGTCTAGGTCTCTAAACTCTCTATCGAGTTGTAGGGCATCATAATATGTTTCCATATAATGGTGGTAATTATTCCAAACTGTATTGTACTTATCTCTAGGAATGGCGCCAGCTTGTTTCCAACGATCTTGTATGTCTTTAATCTTCTTATAGTTGCTGTTTACACTTTCTTTAGAATTTAAAAGTGTTTTTACCTCTTCAATTAAAAGGTTTCTAGCGTCAAGATTACCTTCTAGATCTTGTTTTAATTTTTTGAAATGGCTATTGCGTTTGGTCCTGTAATCATTAAACACATCATTAAACGCTTTTTTCTCTGGTGATGCATAGTGGAAATCTATAATGTTTCCACCCTCAGCAAGAAAAGCCGTTTTCTTTTCGGTAAGTTCTTCTTGAAATTGATTGTTAAACTCTGTCTTTATTTCTTCTGCCTCTTCTTTAATACTTTGAATATTACTGTTTGCTATCAGGTTTTCAATGGCAGTAATAAGTTCTATTTTAGTTAAGCTGCTATAATCAACACTTTCTTTTGATATTTCTGTTTCTTCGATAGTATCTGAGCTTTCTACTTCCTCCTCCTCAATAACTTCTTCTGTAGCCGCAAGGTCTTTCATAGGTACAACAGCTTTTACTTCTGTTGTTTCCGCTTTTGAAGCAGTCACCTGCTCAACAGGGGCATGCTCTAGAGCCTCTGTCTTATTTTCTAAAGCTTCTTGTGTAGTAGCATTTTTATCAATTTGTGTTTCGCCTTCTTCTAAAGGTTGGTTCTGGTCAGACATATCTTGCAATGTTAAAGTTCTTAATTATGAGGGCTCAAGATACTAACTCCCTGTAAGAATGCCAAGATTCTAGATGTTTATTGATGTTGTGGTGTTAAATTTAACTGTTCCAGATGCTCCATGCTTTTTCGGCTTGGTATTCCAGCATTTTCATTCCGTTAGAGACCCTAGCGCCCCGTTTAATACCATGGTTTAAGAAAGCTGTTTGGGTTGGGTTGTAAATTAAATCAAATAAGAAATGTTCTTTATTAATAAACTCATACGGTATATCTGGACATTCTAATAGGTTAGGAGCTACCCCTAAAGGTGTTGTGTTTACAATAAGTGTATGGCTTTGTATAATTTCTTTTGTTAACTGTGAATAGGTAATCGTATCTTTTGTTTTTGTTCGAGATACTATTAGATATTCAAAACCCATCGAGTCAAGAACATATTTAATGGCCTTTGAGGCGCCACCATCTCCTAATATTAGTGCTTTTTTTCTCTTAATTGCAGGAAAGTCGCTCAATGCTTTGCTAAAGCCAAAGTGATCTGTATTGTAGCCAACTAAGCTGCCGTTTTTCAAGAACTTTATTGTGTTAATCGCACCAATACTTTGTGCTTCTTTATCCAAAGAGTCAAGAAAGGGTATGATTTCTTGTTTGTATGGAATGGTTACGTTTAGCCCTTTTATGTCTGGGTTTTCATTACAAATTCTTTTAAATTGCGCTATTTTTTCTATATCAAAATTATGGTAGCTGTGGGCTGTTTTTTCTATCTCAAACTTGTTGGTGAAAAACATTTTAGAGAAGGAATATTGAATATTCTTTCCAATCAAGCCGTATTTAGACATTGTTTTTCTTTTTATAGGTATGAAACCAGTTTAAGCTAAGTACTGTTATTGCGCCAAGAATAATAAAAAAAATAGCAAGCAGTGTGTTGGTAGAAAGTTCTGACGGGAAATACCTGTTAAAGCCCATAATAATCTCTCTGCCGTTTGCATCAAGCTTTATTTCTCCAAGACTGTTAATGCTATGTACTTTGTTTTTCCATGGCCATACAACTCCAAGAGATCCAGTTATAAATCCTATAATTACCGCATAGGTTGCTTTTTTGTATTTTTTTAAAACATACCCTAAAAGGTGAGATAATGACACCAAACCAGTTATAGACCCTGCCGAGAAAACGACTAATACTTTTAATAACTGTACACGCTCTATGTTTCTAGTAAACGAAAAATCTCCTGTAATTATCTCAGAAAGTGTATCAAATAAAGCATTTACAGAATCTACCAAAAGCAGTACATAATTGCCTAATAAAATAAGTATAAAGGAACCAGAAAGCCCAGGTAAGGTCATGCCAGACACCCCAATAATACCGCAAATAAAAACAAAGATGAGATTGTCGTTTTCTCTCGCGGGTTCTAGAAAGCTAATTGCAATTCCAGCGATAATTCCTAAGACTAAATACCCAACATATCGCTTACTCCACTCACCGAAATCTTTTACGATATAATAGATAGACCCTATTATCATACCAAAAAAGGCACTCCATACATGTAGCTCATATTCAAGTAATAAGAAGTCTAATATTTTTGAAACACTAAAATAGCTAACCCCCATTCCTGTTGCCAGTAACCCTAGGAAGCTACCGTTAACATAGCGCCCAAAAGTTTTAAAACGACCGCTAATTAAAAGTTTAAATGCTTTTCTATTTATTTTTTGAAGCGAGTAAATAAACTCCTCATAAAACCCTCCAACAAATGCAACCAAACCTCCAGAGACTCCAGGCACCTTATTGGCAGCACCCATGATAAGCCCTTTTAGGAACAACCAAAATTTATCTGAAATGGCTCTCTCTGAATTCACAGTTTTATTTTGGAGATTTTTTATTGGCAATAAACTCTAGAAGGAAAATTACCAAAAAACCAATAACCATTAATAGTATGGCTATAAATATCTTTGGATCTCCGTCATATCCACTAGGAAGAATGCTTTTTTCAATGAATGGTATTTTATCTCCGTGCCTATTAACACGATATTGTAGTACCTCTTTCCAAGGCCAAATTTTGTTGAGAGCTCCAATCATAAAGCCAGTTAATACGGCTAGCGTTGTGTTTTTATGATTGGTAAACATCCAGTTTAATACTCCAGAAAACACTTTCAGCCCTGTGATAGCTCCTATAGAAAACACACCAATTTTTAATGCCGCATTACCAAGAGTACTCATATTAAAGGTGCTTATTCCTTCTATAAATTGATTAATGGCTCCAATGACTGTTGTATATGCTCCAATAAGCAGTAAAATAAACGCTCCAGAAATACCAGGTAAAATCATCGCGATGATGGCAATAAAGCCAGCTAAAAATAAAAACCAAATACTTTCTGTGTCACCTACTGGTTGTGCTAAGGTTATGGCATACGATAATGCTGCAGCTATAACTAGTGCAATAACAGCCTTGGCATTATAGTTGGTGATTTGTTTCCCGACATATATAATACTTGCAATAACAAGCCCAAAGAAGAAAGCCCATACTAGAATAGAGTATGCCTCTAATAGCCAAGTAATTAATTTTGCAAGTGATAGAATACTAATAGCAATACCAATAAAAAGAGAACTTAAAAAACCAATATTATAGACTTCCCAAGCTTTTTTTCTTCCTTCTAGTTTCCAGGTTTTTAAAAAACCAAGATCCAAGCTATCAATGGTAGTGATGAGTTCTTCGTAGATTCCAGAAATAAATGCTATGGTTCCTCCACTTACACCAGGAACTACATCTGCAGCACCCATAGCAAGTCCTTTTGCAGTGATGCGTAGTGATTGTTTAAATGTGCGTTTGGACATGTTAGTGTTGTTTTACGCTCAAAAATACAGATTAAAGGGTAGCTTATTTGTGATTCTTAATAATTTCTTTCACACCACTATTTTCCAAAAGGTGTGGAAAGATCTCTTCTATAATTAATAGAAATTCTGGCTCAATATCAAGTGCATTTTTAAGGTGGAAGTCTCCTGCGCTATTGTTGTTTGTGTCATAGTGTAATCCAGCCAGCCTAAATTCAATTTCTGCAGAATCTGGGTAGAACTCTGTTGCCTGTTGTAGGTTATTGATTGCACCTTCAAATTCACCAAGTTTTATTAAAATATCACAACGTGTTAACCAGGTGTTTTCTTCGTAATTCCCAAATTCTAATGCCTTTCTATATCCTACTTCTGCTTCTTCAAACCACTGTAGTTTCTTATTGATTTTCGCATAACGTTTCCAGTAAAGAACGTTTTCAGAATCTATATTTATGGCTTTGTCTATAAAGTGTAATGCTTTTTTGTAATCTTTCTTTTTATAATAAAAATCTGTAATAGCAATCCATCCTTTGTCAAGAAGCCCATCCTCTTCTACACACTTTGTGTAATATTGTATGGCCATATCATCATTATGCAACTTTTCATAACATTTTCCGATACGTAATAACGCAAAGGATGTCGGGTCATCAAGGCCAAGTGTGATAATAAAACTTTCTATAGCATCTTCATAGCGTTTCATTTTTTCAAGCACTTTTCCTTTTTCAAGATATGCTCCAATAAAACGATCATCACTTATAATAGCAAAGTCAAAAGAAGCCAAGGCTTTCTTATGTTGTTTTAAAATACTGTACTGTTTTCCTATTTGGTGCCAAGCTACCTCAGAATATGGATTCTTGTTTAAAAAGATATTTAAATAGTCAATAGCTTCTTCGTTTTGTTCTAAAAATTCAAAACAATAAATTACATTGTAAAGTGCAGAGTAGTCTGTATGAATATCATCTTGGTCCTCATCCAGACACTTTATGAAATTATTTTTTGCATTTTCATAATCTTCTAGAAATAAGTATTCCATGCCTATTAATGAGAGTACATCTGCTTGGTCTAAGGTGATTTCTAAGGCTTTTTCAAGCAACACAATCGCTTCTTTGTGTAGATCTCTTCTTGAAAAAATATTCGCTTTTTGAATATATATTTCTTCATTAGATTGTTCTATTTGGTGTAGCTCATCTAATAGAACGTCAGCAGTATCTAACTCATTTTCAAAAATAAACATTTCAACTTGAAATAATTTAAGAGTAGTGCAGCTAGGGTGCTGCTGTAAACCAAGTTTTGTAGCTTTTTTAGCAAGGGCTATTTTACCATTCTCAAGATAGTAATGTATAATTTCCTCAAATTGATCTGCATCAAAGAAAAGGACACTATTGGTCTTGAGCATAGACTCAAATTTGCTAAGCGATACGTTGTTATGCTCGTTTGGGGTTGGCAATTGCATACGCGTTGTTTTAAGGTTTCTCTTTACATAAAGATAATAATGATAATGACAGCTCAATAGTTGTGCCGCGATTGTTGTTAACGAGATGTTAACAGCCTATTTACAGGTGTAAAGGCGTTAAAGACAAGTCCTTAAAGGGTGTTTGGGGGTTTTAAACTTCGTTAAGTACCTGTGTCAAGATTGCGCATCCTTCTATAATTTCTTCTTCTGAAATGGTAAGGGGCGGTGTGATTCTTACAGCTCTAGGTTCAAAAAGCAACCAAAAAAGAATAAGGTTCTTGTCTTTACAACGCAAAACTAGATCGTTGGCTATTGCAGAAGTTTCAAAAATGAGTGCTAACATTAGCCCAGTGCCACGAATTTCTTTAATAGCATTATGGGTAAGTAATGAACGAAATAATACTTCTTTTCTAAGCGCATCTTGCATCAAAGAAGTCTCTGTGATTTCTTGAAGTGTTGCTAGCGCTGCAGCGGCTATAACGGGGTTGCCTCCAAAAGTAGTAATGTGGCCAAGCTTAGGCTTTTCTTGCAACAGGTCCATCAAGGTTTTGGATGCTGTAAATGCACCAATTGGCAGACCACCACCCATGCCTTTACCCATCACTACTATATCTGGAATTACTCCATAGTTCATAAAACCAAAAAGTTTTCCAGTACGACCAAAACCAGGCTGTATTTCATCTAGAATTAGCAAAGCACCCATCTCTTTACACCTTGCTTTAACTTTTGCTAAATAATTATTTGTTGGCACTATAAAACCGGCTCCACCTTGTATTGTTTCTAATATAACAGCAGCTGTATTGGTGCTAATCTGCTTTAAACAGGTTTCACAATTAAATATAATAGCCCTGCACTTTGGAAGTAATGGTTTGAATGCTTCTTTTCTTTCTTCAAAGCCCATAACGCTTAAGGCGCCCATAGTGCTTCCGTGGTAAGCAAGGTTGGCATATAAAATTTCTGCTCTGCCAGTTGCGCGTCTTGCTAGTTTTAAGGCTCCTTCAATGGCTTCTGTGCCACTGTTTACTAGATAAGTAGTCTCTAGTGGTGGAGGTAGATGATCTGCCAATAGTTTAGCAAGAGATACAGCGGGTTGTTGTATGTATTCTCCATACACCATAACATGCATGTATCGCTCTGTTTGTTCTTGAATGGCTTTTACAACTCTTGGATGACTATGCCCTAGACTGCAGGCAGAAACACCTGCAACAAAATCAAGATGCGCCTTTCCATTGGTGTCATAAATATAACTTCCTTTTGCATGTGATATCTCCATCGCTAAGGGGTGCGATGTTGTTTGCGTTTGGTGTTTGTAGAATTCTTTTCTCAATGAATATTAACTAGATTAAAAAATAAATAGCAGCCGGGGTAATGTACTCATATTTAAAACAAAATAAATTAATTGCCTTGATCCTCGTTTTGATCTACATCCTCTAGACCCTTTTGTTTTTCTGGAGGGTTGTCTTGAGGTCTGTTTTTAAAAACAGCAGCATTAAGCTTTGAAGCGCTTGGAATATTGAGTTCTTCTTCTGTTTTTTCTTCAAAGAATTCGGCTTCATCTTCGGGAAGTTGAATCCCTTTTATTTTTGGAAGAATAGGGGCTGGTTTTCCTTTAAATAGATCTTCTTTGCTACGTAAGCGTTCTTCTACACGCCATTGAAAACCAGGTAAAATTCTGGCTTCAACAGGTAATTTTGAAACTGGATAGATTTTACCAGTCCCTTTTTTTATAAAACGAATTCCTTGAATTTCTTGTTGCTCCATATACATTTGTATGGAGCTAGATACGGTATTGTTAATACCTATGAGTTCATTTTTATCATTACGAGCAAAATAAATAACACGTGCATTTTTATCGATATTGACTGTATCTAATTCATTATTAGTAAATAAACCAATAAGGCGTTGGCCCTTTACCTGGTTGTAACCTAAAGAATCTCTTTGTGCTAGAAACGCATTGTCAAACACTTTTAATGTGTCTAGTTCTTCTGTCTTTATATTGTTAATTAAATGTATGGTATCACCTGTCATTTGGTTTTCACCAGTCCATAATATTGGACGGCGTAGTAACTTTGTAATTCCTTTTTTTTGATTCACAAAAATAGAATCGCATTTCCCGCTAGTAGGTTCTTCTGCGGGATTACTTGATTGTTTAAAAAATCGAGCGCTATAAAATCCTTTAAGAATTCTACTCTCTGGCTTTCCTGTAATTTGTAAAGTATCAGCATGTATAAACACAGAATCACGCTCTTGTAAGGTAATTGCCAAGGCACGTTTGGTAATAAAGACAGAATCTTTTTGTCTATAAACCTCTGCGTAATGCCCTCTAATGACACTTTGATTCATTGTATCTATTACCTTAATGTTGTTTGTTGCAGAAGCAAAACTCTTGTTTCTATCAAAGAAAATACTATCACCGTATAAGGTTCTACTTTCATAGTCAACCTTAGCGTTTTTTACAAAATATCCAGTATCGCCCCGAGTGTCATAGAAACCTCGTTCACAATACACCGTACTAGAATCACTTACAATAGTAGAGGGCCCATATAGATAAGCAGCTCCTGTTTCTGAATAGAAATTAAGTTGTTGTGAATGTATAGTGTACTTAGGGTTTACAATCTTTACATCACTACGAAACTGGTAATTTTTACGTTCAGCAAAATACCTTCCAATTCTACTGGTAAGCTTACTTGCGGTATCTATTACTGTTCCGCCGCTTCTGTAATAGGCTTCTTGTTTTACCCTGTCAAAATATAATGTGTCTGTTTTTAATGTTGTTTTAGGTTCTTTAAAGACAACAGACCCACTAGCAAATGCAAATTGAGTGTTTCCATTATACTCTGCATAATTACTATTCATAGAAATAGTATCTCCCTGCTTAATTTTTACTTCACCATAGGCTTTTACAAAATTGTCTTTTAGGTAAACGTAAGCTTGGTTGCACCACATCTTAATACCTTCATGTACAATATACACTTGACCCTCTGTGTCTTTGGTGTATATAAAAGCATCTGGTAAATTTGCAGTACGTTCTAGATAGCCAGATTGAATATCAACCTTCGTTTTTTCTTTTTCTTGATTTGGCTGTGCTAGTAAGACTCCCGTATAAAGGAGCAATAGTAAAAAAAGTATATGTTGTATTTTTTTTTGCAATGTGTTTTATACTGTTTTGATGTACCAGCAAATTTTGAGCCAAAAAATACATGGATATTTTGGCTCTTTTAAAATCACAATATAGTACTAGACGATTCCTCTTAGCGGTGAATTGTTTGAGTTCTATCAGGGCCTACAGAAACAATATTTATTGGAATCTCTAACTCTTTTTCCAAAAACGCGATGTATTGGTTCAATTCTTTGGGGAACTGAGAAACGTCTCTCATTTTTGTTAAATCTTCTTTCCAACAAGGAAAACTTGTATAAATAGGCGTTACATTTTCTGGCTCGATGTTATACGGTAAATGTGTAATGGTTTCTCCTTTATACTTGTATGCCGTACAAACCTTTAGGGTGCTGAAACCAGAGAGTACATCACCTTTCATCATGTTTAATTGTGTTACACCATTTATTTCACAGGTGTATTTTAGGGCTACTAAATCTAACCATCCACAACGTCTGGGTCTTCCTGTTACAGCTCCAAATTCACGTCCTACCTTTGCCATTTCTATACCTACTTTGTCAAAAAGTTCAGTAGGGAATGGGCCAGAGCCAACACGAGTAGTATAAGCTTTAAAGATTCCATACACATCTTTTACTTTATTTGGCGCAATCCCTAAGCCCGTACAAGCACCTGCTGCTGTAGTGTTAGAAGAGGTGACAAATGGATAGGTTCCAAAGTCAATATCAAGTAATGACCCTTGAGCACCTTCTGCCAATATCGTTTTTCCAGCCTTCATTGCTTCATGAAAATATTGTTCACTATCAATAAAAGTTAATTCTTTTAAGCGGTCTACAGCTTCATAAAATTCTGCTTCCATTTCGTCTAGATCATATTGAATGTCTACATCATAAAATGCAATCATACCCTCATGCTTGTTTGCCAAAAGACGGTACTTTGTTTTCCAGTCTTGCATTTCTAAGTCACCAACACGAATACCGTTTCTACCAGTCTTGTCCATGTATGTTGGTCCAATACCTTTAAGTGTAGATCCAATTTTTGCTTTTCCTTTACTGGCTTCACTAGCAGCATCCAATAGCCTGTGTGTTGGTAGAATTAAGTGTGCCTTTCTTGAAATAATTAACTTAGCCTTGTAGTCTATATCAAATTGGTCTAATCCTTCTAGTTCTTTAACAAATACTACGGGATCTATTACAACACCATTTCCAATAACATTCATAGCAGTTTTGTGAAAAATCCCAGAAGGAATAGTTCTTAAAACATGCTTTATGCCATCAAATTCTAGGGTATGACCAGCATTAGGTCCTCCTTGAAAGCGGGCAATGATATCATAGTCTGCTGTTAGTACATCGACGATTTTTCCTTTTCCTTCGTCTCCCCATTGTAATCCAAGTAGTAAGTCTACTGCCATAATTGTAGTGTATTTCCCTATTTTTTTGGGTTGGTTGTGTTTTTTGTTCCGTAAAAGTAGAGCGAGTGTTTAGAAATTGAGACATCAAAAACCTCTTCTATGGTTTTTTTAATATTCTGTATTCTTGGATCGCAAAACTCTATGACCTCACCATTATCTAAAATAACGTGGTCATGTTGTTTGTCAAAATATGATTTTTCGTAGTGGGCTTGGTTTTGCCCAAATTGATGTTTTCTAACCAACAGGCAACCAAGTAATAATTCAATCGTGTTATACAATGTAGCACGACTTACGCGATAATTTTTATTTTTCATGATGATATAGAGAGATTCTATGTCAAAATGTTCTTCTTGGTCATATATTTCTTGAAGTATAGCGTAGCGTTCAGGCGTTTTTCGCTGCCCGTTTTTTTCTAAAAATGCAGTAAATACATTTTTTACAATATCTTGGTTGGTTGCTTCGGTTTTTGAACTCATACGTATGGCAATGAATCGCTGCTATGTTAGTTACATTTTGGGAGTTGGTTTATGTCTCTCATAAAATGCAATAAGTCATTAAAATTTAAACCCAAAATTGATTTTGGAATTAAACATCAAAAATAGCAAAATTACATGCGAGTTACTTTATCAATTCCGTTTATTTTTTTAATGTTTTGAACCAGGTTATCAAGAATGTTTTTATTTTTAACCACGACCACAATATTACCTGAAAAGACTCCGTCATTAGTATCAAAATGAACACTTTTCATATCGATATTTAGATTGTTTGACACTTCTTTTGTTACATTGTTAACTAGGCCAAGTGCATCAATACCCGTTATAAGTAGCTGCGCCTTGAAGTCTCTCTGTGAAGAATCTATCCATTTTGCCTTTTGTACTCGGTAATTATAATTTCCCTGTAATTGTACAGCATTTGGGCAATTTTTCTTGTGTACTTTGATGCCCTCAGTCACTGTTAGAAACCCAAATACTTCATCGCCTGGAATTGGATTACAACAAACTGCTATTTTATAGTCTAATTTTTGTTCCTCTTTTCCAAAAACAAGTTGGTCAAATTTTTCGGTTATTTCTTCTTTATTAATCTCATCTGGGTTGGTGGGTTTTCTAATTTTATTTTTAATAAAACTCACCAAAGCATTTGTTTTGGATGCCGCAAAGTCTTTTAGCTGTTTGTTATCTACAATGCCTGCACCCACACGATAATATAAATCAAGACTGGTTTTTAGTTTACAAAAAGTAACCAGTTGGTTGATCGTTCTCTCATCAAGACTAATCTTAAGTGATTTTAATTTACGCCGCAGTATTTCTTTACCATAATTGGCTATTTCCTTGCGTTCTTCCTTTAGAGAAGATTTGATTTTAGAACGTGCCCTACTTGTAAAGACATAATCTAGCCAGTTAGCAGAAGGTTTTGCATTATTTGATGTAATGACTTCTACTTGGTCTCCACTATGTAAAGAGTGACTTAAGGGCACTAGTTTTCCATTCACCTTGGTGCCCCTTGTGTGCATACCTACCTCTGTGTGAATATGAAATGCAAAATCTAATGCAGAGGCTCCTTTTGGCAAAGAATACAAATCACCTTTTGGGGTAAACACAAAAATCTCTTTGGCATACAGGCTGAGTTTAAATTCCTCTACAAAGTCTACTGCGCTAATATCTTGATTCTCTAGTGTTTCTTGAAGTTTATTGAGCCAAACATCAAGTCCTCCTTCATCATTGTCTTTGTTTTTGTATTTGTAATGAGCTGCAAAGCCTTTTTCTGCAATTTCATTCATGCGCTCACTACGTATTTGCACTTCAACCCACTTTCCTTTTGGCCCCATGACGGTTATGTGTAGCGCTTCGTACCCTGTAGATTTTGGGGATGATATCCAGTCTCTCAAACGTACTGGGTTAGGACGAAAATGGTCGGTAACTATGCTGTAGATTTTCCAAGCCAAGAATTTTTCATTGGCAACATCGCTTTTATATATAATACGAACTGCAAATTTATCATAGACTTCATCGAAGGTTACATTTTGAGCAACAATCTTTCTTCGTATGCTATAGATAGATTTTGGTCGACCTTTTATCTCGTAATCTAAGTTCTCGATGGTAAGCGCATCCTCAATTGTTTTTGAAAATGACTTAATATAGGTGTCTTGTTCTTGTTTACTCTCTTTTATCTTACTTAAAAGATCATCGTATATTTCTTGTTCTGTGTATTTTAAACTTAGATCTTCTAGTTCGGTTTTAATTTTATATAAACCAATGCGATGCGCCATTGGAGCATATATATACAGGGTCTCACTGGCAATCTTTACCTGCTTATAACTTGGCATTGAATCCATCGTTTGCATATTATGTAAACGATCTGCAATTTTTATAATAATCACCCTAATATCTTCATTAAGGGTCAATAGCATTTTCCTGAAATTTTCTGCTTGAAGTGACACATCCCCTTCATATGGCATTTTCGAAATTTTAGTTAAACCCCCTACAATACGTGCAACTGTTTCTCCAAAGAGTTGTTCAATATCTGTGAAGGTATATTTCGTGTCTTCAATAACGTCATGCAATAGGGCAGCAGCAATAGACGTAGCATCCAAGCCAATTTCACTAGCCACAATTTTGGCTACTGCAATGGGATGAAAAATATATGCCTCACCACTTTTTCTGCGCTGCTCTTTGTGTGCATCTACCGCTACATCAAAGGCAGATCTAATAAGTTTTTTATCTTCTTTAGAAAGAATTCGATAACTTATTTTAAGAAGCTCCTTATACTCCTTGGCAATGGCTTTGTTTTCTTCTACAATATCAATCTCTGTCATTTATTAAAAATACAAATTCCAATTTTTAAAAAAAATTATAAGAGTTTAAAGTTTCAATAAATAAATAGGCAAGGATAAAACAATATCTGCAAATATGAGTTTGCACTATAAAATCACTCTCAAGGTTTAAGGTATTTAAAAACCTCGTTGTCTTTTGGCTTCAAAAATTAAAATTCCAGCAGCCACAGATACATTCATGCTATCAATAGCACCCTGCATAGGGATATGTATGTTTTGAGCACTTTCAGTGCGCCAAGGCTCAGACAGACCTGTAGCTTCTGTTCCTACGGCAATGGCTGTAGGTTTGGTAAAATCTTGACTATGGTATGGTTTAGATTCTTGCAAAATAGCACTGTACAATTGAATGTTGTGTTGTTGTAGAAATGTAATTATCTCTTGGGTAGTTCCCGTATAGAGGTTGTTGGTAAATAAACAACCTACGCTACTTCTAATGATATTTGGGTTATACACATCAGTCTTTGGATTGGCAATAATAAATGCATCAACATTTGCTGCATCTGCAGTGCGTAACAAGGCGCCAATATTTCCAGGTTTCTCTGGAGCTTCTGCAATGAGTATTAAAGGGTTTTCTTTTTGAAAACGCAATTCACGAATAGCAAGTTCTTTTGTTTTAGCAACAGCCAAGATACCCTCTGTGGTTGTTCTATATGCTAATTTTTGGTAAACCTCTAAAGATATTTCAACAACTTCTGTACCCAAAGTTGCATACTCTGTGATGTCTGCTGCGAAAATAGCTTTACAAAAAAAGAGTGTTTTTATGTTGTAGCCTCCTTTAATAGCTAGTTGTGTTTCTCGCTGTCCCTCTATTAAAAATAAACCTTGCTTACGGCGCTCTCTCGACTTTTCAAGAAGCACAGCACACTGTTTAATTAAGCTGTTTTGAGAGCTGTCTATTTTTTTATACATGCTATAAATTACTTTTTTTAAAGATTTACTTTTGGTTGTATTTATCCATATAGCGTTTCCATAATTTTGTTTGATGGGTCTGCAATGAAATATCACGACCATCAATAAAAGCTCTGGTTAGTGTGTTTCCCATCATATCTAGAGCATCTCCTTCACTTATAAACAAGGTTGCGCTTTTTCCAGTCTCAAGAGTTCCATACTGGTCTAAGCCTAAAATCTTAGCAGTGTTACCAGAAATAAGCTGTAATGCTATTTCTTTGTCCATGCCTTGACCCACAAGTTGTCCTGCATAAAATGGTAGGTTTCTAGTCTGGAAGTTTGACATACTGCTATTTTGTATGGCTACCATTAAGCCGCCATCTACCAATAATTTAGGGAGTTTGTAAGCCAGGTCGTAGTCGTCATCTTCACTTTTTGGGAGTGCATGAGTTTCTTGAACTAATACAGGAATATTATGTTGCTTTAGAAAAGGAATAATTTTATATGCCTGATAGCCTCCAATTAGTACAATCTCTTTGATTCCCGCTTCCATGCTAAGGGTAATTGCATCTATGATTTCTTTTTCACCGTCTGCGTATAGGTATAGCTTTTTCATTCCATCAAAGAGTCCTTGCATTGCTTTCATGGACTCATTGGCTGGTTGTTCATTTCCTGTACCAAAGGCCTTCGACTCTTTAAGGTAGCTCGTTATTTGTTGTACGTCTTCGGTATATTTTTTATTGGGTTGGTACCCTCTTGGCTCTGCTGCCCACCATCTACCTCTTCTAAAAGTACTAGGCCAGTGAAGGTGAATACCATCATCTGTCTTAATAGCAGCATCTTCCCAGTTCCAAGCATCAAACTGTACAATAGAAGAAGTTCCAGATATGGTGCCTCCTTGGGGTGTAATCTGCCCAATTAGTATGCCATTAGGACGCATAGACTCTACTACTTTACTCTCTGCATTATAAGCTATAATACTTCTAATGTGCGGTATCATATCTCCAATTTCGTCTTGGTCGTTACTGGCTCTTACAGCATTTACCTCGATAAGGCCTAATGATTTTGCAGGTGCTATAAATCCAGGATATAGATGCTTTCCAGCAGCGTTAATAATGGTTCCTTTTGGTGTAATTACTGAGGTCCCAATCGCGGTTATAATGCCATTTTCAAAAACAATGGTTGCATTTTCAATGGTATTTCCGTTGCCAATATGAGCCGTGGCTCCAGAAATAGTGATTGCTCCTTTTTGAGCGGGAGCAGGGGTCTGTTGTGCGGCTACAGAAAATCCAATCATAGCCGTTAATACAATTAATAAGTGTCTTAGAGTGTTCATAATATATACGTGCTATGGTTATTAAAATTGAGTATCACAGTGAAAGTTTTTATTTCCTTTTTTAACGGGTGGTCTTGTTTTACCTCCGCTTTCTTTTTCATTGAGCATCATGGTCATCAAAACATTTCGTTCTGCTTTTATAGCGTCTCTTTTTTTCTTGTCTTGTGCAATGTCAAAGTAGGTTCTTCCTTCTATAAGGGTTTTTTCTGCTTTTGTATACACAGACATTGGGTGGCCAC
The DNA here is from genome assembly GCA_913048115.1 of uncultured Flavobacteriaceae bacterium. GTDB lineage: Bacteria > Bacteroidota > Bacteroidia > Flavobacteriales > Flavobacteriaceae > Patiriisocius. Next base: position 59,782 of record CAJWVI010000004.1, on the reverse strand, counting down.
TCCACAAAACCAAATCTGCATCTTTTCCTAATTTAATACTTCCAACGCGGTGATCAATGTGCAATAGTTTTGCGGGGTTAATTGTTACTGTTTTCCAGGCTTCTTCTTCGCTCATAGCTCCATACTTTATTGTTTTTGCAGCCTCTTGGTTTAACCGCCTAGACATTTCACCATCATCACTATTAATGGCTACCGTAACTCCTTGACTAGCCATAATTGCAGCATTGTAGGGTATGGCATCATTTACTTCATACTTATATGCCCACCAGTCACTAAATGTAGAAGCGCCCACACCGTGAGCTACCATTTTATCGGCTACTTTATATCCTTCCAATATGTGGGTGAATGTGTTGATGCGAAAGTTGAATTTCTCGGCAACTTTCATAAGCATGTTAATTTCGCTTTGCACATAACTATGGCAACTAATAAAACGCTCTCCGTTTAAAATTTCAGATAATGTTTCCATTTCATCATCCTTACGAAAGGGCTTGCCACTTTTCTTTATTGCGTCATAAGCCTTGGCACGGTTAAAGTAGTTTACATACAATTGTTCTACACCCATACGTGTTTGCGGGAATCTACTATAACTCTCCCAGTTAGATTGCTTTACATTTTCACCCAAAGCAAACTTGATAAATTTAGGGCTGTTGTCATAAAGTAGTCCCTCTGCATCTTCTCCCCACTTTAATTTTAAAATAGCAGACCGTCCTCCAATTGGATTTGCAGAACCATGTAGTATCTGGATGGAGGTTACCCCACCGGCTAGATTGCGATAAATATTTATGTCTTCTGGATCTACTACGTCTTCAATGGTTACTTCTGCAGAAGAGTTTTGTCCACCTTCATTAATAGATAAAGCAGCAATATGGCTGTGTTCATCGATAACACCTGCCGTAAGGTGCTTTCCTGTTGCGTCAATTGTGGTAGCGCCTTTGAAGCTAAGGTTTTGTCCAATCTTTGTAATCTTTCCATCCTTTACAAGGACATCGGTTTGTTTTAAGATCCCATCTGCCTCGCCTGTCCATACGGTTGCATTTTTAAACAAGAGTGTTTCTTGTTGGGGTTGTGTAAGATTTCCGAAGCCCACATTTGGATAGGTAATGGGTACAATTTCACGAAGCTCTTTTGGTTTTATGTCCTTTATGTCTTTACCTTCTTGTGAAACTTCTTTGGCAACACCCATGTTTCTATTTGCATTAAAAGATGTTTGTTTACCATCTGGCAATACTGCTTTTCCCGAAAAACTCATACTGTTTTTTGGAATGATAGCAGTAGTGCGATATACCTCAAGGGTTTGTTTGTCTGTAAAAGAAAGGGTTATCCAATTGTCTTTATAAGTTAACTTGGTAGAATATTGTGCTTCACCAAGACTAACACTAGCATTAGGCTTGTCTGGCTCTCCAGAGATTTCTAAAGCATAGCTTTTACCTGCTAGTGCCAAGTTGTAAGAACCTCTAATGTCTATTTGGTCCATGGTGTTAATTACATTTCTTGTTCCTTGAACCCAGTTTTCATAAAGTGTTGTTTCTTCTTCAAATAAAGCGCCCGAGGTAATTAAGAAGTTGGCATATTTTCCTTTTTCTAGAGTACCTACCTTATCGCTTATTTGAAGCATACTAGCGGGTTGGGTTGTTAAAGCCTCTAGTGCTTTGGTTTTATCCAAACCATAGGCAATAGCAACGAGAAGGTCTTTGCTAAAGTCTTTGGGTTTTTTAGACTTAAAGGTTGTCAATGCAAAAGGTACACCGTTGTCTTGAAGTATTTTTGGATTTGTTGGTGCTTGGTTCCAGGCGCGCATATCTCCCAGGGAAATATAATTGGCCATGTACGGATTGCTTACATCATAGGCATCTGGAAAATTTAAGGGTATAATATAACGTGCATTACTGGCTTTAGTTTGCTGTATCATTTCATACTCATCCCCACCACCTACAATTAGGTAGTTGATGCCAAACTGATCTCCAATTTTGTCTGCTCGTAGGTTGTTGGTTTTATTTCCAGCCTCAAAAAAGGAAACTTTGTTTTTATTTCTAAGCAAGGCTTCCAACGATCTATCCTTGGTCGCTATATTTCCTTTATTATACCAATCTGCATCTTGATATACTTGGCGTAGTAGAGCCATAGCACCCATAAGAGAGCCAGGGTATGACTGTCTGCTAGTAACACTTTTAGAAAAAGAGAAGTGTTGCGATGACGCGTCATCAATAATACGCATTGCTTCATTGCCTTGATCGTTAAGGGCTACTAAAACTCCTGTGCCGCGGGCAATACCATCCATGCTGTGAGTGTTTACAACACCAAAACCTTCTTGACGCATTGCCTTGGCTTTTTTTGTATCATAATTAAAATGATCAATAGCATCTTTTTCTGGCATAATGTGATCATTCCAATAAAAACCCTCTCTACTTGCACTATATTGGGGAGAGCGGCCACCTCCAGAAGCACGCTCTGGCTTTTTAACTCCAAAATTTGTATAAAGATCAATGAAAGATGGGTAAATAAATTTTCCATCAAGATCTATCAAAACAGTATTGCTTGGAATAGATATATTCTTACCAGTGGCAACCACTTTGCCTTCCTTTATAAGCAGTGTTGCATTGTTTATTTTTTGTGTGGGAGATACAAATAATGTAGCATTTGTAAAGGCGGTGTAAAGTGCGTTAGTTTCTTTTACGCCATCGTTTTTTGGAAAGTATTCTTGCGAGATTCCAACATGCGATAAACATAAAGTGAGCACTATAAGGATGCTTTTTTTCATGATTTTGTAGAGTTTCTTTTTTTTGTTGTTAATATACTAAATTATCAATATTACTATGGTGTGCCTAGTTGTTAAAAATACCTTAATTCAATTTTAATTTTCTTCTTTTATATTTCTATAGTGTCTTATTATCAAAATAATGTACCATAAGCGCTACCATATAGCTATATGTTTTAATGCCCTTAGGTTGATTGTTCGCTTTTAAAAATAAATTATACCAAGATTTAGAAAGTTCTTCTAGTGGGTTGTCGTAGCGATTCCAGAAATCACGCATCTCTTTATAACTTGCCAAAATACCAGGATGTATATCCTTAAGTGTTTCTATATATTTATCTTCATCTCTGTATGAGAGTTCGTTTACGCAATATCGCAACGCAAAAATATAGCCGGTGTATTTAATATAATCATTATCATTATGTATCGCCGCAAGGGTAGCAATAAAGTTGGCCTCATTCTCCTTTGCATAGCCTAGTTGGTGTGCTTGTTCATGGCATGCTACCACAGGATATTTATAAGATTTTATCAAGCCATTAACCTGCGCTTCTCCAGAAAAGGGATTTAAATACCCACTATATCCCATATAGGTAAGCCCCAGGCTCCACAGACTTTTTTTGATACTTCTAGGCTCAAGAGAAAGACTCGGAAAGGTTTTTTGAAGGTTTGTAAAGCTATTTTCTGTTAAGACAAACATTTCTTTTTGTGAATAGGGTAGATCAATTTTTACGCTATCTGCAAAGCCTAATGAATTATGAAGCTCATTAGATTTTTTTACAATCCTGTTAGTGATATCTATAAGTTCTTGTGTGGTATAATCATTTCCTAGGTTTAAAGATTTGTGTAATGGTTCTCTGTAGTAATTAAAACCCCAGAGTAAATGAAACATAAAATATACCACTGATAGATGTGCTGTTGCTTCAAATACCAAACGAACGGATTCATGTCTAAAGCTTTTAAAGTTTTTATAAATCCAGCGTATAACTACTACGGTAATTAGGGTATAAAAAACATCACCTACTGAAAAAGGAACCCAGCCCCAAAGATTTCTAGATATTTTTCCTATCCATGGATATAGCCCCAAACTATACCATTTTTCTACAAACGATGGACTGTGTTTTAAAAGCTGTATCAATACAATTTGCAAGGGCAGTAGTAAAGCAACAATTAGTGTAGATTTCTTTTTAAACATGCTAGCAAAATACTAAAACCATCTTTAAATAAAATCAATAGTGCCAGGTATTTATTATTTCTGTAATGTCTGCATATCGATACGTTTTATGACACTCGTTTTTCTTGAATCTTAAACAGAGTAACAATGTTTAAAAAAATCGAAATTGGTTACCTTTGTCACAGAATATTTAATGATTTAATGACAATAAAATGAGTGAAGCTATAAGAAACCTATCTCCAAAACCTCTTTGGAATAAATTTGCAGATTTAAACGCTGTGCCACGTCCTTCAAAAAAAGAAGCGCGCGTCATACAATTTATGAAAGACTTTGGAGCCTCTTTAGGTTTTGAAACGCTAGAGGATGAGGTAGGAAATGTGATTATAAAAAAGCCTGCTAGCCAGGGCATGGAGGATAGAAAAGCCATTGTAATGCAATCTCATTTAGATATGGTACATCAAAAAAACGGGGACACTGTTTTTGATTTTGATACCCAAGGCATACAGATGTATGTAGATGGGGATTGGGTTCGTGCTAATGGAACAACACTAGGTGCAGATAACGGCCTTGGAGTGGCTACTATTATGGCTATTTTAGATAGTGATACAATTGCTCACCCAGCTATTGAAGCACTGTTTACTATTGATGAAGAAACTGGAATGACAGGCGCTATTGGTCTTAAAGGTGGTTTGCTTCAAGGAGAGATTTTATTAAATCTAGATACAGAAGAAGACGATGAAATAGGAGTAGGGTGTGCCGGTGGTGTAGACGTGACTGCAACAGGAAGCTATGATGCTGTTTCTGCTCCAGATGGACAGGCATATACCATTACCTTAAAAGGCTTACAAGGAGGGCATAGTGGAATGGATATTATTAAAGGTCTGGGTAATGCTAACAAAATGATGAATCGTTTGTTGGCTGCAAATAAAGAGATTGCTCATATAGCGTCACTTGCTGGTGGAAGTTTACGTAATGCAATTCCTAGAGAGAGTGTGGTTACTGTAGTGGTAAAGACAGAAGATATTTCTGAGTTTGTACTACAGATGGAGAAAACACAATTTGCGCTAGTTGAAGAATACAGGTTGTTAGAGCCAGGTTTAACCATTGAAACACAAAAAGTAGCTAGTCCTGCTACCGTAATGGCTTCTAAAGATCAAATTGCTTTTATAAATGCAGTATACGCCGCTCATAATGGTGTTTTTAGAATGAGCCCAGCTATTGAAGGTTTGGTAGAAACTTCAAATAACATTGCAAAAATTTCTCTACAAAACGGATCTTTAAATATTAAATGCCTTACGCGGTCTTCTGTAGATTCTTCCAAAGATGATATGGCGGCAACATTAACTGCTGTTTTTGATATGGCAGGATATACAGTAGCCTTGAGTGGTCACTATCCTGGATGGGCACCAAATATGGACAGCCCTATTTTAAAGGTACTGGAAGAGCTGTATACATCCATCAATGGAGAGAAACCAAACGTTGCGGCCTGTCACGCAGGCTTAGAGTGTGGTATTTTAGGTCAAAACTATCCAGGTATGGATATGATAAGCTTTGGGCCAACCATTAAAGGAGCACATTCTCCTGATGAGCGCGCGAGTATTTCTAGCGCTCAAAAATATTGGAAATTTGTCTTAGAGATTTTAAAGAATATACCTATAAAATAGGGGTGTTTCTCTAGAAACAATATGCATCTAGTTATGGCCAATATACTTGCTTGTTAAAGAAGAAAAGCGATAGCTAAAAACATAAAAAATCCCGATGGTTGATTCCATCGGGATTTTTGTTATTGCTATTTAAAATAAATAGAAACTTATTTATTTTTGTAATTCTGTAATTTCTATTTCAAATACTAAGTCTGAGTTTGGTGGAATTACATTTCCAGCACCACGCTCACCATAACCAAGATGTGCAGGGATGAAGGCAGTGATTTTATCACCAATAGACATAGTTAATAATGCCTCCAGAAATCCTGGGTTTAATTGCGCATCTTTACTGTAAGACATAGAAGTAGGAGCATATCCATTTTGTGCTTCACGTTGTGGGTTTATTGCACTGTAATCTCTTGCTACTAAAACTCTATTGGTGTCAAATAACATTCCGGTTGTTGCAAGATATCCTGCGTAATTAACCAATACTTTAACACCTTCTACTGGGCGCTCTGCGTCTGCTTTAGAATCTACGTGTATTTGTAATCCAGAAGAAAGTGTTTGAGCGTCTTGTTTTAAAGTGTCAAATTTATTTTTCATTCCTTCCGCAAATTTAGACAGCGCAGCTTCTTTCGCTTTATTTTCTTCTTCTACTTTAGTCATTGCATCTGTAAAAGAAGTTATTTTTTGTCCTCCTACATTAATGATATTCACGGTTTTAATGATGATGTCTTCTAGAGGCTTGTTTGCAGGGCTTTGAACAGAAACAGCTCCAATTGCATCTACCACTTCTTCACCAATTACTACTTCCCCAAAAACAGTGTGTTTCCCGTTTAACCAAGGAGTTTCTTTTAAAGTTACAAAGAACTGACTGCCGTTTGTGCCAGGACCACTATTTGCCATAGATAAGATTCCTTTTTTGTCATGTACAAGGGCTGGTACAATTTCATCAGGGAATTTATATCCTGGATTTCCTGATCCTGTTCCAGTTGGGTCACCTCCTTGAATCATAAAATCTTTAATGACACGGTGAAAAATAATACTGTCATAAAACTTTTTCCCTTTATACTTATCATCCACCATCTGGTTTGTTCCCTGGGCAAGCGATACAAAGTTAGCCACTGTTAAAGGGGTAGCTTCGTTGTATAATTTAGCAACAAAGGTTCCTTTATTTGTAATGATTTCTGCATATACCCCGTTTTTAAGATCTGGGTATTCGTTTTGGCATGACCCAACGGTCAATGCCAGTAATAATAATAGTGAGACTCTTTTCATAATAATTGAACTAATTTATTAATTTTGATTTATTGATATTAATGTAATGTCACTTGTAATGGGTACGTTAGTGCCAAGTATTTTTTCAATGCCATAGTATCCATAGGCCTTGTATGACGGGAATATAAAAGTTGCTTGTTCTCCAACACTTAATAGTTTGATACCATCTCTAATTCCTGAAATTAAATCTTGGTTTGATTGGTCTACTTTATAGTTTTGAATTCCGTTTTCTTTTGCTGAAACAATCAAGTTTCCTTTTAAGTCTTTCACGTTATAGGTGAAAGCAATAAGATCTCCAAGTGTTGGTTTTTGTTGAGAAGCGCTGCTGTCTTTTTGCGAAATGGTATACCAAAACCCACTTTCTGAAGAAATATAATCACGCAAACTATCTTTTTTAATAAGTTCTTGAATAAGGGCCTTCTCCTGTTTGTAAATTAGTTTATTACGCTCCACAGAGGCTTCAATAAAACTACCAGATGTCGTTTTTTCAGGAGCTCTTGCTTTGGGGCTTTTACAGCTGTACATACAGGCAATAATTAAGCAACTTATACTAAGGATACGGCTCATATTATAATACATCTTTATAGTCGGGCAATATACTAATAAATTGCGTTACAGTTTCTTTAAGGGAGAGTAGGCTTCTTCCACCTGCAGCATTGGTATGCCCTCCGCCGTTGTAATGTGTTCTAGAAAATTCGTTAACAGAAAAATCACCTTTACTGCGCAGCGATATTTTTACAATATTTTCCTGCTTGTTTTCAATAAAGATAATGGCAAAAACAATACCTAAAACCGATAGTGCATAGTTAACAAAACCCTCTGTATCTCCCTTTTTAAAACTATTGTCGTCAAGTTCTTTTTGTGAGATGGTTATGTAAGCGGTGTTGTATTGTTCTATAACCACTAGATTATCAAGGGCAATACCTAGTAACTTTATTCTTGAAGTAGAGTTGGTATCATATATATTTTGATGAATTTGAGCATTTTCAGCTCCATGTTCCATCAAAGAGGCAATTACACGATGTGTTACTGCTGTGGTAGAGGCAAACCTAAAAGATCCTGTGTCTGTCATAATACCAGTATACAGTAGTGTGGCCATCTGTGGCGTAATGTGTTGAGCTCCATCCAAAGCAACAATAAAATGAAAAATCATCTCACAGGTAGACCCCATCTTAGTGTCTGAATAGGTGATAAACGCATAATCATCTGGTTGTTGATGGTGGTCTATCATAACAAATTGTGCCTTGCTTTTCTCTAAAGAAGATTGAACATCTCCTACGCGGCTCAAAGAATTAAAATCTAAGGTAAAAATAACATCGGCTTGCTCAATGGCTTTTACCGCTTGTTGGTTTTGCTTCTCGAAATTTAAAACGGTGTCTGTATATGGCAGCCATTTTAAAAACTCTGGAAAATCATTAGGAAGAACAACTTGACTGTTTTGCCCTATTGATTTTAAAAATAAATCAAGGCCAAGGGTAGACCCTACGGCATCACCATCGGGGTTTTTGTGACCTATAATCACACATTTTTTTGGGCTAGAAAGAAGGTCTTTTATTTGTGAGGTAAGCGCTATATTCATAAGCCACGAAGATACAATTAATAACAATATCTACTTCAGAAAATTTAAAGGGTTCACTCGTTTTTGGTAGTCTTTGAGTTTGTTTTTGTTTTTAGGCCACCTTGAGGGTCTTTCTTGTAAAGTTTTGCTTTGAGATAAATAAACTACCCCTAGTGTCTTTTTGGCGCTACTAAAGCGCTTTTTTTTAATATTTTTTCATGCTAATTACAGAAGTACGAACCTCATTAAATTTTAAATACTTGTTGTTACTATTAGTTTTTGCCTTTTCTGCTTAAAAATGTGACATAAAAGTTTATTTTTGCACAAAATTTAAAAAGATTATGAGAACAGACAGAACCTTTACAATGTTAAAGCCTGATAGTGTTGAGAAAGGACACATTGGTGCTATTTTAGATAAAATAAATGCAGCAGGTTTTAGAATCGTTGCTATGAAACTATCACACATGACTACGCAAGATGCGCAGGAGTTTTACGCAGTACACAGTGAGCGTCCATTTTATGGAGAGTTGGTTGAGTACATGACACGTGGTCCTGTTGTAGCAGCTATCTTGGAGAAGGATAATGCAGTTGCAGACTTTAGAACATTAATTGGAGCCACCAATCCAGCAGATGCTGCTGAAGGTACAATACGTAAGTTGTATGCTGCCTCTATGGGAGAGAATGCTGTTCATGGAAGTGACAGTGATGAAAATGCTGCTATTGAAGGAGCGTTTCATTTCTCAGGTAGAGACATGTTTTAGTATTAAAACATACCCTATAAAAAAGCCGTTTATCTTAAAGATAAACGGCTTTTTTATTTTGAAAGATTCCCTAAGGAATTATCTAAGCACCACTTTGTCAATTAAATTTTTACCTAATTCTTCATTGAGTAGGCGTATTATTTTTTCTCTACCGTAACTTAGTTCTTCTCTCAGTACAGAAGAGCTTAATTGCACATAGAGAATATCTCTCTCTAGTATTACCTCGGTAGTGTAGTTAGCAACCCCTGGCCCCATGACATTCAGCCAAGCATTTTTAGCATCTACTTTATCTAGGCCTTTGGCGAGCTTTCCTTTGCCGATAAATGCTTTTAATACATCACCAATAGTAGACTCTTCTGTGTTTCTTTTTGTCATAATTTTTTACTATTAGTATATATTAAGTTTTTCAAAGCGTTTGTAGACATACTCTTTGCCTTGATTATTAACTACAATTAGTTTCTCTTTCGTGGCTTTTTTTACTTTTTCGTTCCAAGCGCTCAAGGGTGTTTGGTAGCGTAAAACAAGTTCGCCAGAGCTGCCGTCTATGGTAAATGATTCTACAACGCCGTTGTTTTTATAGCTTCCATCAAGTTGAGGACTCACTTTGGTACGTTTTCCGGTATTGCCTTCAATGGTAATATAATCTACGATAATGCTAATCTTGAATTCTTTTGTTTCTCCCTCCAAGGTAGTTACTTTTTCAATTTCCCAATAGCCAGCAAGGTTTTGTTTTAGTTCTGCAGTGTTTTGTTGACAACTGGTTAAAGTAAAAGTAAGTAGCACTAAAAAACTAAAAATTAAATACTGTTTCATATTTTATAATTTAAATAACGTATAACTCTTATGAATTTCTTTGACCACCGCCTCGGTTCTCTCGGCGTGGGTATCGCTTATAAATATTTGTCCAAAAGCATCATCATGAACCAGACTAATAAGTTGTGCTACACGCTGCTCATCAAGCTTGTCAAAAATATCATCTAAAAGTAGGATAGGGGTAATACCATTTAACTGCTTTATAAAGTCAAATTGCGCGAGTTTAAGTGCAATCAAGAATGATTTTTGTTGTCCTTGAGAACCAAACTTTTTAATAGGGTGTCCGTCAATTTCAAAGACCAAATCGTCTTTATGGATTCCAAAGCCGGTGTATTGCATCATTTTGTCTTTAGTGACATTGTTTTTTAACAAACTTAAAAGTGTAGCATCTTCCAGTTGGCTTTTGTAGACAAGAGAAACATCCTCTGCTCCATTGCTGATAATTTTGTGACGTGCTAAGAAAATAGGTAGAAACTCTTTTAAGAAGGCAGCTCTTTTTTCAAAAATAATAGTCCCGTATTGCGTAAGTTGCTCGTCATAAATATCAAGGGTGTCTTGATTGTGTGTTTGGTTTGCTGCAAAATATTTTAATAAAGAGTTGCGTTGTAGCAGCACTTTGTTATAGTTAATGAGATGTTGTAAGTAGCTTGTATCTGCTTGTGAAATAACACCATCTATAAATTTTCTACGCGTATCGCTTCCCTCGACAATTAAATCACGATCTGCAGGAGAGATCATAACTAGTGGTAAGAAACCAATATGTTCACTAAACTTCTCGTAGACTTTCCCGTTGCGTTTTAATATTTTTTTATTCCCTCGCTTAGCACTCACATTGATTTTTTCGGGCCGATCATTTTTTTGATAAGTACCTTCGATCATGAAAAAATCTGTGCCATGACGCATATTTTGCCCCGTTACAGGATTAAAATAACTCTTTCCGAAGGATAAGTGATAAATAGCGTCTAATACGTTCGTTTTTCCAACCCCGTTATAGCCAACAAAGCAATTAATCTTGGCGTCGAAGGCAAAAGACTGCGATTCGAAGTTTTTATAGTTCAGTAAAGAAAGTTGCTCTAGTTGCATTGTAATTAGTGGTTTGCAGACTATTTGTGGTAAAAATAGGTGCGTATTATAGACTTGTTTTTGCTCTTGCAAATTATTGAAAAATAACAAATCTTTTACCTTTTATATTCTGATAAAAATTTTATTTTTGCGGTACATAAAAAATCAATCTATGGCAACGTACAAGAAACGAGGCGGAAAAATAAAATCAAAGTCAGAAGAAGTTAACGATTCTGAGCTTTTAGAAGGGGAAAGCACAACAGCTGAGGTATTTAATACTTTAGATGATACTGCTAACAAAACCGAAGAATGGGTTGAGAAAAACCAAAAAGTTATCTTAATCGCTGTTGGTGCTATCGCACTTTCGGTATTAGCATATCTAGGTTTTGTAAACGTCATTCAAGAGCCTAAAGAAAAAGAGGCAATGAGTGAAATGTACCAAGCCCAAGAATACTTTGATCAAGCGTTAACATCTTCTGTTGAAAAAGATTCTTTATACAATCTTTCATTAAGTGGTGGAAATAGTAAGTATGGTTTCTTGGATATCATAGAGAACTATGGGGGCACAAAAGCTTCTAATGTTTCAAATTACTATGCGGGTGTTGCTTATTTAAACATGAATGATTACAAAAACGCAATTAGTTATCTAGATGCTTTTGAGAGTGATGATGCTGTTTTAGGCCCTTTAGCAAAAGGAGCTATTGGTGATGCTTTTGTTCAATTAGACCAAATGAATAAAGCCTTAGAGTATTATGAAACTGCTGCAAAAATGCAGGATAATGAGTTTACAGCTCCACGTTTTTTATTAAAAGCTGGTATTACTGCAATGAAACTAGGTGATGCCTCGAAAGCAGCTACCCACTTTGCAACAATAACAGGTAGCTACTCAAACACAACAGAAGCTTCTAAAGCTGCAGCCTACCTAAGCCAAGCTCAAGCAATGAAATAATGTATTTCACTTTGGTGAATCATACCTATGGCAACAAAAAATACAAACTTATCGGCATACGATACTACAACAATCCCAAACGCGAAAAATTTTCGGTTTGGGATTGTTGTTTCACAATGGAACCCAGAGATTACTAATGGGATGTTTCAAGGCGCTTTTGATGCAATTTTAGATTGTGGAGGTATCAAAGAGAACATTGTTAGGTGGGACGTGCCAGGAAGCTTTGAATTGATTTATGGTTGTAAGAAAATGACCCAAAGCTATAACATGCTAGATGCCGTAATAGCAATTGGAAGTGTTATTCAAGGAGAAACAAAACATTTTGACTTTGTTTGTCAAGGTGTTTCTCAAGGCATTAAAGACTTAAATATTCAAGGTGATATTCCCGTAGTATTTTGTGTCTTAACAGATAATAACATGCAACAGGCTATTGATAGAAGCGGTGGCGTTCATGGTAATAAAGGGACCGAAGCTGCTATAGCTGCAATCAAGATGGCGCAGTTGCGTAAAGACGCTTCTTTCTAGAGATAAAGCAATATTATATTTCTTTTTTTTTAATGTATGAAGTGCCTTTTTTAATTGCTGGCTAACTTCAAGCCTACCTGGTTTATAATTTGCTTGTTTTCTCTTTTATCTTAAATATCTTTTTGTTTAAAAATTGTAAGGTTTCAGGCTGCCACAAAACCCTATTTTTAGGTATCTTTGATGTAATAGCACGTATTTATGGGCCCTATAAAGTTTACTATTATAAAAAAGTTAAAATCGAACAATCGATTTAACTACACGCCCCGTTACTATAAAGGAAAAGAAGGGGTTGAGGATAAAAACCACACGACAAAGTTTGATGCTTATGCAGATACCTATAATGAAAATGATTATGCAGGGCAATGGCAAAACGCACGTGTACATAACCGCAACCGAAATAATATAGCTTTCAATAAAACAGTACTTATAGTGATGGCTGTTTTGATATTTGTATTCTTGTACATTATTGATTTTGATTTATCAATCTTTTCTAGCTAATGGCAGACATTATACAATTATTGCCAGACCACGTTGCAAACCAAATTGCCGCAGGAGAAGTAGTTCAAAGGCCCGCCTCTGTGGTAAAAGAATTGCTTGAAAATGCCATTGATGCTAAAGCTTCTATCATTACTTTAGTGCTTAAAGATGCAGGAAAAACACTCATTCAAGTTACTGATAATGGTGTTGGAATGAGCACTACAGATGCTCGGTTGAGCTTTGAGCGTCATGCAACATCAAAAATTAAGGTGGCAGAAGATTTGTTTAAACTTCACACCAAAGGCTTTAGAGGAGAGGCACTGGCTTCTATTGCGGCCATTGCGCATGTGGTTCTTAAAACCAAAGAGCACGATCAAGAAATTGGCACCAAGATTACAGTGGCGGGAAGCAAGGTTGTTTCTCAAGAGCCAGCTGTAGTTCCAAGTGGCACTACTATCTCTGTTAAAAATTTATTTTTTAATATTCCTGCAAGGCGTAATTTTCTTAAATCTAACCCTGTAGAAACGCGTCACATTATTGATGAGTTTCACCGTGTGGCTTTGGCGCATCCAAACATTGCTTTTACAATGACGCACAATCAGGACCTTGTGTTTAATTTACCACAGAGTAATGTAAGACAACGTATTGTAAATATCTTCGGAAATAAAACCAACGAGAAGCTAGTTCCTGTTAGCGAAACCACCGATATTTTAAAAATAGAGGGCTTTGTTTTAAAACCAGATTTTGCCAAGAAGAGTAGGGGGCAACAGTTCTTTTTTGTGAACGATCGGTTTATAAAAAGTTCATATCTCAATCATGCAGTAAATGCAGCCTTTGAAGGATTAATAAAAAGTGGAGTACATCCAGGCTATTTTCTATTTCTAGAGGTAGACCCGCAATCTATAGATATTAACATACACCCTACTAAAACTGAAATTAAGTTTGATGATGAGCATGCTTTGTATGCCATGGTTCGGGCTACGGTGAAACACAGTTTAGGGCAGTTTAGCATTGCACCTATATTAGATTTTAATAGAGAGAGTACTTTAGACACACCGTATAATTACGCTAATAAGCCGCCGATATCTCCAACCATTGATGTAGACAGGAGCTTTAACCCCTTTAGTGCAGCCCCCAAACAAAAAAATATAGATTTTCCATTTAAGCGTGATAAAAACACAACGCATTGGGAGTCTTTGTATGTAGGCTTAAAGGATGAAGAGAGTTCGGCAACATCCTATACTCAAGAGACACATCTCACCTTTGAAAGTGATGAGGTAACAGGCTCGCTATTTGACGAAGAAGATGCTGTGGCAGGACAACTTACATTTCAACTTCAAAACAAATATATTATTAGCCCCATTAAAAGTGGTATGATGATCATACATCAACATTTGGCACATCAACGTGTGTTGTATGAAGAATTATTAAAAAACATCACAGTACATCAAGCTGTGAGTCAGCAGTTATTGTTTCCCCTTGAAATGAATTTTTCTAAGCCAGATATGCAGGTGCTTCAAAAAATACAAGAACAGCTAGAGCACACTGGTTTTGTTTTTGAGACATTTGGGGAAGACACCTTGTCTGTAACTGGTATTCCTGTAGCATTGGCAGAAAGCCAAGCAAGTACAGTGTTAGAACAACTCATTCAAGATATTATGGATGAGGTTCCAGATGCAGGGTTTAGCCAAAATGATTTGTTGGTCCGGTCTATGGCAAAAAGCATGGCTGTAAAAACAGGTGTTGCCTTAAATAGCAAAGAGAGAGAACATCTAGTTAATCAATTATTTATGTGTAAAGAACCTAGTATTTCTCCGTCCAACAAACCGGTGATTATTACACTTGATGCAAATGATCTTGATAAAAAATTTATATAAATAGTAAATAATTTACCCTTAGCAAAGGGTTTATATATGGGAAGAATAACAGATACCGTTAAAATATTAATCATTATTAATGTGATCGTGTACGCAGGTTCCGTCTTTATTGGCGATGTTGCGTATCGCTTGTTCTCATTGTATTATTTTGAACATCCAGATTTTCAAATTTGGCAACCTATTACGCATTTGTTCATGCATGATAGAAGCGGCTTGATGCATATTTTCTTTAATATGTTTGGCTTGTATATGTTTGGTGCTCCTTTGGAAGAACGTTGGGGGCAAAAAAAGTTTTTGTTCTTTTACTTTTCAGCAGGATTAGGCGCCGCTTTCATTCATTCTTTGGTGGGTTATTATCATGTGCATAGTGCTATGGATGTTTTATTGAGTTCTGGCGCCTCTCAGGCAGAGCTTAATGAGCTTATGTCAATAGGACAGTATAATACATCAATTTTAAACAGTGTTCCTTTAGAGACAATAGAACGATTATTTATAGAATTTAACACACCAGCGGTTGGAGCCTCTGGAGCCTTGTATGGTATTTTGGTTGCTTTTGGCCTTATGTTTCCTAATACAGGCTTAATGTTAATGTTTTTACCGGTACCTATTAAGGCGAAATACTTTATACCAGGATTAATACTCTTAGATTTGTTTTCTGGGATTACTGGCTTTTCAATGTTTGGACAAAACATTGCTAATTGGGCTCATATTGGTGGCGCATTATTTGGCTTTATCATGGCTTATTATTGGAAAAGAAACGATTTAAATAACACCCGTTGGGATTAACCTATGCAAGGACAAAACTTACTATACAAATTTAAGACGCAAAATATTGCGATGAGATTAATCGTGATTAATGTCGTGGTCTTTTTAGCATTTTTTATTGCTTCTTTTTTATTTAGAACCTCTACCGATGTTTTGATGCAATGGTTTGTCTTGCCAGAACAGCCTATTGAAATAATAAAACAACCTTGGTCTATACTTACCTATAGTTTTTTACATGGTGGTTTTTATCATATTTTGTTTAACATGATCTGGCTACATTTTTTTTCTAAGTTTATACTAAACCTATTTAGTGAAAAGCGCTTCCTCACCATTTATCTATTAGGTGCTTTGTTTGGTGGATTGTTATTTGTTGTTGGGTACAATGTATTTCCTGTATTTCAAAGTAAAGCAGGATATTTGTTGGGTGCTTCTGCTTCTGTATCTGCGTTAATGGTATTTGCTGCAACCTATTCGCCTAATATCTCCTTTCGCTTTTTTATGGTGAATGTTAAACTTTGGCAATTGGCATTAGGCTTGTTTTTATTAGATTTATTTAGACTAGGAACTGGTACAAATGCAGGAGGAATGCTTTCTCATATTGGAGGGGCTGTTTTTGGTTATTTTTATGCCATACAATTGGCTAAAGGAAACGATATTGGCGCTTGGTTTGAAAAAATACTAGACTGGGCAGTAGATTTATTTAAAACTAGAAAAGAACGCCCTTTTAAAAAAGTACACAAAACCCCTAGGAAAAAATCAAAAGTACCTGCAAAGGGAGCTAAAGATGAGCGTCAAATGAAGATAGATTCAATATTAGACAAGATTGGTAAAAGTGGTTATGAAAGTTTAAGCAAAGCAGAGAAGCACTTTCTATTTAAAGCAGGAAACGAATAAAAACATACATTTTTGAAAAAGCTATCATTCTTTGAGAAAATTATTTTTTGGTGCAACAGCATTGTTGCATTCTTACTTTTGATCTCTTTTGTGTTGCCATTTCTCCCTCCCAAAAGCTTTCCGGCCATTGCCTTATTAAGTCTTACTGTATCTCCACTTATCCTTCTTACTTTTTTGTTTGGTTTGTATTGGTTGCTAAAATTAAAAAAACAGTTTGTTTTATCTGCTGTGATGTTGTTTGCAGCATACTCCTTTTTTAATCCATTTTATAAATTTTCTTCTAATGACCAGGTCTCTTCTAATGACCACACGATATCAGTATTAAGTTATAATGTACGATTATTTAATCTTTACGAGAAAAATGAAAACACCTCAAATATTGCAGAAGTGCTCAATAATACATTAACAAAAGCGGCACCAGATGTTGTTTTTATTCAAGAATATTATAGAAATACATCACATAAATTCTCAAAATATCCACATCGTTATATTCATTTTAAAAATGATAAGGTTCTCCTAGGACATGCTATTTTTTCTAAATATCCACTTGTAAACAAAGGAGCTTTCGATTTTGTTAAAACATACAATAACACCTTGTTTGCCGATATTATTAAAGGGAATGATACGCTGCGATTATATAATTTACATTTAAAGTCTCTAAAGATTAACCCATCGGTAAACTCTCTACAAGAGCAAGACAAGAATATGTTATATGGTAGAATCACTTTGGCTTTTCAAAAGCAACAAGAACAAGCTGAGGCTATATTAAAGCACATGAATATGACTAAATATCCTATTATTTTAGGGGGTGATTTTAACAATACCGCATTTTCTTATGTTTATAGAACCTTGAAAAAGGGTATGAAAGACACTTTTTTAGAAAAAGGCAGTGGTCTTGGTACTACCTTTACATTTGATTCATACCCCTTGAGAATCGATTATATATTTGGTTCTAAAACATTAGAGGTGATAGACTTTAGTACATTAGAAGAAACATTTTCAGACCACGCTCCCATAGCCGCAGTTTTTAGAATACCGCAGTAGCTTATCTTTTGAGGGATTGGCTTTCTAGATAGTGTAACGTATTAGGTCCTTCATTACAAAGTAAATCAATAATAGATAGGTTTTCTAGGTGTCCATGACTTTGTTCAAAGACTTGGTGGTACTTTTCAAAATCATAAAGTGGCTCTTTTTTGCAATTTACTAGGTGGCGCATGTCTTGCAATTCTGTTTTTTTTTGATAGCTATTTGTTTTTTCAATTTTAATTTCTAGACCTATTATCGCTACAATTTTCTCTAGTATTGTAATATTAAAATCTTGTAATTTTACAGCTGGGTTTTTAAAAAGAGGCAGTAAGTCATCTTCATAATATTCAAAATAAGGAGATGTTTTGTATGCCACCTGTATAGACTTCCAATGTTCTGCTAACCATGGAAAGTTGTTTTCAGCAGTAACATCTTTTGACTTTTGATGTAGAGAATCTTTAGAGTGTTTTACAGGAATGTTCAATAACAGTTTTCCATTGCTGTGCGCTATGTAAGTTCTGTTTCTGTAGGTTTGTTTTTGATAATTATCTTCAACCTCTAGTGTTATTTTATGGGCCTTTGCCATCGCCACCATGGTTGCAATACAAGGAAAGTATGTTGGGTATATAAGAATATGTTGTTCCACCTTTAATTAAGCTTTTTTCTTCTTTTTTGAAACCAACGAAAACCAATCCATCCTGTCAATAGTAGTAAAAACGGAATAAAATAAGAGGTTGTTTCTCCCTTACCACCAACGGTAGTAAAGAAACGATCCCAACGTATTTTATTAAACAATCCTTTTGCTTTGCTGTTAAAACTCATCCACACAAATACTGGTTTTCCTACTACATGATTCATGGGTACATAACCCCAAGAACGAGCATCTTGAGAGTTGTTGCGGTTATCTCCCATCATCCAATAGTAGTCCATAGCGAAAGTATAGGATGTAATAGGGCTGTCATTTAAAAGTATGGTGGTCCCGTTTTGTGTTATGGTATTGTCTATACCTAATTCACTTCCTTCATACACCTCTATGATACGCTTGTAAAAAGCAATACTCTCTTGGTTGATAACTACTGTTTTTCCTGCCTGTGGAATGTAGATAGGCCCAAAGTGGTCATTATTCCAGGCCTTTGCTGGGGTATGTGGAAAAACTCCATCATCTTTTATGCCTTTTTCTATCATTTTCCTTTCTGCACTTATTACATCTGGGTAGTTTTTTATGCCTTGGTATGCTTTATCTGTTAAATGAGCAGTATAGGTATACACTCCCGTAGCTCTATCTAGTGCTGTAGCATACATATCGCTTACTCCATATCTATTAGAGAAATAATTATTTGGCTCTGGCAAAAGTCTTCTTTGGTCGTCAATTTTCACTAGAACGCTTTTTGATGTAATGGTATAGGCAAATTGTAATTTTGCACGATCTGGCAAATCGTTCTTTGTGCCGTTTATATAAACATATCCATCACGTACCTCTAGAGAGTCTCCAGGAAGACCAACACAACGCTTTACGTAATTTGATTTTTTATCAATAGGCTTATACATTTCACCAGATGGAGGTGGGCCAATATCTACAAAATTATCAATAGGCCAGTTAAACACTACAATGTCATTATGTTCTATGTCTTCAAAGCCAGGCAGTCTAACACTGGGTGCTTGAGGTTTTGGAAGATACGATTTTGCTCTTGTACCCATAAATACATCATGCATCATAGGCATTGCAACAGGAGTCATAGGGGTGCGGGCACCAAAGTGAAATTTACTTACAAATAAAAAGTCACCTACTAATAATGTTTTTTCTAAAGAAGATGTTGGTATTACAAAAGGTTGCATTGCATAGGTATGTACAATAGTAGCAGCAACAAT
This sequence comes from uncultured Flavobacteriaceae bacterium, assembly GCA_913048115.1. GTDB lineage: Bacteria > Bacteroidota > Bacteroidia > Flavobacteriales > Flavobacteriaceae > Patiriisocius. Next base: position 40,362 of record CAJWVI010000004.1, on the reverse strand, counting down.
AGCATATGCTAAAGATCCAATCCACTCTACCAGTCCATTAGGCTTCTTTAATTTATCATCTTCTAGGCAGTTAAGTTCTTGAGTGTAGTTAATATAATATAAATACAAACCTGCTGTAAAGATCACTAACAACGTATCTACGGTGCTAGTTTTTCCATATCTATTTAACAGCTCTACCCATATAACCGGAAACATAATAAGGTTTACAATAGGGATAAATAATAGTAGCGTCCACCACCAAGGACGTTTTAATATTTGCATAAGAACTACAGCATTATAAATTGGCACTGCTGCTTCCCATGATTTTTTGCCTGCTGCAACATAAAATTTCCAAGTACCTAAAAAATGTACTACTTGAATAATAACAATAAATAACAACCAATCTAATAAACTCATATATTATTTTTTTTACGTAAAAAAGGGCTTTAAAAGGGCGTGTAAAACAAAGTTCTATCTATTTTTTAAACACCTTTGTTGTATTATTTAATCGAGGGCTTGCTTTGGGTTTACCCCGTAGTTATTCTCATTAGAATCACTGTCGGTCAAGGTAAGCACTAAGAGGTATATTGCACCTGCTAGTGGTATTAAAGCAATGAAAAGCATCCAACCGCTTTTTCCAACATCATGGAGTCGTCTCACTGAAACTGCTAGACCAGGAACAAACATCGCTAAGGTATATAATCCATACAAGGGTCCATACCCAATCTCAGTCACTATACCAAAAACGCTATCCAAAATCATTGCTAGGGCTCCAAAAATCATATTAAATAATGTAAACATCCAATATTCTTTTCTTCTTGCTCGACCATTAAAATCTGCATACTGATTTAATACCTTTAAATACCAATTCATTTTGTCTTCTTTTTTAATTTCTTACTCTAAAGGTTTTTAGTTACCATCATTTTTATTAGAGTGGATTCTTGTTTCAACCTTTTTGTTTTTAATTAAATCTATTCTTATAATTCATCTTCTTGTAGCTATCTTGCTTTTATAGTTGAATATAAAAACCTATAACCCCATTACATCACTCATCGTAAAAACTCCTTTTTTATCAATTAGAAACTCTGCAGCTATGATGGCTCCTTTTGCAAAACCATCTCTGGTATGTGCTTCGTGTTTGATGGTAATGGTATCTATTTTTGATGTAAAGCCAACACTATGTGTTCCTTTTACATCTGTTTCTCTAAGTGCTTTTATTGGTATAGCGTCATGGGCTATATTGTCTAAAGCCCATTTTTTTTTGTTTGTAAAAGGCAATACATCTTCTGCTAATGAAATCGCTGTGCCGCTTGGAGCATCCTTTTTCTGTGTATGGTGTATTTCTTCTATGGCGATATCATACTCATTCCAGGGTTCCATTAGTTTTGCCAAGTGCTTATTCAAATTAAAAAACAGATGTACACCAACACTAAAGTTTGACGCATAAATGAAACTTCCGTTACAATTTTGACATGCTTTTTCTACATCTATTTTTTGATCTAACCAACCTGTTGTTCCACAAACCACTGGAATTTGAGCTTCAAAACATCTTTTAATGTTTGCAGGAGCCGTTTCTGCTATAGAAAACTCTATGGCTATTTGTGCATCTTTAAAATTTCCGCTTTGCGAAGATGAAGTACTCTTATAGACAATTTCATGACCTTTTTGCAGTGCCATTTTTTCTATAGTTTTACCCATTTTACCATATCCTAAGAGTGCTATTTTCATCGTATTGTATATCTAAAGGAAAGCCCATAACTTGGTTGGGCAATGTTTGAGGTATTTAATTTTGGCGAGATAGAAAGATCATCACTAATATCATACTGTCTTAGATGGGCATCTACATTAGCGTCTATAATATTAAATAAATAGAAACCAATCGACACAATAATACTTACATCTTTGTTTCGCTGTGTGCTTTTTTGTGCATCTATAAGTCTATTGTTTGAAATGGCAGCAGTTGTACCTGTTCCATAAAACTCATCGTCTGTAAATCCAGCAAGTCTTCTTTTGTAAGCGTCTCTAAAGCGGTTATAATCTGTGTCATTTTTGATGTAGAAATAAATACCAGAAGCAATTCCCGCATAGATAACAGGGATTTTCCAATATTTTTTATTGTAAGCTTGTCCAAGCCCTGGGAGTGCAGCAGAGTAAAAAGCAGCGCGAGATGGGGCAAGAGGGTCATAGGCTACTTTTTGAAACCCAGTTTCTTCTACCATTATCTTCATTTCTTTAGAAACGGTAATGCTGTCATTTTGAGCAAACAATGATATGCTTGCTAAAAAAAAGATAATATTATAGAGTTTATGCTTCACGGGAGAGTAGCTTCAATAGACGATCAAATTCATCTTTATTTTTAAAGGGTACAATAAATTGTCCTTTTCCTGCTTTGTTTATTTTAAGATCTATTTTAGTATCTAAAGCGTGAGCTACTTCTTTTTTTGCTTTTACAGCATATTTTGGAAGTGTAGCTTCTTTTTTTGTTGAAGTAGTCTTACCAGGTTTACTGCCACGCACTAAAGCTTCTGTTTCACGAACAGATAGTTTGTCTGCTAGAATTTTCTCATAGATATCAAGTTGGGAGTCTGTATCTACTATATTAATAAGCGCCCTACCGTGCCCCATAGAAATAAAACCATCACGCATTCCCGTTTGTATGATAGGGTCTAATTTAAGTAAGCGTAAGTAGTTTGCGATGGTGGATCTATTTTTGCCAACACGATCACTCATCTGCTCTTGTGTTAAATCAATTTCTTCAATAAGACGTTGATACGAGAGCGCAATCTCAATTGGATCAAGATCTTCGCGCTGAATATTTTCAACCAAAGCCATTTCCAAAGATTCTTGGTCATTGGCAATACGTATGTAGGCAGGAATGGTCGTTAACCCTATAAGTGCTGATGCGCGAAAACGACGTTCACCACTAACGAGTTGATATTGGTTAAAGCCAAGTTTACGAACAGTAATGGGCTGTATAACACCTAATTCTTTGATGGAAGAACCTAATTCTTGAAGAGAATCTTCATTAAAGCTAGTTCTGGGTTGGAACGGGTTTACTTCAATTGCGGTGAGGTCAAGCTCCACGATACTACCCACAACTTTATCTGCATTTTTATCATTAGCAGATTGAATGTCGTTGGCAGGGTCTTTCAATAAGGCAGAAAGTCCACGTCCTAATGCTTGTTTTTTTGTTGCTTTAGCCATATTGATTGCCCACGTAGGTGGGTGCATTTATAGTATTGAGGCGATTGACTTTTATTTATTTTTTTTAATTAACTCTTCTGCTAAGCTTAGGTAATTATTAGCGCCTCTACTACTTGCATCGTAACTAATAATACTTTCGCCGTAACTAGGGGCTTCACTTAAACGTACATTACGCTGTATGATTGTCTTAAAAACCATAGCATCAAAATGTTTTTTCACTTCTTCCACCACTTGGTTAGATAGTCTTAGTCTAGAATCATACATGGTGAGCAGTAAGCCCTCGATGTCTAAATCTGGGTTGTGTATTTTCTGTACACTTTTTATAGTGTTTAAAAGCTTGCCAAGTCCTTCTAGTGCGAAATACTCACACTGTATTGGAATGATAACAGCATCTGCGGCAGTCAATGCATTTAATGTTAGTAAGCCTAATGATGGGGCGCAATCTATAATAATATAATCATACTCATTTTTAAGATCAGTGATCATTTGCTTGAGCATGTACTCTCTGTTTTTTTTGTCTACTAATTCAATTTCAATAGCAACAAGGTCAATGTGCGCAGGTATTATATCAAGATTTGGGGAGCTGGTTTTCACAATAGCCTGCTTGGCTGTTGTAGAATGTTCTAGTAATTGATAGGTACCATTAATTACAGCCTCTACATCAATGCCTAATCCAGAAGTAGCATTGGCTTGTGGGTCTGCATCAATTAAAAGCACTTTTTTTTCTAAAACACCCAGAGATGCTGCTAGATTAATAGAAGTTGTAGTTTTACCCACACCTCCTTTTTGATTGGCAATTGCAATAATTTTACCCATTAAGTTGTCTTGATTTTAAGAGTAAAAATACTATTTAATAACCGAATCTAAAATGATTTTTGTTAACAGATAGTGAACATCTTTCTGGTCTTTAAAAGTCTGTGTATTTAGTAGCGTTTTTAGTGATAATTAGTCACCAGGTTATTTAGCATGTAAAGTACTTTGGCTGTTTTTTGACATTGCAAGTGTTTGTTTGCTTGGATGAAATATAATGTACAAAAGAGCATTAAAATATTTCGTAACCTACTTTAAGATAGAAGATGTTTTTTTGCAGTATTTTTCTTGAAAATTCAATATCTGAACTAAACAAGACACCTAAAGCAACATTTGCTAGTTTTTCTTGAATGGTAAGATAGGCACCAGCTTCAAGTATGAATCCTAAGAAAATTCGCGGCGCATTGTTTTGATATCGAATAGGGTAGCTATATTCGTTTTCATCAAAAATTGGAAAAACAAGGCCATCTTCATTCGTAAATTGATAGCTGTCTGCACTTTTACTGAGTAGCGCCTGCGCTGCAAAACCTCCACCTACATATGCGTCTATTTTTGTGTCTGTACTAAATCGATAGGCCGCAAATGCACTAAGGTTTATAAGTGATGTATTAATATCACTTAGTACTATTTGATCTTGAAACCTCATAGTTCTATTTGTTGAAACCTTTTCTTTTGAGTATTCAAGCCCAAATCTTATAAGTGCTTTTGAAAATTCATAATCTGGAAAAATAGAATATTGTATACCAATAGAGTAGCCGCTATTATCTTCACTAGATTGCTTAATAAAGTCAGACTCGGCAACTTTTAAAGTATGAAAACCGCCAACAACACTTAATAAGGTTTTTTGATCTGTGTCTTTTTCTTGAGCAATGCCATGAAGTACAAATAATGCACACAATAGTAGAAAGAAGTTTTTCATTATATAAGAAGTTTAAAAACTTAATCTGCCACAGAGTCTATTAAGATATCCAACATTTCTATGGCTGCGTCACTAATTCTTGTTCCAGGTCCATAGACTGCTAATGCGCCTGCATCAAATAAAAATTGATAATCTTGAGCAGGTATAACACCACCAACAATTACCATGATGTCTTCACGGCCAAGTTCTTTCATCTGTTCAATAACCTGAGGTACAAGTGTTTTATGACCAGCTGCTAATGAAGAAATACCCAGAATATGCACATCATTTTCTATGGCTTGTTGTGCTGCCTCTTTTGGTGTTTGAAAAAGGGGTCCAATATCTACATCAAAGCCAACATCTGCATAGCCAGTTGCTACTACTTTGGCGCCACGATCATGGCCGTCTTGCCCCATTTTAGCAATCATAATTCTAGGTCTACGCCCTTCTAGCTCGGCAAATTTATTTGCGAGTTCTCTTGCTTTGGCGAAGGAAGGGTCTTTTTTTATCTCTTTACTATACACGCCGCTAAATGATTTTATTTGAGCTTTATATCTGCCAAAAGGTATTTCGAGTGCATCACTAATTTCTCCTAGTGTGGCTCTTTCTTTGGCCGCTATTACTGCCAAAGCTAATAAATTTTCTGTTCCCGTAGTTGCACCATGGGTTAAAGCTTTTAAACTTTCTGCTACCTTTTTATTATTTCTAGTGGCTTTAATATTTGCTAATCGCTCTAATTGAGAGGTTCTTACCATTTGGTTATCTACATCTAGAATCTGTAATGGATCTTCTTTTTCTAGTCTATATTTATTAACCCCTACAATAATATCTTGGCCGCTATCAATGCGCGCCTGTTTTCTTGCGGCAGCTTCTTCTATGCGTAATTTTGGAATTCCCGCTTCAATGGCTTTTGTCATGCCACCCAGTTCTTCTACCTCTTGTATGAGTGACCATGCTTTATTTGCAATATCGTTGGTTAGGTTTTCTACATAATAGCTTCCTGCCCAGGGATCAACTGTTTTTGTAATAAGCGTTTCTTCTTGAAGGTAAATTTGTGTGTTTCTTGCAATACGTGCACTAAAATCTGTAGGAAGCGCTATAGCCTCGTCTAATGCATTAGTGTGCAAAGACTGTGTTCCGCCAAAAGCAGCTGCTGATGCCTCAATACAAGTACGCGCAACATTGTTAAAGGGGTCTTGCTCTGTTAGGCTCCAACCACTTGTTTGGCAATGGGTTCTTAATGCTAATGATTTTGGATTTTTTGGATTAAACTGTTTCACCAGTTTTGCCCATAACATTCTAGCAGCCCGCATTTTGGCGATTTCCATAAAATGATTCATACCTATGGCCCAAAAGAAAGATAGGCGAGGAGCAAAGGTGTCGATATCCATTCCTGCATCTAAGCCTTTACGAATGTACTCCAGTCCATCTGCCAGGGTGTATGCTAATTCTATATCACAGGTAGCCCCAGCTTCTTGCATATGATATCCAGAAATAGAAATACTATTAAACTTAGGCATATGTTGCGAGGTATATTGAAAAATATCGCTTATAATTTTCATGGACGGTGTAGGAGGGTAGATGTATGTATTGCGTACCATGAATTCCTTTAAAATATCGTTTTGAATGGTTCCAGCAAGGTCTTTTAAAGCAACTCCTTGTTCCTGTGCAGCTACAATGTAAAAGGCCATAATTGGAAGCACGGCCCCATTCATGGTCATAGAAACACTCATCTTGTCTAATGGAATTTGATCAAACAAAATTTTCATATCCTCGACACTATCAATGGCTACTCCTGCTTTTCCAACATCACCAACAACGCGCTCATGATCACTGTCATAGCCTCTATGGGTAGCCAAGTCAAAGGCAACAGATAGCCCTTTTTGACCAGCAGCTAGATTACGTCTATAAAAAGCATTGCTATCCTCGGCAGTAGAAAACCCTGCATATTGTCTTATAGTCCAAGGTCTACGAACATACATAGTAGCGTAAGGTCCCCTTAGATTTGGAGCAATACCAGCTATAAAGTCTAAATGTTTTAGGGTTGAAATATCCTGTTTTACATAGTGTTTACGTATTTCAATATCTTCAGCAGTTTTAAAAACTGTTTTTTGATCTTTATTTTTTAAATGTTCCTCGTCATAGTGCAAGGATATTTTTGATATATCTTTTCTACTCATGACTTAGTCTTTCTTGTTCTATAGCTTCTGCCAAACGTTTTGCTATAATGGGTTGAATTAGGGTTTTTCTAGGATTGCTTTTCAAAAAAGGGAATAACTCTAGGTTCTCTTTCATTAGATCCATTGGGTTTGGATGTTTGTTTGTGCCCAGTAGCGTTATACTTCCACTATTAAAAAGTTCTTGTTCTGTGGCAGCACTCTCTTTTATTTTTTTCTGAATACCTCCCTCTTGCAGTTGTTTGATGAAACCTCCACCAGCTTCAATTTGTTTAAAGAGTATCAATGCTTTTTCTGCCAATTCTTTAGTTACACTTTCTATATAATAGGCTCCATCTGCAGGGTTTGTAACAACATCAAAATAGCTTTCTTTTTTTAATATTAATAACTGGTTGCGAGATATACGCTCCCCAAACTCATTGCTTTTATGATATAATGCATCATAAGGCATATTGCATATTGCATTAGCACCTCCAAGAACACCAGACATCGTTTCTGTTGTACTTCGCAGCATGTTTATGTTATAATCATATAGGGTTTTGTTACGTCTAGAAGGTTGCATTATAATATGGCAAGTATCATTGGTGCACTTGTATTGTTTGGCTAGCGATGCATAGAGTATTCTTAGTGCTCTTATTTTGGCTATTTCAAAAAAGTAATGTGTTCCTGTTGCTATTTTAAAGGTAATACTATCTATTTTTTGATGGTTAAAATACTCATTGGCGTGAGCAAGCCCATATGCCAGTTGCTGTACCATTGTGGCTCCTGCGTTTTGGTAGTTGGTTGTGTCCACAGATATTGTATTTGTGGTCTCTTTTATGCTTTGAAGTGCTTTAAAATCTTCTTGTTTATTTTTAAACCAATTTCCTTCTTTTGCAAGTTTCCCAATAGGGTCTATATTGAGATAGAATGTAGCTTTTACTTGATTTAGATGTGTAGAAAGTTGTTTAAGAAATACGGTGTCTAAAAAAGTGAAATCAAAATAAATTGTTGCTTTATCAAAAGGAAAATCTTTAAAAACGGTAAGGGTGTCAAAGGGTTTTTTTGCGGTAAACAAGATGGCTTCAGCCCCTCTCTCTATGGCATCTACAGCAATATTGTTTGCTATTTTAGTGTCGTCAATAAACACACCTTGTGTGATGTTCCATTTTAAGGGAGTTCCTGGAACCTTTAAAGCAGCAATGGCATCATCGTTATGATAAAAAGGCTTTATATGTATTCCTTCTAGTGTTTTGCTTACCAGTGTTTCATTATACTCTGCACCCTTGAGATCTGCTTGTATTTTTTGCTTCCATGCTTTTGCGGAAACCGAATCAAAATCTGTCAACAAATGTTTTTTCATAGGTGTTTATTCTCTTAAAATCAAGCAGCTAGTCTACTTGATACTGTCTTGGTTTTCTATGATGTATATATCTTCGTTTTCTTTTTTTAGATAATATTTTTCTCTCGCAAAACGTTCCATTTCTGTACTGTCTTTCATCTTTTCTATAAAAGATTTATCCTTTTGTATTTCTGCAGTATAAAACTCTTTATTTTGCTCTAAAGCCTCAATGTCATCACTTAACTCTTTGTGGAAAAAATAATTATTGGCATCAAAAAAAAACATCCACACTAGAAAAAGCGCTAAAATAAGCACATATATATTACCGATCCATTGGTGCCATTTGGTTTTCTTTAATTCTGAAATTTTAAACATACCTTAGAGTCGTTCTGAAATAATCGTTCTTATTAAATCTACAGCTACCGTATTGTATCTATTGGTGGGTATAATGATGTCTGCAAATTCCTTTGTGGGTTCGATAAACTGTTGATGCATTGGTTTGAGTGTGGTTTGATAGCGTGTAAGAACTTCATTTATGTTTCTTCCGCGCTCAGAGGTATCTCTCTTTAATCTTCTTATTAAACGTTCATCACTATCTGCGTGTACAAATACGTTAACATCAAACATCTCTCTAATCTCGGGCTGGGTAAGTATTAAAATACCCTCTACGATGACTACTTTTTTTGGATGTGTTGTAATTGTTTCTCCAGTACGGTTATGTTCTACAAAAGAATACACGGGTTGTTCAAATGATTCTCCATTTCTTAGGGTTATTAAATGCTGCAATAGTAATTCGAAATCGATAGAGTTTGGATGATCAAAATTAATGGCTACCCGTTCGTCATAAGGAAGATGACTGGTGTCTTTATAATAAGAATCCTGAGATATTACACATACTTCATCTACTGGAAGTTGCGCTATAATTTGTTCTACTACTGTTGTTTTTCCGCAGCCAGTACCACCTGCAATACCAATAATGAGCATAGGATATGTTTTTTACAAAAATAAGGATTTTGTGATGCTAGCTATCTTTACGAGTCATTACTTTTTAACAGAAGTAACTTCTTGCTCTGTAACCATTTCTTTTTGCTCGTTTTCCCAAGAATTCATTGTATAATTCATAACGTCTGCAACTTGTGTATTACTTAGCCCCATTGGGGTCATTACACCGTCATAGGGCTTACCATTAACAATTATTTTCCCTCTCAAACCGTATTTTACAGACTTGATACTTTCTAATCTTTTTTCTGTTAGCCAATTAGAGCCAGCCAATGGTGGGAAATTCCTTGCAATACCTTTACCATTTGGTCTGTGGCATTGAGAACAGATGTTTCTGTATACTTTTGATCCTCTTTTGATGCTTTTCTCTAAAGGGCTCAGTGTTATTTTTTTTGTAGTAGCTAACTTGATTGTTGTTGTATTTTCTTTTTTTACGTTATTGCATGAAAGTATTAAGACAGCTATAACAACAGCGTGGTGTATTCTAATCTTAATCATTCTTAGATTTTTTTATAATATTATCATGCCAAAAGCTATGTAAATATAACAGTCTAATTTTTGTTTTAAACGAAAAAAACCGTCTGATTTTTCAGACGGTTCTTGGTCGGGGTGGCAGGATTCGAACCTGCGGCCTCCACGTCCCAAACGTGGCGCGATAACCGGGCTACGCTACACCCCGAATTGAATTATAAATTCGGACTGCGAAATTAGTGATTTATATAGATATTACCTCTTTATTTTTAATTTATTTTATGGTTATTGATTGTTGATTTTATTATTTTTGAATACAATGTATTTAAACGCTAAACATAGGTTTATTTTTTTCTACGGGATGTAGCGCAGTCCGTTAGCGTACTTTGCTGGGGGTCAAGTGGTCGTAGGTTCAAATCCTGTCATCCCGACATACATAAAAAAGAGATTCTATTTCATTGATTAATTTTTCTATGAGCTAGATTTTTTTTTCTTCAAGCATATAAATCCTTAGTTAGGACATCTTCATACTTATATTTTAAAAAAAGCTTTGTTTTAATTTTGCGGCTAGCTTTGTGACAAGAGATTTTAAATGCATTAGGATAAAAAAGCAGCTTCTTTCTTAGTGATAATATCTTTGTTACTATTTTTCTTAAGATATGACTGTATGATTTTAGTTGTGTAATAGGTGCTATTGTATCGTGTGATATGATTTGCAAAATCATCAAAATACTGTATCGCTTCAGATCCATCAATAAATCCAAAGCCTTTATAGGTTCCTTGCTCTATTAAAATAATTGAGAATTCTGATGCGCTTCGGCCTTTTCCTTTAATAATATAACTGGCTTGATTTTTTTGAAATGCATCTACAGCTTTGATAACTCTACTATTGTAAGTTGCTACATCCTCATTGTCTTGACAAATACCTTTGCAGTTTTTTATTTTATAGTGAGAACAAGCTTCGCCTTGGCTTTGAAGAGAGCAGAATCTGGGGCAAAGCTCATATTCTTGGCATAGAAGTTCTAGTTTTTCTATCGCCAATGCATTACTGTATAGCGTAGCAATTGAGTTTGTAGTTGTTTTTGTTTTCCCAATAGCGAGTTGAATCACTCCTTTTCTATTGGTGTAATTAATAATTTGATATGTTGTTGTGGGCCTTTTTTGTACCTTATTATACTTTGGGTAATGTTTAAGAATGTTTTGCGATTCTAATAACAATGCAGTGAGTTCATTTCCAGTTTCTTCAAAATCGATATGGTGTGTTTCTTGAGCTAATGCAATTTCTTTTGAAAGTTTAGAATACAGATGAGAAAGCACTCTAGATTTAATGTTTTTTGCTTTTCCTACATAGATGACTTTTTGAGCTTCATTTTTAAAAAAATATGTCCCTGGAGTCTCTGGTAACATCGCTATATCTTTTGCTGGTAGGTGTGGAGGTAGTGTTGCTTCTTTAGAGGTTACATCCAGGGAGTGTAAGATAGTCTGGTACCCCGAAGCAGCATCTATTATAAGTAACTTTTTAAAGAGTTCTACGGTAGCCAGGGTGTCTGCCTCGGCTCTATGTGCTCCAGTTAATGTAATACCTATAGCGCTAGTTAGCCTTCCTAGACTATAGGACGGAAGTCCTGGTATTAGTTTTCTAGAGAGACGTACGGTGCATAACTTCTTTCTTAAATAGGCTATACCAAGTCCAGCAAATTCTTTCTTAAAAAAGCCAAAATCAAAATTCACATTGTGCGCTACAAACACAGCGTCTTTTGTAAATTCATTGATTTCTTGAGCAATTTCTGCAAATACAGGGGCGCTAGCAACGAGCTCATTATCAATGCCTGTTAAGGCAGTGATAGTATGAGGGATAAGGCATTGTGGGTTAATCAATGAGCTATAGGTATTAATGCGTTTTCCGTTTTTAACAAGTATGATACATACCTCTGTCATTCGACCCTTATTCACGCCTCCTGTTGTTTCTACGTCAATAATTGCAAAGGTTGTGTCTTTAATTGCTAGCATTTTTCATGTTCTTTCTAAAAATATTAAAAAGGCCTATGGCGTACGCCTTTAGATCCCTTGTTTTAAGTTATAGAGGATATATCATTTTTATATTACTGCGAAGATAAGGAGTGTCTTTTGGCATAGTAACTTGTTTAAAACCATGTTTACGATAAATATATATAGCATTTTCTAATATGGTATTAGAGTATAGATAAAGCTGCTTAAAATTATTTTCCTTCGCAAAACTAATACAATACTTCAGGAGTTGCTGCCCGAGGTATTTCCCTCGTTGTTTGGGTTCAATAGCCATTTTGGTGAGTTCAAAAACACCACTACCTCTTTTTAAAAGTGCTACAGTGCCTAATATAGTCTTGTTTTCAAGGATAAAGAAGATATATCCGCCAGGGATTATAATATATTGTTGAGGATTGCTGAGAACTTCTCTGTCATAAGGCTCAATATAAAAGTATGTTTCAAGCCACTCTATGTTAAGGTCATAAAAAGCAAGAGCGTAATCTTGTTGAAAAGGTTTTATTTCCAAAGTACAGCTACTTATATGAGGGGTTCTCCTACTTCATTGAAATACTCATTGATCATGTTTTTTGCCTTGTCAAGTTCTTCGTTTCTAATAAATAAACGTACTTGATTTGGCACCCCTGTTGAAAAACCACCAGTAATACCACTGTGGTGGTCATCCTTCACAATGGGAGAGATGCCTATCTCGTTAAGTCTTGCTATAAGGCCACTCCCTATCATTGTTGGTCCTGTGTATATTCGTATAGTTTTTTGATCCTTATTCATGTTTTATGCGTTGTAATATTTGCTTCTCCAAATTGCGTTATTAAAGTTTTTTCCTTTAGCAAAACCATAAAATAATACAATCCCTGCAACGCCTTTGAATACAAATAAAAAGTATAGAAGGTATTCTTGAGTTGGGTTTCCTGAAGAGAATAAATGCAATGGTGTTATTCCAGCTAAGAAGATACTAATTATTAAGATGGTAAAAACTAAGTTTTCAAAGGTTTTGTATGGCCAGACCATTGCTTTTCTAAAAGGGTGTAAGTCATTTCCCCATTTATGGATAAGATAGAAATAGTCATTTCCTATGGGAGCAAACAATAATGGGTCATCTGCATTTTCTAATTTCATTAATTTGGAGGGAGCAACAATTTTAAAACCCTTTAGAGTTGTGTTGTGTTCTTTTTCAAGTGTTCTAATTTTTGTAATGGCTTCATCTGGAAATGGACCTTTAAAATACCGAGCATCCAAAAAACGCAATCTATAGTCTATACATAGCTTTTCTATGGCTGAAATATGAAAAATCTGTGCAGTTTTTAAAGAATCAAAATTAAAAGCATTTTCTTGAGTAAGTGTAGTCTTGTGTAGTTCGTCTTTAATGCTTTTTCGTTCTATTTCATTTTGGCGTAATATATCTTTAACGTTTGTAAGTACTTTATTTTCAGAGGTTTGAATCTCCCTAACTTTTTGAAGTACTGTCTTAATATTGGTTTTTGAAAACATAACGTTTATTTTGAATATAAAAATACTACCTAAAGATTAAAAATCCAACAGATTCTCTTTTTTTAACGCTTTGTTTAGATATTATTGCCATTTACTCGGTATGGTACATAATTTGTAATATGTATCTTTAAAAAAAAAACTATGAATTTTAAACATCTACTTTGCATTTTAGTTTTAGGGCTTTCAACAGTTGCTTCTGCTCAAAAATATAAAAGCGCACCCACTAGCACCATTACCAAAGATTGGCAAGAAATTGTTTTTACCTCTGGCAAATCATTGAAAGAAAATTTGGCGCAGAGTCCTTCTTTTTCTTTCATGACTGAAATTTTAAATGATGAAGTCCTTGCAAAGCAGTTACGTAAACAGGAAATGGTCACTGTTTTTGTTGCCAACGACGCTTCTTTTTTAGCCTTGGATAAGGCTACTCGTGATGCCTTATTGGCAGACACTCCGCGACTTTCGCAATTAGTAAAGTTTCACACTATACCTGGAAGAGTAGACAGCGACGCTATAGAAAAAGCCATTTCTACCTCTGGTGGAATTGCTTATTTCATCACCTTAAATGGAAAAAAGTTAGCGGCTACTCAAAAAGAAGGTGTGTTAACTCTTTCAGATGACCAGGGTAATACCGCAATCATTAAAGACACAGATTTTTACCATAAAAATGGATTTTTCCATATGGTCGAAGGGTTTGCATTTGCTACTGAAAAAAAAGAATAAAAGATTTTTTTAACAAGATTATGCCTTAAGCATTATTTTACAAGCCTAATGAATCTCGCATTGCAAGGTATATGTTGCTATTTTGATTCCAATAGGCAGATTGCATACGTTTTATTTTAACAGCCCTTGTTATTTGCCCATTGGCATGTGTTTGCTCCCATTTTTCTATAGTATGTGGAAATTTGGTGGTAAAGTGTATTTGTAAATGCCTTCCTATATTTTTATATGCTATTGTGTAGATTGTTATGCCTTCTTTTTTTTCTTGACTAGCATCCGCAGTATAGGCTTTGATATCTTTGTGATTGAGTCTTAGTGTCTCAAATGCTGGAAGTACTTTGATGGTTCCTATTGGAAGGGTTTCAGGCTCAATGCGTATTATGTTAAAAAGTTCATCCTCCATCCATGTTTTTGAAAGCATGATCGACTCATCACCTTCGCTCTCAAAATAAGAGTGGCCAGTAATTTCAAAGGCGTCTCTATTGTTAAGTTGCATGTAGGTTTGCCCGCACCATTCTTGAATAGAATTACTTATTTTTAGAGCATGACTATCTGTTTTTACAGGATTAAAAACACTGGTCATGATGCTGTAAGGGTATATTCCGGTATTAAAATTCTTGGTTTTATTTAGTTTTAATACTGCAATGTTGCTAACATTTAATCTGTCAGCTTTTACTTGCTTTTTTGGAACAAAGTCTTCGGTTACAAAAATAGTAACAGCAGTTCCTTCTCGTAATTCTCCATAGCGTGATTGAGTGAGTTTGTAGCTTGTGATTTCTGCGGTGGCTTGATACCAGTACTTTTTAAATGCATTAGAGAGCGGTCTTAATTTTGAGCTATCTGTGGTGGTTTTTTCTGCTTCAATTTCAGAAGTAAAAACAGCTGTGTCACTACTTTTGGTTTCCATACAACTGCTTAAAACAACTATTATGGTTGTAATAATAAAAAGGCTATACTTCTTCATGAGGCTTGTTTTAGGCAAAAATACAAGACTATTTTGAACTTGCTAGTGCTATTAACGTTTCATAAACAAGTCTAGTAGGAAGCCCCATGACATTAAAGAAGCACCCTTCAATTTTATCGATACCAATATATCCTAGCCAATCTTGTATCCCATAGCTCCCAGCTTTATCATAAGGCTTACAGGTCTTTAGGTAGTACTCTATTTGAGCAGGTGTAAGTTCTTTAAAATATACTTTAGTACAATCATACACCGTTTGCTGTGCTTCTTTTGTGGTAAAACAAACGGAGGTAAAGACCTCGTGAGCACTGCCACTTAAAGCGCTCAACATTTGAAATGCCTCTGCATGATCTTTAGGTTTTCCTATAGCTTGACCTTCATTCCAAACAATAGTGTCACTGGTTATAACAATTTGCTTCTCATCGATATCCTTGAACGCAGTAGCTTTTAGTCGCGCTAAGTAATTTGTGATTTCTTGAGCTTTTAAATGCGGTGGATATACTTCCTCAATTTCTCTAACATCTATCGTGAAATTAATGGCTAGTTCTTTAAAAAAAAGCTGTCTCCTTGGGGATCCAGATGCTAAAATAATATCAAAATCAGCGAGTTGTTCTTTTAGCATTATAAAGTGTTTTTTGTCCAAATCAAAGATATATAATGTCTGCTGTTTTTTCTCAAATTCAATCTTTTTTATCTAGATAATCCCCTCTTAATTTAAAAAATTTTCAGCATCACAAAACATTAAAGAGCTCCTGTTATTTTTATAAGTATAGATATTCCTGATACTGTGTTCAATTTTTTTGTAACAAACCATTACATGCTCCTTATGTTTTTGTCTAACTTTGGGTATAAGGCGAAATCTAAACACACACACACCAATGAATAATTACAAAGATACAGATGCAGTTAAATGCCCATTTATGGGAGGAACACAAAAAAATGCAGCAGGTACTGGTACCGGAAATAGAGACTGGTGGCCTAATGAGTTAAAATTAAATATTCTACGTCAAAATGGTTTAAAATCAAACCCTATGGGCCAAGAATTTAACTATGCTGAAGCATTTAATAGGTTAGACTATGCTGCTTTAAAGAAAGATGTTATTGATGCAATGACAGATTCTCAAGATTGGTGGCCAGCAGATTATGGTCATTATGGTCCTTTTATGATTCGTATGGCTTGGCATAGTGCAGGAACTTACCGCGTTGGTGATGGTCGTGGTGGAGCTGCATCTGGATCGCAACGTTTTGCACCTTTAAATAGTTGGCCAGACAATGGTAACTTAGACAAAGCTCGTTTGTTATTATGGCCAGTAAAAAAGAAATACGGAAATAAAATTTCTTGGGCAGATTTAATGATCTTGGCTGGAAATTGTGCTTTAGAGTCTATGGGCTTTAAAACATTCGGTTTTGCAGGCGGTAGAGAAGATGTGTGGGAGCCAGAACAAGATATATATTGGGGTTCAGAAACAAAATGGCTAGGCAATGAAGACAGATATGACACAGGAGATCTTGAGGGGTATCTTGGCGCTGTGCATATGGGTTTAATTTACGTTAATCCTGAAGGGCCTAACGGAAATCCAGATCCAGTAGCTTCTGGTGTAGATGTAAGAGAAACATTTGGTCGTATGGCTATGAATGATGAAGAGACTGTAGCGCTTGTTGCTGGTGGACATACTTTTGGAAAAGCACATGGAGCTGCAGACCCAGACAAATATGTAGGTGTAGAGCCTGCAGGAGCTCCAATAGAAGAAATGAGTACTGGTTGGAAAAATAGCTTTGGTACAGGGGTTTTGGATGACACTATTACAAGTGGTATTGAAGGCGCTTGGACACCAAACCCAACAATGTGGGACCACGATTACTTTGATGTGTTATTGAATTATGACTGGGAGTTAACAAAATCTCCAGCAGGAGCTCATCAATGGACCCCTACAGCAGCGTCTAATGCAAAAATGGCACCCAAAGCAGGTGATACTTCAGCCAGCCAGGCTTTAATGATGACCACTGCAGACATGGCTTTAAAAATGGATCCAGCATATTTAGAAATCTCTAAGCGTTTCCATAAAGACCATAAAGCTTTTGAAGATGCCTTTGCTAGAGCTTGGTATAAATTAACACACCGTGATATGGGTCCAATTAACCGCTACCTAGGACCAGAAGTGCCAAAAGAAGAATTAATTTGGCAAGATCCAATTCCTGTGGGAGCTAAACTTTTAGAGGTAGATGTTGCTGTCTTAAAGAAATCAATTCTAGACACGGGGCTTTCGGTAGCTCAATTAGTTGCTACAGCTTGGGCATCTGCTTCAACCTTTAGAGGTTCAGATAAGCGTGGTGGAGCTAATGGAGCGCGTATACGTTTAGCTCCTCAAAAAAATTGGGAAGTGAATAACCCAGAAGGGTTGGCAACAGTATTAACGGCTTATCAAACAATCAAAACAGGTTTTAGCGGTAGTGTTTCTATTGCAGATCTTATTGTGTTGGGTGGTTGTGTAGCCATAGAGCAGGCTGCTAAAAATGCAGGGCATGATATTTTAGTTCCATTTACAAGTGGGAGGGGAGATGCCTCTCAAGAACAAACAGATCTTGAATCTTTTGGATATTTAGTTCCACAAGCAGATGGGTTTAGAAACTACATGAACAGCAATCTCAACATGGCTCCAGAAGAGTTGTTGATAGATCGCGCAAACTTATTGACACTTACCATCCCAGAAATGACCGTACTTTTAGGAGGGTTACGTGTTTTAGGAACTAACTTTAACGAATCTCAACATGGGGTCTTTACAGACACCCCTGGAGCACTCACAAATGATTTCTTTACCAATGTGTTAGATTTTAGCACTACTTGGAAAGCTACCTCTGTAGATGATACTTTGTTTGAAGGTACAGATCGTAGATCTGGTAGGTTGAAGTATACGGGAACAAGGGCTGATTTGATTTTTGGATCTAACACAGAGCTTAGGGCTATTGCTGAGGTTTATGGAGCAGATGATGCAAAGAAAAAGTTTGTAACAGATTTTGTTGCTGCTTGGGCCAAGGTTATGAACCTAGATCGTTTTGACTTGACATAAAACTTCAAAGTACAGTAAAGGTAGGGGGTGATACAATATGTGTCACCTCTTTTTTTAAGTCTTTAAAAGTCGACGTCATTGGGTTTTTTAAACACTTCACGATTTATTGTTCTATTGCATTACCTTAAGTGTATGATTTAACAATAATTTATGAGCATCAAAAAGGTGTAGAAATTATATTTACACTTTAAAAATTAATACACAACCAATAAATAACTTATGAAAAAATTAATCTTTAAAGCACCATTATTAGCAGTAGTAGCGGTGTTTGTTTTTACGATATCTTGTAAGGACAGCGAAACCTCAAACGATGGTGCAAAACTATCTGTTGCCTTTGAGAAATATGAATTAGCAAATGGGCTCGATGTTATTTTACACCAAGATAAAAGTGATCCTATTGTTTCTCTTGCGGTACAATACGGTGTAGGTTCTAACAGAGAGAAGACAGGGCGTACCGGCTTTGCTCACTTGTTTGAGCATATGTTATTTCAAGAATCTGAAAATGTACCACAAGATCAATTTTTTAAGAAAATTCAAGATGCAGGAGGAACATTAAATGGAGGTACCTGGAAAGATGGAACTATCTATTATGAAACGGTACCAAACAATGCTATGGAAATGATGATGTGGTTGGAAAGCGACCGTATGGGATGGTTTATTAATACAGTAACAGAACCTGCTTTCGAAAACCAACAAGAAGTGGTTCAAAATGAAAAACGCCAACGGGTAGATAATAATCCTTATGGACATACAGGATGGGTAATTGATAAAGCTATATATCCAGAAAGCCACCCTTACAACTGGCAAGTTATTGGGGAGTTAGTAGATTTACAAAGCGCAACAGTTGCAGATGTTCGTGAATTCTACGAAAAGTTCTACGGTCCAAACAACGCTACTTTAGTATTGGTAGGAGACTTTGAGACGCAAGAGGCAAAAGCAATGATTGAAAAGTATTTTGGGGAAGTAAAAAGAGGTCAAGACGTTCCAAAACTAGCTCCACAACGCACTACGTTAACTGAGTCAAAAAGATTATACCATGAAGACAACTTTGCTACAACAGCACAGTTAAATATGGTTTGGCCAACATTAGAGCAATATACTGATGATGCTTATGCTTTAGATGTGCTAGCAGAATTATTCTCTAGAGGAAAAAAAGCACCTTTGTACAAGGTCTTAGAAAAAGAAAAAGGACTTTCTTCAAGCTTTTATTCTTATAATGGATCTGCAGAATTAGCGGGAGTATTTAGACTTTCGGTAACTGCAAACGATGGTAAAAGTCTAAAAGATGTAGAAGCTGGAGTAAATGAAGCTTTTGCATTGTTTGAAAAAGAGGGTATTACAGATAAAGACATTGCTAGAGTAAAAGCTGGTTTAGAGACTGGTTTTTATAACGGAATTAGCAGTGTGCAAGGAAAAGCTTTTCAGTTGGCTAGTTATAACGTGTTTGCAGGAAGCCCTAGCTTTATAGAAACTGACATAGAAAACATCCAGAAGGTCACCAAAGATGATGTGATGCGTGTTTACAATACCTATATCAAAGAAATGCCTTTTGTAATGACAAGTTTTGTTCCAAAAGGAAAGACAGACTTAATTGCAGACAATTCTATTAAAGCAGAAGTTGTAGAAGAAAAGATCATTGATAACATACAAAAAGAAACTAAAAAAGAAACCACAGCAGAGGTCGCTAAGACCCCTTCTGTATTTGACCGCTCAATAGAGCCTTTGCAGGGAGAATCTCCTGCACTTATTGTTCCAAATAGCTGGAGAGAAGAGCTAGCTAATGGTATGAAGGTATATGGTATTGAGCAAAACGAGATTCCTACTGTAAACTTTAGTTTGGTTATGGAAGGTGGACACTTGCTGGATAACATGGATAAAAATGGTGTAGCCAATTTAATCACTAGCATAATGATGGAGGGCACTGCAAATAAGACACCTCAAGAATTACAAGAAGAAATTGAGATGCTGGGCGCTAACATCAATATGTACACCACTCGTGAGTCTATCGTTATTCAGGTAAATACCTTAGCACGCAACTATGATGCTACGCTAGCCCTTGTGGAAGAGGTCTTAACACAGCCACGTTGGGATTTGGAAGAGTTTGGGCGCATTAAAACAGCGGCTATTAATCGGGTAAAAAGATCGTCTGCCAATCCAAATGCGGTAGCTGGACGTGTTTTTAATAAGTTGTTGTACGGTGAAGATCATATCTTTGCATATCCAACTTCCGGCACCGTTGCTTCTATAAGCGCTATTAGTATGGAGGACGTGAAAGCATTTTATGCTGCTAACTTCTCTCCATCTGTATCCAAATTTCATATTGTGGGTCAAATAGAAAAAGTAAAAGCCATGGCTGGACTTCGCGCTTTAGAAAAAAATTGGGCGGCTAAAGAGGTATCTATTCCGGCATACCCTATTTCAAATAACAGAGATAAGTCTTCTGTTTATTTTGTAGACATTCCTGGTTCAAAGCAGTCTGTGATTCAAATAGGAAATATTTCTATGGCAAGAAATGATGCAGACTTTTACTCTGCAGAAGTAATGAATTACGCATTAGGAGGTGCCTTTAACGGTGTCGTGAATAAGATTTTGCGTGAAGAAAAAGGATATACTTATGGAGCACGTACTGGTTTTGGTGGTAGTAAGATACCAGGAACCTTTAGGGCCACCTCTAGTGTAAGAACAAACACAACGGGTGAATCTGTGTCTATCTTTAGGGATGAGATTAATCGATACAAGGATGGTATTAGTCAAGACGACCTTGACTTCACGAAAAATGCATTAATAAAGTCTAATGCACGTCGTTTTGAAACGCAATTTGCTTTACTGGGTATGCTACAAGAGATGAGCACATATGGTTTAGATTCAAATTATATAGAGGGGGAAGAGGCAACTGTTAGAAACATGACTCTAGAGAGCCATAAAGCATTAGCTAATAAATACCTGGACCCATCAAAAATGGCCTATTTGGTTGTTGGTGATGCAGAGAGTCAATACACACAGTTTAGAGATATGGGCTTTGATGAGGTTTTGCTTTTAGACAAAGATGGTGAAGAGGTAAAACTAGAGCAAGTTAAACAATAGCATCACTTTAAATTTATTGTTTTTTTTAAAAAAAGGGGAGCCGTATGGTCTCCCTTTTTTTATTTGTTTATTTGCTTTTTATTGAAAGATATTCTCCATAGCACTAGCAGGTGTAGCTAGTTTGATATTTATACTTAAAAGTCATTTTAAAACTTTTAGTCTAGACTAAAAGTTTAACATAATAGGCTATATTTCAAATACTTAAAAGTATTTATATGAACAATTAGTATATGTTTTTATAAAGTGCAGTTTTTCCATAAAATATCTTGAGGTGGAGGCGCAATAACAGTCATTTCTTCTTTTTTTACAGGATGAATAAACGATAGTTTTCTTGCATGTAAATGAATGCTTCCATCTTTATTACTTCTGTCAAAACCATATTTTAAATCTCCTTTTATTGGGCAATTAATGCTTGCTAGTTGAGCTCTAATTTGGTGATGTCTGCCTGTCTCTAATTGAATTTCAAGGGCTATATAGCGATCCATTTTCTTTAAAACACGATAGTGTAATATAGCTTTTTTACTTTCTGGAACTTCTTTGGTGTGGGCGTAGCTTTTGTTTTGTTTTGGGTTTCTTTTTAGAAAGTGTGTTAAGCTATCATGCTCTTTAGGTGGATGATTCTTTACTACTGCCCAATAAGTTTTTTGTATTTCTCGATCTGCAAAGGATGTATTGAGTCTAGGAAGTGCCTTTGATGTTCTAGCAAAAACAATAACACCACTTGTGGGTCTATCAAGCCTATGAACCACCCCTAAGAAGACAGCACCTGGTTTATTGTATTTTTTAGCTAGATATTGCTTGGTTACCTCACAGAGCGGGGTATCACCAGTTTTATCTCCCTGTACGATATCTCCTGGCCGTTTGTTTACTACAATAATATGATTGTCTTCAAATAGTACCTGAAGATTTTCTGGTGTGCTATGTGTAGTTTTTGATTTAACTGCGGTATGCTTGTTTGGTTTTTCCGAAATAAGATAGGTATTAATACTGTTCTTCTTCATTAGGAAAGTCACCACTTTTTACATCTTTACTGTAATTTTTAAATGCATTGGTCATTGCATCATGCATGTCTAAATACCTTCTTAAAAAACGTGGATTAAACTCATGTGTCATACCAAGCATGTCGTGTGTTACCAGTACTTGTCCATCAACACCATTACCAGCCCCAATGCCAATTACAGGAATGGTGAGGCTTTTGGCTACTTCTTCTGCAAGTTTGGCAGGAACTTTCTCTAATACAATAGCAAAGCAACCCGCTTTTTCAAGAAGTAAAGCATCTTGTTTAAGAGCTTCTGCTTCCTCATCTTCCTTAGCTCTTACTGTATAGGTTCCAAATTTGTAAATAGATTGTGGTGTAAGGCCTAAATGACCCATCACCGGGATCCCTGCATTTAAAATTCTTTTCACAGATTCTTTAATTTCTTTTCCACCTTCTACTTTCACTGCATGACCACCACTTTCTTTCATGATGCGTATTGCAGAACGTAAGGCTTCTTTTGGATCGCTTTGATAGCTTCCAAAAGGGATGTCAACCACCACTAAACTACGGTTAACACCACGTATTACTGATGCTGCATGATAAATCATTTGATCTAGTGTAATGGGTAGCGTGGTTTCATGCCCCGCCATAACATTAGAGGCAGAGTCACCAACTAGTATTACATCAATACCAGCACCGTCTACAATTTGTGCCATGGTAAAATCATACGCCGTTAGCATAGATATTTTTTCGCCTCGATTCTTCATATCAACCAAGGTCTTGGTTGTGATTCTTTTGTATTCTTTTTTTGCTGTAGACATAGGGTGTTATTTATTGATTGTAAAGGTACTAATTTTGTGTTTACATTAATAAAATTTCGGTGATGAGATCTTTATTTTTAGGGCGCTTGTGACACTTTGATTAAAGGGTTTAGTCGTACTGTGCGCTTACATTTGTGTCGAAGTTCCATTTACCATGAACCTTTAATACTTGTTCTATAACATCACGAACACAACCTTTCCCTCCTTCTTTGTGTGAAATATATTTGCTAAGCGCTTTAATCTCTGGAACAGCATCTTGAGGGCAGGTAGGCATCATGACTTCTTGCATCACCTTGTAATCTGGCAAGTCATCACCCATATACAGTACCTGGCTTGGAGAAATGTTGTTTTCTTGAAGGTATTTTTTAAGTGTTTCGGTTTTGTGGTGTGTTCCTAGATGTATGTCTTTAATGCCAAGGCCACTTAAACGCTTAAAAACGCCTTGGTTGGTGCCTCCAGAAATGATACAAACATTAAAACCTTGCAGGAGTGCTTCTTTTAAAGCAAAACCGTCTTTGGTATGCATGGTTCTGTACATGTCTCCATCTGTAGTAATTGTAATAGTCCCGTCTGTAAGAACACCATCGACGTCAAAAACGAAGGTGGTAACTTGGTGTAGATATTCTTTATAGCTTTTACTCATCTTGTGATATATTTCTTTTTTGAATGCTTTTGGTTAGCAAATGATAGACTTCTTGTTGTTGCTGGGTAAGAAGACCTTGGTGTCTAAGCATTGTTTTTTTATCTCCTCTCTTTGCTGGCCCTGTTTGGGCTAGGGCAGGAGTTAGTTGTTCTATTTTTTGAGCTGTTTCTTTTATAAGGGGTGTTAACAGGCTAAAATCCAGTTGTTGTTCCTTTAAAATATCTTCTGAAATATGATATAATTCATTTACAAAATTGTTCACAAACACGGCGGCAACATGTATTTTTGCGCGTTCTATACTATTGATAACGTGTACTTTTTCCGAAATATGACGGCCAATGTTTATAAGTAAAGAGAGGTCTTCTTCGTTTTCAGCCTCCACACAAATAGGAATTTCTTTGAAGTTGATTTCTTTATTTTTTGAAAATGTTTGCAGGGGGTAAAAAACACCTCTTCTGTTGGTGTCACTGCCGCTTTTTAAAGATGCACTTCCGGAGGTGTGGACCACCAATTTGTTTGTAAAATCAAGTTGTGATGTTACGGCATTTATAGTGTCGTCAGGTACTGCCGCAATATAGACATCTGCATGATCAACAATATCCTTTATGTTTGTAGTCACTTTTTTAGCATCTATTATTTCCATAGGTATGCTGCGGGCATACACCTGGAGTATTTCAATATCTGGTGTGGCCTCAAATACACGATAGAGATGTGATCCAACATTACCAAAACCTATAATAACAACTGTAATCATATTGTAAAAATACAAGAATTTTTTATGCTAGATGGTTGCCTTTTCATGAATGAATGCTAAAGAGTGTTAATGCTATCACATTTCAGAAGTATAAGGAGGACTAAAAGACGATTTTGTAGTATTTTTGCATAAAAATATTCGATGCAAAAGAAGCTAGCTTCCATTCTGTTTTCTACTCGTTTAACTGCTACTTTATTTATTGTGTTTGCTGTTGCTATGGCTGTCGGCACATTGGTTGATGCCTCTTCAGAAACCTCTCCAACACCCTATTCTCGATCACTGATATACAATGCTTGGTGGTTTGAGGCCATTATGATGTTGTTTGTTGTTAATTTCTTAGGAAACATTGTTAGGTTTAGACTCTTTAGTAAAGAAAAACTAACGACACTCACCTTACATCTTTCATTTATACTTATTTTAGTTGGTGCATTTGTAACAAGATACATTGGTTATGAAGGGGTTATGCAGATTAATGAAGGAGAAACATCTAATGAAATGCTTTCTGAGCATGCTTATTTAAATGTATTTATCGATGGAGACTATGTCGTTGATGGACAACAACAAAGGCTGCGTTTAGCCTCAAAAAAAATGGATCTTTCTGAGCGATTAAGCAATCGTTTTTCTATGAATAAAACATATAATGGAACCCCCGTTACTGTTACCTATAAAGACTTTATTAAAGGAGCTACAGAAGGAATGATTGAAGATCCATCTGGAGAAGGATATTTGAAAATTGTAGAAGCAGGAGATGGAACCCGTCATGACCATTTTGTGAAAGTGGGTGAGGTATCTAATATTCACAACATATTATTTGCAATTAATAAGCCAACAAAGGGTGCTATAAATATTTTATATGATGCACAAACTGAATCATATCAAATAGAGCCTGCCTTTGCTGGAGAGTATATGCGTATGGCTGATCAACAAAAAGGGAGTGTATTTAAAGACAGTTTACAAGACTTACAGTTACGCTCATTATACCAACTTGCAGGAATGGCTTTTGTAGTTCCAGACCCTGTTATTAACGGGCGCATGGGCGTCATAAAAGCACCCAAAGATGCCCCAGTAGGAACCAATGCGTTATTGTTAGATATTAGCTCTGGTGGCCAGACAAAGACCTTAGAGCTTTTAGGAGGAAAGGGGTCTACCCCAAACCCTGTAAAAGTAGATGTAAACGGCTTAGAGGTATATGCTACCTACGGAAGTAAAAAAATTGAATTGCCTTTTAGTATTACATTGAATGACTTTATTGCAGAAAAGTATCCTGGTACAGAAAAGAGTTATAAATCTTTTAAAAGTAGGGTAACGGTTAATAATGCAGATGGAACATTTCAAGAGGAAGAAATTTTCATGAATCATGTTTTAGATAAAGCGGGATTTCGTTTTTTTCAATCTGGATTTCAACCAGACGAGAAGGGTACTATTCTTGCCGTAAATCATGATATGTGGGGTACTTGGATAACCTACATAGGGTATTTTCTACTATATTTTGGACTCATGGCAATATTGTTTGATAGAAACTCAAGATTTGGGAATCTCAAAAAACATTTAGAAAAAATAAAGCGTAAGAAAAAACAACTCGTGACTATTGTCTTATTATTTGTAAGTACTATTGGTATGGGGCAAGTAGATAGCCATGAGCATGTCAATAATGCAAAAAAGCAAGTAGACTCCTTAATCTTTGCAAATGCAGTTTCTAAAGAGCATGCTGCCGAGTTTGCACGTTTGGTTATTCAAGACAATGGCCGTATGAAGCCAATTAGCACCTTTGCTAGTGAGTTGATACGTAAAGTAAGTGGAAGTGACACCTATGAAGGTCTAGATGCTAATCAAGTGTTTATGTCTATCACTCAATTTCCTAGATTATGGTCTCAGGTTCCTATCATTAAGTTAAAGCGCGGTAACGATAGTATACGAGATATTGTTGGGGTTGCTAAAGCTACCAAAAAAATTGCGTTGATAGACTTGTTTGATAAAGACGTTAATTTTAAACTAGATCCTTATCTGGAAGCTGCAACGAGCACCAATACTCCAAACCAGTTTCAAAAAGATTTTGTTAAGGCTTATGAAAGTTATTACATATTTAACCAAGCCTTGGGAGGGAGTATTTTAAAAATATTTCCAGTGCCAGCAGACCAAGGGAACAAGTGGGTGTCTTATCCAGAACTAAATGAGAGTGCAATTAAAGGGCAAGATTCTATGTTTGCTAAAACCGCTTTACCCTTGTACTTTAATAGTTTAACAGCAGCTAAGTCTAGTAATGATTATGCGAAACCTAGTGAAATTTTAAACTTAATTAAAGAGTTTCAGAAAAAACACGGTAGTGATGTATTGCCAAGTGACGCTAAAATTAGTGCTGAAATAGCCTACAATAAAATTAAAATTTTCAATAGGCTATTTATGTGTTTCACACTGTTTGGTGTGTTGATGTTTATTGGTATTATCATCCAGATATTTAAAGAAGGTGCCCTTGTAAATGGATTTGTTAAAACGTGTAAAATAGTCATCTGGTCCTTCTTTATTGCTATGACTATGGGGTTAATTGCACGTTGGTATATTTCTGGGCATGCGCCCTGGACTGATGCCTATGAATCTATTATTTATGTAGCCTGGGCTACAGTTTTCTTTGGTTTGGCCTTTGGTAGGAAGAGTGACCTTACGGTTGCCTCTACAGCCTTTGTTGCCGCCATTATATTATGGGTTGCAAACCAGAATTGGTTAGATCCAGCGATCTCAACACTAGTACCGGTACTTGATAGTTATTGGTTAATGATTCATGTTGCTGTGATTGTGGCTAGTTATGGCCCTTTTATCTTGGGTATGATTCTTGGTGTTACCGTTCTAATTTTAATGATTCTTACAAACAGTAAGAACAAAGCAAAAATGGATTTAAACATTAAGGAGCTCACTGTTATTAATGAACTAGCCTTAACCGTTGGTTTGGTAATGCTTACAATTGGTAATTTCTTAGGAGGACAATGGGCTAATGAAAGCTGGGGGCGTTATTGGGGTTGGGACCCTAAAGAAACATGGGCTCTAATTAGTATTATGATATATGCCTTTGTGATCCACATGCGTTTGGTGCCAGGGCTTCGTGGAAAATGGATTTATAATGTAGCGTCTATAGCGGCACTTGGTTCTATAATGATGACCTATTTTGGAGTGAACTTTTACCTAACAGGTTTGCATTCTTATGCAAGTGGAGATGTGCCGGTGACCCCTTCTTTTGTATACTATCTTGTAGCATTTTTAGTGGTATTAGCTATCGTGTCTTTCTTGTTCTATAAAAAACATTACATAAAAAAAGGATAGACATTTGCCTATCCTTTTTTTTGTAAGTGATTTCTTGATTAAATACTAGTTGTATAAAAAATCTGGTTGTAGGTTCAGTAGATTAACATCTTCTTGAACGGCCTCCCCAACCTGTATCTTACTGTAAAGACCTCTAGTCATTTCTTCTACATCAATTTCTGTAGTGTTAAACTTCTTTGCAATCTTTTTGTTTTCTTTTCCTTCACTAATGTATTGTAATAGTTTTATTTCAAGCCCATCAAGGTCATACATCATAATTAGGTTTTCTAGATATACATCTTCTGTTAATTTGGCAATAGTATCTCTCTCCATCATTTCTTGTTTTTTTAGAAATAGTTCCATTTCTGTTTTTCTTAACGCGGTTTGTTCTTTAATGTCTCTCATTCTAAATAATGTAGCATAAGTCATAAATAATATGGTACTAAAGAAGGATGCCTTTACAGAGGTTAAAGAGATTTCTAAAAATTGAATACCTAATGTTTGTAGTATGAAATAATCAAAAATAAATAGAAGCGGTAATGTCATTCCTGCAACAAAAAATTTTGAATAATTATTTTTATAAAATAATGACACACCAGCACCAAAGTAACACATCAACAATGTGAATGATAAGATGTTGACAGAGACAGGTAACATTGCGTCATCAACGATCCAATTTGTAATTGATAAGCCTGCGGCCATTAAAAACAGTGGAAGTGTGAACGTCTTTAATCTTGGAAAATATTCATTTATAGTTAGGTACTGAGAAGAGTATAAAGCAACAACTCCAGCTGTAATACACAGTACAGAGGTTTTTGCTGCAACACCGCTTGCCAATGAATTTTGGAATAATAAGGCAGATAGGTTATCTTCTCCAAAAACCAACATTAAGGTCCCTGTAATTGCCAGTCCAAAATAACCAAATACTTTTTCTTCAAATAATAAAAAGCTAATCATATTTAGTAATAAGATAATACTTGTAGCACCAAAAAATAGACCATTTAAAAATAGACTTTTGTTTGTTACTTCACTAATCACAGCATCGTTGTGTGTTGCAGATGCTGTATTAACTGGCAATAACATTCCAGATTTTGCTGTAGAACTATTTATGCTCTTGGTTAATAAGGGTTGTACTATTGTCGCTTTTTTTTCTGTTTCAGCACCTATGGAGCTAAAGCTAAACAAGCTTAAAAGAAAAAACAAACACAATGTAGGTACGTATATTTTTTGTTTCATAGTCGTAGGTTAAATATATTTGGGAGGGGCAAGATACAAAACATTTACACTTTAACCAATAAATTTGCATTTAATCGATTAAAAGAGCAAAAAAAAAGAGAGATTCATGTATATCTGAAACTCTCTTTTATTTTGTATTGTAGTGTTTTAATGCCCTACCATGTCTTTTGGTTTAACCCAAGCATCAAACTCATCTTTTGTAAGATATCCTAGTTTTACAGCCTCTTGTTTTAACGTAGTTCCGTTTTTATGTGCTGTATTTGCTATTTCTGCGGCTTTATAGTATCCTATTTTAGTATTTAAAGCAGTAACAAGCATTAGTGAGTTGTTTAATTGTTGCTCAATAACGGCTGTATTTGCTTCAATGCCATGTACACAGTGTTGTTCAAAAGACATGCAGGCATCTCCAATGAGTTGTGCAGATTGCAGCATATTTGCCCCCATAACTGGTTTAAATACATTTAATTCATAATGTCCTTGCATGCCACCTACAGCAATCGCCATATCGTTTCCTAGTACTTGGGCGCACACCATTGTAATTGCTTCACATTGTGTTGGATTTACTTTTCCAGGCATAATAGAAGATCCTGGCTCATTAGCAGGGATAGAAATTTCACCAATACCACTTCTAGGTCCACTAGCCAACATACGAATGTCGTTGGCAATTTTGTTTAGAGAGACTGCTAATTGTTTTAAAGCGCCATGAGATTCAACGATAGCGTCGTGAGCGGCTAGTGCTTCAAACTTGTTTTTTGCAGTTATAAATGGAAGTTCTGTAAAAGTAGCAATGTATGCTGCTACATTTTCTGAATACCCTTTAGGGGTATTAATTCCAGTTCCTACCGCAGTACCTCCTAATGCTAGTTGAGATAAATGTGGCAAGGTATTTTTCAAGGCTATAAGGCCATGTTCTAATTGTGATGCATAGCCGCCAAACTCTTGTCCTAGGGTTAGGGGAGTGGCGTCCATTAAGTGTGTACGTCCAATCTTTACAATATTGTCAAATTCTTTAGATTTTGCAACGAGTGTATTATACAGCCTTGTTATGCCTGGAATGGTAACGTCTATTAATTTTTTATAGGCTGCGATATGCATTCCAGTTGGAAATGTATCGTTTGAAGATTGTGATTTGTTAACATCATCGTTAGGTTGCAAGGTTTTTTCGCCTTCTCCAACTGTATTTCCTGCCAATTGATGGGCACGATTTGCAATTACTTCATTTACATTCATGTTGCTTTGGGTGCCACTTCCGGTTTGCCAAATCACAAGCGGGAATTGATCATCATGCGTTCCTGCCAAAATTTCATCACATACCTGAGCAATTAAATCTCTTTTAGCCACTGGTAGGGTGCCTAACTCACAATTAGAGTATGCTGCTGCCTTTTTTAAATAAGCAAAGCCATATATAATTTCTAAAGGCATAGAAGCAGGGCTTCCAATTTTAAAGTTATTTCTAGAGCGCTCTGTTTGAGCCCCCCACAATACATTGGCAGGTACTTTTACCTCGCCCATTGTGTCTTTTTCTATTCTGAAATTTTCCATATGTCAATCGGTGTTATATTACAAAAATACTAGTTTATAGGGGTTTACTTGTAAAGATGTAGCGTATTATTTGCCGTTTAGGCAACATGTTCATTTTTTTTATTTTTGAACGCTTTAACCTTTCAGAAACAAAAAAATCATTTTATCTTTGTATTTTAAACACTATATTATGTTTGACTTTGATCAATACTTAGGTTTCCTTGCATTTTTAACGATTTTAACCATTGGTTTTTGGTTAATGATTTTCTTAGTATCTATTATACCTTACTGGATTGGTGGGGCATTAATTGAAAGCATGAAATTAAAGCGTGAAGCAAAAAAGAACGCGAACAAGTAAAAACGTGTTCTTATATATACAAAAGGGGAAGCTATTGGCTTCCCCTTTTTTTATAGGGTTTTATTTGGTGTCCAAAAACTATCCAGCTTTTATAGCTGTCGTGTTTTACACTGTATTATCTTGCTAAAAGCCTGTTTGATACTTTATACCTCGCCGAATAATCCATGCCAGGCGTGCGCATTCTTAATGTTAAAAAAGCTTTTTTATACCATTTCGGATCTGTTGCTTTCTTTTTATATTCTTCATGAGTGGCTGGTAGATGTTCCTTACCGTCTAACCATGGGTCAATTCCAAAGACTCCAATACCAAAATGTTCAACCCGCTGTAAGACGATTTCAAAATCTGTTTCAGAAAAAAAATGAATGTCTTCCTGGTTAGAATCATTCTTTATTTTTTTTAAATCTGTAAATACATGTTCTTCTAAAAATGCTTCTTTCTCCATAGTATCGTAATTCTTTATATTTTCAATATTATCTCCAAGATACTCTAGTTTATGAGCATTGAAGTCTTTTATTAATGATTTGTTTATAAAACTTTCAAGACCTCTTTTGGGGGTCTAGCTATGATTGCTATTTCATTTTTAACAGCAATTGGACGCTCGATGAGTTTTGGGTGCTTATGCATGGCAGTAATAATATTACCCTCTGTAAGGTCTTTACCCTTGTAGTGCTGTTTCCAAATAGCTTCGTTTTTTCTAACTAAGTCTAAAGCAGAAACTCCTAACTGTTGTACTATTTTTTTTAGTGCCTCTTCGCTAAGGATGTCTTTTAAATACAACACAATAGTAACAGGCTCTTTAGCCTCTTCTAGTATTTGTAGTGCTTCCCTTGATTTACTGCAACGCGGGTTGTGATAGAGTGTTGTCATGTTTTAGGTGTTTTGATTTTGTGAACTAGGTGTTTTAGTAGCCCTATTTATTCTTGGTCTAGCGCTTCTATCTCTTGTCTATAATCAAGCTGTAAATCTTCATGTAGCCCATCAATTTTTTTATCTATGAGTTGCATTTGCCTATCATAGATGTTATGAAGGGTTATGTTTCTAGCAATAGAAGGTTTAAATGAAATGAGACGTTCACAAAAATATAGCAGTATAGCTACTTCTGTTTCTTTATTGCTAGAATACCGAACATATTTTTTTACGTTTCTTAATATCTTACGTACACTTTTTTTAAGGTAATAGAAATTGGTGTTTGTAATGCTATTAAATTCTTCATCGATACTTTCTTTGATATGGGTGATATATCCTTGTTCATCATCTGCCTCAAATAATAAATAGGTAAGGAGTTCTTTGTTTTCTTTTTTAAACCTGGCAAGACGTAAACAAAGCTGTTCTATATCTTCTGGCGAACGAAGCTTTATTTCTTTTTTTATTTGGGCGAGGGTAGCAGGTTTCAAAAGGTATGTTTTAAAGCAAAGATATAACAAGCCAATGAATTATGATGAGATACTATTTTACAAATAAGGTTTAACTAGCAACCATTAGCCATGTATGGTTTCTTTTTTGCCATAATTTTTAATAATCTCTCCTTCAAAATCAATAAGGTCTTGCCATCTTTTTTCTACATCAATTCCTTCTCCATATTTTCTAGCAAAACCAAGAAATGTTGTATAATGACCCGCTTCGCTAATCATAAGCTCTCTATAAAATTGAGATAGTTTTTTGTCATTAATACGTTCGCTCAATAATTTGAAACGCTCACAGCTACGCGCCTCTATCATTGCCGAAAACAACAAACGATCAACCATAGCCTGTTGTCTACTACCTCCATTACGTGTAAATTGAAATAATTGGTTTACGTAATGATCTTTGCGCTCTCGCCCTAGTTTATACCCTCTTTCTTTGATGATATTATGCACCATTTCAAAATGCTCTAATTCTTCTTGGGCAAGTTTTAATAATTCTGTCACTAAGTCTTCAAGATGACTGTTTAAGGTAATGATAGTAATGGCATTGGTAGCGGCTTTTTGTTCGCACCAAGCGTGGTCTGTTAATATTTCTTCTAGATTACTCTCTACAATGGTTACCCATCTTGGGTCTGTGGCAAGTTTTAAATTAAGCATGATGTGTTCTATTGTTTTAAATTTCGCAACCCTTCATAGACTACAATGCTTACTGCATTTGCTAGGTTTAAACTCCTAATGTGTTGGCTATGTAAAGGTATTTTATAGAGTTGTGTTGGATATTTTTTTAAAATTTCTGAAGAAAGTCCAGCAGACTCTTTTCCAAATACTAGAAACATTTCATCTTCATAAGGGATCTCTAGGTACTCTTTTTTGGCATGACTAGAGAGAAAGGCCATTTTTTTTGTTTCATGTTGCTTAAAAAAATCTGCAGCACTCTCATAAATGGTACATTGTATATGTTTCCAGTAGTCTAAACCTGCACGTTTTAACCTGCTGTCGCTCAATTCAAACCCAAAGGGTTTTACAAGGTGTAGGTGAGAACCAGTACCTAAGGTTATTCTACCAATGTTTCCTGTATTGTTTGGTATTTCGGGTTCTATAAGAACAATGTTATACGCCATGTATGTGTACTTTTATTTTGCTTTTTTAACATTTTTGAGCACCAAAAAGTTTTGTGGGTTAATGCCTAGTCCTGTTATTTTGTTTGATACAAACCTAACTGCAATATCGTAGTATAGGGGTACAATAGGGGCCTGTGCTATAACAATGCTATCCATTTTTGTGTATAAAACTTTTCGTTTTGTAATTTCTGAAATTTTCTGTGCCTCCACATATAAGCTGTCAAAAACTACATTTTTAAAATGTGTGTAATTGGGGCCATTAGGTGTGAAGTTAGGGCTGTAAAAAAGCGATAAGTAATTTTCTGCATCAGGATAATCTGCAACCCAACTAGCTCTAAAAACATCAAGTTCACCGCTGCTTTTCATTTGTCTAAGTGTTGCGGGTGGCATTACATCTATTTTAATGGCTAGCCCAAGCTTCTCTAATTCTCGTTGTATATACTCGCAGAGATCTAAGTATTGGCTGTTGGTGCCAATAGTAACTTCTGGTTTGTCATCTCCAGTTTGTGTTATATACCTTTGAATAAGGCTTCTTGCTTTTTCTGGGTCATAGCTGTAACCGTCAATAGCGCTGAAGCCGGCCAGCCCTTTAGGGATAAAGCCGTGTATTGCTGGTATGCCCATTCCATTTCGTAAATAAGTTACCATTTTTGTTCTATCAAAACCATAATTTATTGCCTGCCTGATAAGAGGCGATGCAATTTCTTGTGTTGGTTTTTCCATAAAAAACCCAAGATACTCTGTGTTTAAATAGGGCGTTGTAATAAGATGTACTCTATCACTGTATTTTGGTTGTAAGGCTCCTTTGGTCGTAATGATTTCATCTTTATAGGAGTTGTCTAACCCAGTCATAAAATCAATATTGCCTTGCGCAAATTGTAAAAATTCACTTTGTTTATCTGGCAAAAAAGTAATGGCTACAGCCTCTAGATATGGAAGCTTGTTACCTTCAGGGTCCTTTTCAAAATAAAGCGGATTTTTTCTAAAGACAAGTTTTACATTTTCCTCCCAGAATTTAAACTGAAAAGCTCCAGTACCTACGGGATTACTTCTAAAATCATTTCCATAATGCGCAATAGCTTCTTTTGGCACAACAGAGCAATACCGCATTGATAATAAGCCCAGAAAAGCAGGAAATGGTTTTTTAAGTTGTACAACAAAAGTAGAGTCGTTGGCAGCATGATACTGTTGCACAGACTTTAGCACCCAACTCCCAGGAGAGGCTAAAGCGGGAGATAATAACCTGTCAAAACTATACACAAAGTCTTGCGCTATGACAGCTCTGGTGCTATCCTTTTTAAAGACCTTGTTTTTATGAAAATACACATCATCTCGAAGGGTAAAGGTGTAGGTAGATGTACTGTCATTGATCCGCCAAGATTTTGCTATATCTGGTTGAATGTTTAATTGATCATCTAGTTGCACTAGGCCGTTAAATAATTGATTGCTTGGCCAAATGGTTTGAGGGTTTCTAGCAAATGCAGGATCTAGAGTGGCAATATTACTGTGTTCATTGTATTTAAAGACAAGGTGGTCTTTATTGTGCTTTTGCCTAGAGGTACAACCACACATTATAAAAAGCACAAAGACTACCAAATTAACTTTTAAAAAGGCTGCCCATTGTTGTGCGTTCATATAGCGTGTCATTTTATGATCTTAGTACAAAGGTATTATATTCTGTCAATACAGGCTACTTTCTATATCGATGACTTCAAAAAAGAGTGGCTAGCCAATAGCGTCAGGCCTGCTGTGAGCAGCAAATCATTTTAGTTAATATGTTTGTAATGACCTCGCTGCTGTCTTAACAATCACTCATGTTTACTTGAACCGCTAAGCCGCCCTCACTTGTTTCTTTGTATTTGTCAGCCATATCCTTTGCGGTCTCCCACATCGTTGCAATTACTTTATCTATAGGTACTTTTGTTTGAGAGGGATCTGCATCAAGGGCCATCTCACAAGCGTTAATAGCTTTAATAGCACCCATAGCGTTGCGTTCTATACAAGGTATTTGCACCAAACCTCCAATAGGGTCGCAGGTGAGCCCTAAGTGATGCTCCATAGCTATTTCTGCTGCAATTAAACATTGATCTGGAGAGCCACCCATACGTTCTGTAAGTGCTCCTGCCGCCATGGCCGAAGAAACCCCTATTTCTGCTTGGCATCCTCCCATAGCAGCGCTAATGGTAGCGCCTTTTTTAAAGAGGCTTCCTATTTCACTAGCTACAAGTAAAAACTTTTTGATGTCTTCAAAGTCTGCATCATGGTTTTCTATTACCATATAATACATAAGCACAGACGGTATAACACCCGCACTACCATTGGTAGGAGCCGTAACTACCCGTCCTAGTGATGCATTTACTTCATTTACCGCCAAAGCAAAACAACTCACCCACTTTAATATTTGGCGAAACTTAACTTCGGTACCGCGTATGGTCTTTAGCCATTGATAAGCGTTTTGATAAGGGACCTCTCCTATTAAGCCCTTGTGTGTGTTGTATGCTCTACGACGTACGTTGAGACCGCCGGGTAATGTCCCTACGGTATGACATCCTACATACATAGAGTCCAACATGACATCCCAAAGTGCTTTAATACCTGCGTCAATTTCTTCTGAGCTACGTAATGAAAGTTCATTTTCAAGAACGATAGCGCTAATGCTTTTGCCTTCTGCTTTACAGTGCTTTAATATATCTACACCTTCTTGTATTTGAAATGGAAATTCAGAAAAACTTTTTTGTTTTTTTTTGGCGCGTTTTCGTTCCTCTTGTACTACAAAACCACCTCCAATAGAGTAGTAGGTTTCTGAAATATTGGTTCCATTTGTAAGGGTTGCAGTAAAGGTAATTCCGTTAGGGTGGAAGTCAAGAAATTTACGGTTGAATGTGATATTGGCTTGCTTGGTAAAGGCAATTGGCAATTCATTATTAAGTGAAAGCACTTTTGTCTCGGTTATGGTATCTATGGTAGGCTGTATTTTTTCTATAGGAAATGTTACAGGGTCAAAACCAGACAACCCTAACATAACAGCAATATCTGTAGCATGTCCTTTACCTGTTAAGGACAAGGACCCGTATAAATCTACCGAGATGTGTGCTATTTTTTTAAAGTTCCCGCCTTTTTTTAGGCTGGTAATCCAGCGCCCCGAAGCGCGCCAAGGTCCTAGGGTGTGGGAGCTGGAAGGCCCTACACCAATTTTAAGCATATCAAATATACTGATACTTTCCATAGGTAATTTTTTGTAGCTCAAACGTACAGAATTTATATACATTGACATGCTCTTTTGACGGTATCTTATTGTTGGAATAACTCCTTTAATATGGAATAATTCCATATTTTTGCAATATGGAATATTTGAAGACAGGAAAAATTAAAAGAGAAGAACCACATCATGAAGCAGCAATTTCTAAGCAAACTGGATTTCCAAGTCCTGCGACACATTATTTAGAACCGTCTATAGATCTCAACAAAGAGCTTACACAGCATAAAGATGCCACTTTTTATGTGCGGGTATCGGGTAATGCATGGTCTCAATTTTCAATGCGACATAAAGATGTATTAATTATAGATAGAGCGCTCATCCCTAAAGTAGGAAACTTAGTTTTGGTAGTCCAGGAGGGATCATTTAAGGTAATACGCATTCCTGTAACGAGTTCTGGCGGTTCTTTTGTTGTCTGGGGCATCATTACCTATATAATACATTGTACATCATGATAGCTATGGTAGACTGTAATAGTTTTTACGCTTCTTGCGAGCAAGTATTTCGCCCAGATTTATGGGGAAAACCTGTGGTGGTATTAAGTAACAATGATGGCTGTGTGATTGCAGCTAATAAAGAAGCTAAAGAAATGGCGCACATTCCTATGTTTGAGCCTATGTTTAAAATTAAGGATCAGCTTATTAAAAATAAGGTTACTTTTTTTTCTTCCAATTACACCCTGTATGGTGAAATGTCTCAACGGGTCATGAATATTTTAGAAACCTTCTCGCCTGATGTAGAGGTGTATAGTATTGATGAGGCTTTTATTGATGTAAGTGGTATCAAGCATGTATCGTTGAAAGCTTATGGTACGGTTATTAAGGACAAGATTGTAACCTATACAGGAATTCCTGTTGGAGTAGGAATAGCACCAACCAAGGTACTGGCTAAATTGGCAAATAAAATCTCAAAAAAAGTAGCAAAGTTTGATCATGTTTGTGTCATCGATACAGATGAAAAACGAATTAAGGCACTTAAATGGGCACAGACCAAAGATGTTTGGGGCTTGGGTAAAAAACACCAAACGAGACTCAAAAATATAGGGGTATTTACAGCCTATGAGTTTACACAACTTCCTTTGTCTTGGGTACGAAAAGAAATGACTGTAGTAGGAGAGCGGTTATGGAGAGAGCTGCGAGGAGAATCCTGTATTGAATTTAGAACGATGCCAAAAACAAAAAAGGCAATAGGAACCGCCAAATCTTTTGGAAAAAAATTGGAAGACCTAGAACGTATAGAGGAAGCATGTGCATATTACATAAGTGAAGTCGCTGAAGTATTGCGTGCTCAAAAATCTTGCGCAACATATATACAGGTTTTTGTGACTACAAGTCATTTTAGTGATAACGACAAGCAACATAGTGACAGTTGCATCGTGACACTGCCTGTACCCACAAACAACACCTTTGTATTAACACAACAAGCAAGAAAAGCACTACAACGTATCTACAAACCAGGGTACCGTTATAAAAAGGTAGGTGTAAATGTTACAGGGTTGATGCCTCAAGAGTATGTGCAAGGCAATTTATTTGAAAATCTAAAACTACATGATAAACGCCTGATGAACGTAATAGATCAGTTAAACCATAAGTTTGGAAAAGCTACCGTAGGCTCAGCTTTGGTAGGTACTAGGGTAGAGGAGTGGGAGCTTGTCAAGAAAGACCGCAGTAAACGCTATACCACACAATGGAGGGAGTTGTTAGAATTAAAAAATAAATGAATATATTTTCATCTGTCACGATGGCAGTCTATTTTGGATGGCACAATCATTGACTTATGCAAAGTGTCTTTAAGGATATTAATAATTTCTGAAGAGATATGTAAACTGAATTTTTAAAACATATATTTATAACATTATGAGTAAAATAATTGGAATCGACTTAGGAACAACCAACTCATGCGTAGCCGTAATGGAAGGAACTGAGCCAACGGTAATCCCAAATGCAGAAGGAAAAAGAACAACACCTTCAGTGATTGCTTTTGTAGAAGGTGGTGAGATTAAAGTAGGAGACCCTGCAAAAAGACAAGCAGTAACAAACCCTACTAAAACCATATCTTCTATAAAGCGTTTTATGGGAAATAAGTACAGTGAATCTTCTACGGAGGCTGAACGTGCAGCATTTGCCGTTAAAAAAGGAGATAACGATACTCCTCGTGTTGATATTGATGGTCGTTTGTATACGCCACAAGAATTAAGCGCAATGGTATTGCAAAAAATGAAAAAAACGGCTGAAGATTACTTAGGCCAACCAGTAACCCGTGCGGTAATTACTGTACCTGCTTACTTTAATGATAGTCAACGTCAAGCTACTAAAGAAGCTGGTGAAATTGCTGGATTAAAGGTAGAACGTATTATTAATGAGCCTACAGCGGCTGCATTGGCATACGGTCTTGACAAGAAAAGCACAGACCAAAAAATTGTAGTATTTGATTTTGGTGGTGGTACTCATGATGTATCTATCCTTGAATTAGGAGATGGTGTATTTGAAGTATTGGCAACAGATGGTGATACACACTTAGGTGGTGATGATGTTGATCAAAAAATCATTAGCTGGTTAGCAGATGAGTTTAAAGCAGAAAATGACTTGGATCTTCGTAAAGACCCAATGGCATTACAACGTTTAAAAGAAGCTGCAGAAAAAGCGAAGATTGAATTATCTTCTTCTGCACAAACAGAAATAAACTTACCATACGTAACAGCAACAGCTAGTGGGCCAAAGCACTTGGTTAAAACATTAACGCTTGCTAAGTTTGAGCAGTTAATTGATGATTTGGTAAAAAGAACTATTGAGCCTTGTCAAACAGCTATGAAAGCAGCTGGATTAAGCAATAGCGATATTGATGAAGTAATTTTGGTAGGAGGATCAACACGTATTCCTGCAGTACAACAAGCAGTAGAGAAGTTCTTTGGTAAAGTACCAAGCAAAGGAGTAAATCCAGATGAGGTAGTTGCTTTAGGAGCTGCTATTCAAGGGGGTGTATTAACGGGAGATGTAAAAGATGTTTTACTTCTTGATGTAACACCATTATCACTGGGTATTGAAACGATGGGAAGTGTAATGACCAAACTAATTGAAGCTAATACAACGATTCCAACAAAGAAGAGTCAAGTGTTTTCAACAGCAGCAGACAATCAACCTTCTGTAGAGATTCATGTATTACAAGGGGAGCGCCCAATGGCAAATGATAACAAGACAATTGGTCGTTTTCATTTAAGTGATATTCCACCAGCACAACGAGGAGTTCCTCAAATTGAAGTAACATTTGATATTGATGCCAATGGTATTATCAAGGTAAGTGCCGAGGATAAAGCTACAAACAAAAAGCAAGACATTAGAATCGAAGCTTCTTCAGGACTTACAGAAGAGGAAATCCAAAAGATGAAGCAAGAGGCTGAAGCCAATGCAGATGCAGATAAGATTGCTAAAGATACAGCAGACAAAATCAATGAAGCAGATGGCATGATCTTCCAGACAGAAAAGCAATTAACAGAATTTGGAGATAAATTATCTGATGATAAGAAACAACCAATTCAAGATGCTTTAGAAGACTTGAAGAAAGCCTACGAAACAAGAGATGTTGAAACAATCCAGCCAGCGCTAGATAAAATCAATGAAGTTTGGAAAGTAGCTAGTGAAGAAATGTACAAAGCACAAGCAGATGGACAAGCAGGTGAAGAGCCAGCAGCAG
Organism: uncultured Flavobacteriaceae bacterium; assembly: GCA_913048115.1. GTDB lineage: Bacteria > Bacteroidota > Bacteroidia > Flavobacteriales > Flavobacteriaceae > Patiriisocius. The sequence goes on along the minus strand of CAJWVI010000004.1, from coordinate 87 downwards.
ATCCTGCAGCTAGTGAAGAAAGTGCAGATGTAGAAGATGTAGACTTTGAGGAAGTAAAATAACACCACTCAATCTATTATATATAAA
>CAJWVI010000003.1 GCA_913048115.1 uncultured Flavobacteriaceae bacterium | reverse complement strand
CAACTAAAGAAGCTGCTCCAGTAAAAGAAGAAGCGGCAACTAAAGAAGCCTCTCCAGCTAAAAAAGCAGCGCCAGCTAAAAAGGCAGCGCCAGCTAAAAAAGCTGTAAAAACTGTAAAAGCAGAAGTAAAGAAAGAAGACACTACTAAAGAAGAAGAGTAGATCTCGATTCAAATAAGATATAGAGTCGTTTAATTTTTTTTCTTTTGAAATTCTATTAAACGACTTTTTTTAAGTTAAATAATTCAATAATAAAATTTTCGATTTTTCGAAAATAATAAAAAAAAGATACGATGGTAAAAATAACCGCCGCACAAGTAAACGAATTAAGAAAAAAAACCGGAGCAGGAATGATGGACTGTAAAAAGGCCCTTGTTGAAGCAGAAGGAAACATCGATGACGCAATTACAGTTCTTAGAAAAAAAGGACAGAAAATTGCAGAAAAAAGAGCAGACCGTGATTCAAGTGAAGGTGCTGTTGTTTCTCAAATTAACGACGCAAACACAAGAGGTGTTGTTGTGTCTTTAAACTGTGAGACTGACTTTGTTGCAAATAACGACTCCTATTCTGCAATGGCTAGAGAGATGGCGGCTATTGCAATTAATTTCGACAACAAAGAATCTTTCTTAGCTGCAGCTTTTGATAAAGAGATGACCGTTGCTGAAAAACTAATTGAGCAAACAGGTGTTATTGGTGAAAAATTAGAAATTGGTGGTTTTGAAATATTAGAGGCCCCTTTTGTAGGAACATACATACACGGAAAGAAAATTGGAGCATTAGTAGGCTTATCTTCTGAGAGCGACAACGCTGCAGAGGTAAGTAAAAGTGTTTCAATGCAAGTAGCTTCAATGGGAGCAACTACCTTGTCATACAAAGATTTTACTCCAGAGTTTGTTACAAACGAAACAGAAGCTAGAATTGCTGTTATTGAAAAAGACAATATTGAGTTAGGTCGTTTAGGAAAAACTCTTAAAAACGTACCACATTATATCTCTATGTCTCAATTATCTCCAGAGGTTTTAGCTACTGCAGAAGAAGCTGCAAAAGCAGAATTGAAAGCAGAAGGTAAGCCAGAACAAATCTGGGACAGAATTCTTCCAGGAAAAATGGAACGTTTTCTTTCAGATAATACTTCTCTAGATCAAGAGAAATGTCTATTGGATCAAAACTTCATCATGGATGAAAAGAAAAATGTTGCTCAGTATGTTGCCAGTAAAGGTGATGCTATTGTAGTAGGATTTAAGAGAGTTACTTTGGCTTAAGCCGAGTAAATTCAATCACAAAATCCGTTTCCAACACCCGTGTTGGAAACGGATTTTTCTTTTTTATAAAGTTAGTTAGAAACATATTTTATAATTTCACTATTTTTGTAACTCATAAAACACCACTATGCACTATAATAGAATCCTTTTAAAACTATCTGGAGAAGCCTTGATGGGAGATCGCCAATACGGTATTGACCCAAAAAGGCTACAAGAATATGCCCAAGACATTAAAGCCATAACTGCTACAGGGGTTCAAGTCGCCATTGTTATTGGAGGTGGAAATATTTTTAGAGGTGTTGCGGGAGCAAGCAAAGGCATGGACCGCGTTCAGGGAGACCATATGGGCATGTTAGCCACGGTAATAAACGGTTTAGCCCTACAAGGAGCCCTGGAAGACGAAGGCATCCCTACTAGGCTGCAAAGTGCTATTAAAATCAATGAAGTAGCAGAGCCTTTTATTAAGCGTAGAGCGGTAAGACATCTTGAAAAAGGACGTGTAGTTATTTTTGGAGGTGGTACAGGTAATCCATACTTTACTACAGATAGTGCTGCTGTATTAAGAGCGATAGAGATTAACGCAGATGTTATATTAAAAGGTACTCGTGTAGACGGTATATACTCTAGTGATCCAGAAAAAAATGCAGATGCTGTGAAGTTTGAATTCATTTCTTTTGAAGATGTCTTGAAAAAAGGGCTTAAAGTTATGGATACTACTGCATTTACATTAAGTCAAGAAAACGAATTACCTATTATTGTTTTTGATATGAATACTCGCGGAAACTTGATGAAAGTAATCTCTGGTGAGAATATTGGCACCAAGGTAAATCTTTAAAAAAATAAAGCAAATTATAAAAACTATCTCAAAACTTACTTTTGAGGCTACAATTTTATAACACTAACAAATACTCACCTTCGGGTCATACACATGGAAGAAGAAATAGAATTCATCATAGACAGCACCAAAGAAGCCATGGATAATGCTGTGAGCCACTTAAATAAAAAATTTGTAAATATTCGTGCTGGAAAAGCATCTCCAGCCATGGTAGGAAGCGTAATGGTAAACTATTATGGCAGCCAAACACCCTTGACACAAGTAGCCAATGTTGCTACTCCAGATGGTATGACTATTACTATTGCTCCTTGGGAAAAAGGATTAATTCCAGAAATTGAAAAAGGAATTCACCTTGCAAACATAGGCTTTAACCCAATGAACAATGGGGATACTGTAATTATTAATGTACCACCACTTACAGAAGAACGCAGAAGAGAACTGGCAAAACAAGCCAAGGCTGAAGCAGAAGACAGTAAAGTTGGAGTGCGTAACGATCGTAAAAGTGCTATGAATAGCATTAAAGAACTAGAAAGTGCAAGTGATGATTTAAAGAAAAGCCTTGAAGATGATGTTCAAAAAATGACAGACATCAGTATCACAAAGATCGACAGTTTATTTACTGTTAAAGAAAAAGAAATTATGACGGTATAAGCCCAAGACCTTCCTAAAGTAATGAAGCCTCTTTAGTAATTAGCAACAAACTAATTACTAAAGAGGCTTTTGTTTATAGGGTATTATCTAAGGCGTTTTTTTTATTTATCTATTAGTTTTATATTGTTTGCAAGTCGTTAAAATGCATATTTATCAAAATGAAAAAATACAGTACGCTAATTCTCTTTGCTTTTGTGATATTTAATGTCACCTCACAAACAAAAAAACAAGACACGCTTCAACAAAAAGAAGTTCGTTTTAATTATGAAGCGCTTATTATACCCGCCGCCCTAATAGGCTACGGCGCCTTGAGCTTGCATAATGAAAAAATGATTGACTTTGATGTTTCTATTAGAAATAGTATAAATTCAGACAATGAAAAAACATTTCATCTTGATGAAGGAACACAGTCATTAGCCTTTTTATCTGTGTATGGATTAAATTTATTTGGCGTTAAAGGAAAGCATAATTTTAAAGATAGATCCATCATTTTAGGAACTGCCTACTTAATTATGGGTACTAGTGTAACTTTTTTAAAAAAAACGATTCATCGACAACGACCAAATAAAACAGGATTTACATCATTTCCTTCAGGTCATACAGCAACAGCCTTTATGGGTGCTGAGTTTTTATACCAAGAATACAAAGATGTTTCACTTTGGTATGGTGTTTCTGGATACCTTATCGCTGCTGGAACAGGATATTTAAGAATGTATAATAATAAACATTGGTTTTCAGATATCGCAGCTGGTGCAGGAATTGGCATTCTAAGCACTAAAATTGCATATTGGGTGCAGCCTTTTTTTAAAGATCTATTTTCTAAAAAAGAAAAAACGCTAACAGCAACGGTAATTCCATATTACACTGGAAAGGAATTTGGGCTAGGAATGTCCATGGTATTTTAATTCATAAAACCCCGTTTTTTATGAAAATCCAAGGCTCATAACTTTAATTGCCTTTAATAGATTTATTACCTTTACACAACTACAACAATACCTTAACAATTGAATAAACTTTTTAGTAATGGTTTTTGGAGTGCTACGGCAAATTTTATATTACGCAACCGCGTATTTATACTAATTGCTATTGCTGGCGTTACTGTTTTCTTTGGAATGCAATGGAAACATATGCGCTTTACCTACACCGAAGCAAACATGCTCCCAGATGATCATCAAGTCAACAAGGCATATAATGACTTCTTAGATACATTTGGTGAAGAAGGAAATCTAATAATATTTGGAGTAAAGGACCCCTTGTTATTCACTCCAGCAAATTTTTACGCTTGGAATAACCTCGCTAGAGACTTAGGGGAAGCTCCAGAGGTTGATGTAACACTCTCTGTGGGAGATTTACAAAAATTAAAAAAACGCAAAGACTCTGTTGGTTTTGAAATGGTTGCTCTTGTACAGGATTCTGTTTTAACTAAAAAACAACTTGATAAATTACAGTATGAACTTTTTGAAAAGCTACCGTTTTATAGCGGTTTGGTGTACAGCCCCAATAAAAAATCTGTGCGCACGGCCATATACCTTAAAAAAGATATTGTAAATACACCAGCGCGCAAATTATTTATTGAGGCCGTTCTTATTCCTAAAATTTCTGCATTTGAACAAGAAACGGGAATGAAAGTACATACCTCAGGCATGCCTTATATAAGAACGTTAAATTCTCAAAACATCATCGATGAAATTGGTATGTTCATTGCCGCTGCGTTACTTGTTACATCGATTATTTTCTTCTTTTTCTTTAGGTCTTACAGAGCCACTTTTATTTCCATGATTACCGTAATTATTGGGGTTCTTTGGGCATTTGGAATATTAGGATTGCTTAAATACGAAATCACCGTTTTAACAGCCCTAATACCACCATTAATAATTGTGATTGGGATTCCCAACTGTATTTTCTTGATTAATAAATACCAACAAGAAATCAAACAACACGGTAATCAAGCAAAATCTCTGCAACGTGTTATTGCTAAGGTAGGGAACGCTACATTGATGACAAACGTAACAACAGCCTCTGGATTTGCTACGTTTATTTTAACAAATAGTCAATTATTGAAAGAGTTTGGTGTGGTAGCTTCGATATGTATTTTAGCGATATTCTTGCTTTGTTTGCTTATCATTCCTATTATATATAGCTTCATGCCAGTGCCAAAAAACAAACACTTGAAGCATTTAAACAAACGATGGATTAACCGTTTTGTAGATTGGATGGAGAATAAAGTGCGTCACAATCGAATCGCTATTTACATTATTTCTATTGGCCTGCTATGTTTTAGTATTATAGGAATTTACAACATAAAGATTTCTGGAAGTCTAATTGAGGACATGCCCAAAAATACCGAGTTTTTTAAATCTATTCGTTTTTTTGAAAAAGAATACAAAGGCATCATGCCTCTTGAAATTTTAATAGACACCAAACGAAAAAAAGGCGTGATGAAGCTAGCCACTTTAAAGCGCATGAATGAACTTCAAGAATATATTGAAGAATTTCCTGAATTCTCAAAATCACTTTCTGTGGTTGATTTGGTAAAGTATAGTAAGCAAGCCTACTATAACGGAAATCCAGAATACTACCAATTACCCAATAGCCAAGAGCGAAGCTTTATTTTAAGCTATGCCAAAAGTAGTGCTGGAAGCATCGATTTACTAAAAAGCTATGTAGATAGTACTGGGCAGTTTGCGCGCATTACTACGTTTATGAAAGATACCGGCACCGAACGTTTCGATAGAATTGAAGAAGACCTCAAGGCCAAAGCCCTGAAGATATTTCCAGCAGACCGCTACAATGTTAGTTTTACTGGAAAAGCATTGGTCTTTCAAAAAGGAACAAAGTACCTAGTTAATAATTTAATAATTAGTCTCTCACTTGCCATCCTTTTAATTGCGCTTTTCATGGCCTGGATGTTTAGGAGTTTTAGGATGATCTTGGTTTCTTTACTCCCTAACTTGTTGCCTTTAATTATCACAGCAGGTTTGATGGGCTTTTTGGGGGTCCCTATAAAACCATCTACGATTTTAGTATTTAGTATTGCTTTTGGTATCTCTGTGGATGACACCATTCACTTTTTGGCCAAATACCGTCAAGAGCTCATTGCTAACAACTGGAAGATTAAGAAATCTGTATATGCTGCCTTGCGTGAAACGGGGGTAAGTATGTTTTATACTTCCATCGTATTGTTCTTTGGTTTTTCTGTATTCACTATATCTAGTTTTGGAGGTACCGTAGCACTTGGTGCATTAGTCTCGGTTACACTTGTCTTTGCTATGCTGGCAAACTTATTACTGCTGCCTTCTTTGCTGCTTTCTTTAGAGAAGAGTATTGCAAATAAAGAAACCCTAAAAAAACCTTCTCTAGGCATCTTACCAGAAAACATGGAAGATGATGAGGAAGTTTGAGAAAAAAAGAAGAAGAACCAGGGCTTGTAAAATACTCCATACTCGTTTCAAATTTCTGAATTAAAACCTATCTTTATCGCTTGATTTTTTACCTATGAAACACACACAAATAGTACACGTTTTACAAACAGACCCTTCAATACATGAACTCACCATACGTGGATGGGTTCGCTCATACAGAAGCAACCGTTTTATAGCGGTGAATGACGGCTCTACCATTAAAAATTTGCAATGTGTTATTGATTTTGAAAATTTTGAAGAAGAAACACTTAAAAACATAACAACAGGAGCCTCTATAGAGGTTACTGGTTTACTTGTAAAGAGCCAAGGACAGGGCCAGACAGTAGAGGTACAAGCAACTAGCGTGACCATTTTAGGAACTGCAGACCCAGAACAGGTGAAGCTAACCATCCTCTCTCCAAAGCGCCATAGCCTTGAAAAACTTCGTGAGCAAGCACATTTACGGGTGCGCACAAACACCTTTGGTGCTGTAATGCGTTTGCGCTCAAAATTATCTTTTGCGGTGCATGAGTATTTTCAAAAAAATGGATTTAACTATATGCATACTCCTATTATAACAGGTAGTGATGCAGAGGGTGCGGGTGAAATGTTTAAGGTAAGTGCACTAGATCCTAAAAATACCCCACTAGATGAAAAGGGAAACGTAGACTATAAAGAAGATTTCTTCGGAAAAGAAACAAACCTAACAGTTAGTGGGCAATTAGAAGCAGAAACCTTTGCAATGGGACTTGGGAAGGTATACACTTTTGGGCCTACTTTTAGAGCAGAGAATAGTAATACCTCACGTCATTTGGCAGAGTTCTGGATGATTGAGCCAGAGGTTGCTTTTAATGATTTAGCAGACAACATGGACTTGGCAGAAGATTTTATCAAGTATGTGATACAATATGCGCTTGAACATTGCCAAGATGATTTAGCTTTTTTAGAAGAAAGACTTATTCAAGAAGATAAAAGCAAACCTACGATAGAGCGTCAAGAAATGACCTTACGCGATAAGTTACATTTTGTGATTGACAACAACTTTAAACGCGTTAGCTATACAGAGGCGATAGACATATTAAAGAATTGTAAGCCCAATAAAAAGAAAAAATTTAAATACATAATAGAACATTGGGGGGCAGATTTACAAAGTGAACACGAACGCTACTTAGTTGAAAAACACTTTAAATGTCCTGTAATTTTGTTTGATTACCCAGCTACCATTAAAGCTTTTTACATGCGTTTAAATGAAGATGAAAAAACAGTTCGTGCTATGGATGTTTTATTTCCAGGCATTGGAGAGATCGTAGGAGGGTCTCAACGTGAAGAGCGTTATGATGTGCTTAAACAAAAGATGAAAGCCATGGATATTAGTGAAGAAGAATTATATTGGTATCTCGACTTACGCAAGTTTGGAACTTGTACTCACAGTGGCTTTGGACTAGGTTTTGAACGCCTTGTATTATTTGTAACCGGAATGGGAAATATTAGAGATGTTATTCCTTATCCAAGAACACCAGGTACTGCAGATTTCTAAAACTTAAAAATAAAATAGGCAACACATATTAAAACCAGCTCTATACCGTTTTGTATATAGCTGGTTTTTTTTTAACTTTATAACAGACCTAATTTTTCAATGCTAAAACAGTTCCTTAATTTCAAATTATCTCAGAAGTTATCTCCACAACAAATACAGTTGATGAAGTTAATTCAATTGCCTACCCAAGCATTTGAACAACGTATTTCTCAAGAGATGAACGAGAATCCTGCACTTGAGGGAGGAAAAGAGGAGCTTGAAAAGTTTGATGACGACATTAATGATGACTATGAAGAGAGCTTTGATGAAAGCGAAGAAATTAATGTAGATGATTACCTAAGTGATGACGAAACTCCAAGTTATAAGTTAACAGCAAATAATTATAGCCCAGATGATGAGCAGACTCATATACCATATGCAGCCGGGCAGTCTTTCACCCAGCATTTAATGCAGCAACTAAACACCTATAGATTAAAAGAAGATGAAAAAGATATTGCTAAATTCTTGGTAGGAAGTGTAGATGAAAGCGGCTATATACGTAGAGAAATTGCAGACATTGTAGATGACCTTGCCTTTACACAAAATGTATATACCACAGAACAAGCCGTTGAGGGTGTCCTAGAGAAAGTACAAGAATTAGATCCCGCAGGAGTTGGCGCTAGAGACCTACAGGAATGCTTATTGCTGCAATTAAAAAGAAAGGAACAAACACAAAAAATCACCTTAGCGCAGGACATACTTGGAGAAACCTTTGATCATTTTTCTAAAAAACATTACAAAAAATTACTTCAAAAGTTTGGTATTTCAGAAGATCAACTTCGAGATGCTATTCATGAAATAGAGAGTTTAAATCCAAAGCCTGGAGGGGCAATTTCTAGTAGTACTAGAATGGTAGAGCATGTTGTGCCCGATTTTGCTATTAAGATCGTTGAGGGCAAACTAGAATTAACTCTTAACGGGAGAAATGCTCCAGAGTTACATGTATCTCGTGAATATTCTAACATGCTTAAAGGCTATAAAGAGTCTAAAGATAAATCAAAGTCGCAAAAAGATGCGGTGCTATTTATCAAACAAAAATTAGACGCTGCCAAATGGTTTATTGATGCTATTAAACAAAGGCAACAAACTCTTTTTGTAACCATGAATGCAATTATGCATCAACAAGAAGCTTTTTTTTTAACGGGCGACGAACGCAAGTTAAGACCCATGATTTTAAAAGATATTGCAGACACCATACATATGGATATTTCTACCGTTTCCAGAGTAGCTAACAGTAAATATGTAGACACTCCATATGGTACAAAACTCATTAAAGAGTTCTTTAGTGAATCTATGAAAAACGACCAAGGAGAGGATGTATCTACCAAAGAAATTAAAAAAATTCTTGAGATTACCATTAGCGAAGAAGATAAAAGAAAGCCACTTACTGATGATAAACTAGCACAAATATTAAAAGAAAAAGGCTACCCAATTGCAAGGCGTACCGTGGCCAAATACAGGGAGCAATTAGAGGTGTCGGTAGCTAGACTTAGAAAAGAAATTTAATGAATGTATTGCTTCGTATTACTGCCTATATCTTTCACCCCCTATTGATGCCCCTTTTAGGTGTATTGTGTTATTATACAATTACACCTCGTTTTGTTGCCCCTGAATTTATGTGGGCTAAGCTATATGCTATTGCTATTCTCACCGTGTTTACTCCTGTAATAGTGTTCTTTTTGTTGAAGAACATCGGCACTGTCGCTACCCTACACTTAAAACAGGTCTCTGAACGAAAGTACCCATTAATGATCCAGTGCTTGTTGGTTTTATTAATCATTAATATGATTTTCAAACCCTATGATGATATAGAATTATATTATTTTTTTGTGGGGGTATTATTTACTTCCTTAACAGCCTTGTTTCTTGTGATGTTTAAATTTAAAGTGAGCCTGCACCAAATGGCAATAGCCGGTGTTACTATTTTCTTAATAGGGTTAAGCATTCATTTTAAAGTGAATGCTCTCTTTGCTATTTCGCTTTTCTTTATCATAAATGGACTAGTCGCTGCCTCTAGGCTTCATACCAGGTCACACACCATTACAGAGTTAGCATTTGGATTTTTTATAGGCGCAATCCCGCAATTTTTAATGTTTGGGTTCTGGGTTTAACTACGAAACATAGGGGGATGTATTAAAGAATAAAAAATAGCAGGCCCAATTTTAAAGTACGCATCTCTATTGAGCCCCCCCCGGTGATACTAGCATTATCGAAGAAAGGATTAATGCCGTAATAGCCATAAAAATTTACCGTATTATATCCAAATGAGAGGGTTGCCCCAATGCGCATTTTGTTAAATTCTGGAATGTTAGTCTGTACGATGTTATTGTTATCTTGTTTGAAAGATGCTTTATACCAGTAGGCATATCCAAAACGAAGCCCTGCATATACACGCCAAAACTTGTAGGTTTCTGCTCTAGAGGAGCGCCAACGAAATTCTAAAGGAACTTCAATACTGGCCGTACTAAACCTATTACTCTCATAGGCAACTGTACTTTGGTCCAAGGAGGTGAATATCGTCTGCTGTGCGGGGTTTTGGTCAATAAACAAGGTATTACCATATTCATCAAAAGAAGCGCCAACTCCAATAGCTACAGCGAGATTCCTGCGCTTATTAATAGGCAGGTCCCTTAGGTACCCAAAATGTGCAGAACCTGTTAGCCCACGAGACTGAACATCTTCAGGAGTATCTAACAGAGCGTTATAGGTAACACCTATATAGAATTGATCTTCCCTGTATTTAGAGTCTAATGCAGGTTCTTGCTGGGCAAATAGTACGCCGCTGCACAACAAACAAAAAAGAATAAGGTGCTTTTTAAACATAGGTTAAATGTAATTTAATTTTAGACCGCTGTAAAATAAAAAAGCGCCTTTTCTAAAAACAGAAAAGGCGCTTGTATTAGTATCATAAAAGGTATCTACTGTTTCACATCATTACCTGGCGCTGTGATGTAAATGATTTTCACCATGTTTAGATCTCTTAATTTTTCTTTGACATCTTGAAGCAACCCTACATTTGTATCTTCATCAACCTTTAAACCAACAACTACTTTACCCTGAAGTTCTGGTATTAACTTAGTTCTTGCTTCAGATAAAGCAAACTCTAAGGAGTTAATATCTGTATACTTATCTCCTATTTGTATTTTACCCTCAGTACCAAATTTCTCTTGGTAACGAGAACTTGGTTTTCCTGCGTAAATAAAAACAGAGCGATCTTTTTTAAGCTTTTCAACCTGATCTGCCTTAGGGAGCTTTTGTTGCACCAACATATTATCTTTTCTCAATACAGTAACTACCATAAAGAAAAACAATAACATAAACACAATATCTGGTAAAGACGCTGTGTTTACTGCAGGCAATTCACCGCCTTTTTTCTTATTAAACTTAGACATATATACTGTTTTATATTATTGAGACTTTTTTGCTTCTGCTTCAGATAATTTCATCGGAAATAGCGCTTGAATTTGTTTTAACTTCACTTGTGCTTTTTCTTCATTCCCTTTATAATCACCTGTTGCGATAGCGCTTTTAACTTTAGTGAATTTGAAGCCAAACAACCGTTGTGACTCTCTATCTCTTAAGAAATTATACGCAGCCACTAATTCATTTTGAATCTGAATATAGGTCTTATAAGAAGTTTCTCTATCACTTTTTACTGTGATAATAGCTTTATCTGGATTATCTGAAGAAGCTAGATCTCTTTTTCCTTTACAATAGGCACAAGATCCATCACCGCCATTATCTAAAAAAGTAATAGCTGCTTCTCTAATATCTTCGATATTCATTAGGTCGTTATCGGCTAGGATTTGATTTTCCTTATTCACGGTAACAACAAAAATGTTCTTTTCTTTAATATCTATTGGAGGTTGCTCGTCTTGCCTTGGCGGTAATTGACGTGCAATTCCTTTATCTTTTTCTATTGTAGTTGTTACAAGAAAAAAGATAAGCAATAGAAATGCAATATCTGCCATAGAACCAGCATTCACCTCTGGTGTTGCTCTTCTTCCCATATTATCGTGTTGTTAATTTTTTTACACCACTAAATGCCATTGCTATAACTGCTACAAAAGCCAAGATGTAAAAAGCGTAAAGACCCGTTCCTATGTATCTTGAGGTTTGAGCTGTTACAAGTTCTCCATCCTTAGTAAAGGACTCTACCCCATCCGCCATTACATAAGCAATAACAAAAATGAGCAAAAAGGCACCTAAAGACATTAACGTCTTTTTAATGTCTCCATCTGCAATTCCTTTAATGACGAACAATACAACAATAACTAAAACTATTGCAAAGGTTAAATATGCTACATAAAGAAAAAGATCTAGGCCTTCTCCCCCACTAGCTATGACAGCTTCATCTCCTTTTGCAACTAACGCTCCCCAAAGAAGAACACCAGCCACACCAAGAACTAACGCTACTATTTTAAAAATTTTATGTAAACCCATTGTTTGGTTCTTTTATAGATTATTTTTTGTTTTTGTAGTCAATCAACATATCAATTAACGTAATTGATGCATCTTCCATAGAGTTTACAATACTGTCAATTTTTGCAATAATGTAATTATAAAAGATTTGAAGAATAATCGCTACAACCAAACCAAATACAGTTGTTAACAGGGCTACTTTAATACCACCTGCTACTAGTGAAGGGTTCATGTCTCCAGCTGCTTCAATTTTATCAAAGGCTGTAATCATTCCAATTACTGTACCCATAAAACCAAGCATTGGAGCTAAGGCGATAAATAATGAAACCCAAGAAACATTTTTCTCTAATTGCCCCATCTGTACACCCCCGTAAGCTACTACTGCTTTTTCTGCAGCTTCGATACTTTCGTCTGCACGCTCTAAACCTTGATAGTATATAGAAGCAACAGGACCTTTTGTATTTCTACAAACTTCTTTAGCTGCATCTAGACCACCACTCTTAAGTGCATCTTCTACACTTTCTGCTAATTTTTGGGTGTTAGTTGTTGAAAGATTTAAGAATATAATTCTTTCAATTGCCATAGCAAGACCTAATATTAAACACACAAGTACGATTCCCATAAAACCAGGACCACCTTGTATGAAACGTTCTTTTAATTTCTGGTGCCATGTTCTGTTATCTACATCATCTTCTGCAGTATCAGCTTGCACAGAGGTTACCGTAGCTGCTGCTACTAATGATGTTGAAGTTGTTGGCGCTGCAGCATTTGCTGTTAATGATCCCGCAAAAACAAGTGCGGCAATTGCCATAATAGAAAATAATTTTTTCATTGCTATAGACTTAAAGTTTAATTTTAATTTTCGGTTAGATTTCGGTTTTAAAGATATAAAAATAATTGTGTAAAAAACAAGAATATTCGGGTTGCTATTACAATTTATACTTTTTAGTAGGACAGAGAGGCTCATACCCTCTAGTTACTAACTATTTAGTGAAATACTATGATAAATATTCTCTCTACACCGCATCAATTTCTGTACCAATAATCAATACTAATGCCTTTTTTAAGGTTTCTCTTTTTTGTAAACACTATCAAAGCATTATAAAGGAGTGAAAGGCAACAACCCAGGGCCTATATATATAGGTGTTTAAAAAGCTTGTAACAGATACGGATGGGCCATTCAAACAAAACAACCAAGTGTCTTAATTAGGCTTTATAAAGAAAGTGCCATTTTTAAAAAACATTTTACGGTGGTTGGAGGTTGGTTTTGCAGAGAGGAAGGGATTCGAACCCTCGATACGTTACCGTATACACGCTTTCCAAGCGTGCGCCTTAAGCCACTCGGCCACCTCTCTATTTTTTATCCTTTACAAAGAAACAATTTTTTATATTTCAGCAGGTGCTATTCTACTTAAAAAATTAACTCATTTCACCTCGCAATGAAGTCTCGTAGATTGTTTTAAAATCTTGCTGCACGTCTTTACGTGCTAACAAATACATTAATTTTGCTAAAGCAGCTTCTGTTGTAATATCTTTCCCGCTAATTACTCCCATCTTTTTTAATGCTACACTAGTTTGATAATGCCCCATAACCACACTACCCCCAGAGCACTGTGTTACATTAACTACAGGAGTACCGGTATCAATAACTTTTTGTAATGCTGCAATAAACCAAGGTTCAGTCGTTAAATTTCCACTACCATAGGTTTCAAGCACAAGTCCTTTTATTGTACTAAGAGAGAGGAGATGTTCTACGGTTTCTCTTGTAATACCTGGAAACATTTTTATCAATAAAATTCTTGACTCCAAAGCTTTATGAACTAGCAAGGGTTTGTTCTGCGGCACCAACAAAGCGTTATAATTTACAGAAAGGTTGACACCACTTTGTACCAGTGCGGGATAATTTAAAGATGCAAAGGCCTCAAAATGCTCGGCGTTTATTTTTGTCGTACGGTTGGCTCTATATAATTTGTATTCAAAATACAACCCTACCTCTTTAATAATTGATACATTATTTTCTTTTAAAGCCGCAAGTTGTATAGAGGTAATTAAATTTTCTTTTGCATCTGTACGTAAATCTCCTATGGGTAGTTGTGATCCAGTAAATATTACTGGCTTATTTAAATTCTCCAACATAAAGCTTACGGCAGATGCACTATAAGACATCGTATCACTACCATGCAAAATCACAAAACCATCAAAACGGTCATACTGCTTTTCTATAATTGTCACCAGTTGTTGCCAATAAGTAGGGCACATATTTGAACTATCAATAGGTGCCTCAAAACTATAAGTGTCTATATCACAATCTAATAAATTTAACTCTGGAATATACTGGAGTAATTCATCAAAATTAAAGTTTTTAAGACTTCCCGTGTCAGAGTCCTTAATCATACCAATGGTACCGCCGGTGTAGATTAATAAAATAGTGCTAGTGTGCATGGTCATATTAAAGAGTGATTTTAGATCTTAAAAATTGCCTCGGCATTTGCTGTTGTTATTTCTGCCACCTGTGCTTCTGAAATTTGATACAATGTACTTACTTTATTGGCAATCAAAGACAGGTAGCCACTTTCGTTTCTCTTCCCTCTGTGAGGAACTGGTGAAAGGTACGGAGCATCTGTTTCCAGCACAATATGTTTTAAATCAATTTGATTTAAAAATTGATCAATTTTACCGTTTTTAAATGTAACAACTCCTCCTATACCAAGTTTCATGTTATAGCCTATGGCTTGGTTTGCTTGTTCTAAGGTGCCCGTAAAACAATGAAACACCCCAAATAAATCATCTCCTTTTTCTTGTTCTAATACTTCAAAAACAGCGTCAAAGGCATCTCTGCAATGAATAACAATGGGTAATTTGTATTTTTTGGCCAATCTAATTTGATATATAAAAGCCTCTTGTTGTATTGCTAAGGTGCTTGTGTCCCAATACAAATCTATGCCTATCTCTCCTATGGCCACAAAAGAGCGTTCTTCAAGTTGTTTTGCAACAAAGGCCAACTCTTCTTTGTAATTTTCTTTTACAGATGTTGGGTGTAAGCCCATCATTAAATACATAACATCTGGATAAGCAGCCTCTAAGGCATACATAGCGTTGGCGTAACTTGCATCAATAGCGGGTATAAAAAAGCGTGAAACTCCTTTTGCTAAAGCTCTTTGTATCATCACTGCTCTGTCATCATCAAAGGCCTCGCTATATAAATGGGTATGTGTATCTGTTAACATTATTACAAAGCTAGTTATTTTGTTTGCTATATTTGTTAAAAAACAAGTGTGCAATTAAGAAATTTACTAGAAGCTAAGGGTTTTCATAGAATTTTACTGCGTAAGATGTCTACGGGTCATTATGCTTGCCAAGTAAAACTTAACTTAATAAAAGGTGTTTTTATTGTAGACACGGGAGCTTCTTCAAGCTGCGTTGGCCTTCAGCACGTTGATTTGTTTAACCTCATTAAACAAGAGAGTGATTGTATTGCTGCTGGAGCTGGAGGATCAAACATGAAAACTGCACTTGCTTGTAGTAACCTGCTGGAGCTACAAAAGCATACTACAAAAAACATCTCGTTTATATTGTTGGATTTATCTCACGTAAACAAAGCCATTTCTCAGGTAGACCCAACGATTATTCATGGTATTTTAGGGGCAGACTATCTAAAGAGATACGGCGCTGTTATAGATTATGGGCGTAATTGCATGTATCTCAAATAAACAATATTTAAAAACATACCAAAAAAAGGCTCATACGTTGTATGAGCCTTTTTTTATAGGAGTCTTTATAGATTAAAGCTCTAGTGCTTTTTTAACATCGCCGTGCATTAATAACTCTGTTGGGTTTTCTAGCGCTTCTTTAACTGCTACCAGGAAACCTACAGATTCTTTTCCGTCAATAATACGATGGTCATAACTCAAGGCTACAAACATAATAGGGGCAATTACAATGGCTCCATTTTTAACTACTGGCCGTTCCACAATATTATGCATTCCTAGAATTCCAGATTGTGGAGGGTTGATAATCGGTGTTGAAAGCATGCTTCCAAAAACACCTCCGTTTGAAACGGTAAATGTTCCACCTGTCATTTCATCAATGGTAATTTGTCCATCACGAGCACGAATTGCCAATCTTTTCACTTCTGCCTCAACACCTCTAAAACTTAAGTTCTCTGCATTTCGTATGACAGGCACCATTAATCCTTTAGGTCCAGAAACAGCTATAGAAATATCTTTATATTCATAGGTTAACATTTCCTTGCCGTCAATCATGCTGTTTACTGCAGGATATAAATCCAGGGCACGAACGATCGCTAGTGTAAAGAATGACATAAATCCTAAACCTACACCGTGTTTTGCTTTAAAGGTTTCTTTGTACTGTTTTCTAAGAGCAAAGATAGGCCCCATATCAACCTCGTTAAAGGTCGTTAACATTGCTGTTGTGTTTTTTGCTTCCACCAAACGCTCTGCTACTTTTCTACGCAGCATAGAAAGCTTTGTTCTATGTTCACCACGCACTTTAGTACCAAGTGATCCCATAGAAGGTACTGCATTTGCTGCATCATGTTTTGTGATGCGACCATCTCTTCCAGAACCAACAACAGTGGTTGTTGCAATCCCTTTTTCGTCTAAAATCTTTTTTGCAGCTGGAGAGGGAGTTCCCGTTGCGTATGATTCTTTTACAGCAGTAGTTTTTTCAACACTTGCTGGGCTTGGCTCTGCTTTTTTTGTTTGAGACACATCTGCATTTACAGCAGCTCCTTCTGGTTTTGCGGCATCTGTATCGATTAAACAAACCACAGCACCAACAGCAACAGCATCACCTTCTTCTGCTTTTAATATAATGATTCCGCTTGCTTCTGCTGGAAGCTCTAAGGTAGCTTTATCACTATCTACTTCTGCAATTGCTTGATCTTTCTCTACATAATCACCATCTTGAACTAGCCATTCAGCTATTTCTACTTCGGTAATAGATTCTCCCGGTGAAGGAACTTTCATTTCTAACATAGTATGTTTCTTATGGTTTTGGCTCTCACCAAAATTTTAGTACTTAATTCTATTTAAATATATTTAAATTTCAGAAAAATTCATGAACAATAGTTCCAAAACATATTATTCTTTGAGTGTTTGAAAAACACTGTCAATTACTTTTTTATGCCTTGCCTTAGAACGAGTACTACTTCCTGCCGCAGGTGAGCTATATACTTTTCTTGATGCAACACGTAATTTAACACTTTCAAAATTCATCAACATGAATCCCCAAGCGCCCATGTTTTTTGGCTCTTCTTGGGCCCAGACATATTCTTTTACTGCTGGATACGCTGCAATTATAGTCTCTAATTGTGCTGTTGGCAATGGAAATAATTGTTCAATACGAACAATCGCTACATCATCTCTTTTATCTTGGGTTCTACGCTCTAATAAATCATAGTAAAACTTACCGGTACAAAACACCAAAGAGGTTACCTTGTTTTTATCTACCTGCGTATCATCAATAACCTCTTGAAAACTTCCAGTTGCTAGATCTTCTTTGGTTGAAACCACTAATGGGTGACGCAACAAACTTTTTGGGGTAAAGACAACCAATGGCTTTCTAAAGTTCCATTTCATTTGTCTACGCAGCAAGTGATAAAAGTTTGCAGGTGTCGTTACATCTGCCATGATTAAATTATCACGGGAACATAACTGTAAATAGCGCTCCATGCGTGCGCTTGAATGTTCAGACCCTTGTGCCTCATACCCATGTGGTAATAACATCACCAAACCGTTTTGAGTTTTCCACTTACTCTCTGCGGCAGATATGTATTGATCTAACATAATTTGCGCACCGTTAGAGAAATCTCCAAATTGAGCTTCCCAAATCGTTAAGGTCTTTGGACTTGCCATAGCGTATCCATAGTCAAATCCTACAACGGCATATTCAGAGAGAAGAGAATTGTAAATATGCATTTTACCAGACACATCAAGCATGTTATGCAGGTTTATTTCTTCTGCATCATCTTCTGTTTTTATAACAGCGTGCCTGTGAGAGAAAGTACCCCGTTCTACATCTTGTCCAGACATACGAACATCAAACCCTTCTTGCATTAAAGTAGCATAGGCCAACAACTCGCCCATGGCCCAGTCTAGTGTGTTACTTTGTGTGTATTGTTTGTTTCTATCTGCAATTATGCGCTCTATTTTGCGCATAAATTTTTTGTCTACAGGAAGTTTTGTTATCCCTTCAGCTAGAATATCAAGTTTAGTTAGCGGGAATGTAGTATCTACAGGTGCAAGAATATCATCTTTTCTCCCTAAGGTATATCCTTCCCAATCATCTGCTAATATTTTAGTAATGACCGTTTTGTCTTTTTTTCGTGATGCTTGTAGATCATTTTCAAGATCATTTTTATAGTCTAACTCTAGCTGCTTTACATGACCTGAGGATATAACATTTTCTTTACGTAATTTTTCTGCATATATATCTCTAGGGTTTTGATGCTTTGAAATTGCTTTGTATAGTTTAGGTTGTGTAAAACGAGGCTCATCTCCCTCGTTATGACCATATTTTCTGTATCCTAAAATATCTATAAACACATCACGACCAAACTGTAGCCTGAAATCTAATGCGAAGCTAAAGGCATGACACACAGACTCAACATCATCTGCATTTACATGAAGCACTGGAGATAAAGTGACTTTAGCAATATCTGTACAGTAGGTTGAGGAACGAGCATCAAGATAATTGGTAGTAAATCCAACTTGATTATTAGCTACTATATGTATGGTCCCTCCTGTTTTATAACCGTCAAGCTGAGCCATTTGAATAAACTCATACACAACTCCTTGTCCAGCTATAGCGGCATCTCCGTGAATAAGAATAGGTAATATTTTAGCAGCGTCACCATTAAGCTTTGTGTCTATTTTTGCTCTAGAAATACCTCCAACAACTGCATTTACAGTTTCAAGGTGAGATGGATTTGGCGCCAAGTCCATGCGAACTTTTTTGCCTCCGTCTGTTTTTCTAAAGCTTGTCCAGCCCATGTGATATTTTACATCACCATCAAAAAGCTCTGCTTCATCGTATTCTTTACTATCAAACTCGCCAAAGATATCTTCTGGAGATTTCCCAAAAATATTGGTCAATACATTAAGGCGACCCCTATGGGCCATTCCTACAACAAATTGCTCCACACCATTTTCTGCACCTCTTTCTATTAAGGTATCTAAACCTGGAATAAGTGCGTCAACCCCTTCAATAGAAAATCGTTTTTGCCCTACATATTTAGAGTGTAAAAAAGTTTCAAAAGACAGTGCTTGATTTAATTTTTTTAGAATCTGTTTTTTTTCTTGCCCAGAATAATTGGCATGATTGTCATTGTTAATAAGCCAGTTTTGAATCCATTTAATTTCTTCAGGATTCCGTATGTACATGTACTCAATTCCAATAGAATCACAGTAGATAGCATCTAAATGGCTTACAATTAAAGCAAGGGTAGTTTTACCAAGCCCCAAAATAGAGCCTGCCTCAAACTCTGTTTGCAGATCTGTTTGTTGCAAACCAAAATTATTAATCGATAGTGTAGGCTTGTATTTTCTTCGCTCTCGTACTGGGTTTGTTTTGGTAAACAAGTGTCCTCTCGTTCTATAACCATCTATAAGTTTAATAACCTTAAACTCATTTAATACATTTTCTGGAACATCTTCTACACCAGTAATACCAAGACCTTCGGCTACAGAACCACTTTCAATACCAAAATCAAATCCTTGAAAAAAAGCACGCCAACTTGGCTCTACAATATCCGGAGATTTTAAGTACGTGGTGTATAGTTCCGAAATTTGCTCGGGATGAATTGCATTTAGAAAAGAATATTTATCCATAATTGGGATACTGCGGAGTTTGAAGACTAGGCAAAAATACAACAAATCCCGAAACTACATCTTTGGAATCCGTATATTTATGGCACTTATATCCATAAATCATCACCAATGAGCTTGCTCCAAAATATACAATTCAAATTTTACGTTACAGTGGTTGTATTCTCTTCTTGTTTTTCTTGGATATAGGCGCAAGAAAACACAAAGAAAGACACCTCAAAATTCTGGAACCACGTGGGTTTTGGGGGAGGTATTGGCCTAGGGTTAGCCAGCGATTACTTTAGCGCTTATATCGCTCCAAGTGCCTGGGCTCCTTTTATGCGTGTGTATTTCTAAACAACGTTATGTTAAACGTTTCTATTCATCAAAAAATCTGCAAAGCTCTTTAATGTTTCTTTATGTGCCTTTGAAATCTTAATATCGTCTAATAAAGAAATCGATGCATTTGTGTACCTTAGTATTTCTTTTTCGGTAGCCTTTGCGGCTCCAGTTTCAATAAAAATTTCTTTTACAGCAGCAACTTTTTTTAATGGGTCACTTGGCGAGGTACTAAATAAAGATGTTAGTGTTTTTGCTTGAGCATCCGTGCTTTTTCGCAAAGCCGTTAGGTATAGAAATGTCTTTTTGTTAGCCATTATATCTCCACCTACCTGTTTCCCGAAAGTTAAGGGGTTTCCAAAAGCATCCAGATAATCGTCTTGTAATTGAAAAGCAATCCCTAAGTTTTTTCCAAAAGCATATATCTTCTCTTTACAAGACTCGGAGGCATTGGCTATAATTGCACCCATTTGTAGGGAAGCCCCTATAAGAACTGCTGTTTTAAACTCAATCATTTTAATGTATTCTGGAATTGTAACGTCATTTCTTGTCTCAAAATCAACATCATATTGCTGGCCTTCGCAAACCTCTAGAGCAGTTTTACTAAATAGCACAGCTAATTGCATAAATACCTCAGGGGTGTAGGTTTCAAAGAGCTGATAAGCCAAAATTAACATTGCATCACCAGATAATATACCTGTGTTTACATCCCACTTCTCATGCACCGTTTTATTTCCTCTTCGCAAAGGGGCATTATCCATAATATCATCATGAACCAAAGAAAAGTTATGAAACATCTCAACGGCCAAAGAAGCGTCTAGTGCTTCTTTGTATTCACCGCCAAAAAAGTCTGCGCTCATTAGGGTGAGTACCGGGCGTAAACGCTTACCTCCTAAGGTTAGGATATACTTTATTGGCTGATACAATGACGCAGGCTCTTTTAGCGTAACTTTTTGCTCTAAATGGTCAACTAAGGCATCACTATATTTTGAAATATCCATACTGTAAAATTTATTCAAAAATAAGAATTAGCTTGGTATTTCAACTAGATGTTCACAATCTTTTATGAGTAGCTTTTCTAAAAGAAGATCTTAACAACACGAAACTAGTTACAAAATGTTAAAAAAAAATTAAACTACGGAAACTTTTTATGTTTCTAAAGTTTCCAACGTATCTTCGCCTTCACTTTATGAAAAATAATATCATCTTAAAAGCAGCAGAACTCTTTATGAAACTTGGTTTCAAAAGTGTTACTATGGATGATATTGCTCATCAAATGGGAATTTCAAAAAAAACTATTTACACTCATTTCAATAACAAAGAAACCATTGTTGCGGTCGTTACAGATTATGTTTTTGAGAATGTGTGTAATGATTTAGATAAAATTTTCGAGCTTCACCAAAATCCTATTGAAGAGCTATATTTAATTAAAAAGCGTGTACTAGAGTACATGCAAAAAGAAAAAGCATCTCCCTGGTACCAGCTTCAAAAATACTATCCTACCATCTTCGCAAACATTAAGCAACGCCAATTTGGCTTTATGCAGCAATGTGTTGTTAAAAACCTCAACAGAGGCTTAGAGCTAGAATTATACCGTAAAAACATAGAGGTCCAGTTTGTAGCGCGTATCTATTTTAATGGAATCACTGGAATTAAAGACGAAATACTATTCCCTTATACTATGTTTGAGGGTGAACCTCTATATGAAATGTACTTAGAATACCATCTTCGTGGCATTGTTACACCAAAGGGAAGAAAAATACTAAACCAATTGATACAATCAAACCAAGACTAATGAAAAAATACATAATCATACTATGTTCCTTAATTAGCCTCCAAGGATTAGGCCAAGAAAAAGTATATTCTTTTAGCTTAGAGGAGGCAATCTCTTTTGCTATTGATAGTAGTTATGCTACTATTAATTCTAGAAGAGAAATCGCCAAAGCATTAAAGTTAAAATGGGAAGCAACCGCTATGAGGTTGCCACAAATAGGCGCAAATATCTCATACCAAAACAATATAAGTCAACAAGTTTCATTGCTGCCTGCAGCAGCCTTTGATAATACAACAAGTGTTATCAATACTGTTGAAGAATTTTTTGACCTAGAAGCTAATGGGCAAGTAACACCACCAGAGGGGTATATCCCCGTGATTTTTGGCACAAAGCAAAGCGTCAATGCCTCGGTGACTCTCAACCAACTTCTTTTTGACGTTAGCTACTTGTTTGCCTTAGAGGGGGTGAAGTCATTTCTTACCTTCAATGAAAATGTCAACGAAAAAACCAATCTTGAGGTAAGAAAACAGGTCATCAATGCCTACGGCAATGTTTTAGTAGCCCAAGAGCTTATTGCCATCACTGAAAAAAATATATCAAATCTAGAGAAAAACCTTTTTGAAGTAACAAAGATTTTTGAAAATGGCCTTACCGAAGAACAGAGCGTTCAACAATTAGAAATCACTTTATTGAATGAAAAAACACAATTAAGCAATGCGAAAAGATCTCAGAGTATCTCAAAACAATTGTTTAACCTAACTTTGGGTATAGATGTAAGCCAAAAAGTAAGCCTAAACAACACATTAAAAGAACTAACTGCAAAAAATATTTCTTTGGCATTACTTGATAAAGCCTTTACTATAGAAGAGAACCTAGACTATAAAATTGCAGGAAATATTACTGAGCAACGTAGAATAGAATTAAAACTAGAACAAAGCAAAGGAATGCCATCTATTAATGGCTTTATTAATTATGGTACAGCAGGCTTTGGAAATCAATTCAATTTCTTTGATGGTAAGCAATCCTGGTATCAATCTTCTGCCTTTGGAATAAATTTAAATGTTCCTGTTTTCTCTAGTGGATTAAGAAGTGCCAGAAACCAAAAAGCAAGAATCTCTCTAGAGCAATCTAAAACTGAACTTGAAGAAACTACCCAACGTGTTAAATTAAATTACAAAACAGCTAGAAGCAACTATCAATTTGCAATTGAGCGTCATGAGAACACGAAAAAGAATTTGGCATTGGCAGAAAGTATTGAAAATAAAAATCAAGTAAAATTTAAAGAAGGGTTGGCGACCAGTTTTGATTTAAGACAAGCGCAAACACAATTATATGGCATACAGCAACAATATATTGCGGCTATGCTAGATATCATTAAAACCAAGGCAGAAATGGAAACGGTTTTAAATACTCCTAAATTAAAAATATCTATTCAGGAAATCAAAAACAAATACTAAGCTAAATACAGTTACATAAACAATCATGAAAAAAATAATCACACTACTATTCATTACAGTTTTACTTACTGCTTGTGGAAACCAAAAAGAACAAACCATCGCTGAAATTATAGTCTCAGGAAATATAGAAGCGATTCAAAAAAAACGCGATAATGTTGTCGCTCAACAACAAGAAATAAACGCTCGGATAAAACAACTGGATGAAGTGTTGGCAGATTTAAATCCAGAAAAAAACATGCCTTTAATTACCTACTTTATTGCTAATGACACCTTATTTAAGCATTATCTTGAAATACAAGGAAGTGTAGCGACAGATCAAAACATCGTTATTACTCCAGAAATGGGGGGTGTATTAGACCACATATATGTAACCAAAGGGCAACAGGTGAAAAAAGGAGCGCTACTTGCACGTGTAGATGATGGAGGAATGAGCCAGTCTTTAGCCCAAATGCAAGTACAAACAGAATTAGCCAAAACCACCTTTGAAAGACAGAAACGCTTATGGAATCAAAACATTGGTAGTGAAATTCAATACCTACAAGCCAAGACAGCCTATGAGGCTCAAGTAAAAGCTGTTGAGGCAATGAAACAACAATTAGCAAAAGCACGCATTAGCGCCCCTTTTTCTGGAACTATAGATGACATTATTACAGAACAAGGAAATGTTGTTGCACCGGGGCAAACTCCTATAATTAGAATAGTGAGCTTAAATAACATGTACATTAAAGCAGATGTTCCTGAAACATATATCACCAATGTGGTGGCAGGAAAAGAGGTCGAAGTATTCTTCCCTGTATTAGGAAAAACAATAGCTGCTAAAATAAGCCAGACAGGAAGTTTTATCAATCCAAACAACAGAACGTTTAAGGCAGAAATAAATGTACCAAACAAAGAAAAAAACATCAAACCAAACTTAACAGCACGTTTAAAAGTTAACGACTACACAAACCAAGAAGCGATTTTAATACCACAAAGTATCATCTCTGAAAATGCAGCGGGAGAACAGTATATTTATTTGCTAAAACAGATTTCAGGAGACAAAGCGGTGACCCGTCGTGTTATTATCCAAACAGGAAGAAAACAGGGAGATATTATTGAAGTTTTAAGTGGTTTAAAAAATGGTGACCAAATTATTAAAGAAGGAGCTCGTAGTGTTGAAGATGGGCAGTCTGTAAAAATTATCACCTACTAATTTGTAACAATTATGGCTAAACAGAAAAAAAACACCGAGAAAGAATTTAAACTTTCATCTTGGGCTATTAATAACAAAACCACCATCTATATGGCGATGTTATTGGTGTTGTTTTTGGGAGGAAGTGCATACAACAATATGCCTCGTGAAAACTTTCCTGAAATTAGAGAAACTAAAATATATATTAGTTCTGTCTATCCAGGAAACACAGCAGAAGATATCGAAAAACTCATTACAGACCCCTTAGAAGATAAACTTAAAACAGTAAGTAATGTAGTAGAGATTACCTCAACATCTCAAGAAGACTATTCTATGGTCATCGTTGAGTTTGATGAAGGTATATCTGTAGACAAAGCCAAGCAAAAAATAAAAGATGAAATAGACACCGAGACCTCTAATGAAGATTGGCCCACTTTTAATGGCGCCAAAGTAGAACCCAATATATTTGAGTTGAGTATAAGCGAAGAAATGCCTATTCTTAACATTAATATCTCTGGAGACTACCCTTTAACAAAACTAAAAGAGTTTGCAGAATACCTTCAAGATGAAATAGAAAACCTAGAAGAAATCAAACAAGTTAATATTAGGGGTGCACAAGAAAAAGAGGTAGAGGTTGCTGTAGATATCTATAAAATGATGGCTTCCTCTGTAAGCTTTATGGATATCCAAGGAGCTATCTCAAATGGAAACACCACCATGTCTGCAGGAAATTTTAAAGCCAGTGGTCAACGAAGAACCATTCGCATTTTAGGCGAAATTGAAGACCCTAAAGAGTTAGAGCGTTTTGTTGTCAAATCAGAAAAGGGAAACATTGTGTACCTAAAGGATGTTGCAACTGTAAGCTTTAAAGAAAAAGATAAAACTACCTATGCCAGAGAATATGGAAACCCTGTAGTCATGCTAGATGTTAAAAAACGTTCTGGAAAAAACATGGTAGACGCTGCAGAAAAAATTGAAAGAATTGTTTCACACACGAAGGCCAATGTATTTCCATCAAACTTGCAAGTCAATATTACCAATGATCAGTCTTCAAAAACCATAGGGCAAGTAGATGATTTGGTTAATAATATCATTTTCGGAATTATATTAGTGGTGACCGTTTTGATGTTTTTCCTCGGGTTTAAAAATGCGTTATTTGTTGGTTTTGCTATTCCTATGTCTATGTTTATGTCTTTAATGATATTAGGATGGATGGGATACACATTAAATACCATGATCCTTTTTGGATTGATTATGGGGCTAGGTATGTTGGTTGACAACGGTATTGTGGTCGTAGAAAATGTATATCGATTGATGGATGAAGAAGGCCTAAGCCGAATAGATGCCGCTAAAAAAGGAATTGGAGAAATTGCATTTCCTATTATTATTTCTACAGCAACTACGGTAGCTGCTTTTATACCTTTAGGATTGTGGCCAGGACTCATGGGCCAATTTATGATTTACTTCCCAATCACACTCTCGGTAGTTCTTGGTTCTTCATTATTTGTTGCGATCTTTTTTAACTCGGTACTAGTTTCTCAATTTATGACCACCGAAGACAAAGACATGCCAATAAGGAATATTTTAATTATTTCAGGAATTATGGTAGCTATTGGAGCTTTTATAATGGCCTTTGGAGGAGCCTACAATGGCCTTGGAAGCCTTATAGTTTTCACCGCTATTATGTTGTGGGTGTATAGATTAGTACTGCGTAAGCTAGCCAACACATTTCAAACCAAAGTTCTTACAAGATTAGAAAACTGGTATAAGCGAAGCCTTACTAGAGCCTTTAAAGGTGCTAGACCTTATTTGATTATTGGATTTACTTTTGTTTTACTTTTTGGAGCATTTGCAGCATTTGGCATCTCTGTCTCTAAACAGCGAACAAAAATTGAATTTTTTCCAGACAATACCCCAAATCAAATTATTGTCTATTTAGAATACCCGCAAGGAACTTCTATTGAAAAAACAAATGCAATCACCAAAGAGATTGAAGCGCGTGTTTACAGCACCATAAATAGTGAGCAATATACAGACGGTGCCTTTAATTACTTGGTAGAAAGTGCCGTCTCTCAAGTAGGAGAAGGTGCCGGAAACCCTCAAACCGATGGTGGATCTTCAGCAGAAATGCCACATAAAGGAAAGATCACTGCATCCATGCGTGAGTATAAATACCGCCGTGGAGAAGACAGTGAAGTGCTGCGCAAAAAAGTACAAGAAGATTTAAAAGGCATTTATCCTGGTATTATTATCTCTGTAGAAAAAGATGTGAATGGACCACCACAAGGAGCTCCAGTAAATATCGAGCTTTCTGGTAACAATTACAATGAGCTTATTACAGCGGCAGAAAAAATGCGCGCATATTTAAACACCAAAAATATTGCTGCTATAGATGAATTAAAAATTGATGTAAACAAAGACAAGCCAGCAATGCAGGTACTCATTGACAGAGAAAAAGCAGGTGCCCTTGGAGTCAATGCTGGACAAATTGGGCAACAGTTGCGTAATTCATTGTTTGGAACCAAAGCAGGCATCTATAAAGAAGATGGAGAGGATTATGACATCTATATCCGTTTTAACGATGCAAGTCGTTACAACGCAAGTGCTTTGTTTAACCAATCTATAACCTTTAGAACCAATACAGGACAGTTACGTGAAATTCCAGTATCTACTGTCGCCTCGCAAAAGAACAATTCTGGGTTTAGTGCTATAAAGCACAAACAAACCAAACGAATTGTAACACTTTATTCTGCTTTATCACCCGGATATACTGATGCGGGGGCTGCTGTAGCACAAGTAAAAAATGAAATGCGCAACATAAAAGGTATTCCTGATAGTGTGAAAATTGATTACACGGGGCAATTAGAAAAGCAAAATAAAGAGCAAGCATTTTTAATGGGTGCCTTCTTTAGTGGATTGGGATTAATTTTCTTGATTTTAATTTTCCAATTCAATTCTATTTCAAAGCCATTTATTATCATGATTGCTATTTTTTTAAGCTTTATTGGTGTCTTTGGCGGGATTGTGATTTCTGGAGCTCCATTTGTCATTATAATGACTATGATGGGTATTATCTCACTAGCAGGTATTGTAGTTAATAATGGCGTTGTACTACTGGATTATGCGCAACTTCTTATTGATAGAAAGAAAAATACGCTCGATTTAGACGCTAGTGAATATCTAGGTAAGGATGATTTATTAGAGAGTATCATACAGGCAGGAAAGGCCCGTTTACGCCCTGTGATTTTAACTGCAATTACTACTATTTTAGGATTGATACCCCTTGCTATTGGATTAAACATTAACTTCTTTACACTCTTTAGTGACTTTGACGCCAATGTCTATATGGGAGGTGATAATGTCATTTTCTGGGGCCCTCTAGCTTGGACCGTTATTTACGGTTTAATCATTGCTACGTTCTTGACATTAATTATTGTGCCTATATTATTCTATCTAGCTACCAGATTAAAAATGAAGGTTTCAGAATTTATGGAAGATAGAAAAAAAATACAAACTCAATAAACGAGGACATCCATCAGGAAGCTGCAAAATAAATTTCTGTAGGATTGTTAAACTAGTACAAAAAACATAAGAGGATAGGTTTCACAAACCAATAAATACTAGTATCTAATAATAGAGAAAGTCGCCTATAGTTATTATAGGCGACTTTATATAATTGTAAACTACGTGTAAGAAGCTAAAAGCATCATTTTGGCTTACGTGCCCAACATTCCTATTGGTTAATTAATGTTCTTACGGTACGCTATAATCCAAAATTACTATGTAAATATATGGGTATGTAAGTTATAAAACCCTGTTTTAAATGCTTTTATTGCCTCACGCTCTATAGGGTTAAACTAAAAAAAGGGATGCCGGCAAAGCATCCCTTTTTTATATAGTTAAATAGAATTAAAATCTATATTGCAGTCCTACACTTACAATCGTTCCATTAAAGCCAAATTGATTTACTTCCCAAGGATACTTAAATCTTCCTCCAAGGTCTGTCACAAAATCACCCTTAGTGTCTATCTCATCTGGATACACATTAAGCAGGTTATTTATTGATATTCTAGCATTAATAGCACTAGAGACATCATAACTTATAATTAAATCTGTGATGATTTTACCCCCAAATGTTTGGTCATATTTAGAATCAGCTACTGGAAGGGTAGACCCGTCAGGACCTAATGGCGCGCCATTAAGACCGTTGTTTGAATGTTTCCAAGTAACCTCACCAAAGTAGGTATTGTTTAGCGCTACATTAAATTTATCTAATTGGTAATCTAAACCAAGAAGCATTTTAGTTTGTGGTCTTGAAGACTCAATACGAGATTGTTCTTTACGATTAAAAATATCATACCCGTTTTCTCCAATTAGACCTGGTGCTTCAACTTGTAAGCCAGGCTTGAGTGGTTCTACATCTTCGTTAGTAATATCAGTCTTGTTAAAGTTTGCCGCAAAGGTTGCGTTTAATGTACCGCTTCCTATTGCAATATTTCTATAATTAGCAACAACATCTACCCCTTGTGTTTTAGTATCTACCGCATTGGTAAATATTTTTAAACTCGTAATAGAATTATCTAACAAGATTTGCTCTACAGGATTTATTTCACTGGTGTTTGCGTCAAATCCAATCTCTCCAGAAAACACAACACGGTCTGCTACTTCAATTTGATATGCATCTATTGCAATAGAAAACTGAGGCGTCACCTTGTAGGTAATTCCTGCCGAAATATTCTTGGAAGTTTCTGCCGTTAACTGAGGAACTTCTAGACCTTCTCTAATAATAGGGTCTACATTATTAAAAGTACCTTGGTTTGAAATAGTACCACCAGAAACTAAGGTCTGTACATTACTCAAATAAATTTGATGTAATGATGGAGCTCTAAATCCTGTTCCATAAGAAGCTCGTATTGCACCTTTATTGTCACCTAAGATATAACGTCCACCTAGTTTCCAAGATGTGTTATCTCCAAAATCACTAAAGCTTTCATAACGTGCAGCTCCTGTAAGTAATAATCTATCTGAAGCCTCTACATCGATACTTCCATAAGCACCTAGATTATTTCTAGACTCGCTTACTTCGTTTGATGGTTGTAATCCTGGAAAAGATTGTGCTCCTCCATCTACATAAGATTCTTCTTGACCAGCTTTAGAAGAAAAAAGATCTTCTTTGTATTCTGCGCCAAAAGCAATACTTACCTTATCGTTTAAGTTTCTAGACACATCCAGGTTCAAAATTGTATTACTAAAGGTGTACCCTCCTACTTCAAAACTAGTAGGGCTTTGTGCGCCTAATGCTGGGTTCAAACTATTGTTAACCATATAGTCTACACCGTTTCTTCCGTAAGTACCACTAAGGTCTAAGTCAAATCCTAAGGCCTTGAATTCTAAACCAACAGTGTGGTTGTTGTCCATAATTGTAGTCTCAAAGGTAGGCTGGAACCCTTGATATTCTGTTCCTGCATCATGTAGAAGGTTCGATGGATCTGGCACCCAGTAAGGAGTTCTGTACAATGCGTAACTAGTTCCTTCTCTGTAGGTTAGTCCTCCAAAGGTGTAAAATTTCATTTTACCATCATTTAATGGCATACCAAAATTATAGAATGCATCATATTTATCAATCTGTGGTTGTCCAATGGTCATACCAAGATCTGGATTTGCAGCCAACCAGTCTCCCCAATCTGGGTTGTCGGCAGCTACTCCAAACAATACATCATCTCCTGGCTCTCCAGCTCTATTAGTAGTTTCTTGGTGATAGTACCCTGCTGTTACGTTTAAAAAACCACCCTTGTCTCCTACTTTAACACCCGTATTAACATTGGCACCAATATTAAACCCATCACCTTCGGTTGTTATACCACCGTCAAGATTTACAGTGCTGTACTCATACCCCTCTTTTAAAACCATGTTAATTACTCCTGCAATGGCATCAGAACCATATTGCGCAGAGGCTCCATCTCTTAAAACTTCTACACGCTCTATGGCAGCAGCTGGAATACTTTTTAAATCTACACCAACTTCACCTTTTCCGGGCGTGTCGTTAATATAAACCAAAGCACTTTGATTCTTTCTTTTTCCATTTATCAAAACCAATGTTCTACTTGGTCCTAATCCTCTCAAATCTGCAGGATCAAAATGCGCAGTGGCATCAGAAACTGTTTGATTTGTAGAATTAAAAGAAGGTACCTTATAGGCTAGCATTTTATCTAAGGTAGGTTGACCTGTAAGTTTTAATTCACTTGTTTGTATATTGTCTATAGGAACAACAGATGTCAATACCGATCTTGGTTTAGATCTGTTCCCTACAATTACAACAGCATCTAATTCATCACCTTGAGTTAAAAGAAAGTCTGCTCGTGATGAGTTAACCTCCATTTGCTCGCTACCATATCCAACATAACTAACCACTAATGTGGTAGGAAGTGTTTCTACAGTTAGCACAAAGTTTCCGTCAATATCTGCTACAGCTCCATTGGTGGTGCCTTTTTCAATGACATTTGCAAAAGAAATAGCAGCGCCATCTGTAGTTTTTGCTGAACCAGTGATCGTGGTTTGTGCAAACAAAAAGCAAGGCAAAAGCAGTAATATAACTGCCCAGTAAGAAGTAGTGTTTTTTTGTTTCATATTATTATTTGTTTATTGTTCACTCAAAAGTAATGAAGTTTTAATAGAAAATTAACAAAATATTTAGAAATATGCTAAAATAAACATGCTGCAAGAAAGTTTTTAAGTTCTGAAATTTTAAGCAGCACTATAAATACTTTAAAAGCAGGGTCAATATCGCAGAACTTCTTAAATTTGCATACTTCTGAAAAGAACACAAAAATATACACATACGCATGTACAGAACACACACCAACGGTCAATTACGCACCGAACATATAGGACAGGAAGTTACCCTTGCAGGATGGGTACAAAAAACACGTGACAAAGGTTTTATGGTTTGGGTAGATCTTCGCGATCGCTATGGCATTACCCAACTTATATTTGATGCTCAGCGCACTGAAAAAGGCATGATGGAACAAGCCCAAAAACTAGGGCGTGAGTTTGTTATTCAAATTTCAGGAACTGTAATTGAACGAGAGTCTAAGAACCCAAATATCCCTACGGGAGATATAGAAATTTTAGTTTCTAAAGTAACCATCCTTAACGCCTCACTTACACCTCCTTTTACTATTGAAGATAAAACAGATGGTGGTGAAGACTTGCGCATGAAATACAGGTACTTGGATATAAGAAGAAATCCAGTACGTGAAAACTTAATATTTAGACATAAAGTATCAATGGCGGTGCGCAATTACTTATCTGCAGAAGGATTTGTAGATGTAGAAACACCCTATTTAATTAAATCTACACCAGAAGGTGCTCGAGATTTTGTAGTGCCAAGTAGAATGAACCAGGGGCAATTTTATGCCCTACCACAATCACCACAGACATTTAAGCAATTACTTATGGTGGGTGGCTTAGACAAATACTTTCAAATTGTAAAATGCTTTAGGGATGAAGATTTACGTGCAGATAGGCAGCCTGAGTTCACACAAATAGACTGTGAAATGGCCTTTATTGAGCAAGAAGACATTCTTACTATGTTTGAAGGATTAACCCGTCATTTACTAAAAGAAATTAACGGGGTAGAAGTTGGAGCGTTCCCGAGAATGCAATATGATGATGCAATGCGCTTGTATGGAAATGACAAACCAGACATTCGTTTTGGAATGAAGTTTGGAGAATTAAATGATATTGTAAAACATAAAGAATTCAAGGTTTTTAATACTGCAGAATTAGTGGTTGGTATTTCCGTGCCGGGAGCAAATAGCTTTACACGAAAAGAAATAGACAAATTAATAGACTGGGTAAAACGTCCTCAAGTTGGCGCTCTTGGTATGGTATATTGTCGTTGTAATGATGATGGTAGCTTTAAATCTTCTGTCGATAAATTTTACGACCAAGAAGACTTTGCTAAATGGGCTGAGGCTACAGGCGCAAGTCCTGGAGATTTAATTTGTGTGCTCTCTGGAGAAACCAACAAAGTACGTGCGCAATTAAGTGCATTACGTATGGAGCTGGCAGAACGATTAGGACTTCGCAATGCAAGTGTTTTTGCTCCTTTATGGGTGGTAGACTTTCCATTATTAGAGCTGGATGAAGAAACTGGCAACTATCATGCCATGCATCACCCCTTTACATCCCCAAAACCTGGGCAACTTGAGTTATTAGATACACATCCCGCAGATGTAAAAGCTAATGCCTATGACCTGGTATTAAATGGAAATGAAATTGGTGGTGGTTCTATACGTATTCACGACAAGCAAACACAAGCCATCATGTTAAGACACCTAGGCTTTAGCGAACAAGAAGCCAAAGCACAGTTTGGATTTTTAATGGATGCCTTTGAGTATGGAGCGCCACCACACGGTGGTATTGCTTTTGGTCTAGATAGATTGGTAGCTATTTTAGGTGGCCAAGAAACCATACGTGACTTTATTGCATTCCCTAAAAACAATAGCGGCCGTGACGTCATGATTGACGCTCCAGCCCCACTCGATCAAGCACAGCTTACTGAGCTAAATTTAAAAGTAGACATTCAAGCATAAAGCAACCATGCGCATTGTATTATTTATTTTCTTTTTCCTAGCTGTTTTTTTAGCCAGCTACGGTTTTTATATTAGGCAAGAAGATATAGCCACGGGAGAGCTATGCATTGGCTTGGGTGTAACTACATTATTTTTTATTTGGATGCCCATCTTTGTGTATTACAGATGGAAAGGAAAAGATGTAAAGGAGTATATGCTTAATGAAGAAAACATCTTAAAAATGCGGAAACACACCAACAAAAAAAAAGTATAGTTTCATTTTACCGCCACTAATACACGACAAAGTGGTCTGTCGTTTTAATTCAAATTTCGCTTCTCAACAAAAAATCGATTCAATAAGCTAGAAGCTTCTTGCGCAAGAACACCCCCTTTGATTTTTGTCTTAGGATGCAGTTTTGTACCCATTGTAATGTAGCCCCTTTGCTGATCTCTTGCCCCGTAAACTATCGTTGAAATTTGACTCCAAAATAAAGCGCCAGCACACATTTGGCAGGGTTCTATAGTTACATATAAGGTGCATTTCTGTAAATACTTTCCTCCCAAAAAATTAGCAGCAGCGGTAATAGCCTGCATCTCTGCATGTGCTGTTACGTCGGTAAGGGTTTGAGTGAGGTTATGTGCTCTTGCTATAATTTGATTGTTAGCAACAATCACAGCCCCTATTGGCACTTCTCCTTTATCATAGGCTGCCTCTGCTTCTTGCAAAGCACGTTTCATAAAGTAAGTATCGTCAAAGGGTTGTATCAAGGTGTTTTGAATAAGGTTTAAAAATAGTTGTTCTTGGCCTAATAAACTAAAAAGTTTACTGCCTTAGCTTATAATGAACCTGAAGATCAATAAAAAGGGACTAGGGAAAATATAGCGCTATTATTTAAAACCACTGTTAAAACAGACGATGCACCACGCATTAATTCTAGTATCTTTGTAGTGTGTCACAAAAGCTTTTAAATTTCATATCATTCCCTGAAGATCTTAGAACTCTTTCTAAAGATCAATTGCCGCAATTAGCCCAAGAGTTAAGAGATTTTATAATACCTATTGTTGCAGCAAAAGAAGGGCATCTAGGCGCTAGTTTGGGTGTGGTAGAACTCACCATTGCAATACACTACGCCTTTAACACTCCCCATGATATCTTAGTTTGGGATGTGGGCCATCAAGCCTATGGACATAAAATACTCACAGGAAGAAAAGATGTTTTTGAAACAAACAGACGCTTAGACGGCATTAGTGGGTTTCCAAAAAGAGAAGAAAGCATCTACGATGCTTTTGGAACAGGTCACAGCAGTACTGCTATTTCGGCAACCCTAGGAATGGCTATTGCAGCTTCGCTGGCAGCAGACACAAAAAGACAACACATAGCCGTCGTGGGAGATGCCTCTATAGCAAGTGGTATGGCTTTTGAAGCCCTAAATCATGCAGGAGTTACCAACACAAATTTATTAGTTATTCTTAATGATAATGCCATCGGCATTGACCCAAGTGTAGGCGCATTAAAACAATATTTTACCAAAGTAACGCTAGATGGTGCTCCAGATACAGACAATATTTTTGAAGCCTTAAATTTTGACTATACAGGTCCTGTAGATGGGCACAATATCACAGAATTGCTAGAAACCTTTGACAACCTTATACAGAAAAAAGGACCCAAAATACTACATGTTATTACCAAAAAGGGCAAAGGACTGCGGCAAGCAGAAGAAGACCAAGTTACCTACCATGCCCCTGGAAAATTTAATGCCTCAACGGGTGATCGATTAAAAAAAAACACCCTGGGGCTAGCTCCAAAGTTTCAAGATGTATTTGGGCATACGTTGGTAGAACTTGCTAGAAAGAATGACAAAATTATAGGCATTACTCCTGCTATGCCAACGGGTAGCTCTTTAAAATATATGATGGAAGTCTTTCCAGAGCGTGCCTTTGACGTAGGTATTGCAGAGCAACACGCCGTTACATTAGCTGCTGGACTGGCAACCCAAGGTTTGCATGTGTTTTGCAATATCTACTCAACTTTTTTACAGCGTGCCTATGACCAGGTAATACATGATGTTTGTCTTCAAAAGCTCCCCGTTATCTTCTGCCTAGACAGAGCAGGTCTGGTAGGAGAAGATGGCCCAACACACCACGGCATTTTTGATATCTCGTTTTTAAGGTGCATCCCAAATCTAATTATTGCCGCACCCAGCAATGCCATAGAGCTACGTAATATTTTATACACCGCGCAACTAGGGCTTCACCATCCTATAGCCATAAGGTACCCAAGAGGGCGAGCCACTATTGTTGATTGGCAACAGCCATTCAACAAAATAACTATTGGGGTTGGCCAACAACTGCAAAAAGGAACTAGTGTTGCAGTACTTAGCATTGGTGCTATGACACAAAATGCAAAAGATGCTATTGATGCATTGCCTTTTGAAACACAAAAAAATAAGGTTGGGTTATATGACATGCGTTTTATAAAACCTTTAGACACAAAACTACTTGCTGAAATCTTTGAGCATTACACTACCGTCATTACTCTTGAAGATGGTGTTATTTCTGGAGGCTTTGGAAGCGCTGTATTAGAGTACAAAGCAAGCAGCAAATACCATAATAAAGTAATCTTATTGGGTATTGGGGACGAATTTCCAGAGCATGGCACTATAGATCAACTACAACAATTACAAGGTATTTCGGTAGAGAAAATAAAAGACACTCTGCTTAAACATATTGCATAAAAAAGAAGGCACTCTTTACAAAGGCCTCCTTTTTATAGTATTATAAATATCTTATTCTATAATCAATTTTGTAATATTAGTAAAGCCCTCACCGGCTATTTGCACCAAATACACACCAGAGGTTATCTGGTCTATAGGCAAGCTAGCAGTAGTGCTAAGTGACACTGTTTGGGTCATAATTACTCTACCATTAATATCAAAAACAGAAACAATAGCCTCTCCAGTTGCCCCAGGAGCATTGATGTTTACAATTGTTTTTGCCGGGTTTGGATATAAAATAATACCACTACCCAGCAGTGCTCTATCTGTTGTCGCTAATAGGCAATTTGGTGTTTGAGGAATATCAAAAGCCTCTACTTGATCATTTAAACTATTAGCGCTTCCTTGTGAGGCAGACAATCCTAACCCTCTTCGAGCAAAAGCAGCCCAGATTAAACATTGATTTGCACCACCATTTGCTAACATATCTGCCTCTAAAATAGCGTCTCTACCAGATTCAAACCCTGGGCTACAAGGTTGTAGCTTTAGCCCGTCTAAAACAAGTTGCATAGCAATATTGTTTCCTCCCGTACCAGTATACAGGTTTGAATCAAAACCGTATTGGTCTATCAAATCCCAGGTCATTTCCCATAGCATGGTTGCCCATACAAAGCCAACCCCATGAGGAACAGATACATTTCCACCTGTGTCTTGGTAGGTATAATTATTTATTGAAAAATCTGTGCTGTATGGAGCCTCTCTAATACCGCCACCGTCTATAGGTTGTCCAGTAGCATAGGTCCCTATTCCACGAACGTCATTTGCTTGATCACCCTCTTGCAATGTAAGCATCAGCCCAAACCAATCGCTCCATCCTTCGCCCATTTGCTCATCATTTCCTAAACAACCTGAGTTAAATCTTCCTCCAGTAAGTCTATTAGAAATACCATGTCCATATTCATGGGCTATAATTCCATTATCTACATCGCCGTCTAGTTGGTAGGCAGAGGCATTTAATATAGAACCTTCGATCTGCTCTCCAGCGAGAAGCGCAGCAATAATAGCATCACCGTTTGTTTGAGAGATCATAATAGAAGAAATAGTAACTTGGTCTCCTACTTCACCTGGAGCCATTGTAATTGGTGCTCCTGGTACATTGTTAACAATAATAACAGCAATAGCTCCTAGGTTTTGTGCTGCTAATATCTTGAACCCGAATTGACACTCTCCACGTCTTATTACGGCAATACTACCGTTTATGTCTGCTCCATTTAAAAGATCATCACAAGCATCATAAGGATCTTCAGAAGCTCCTTGGTCATCATCAAGGGTTAAAGCTAATTGCCCTACAATGGGAGTTTCTTCTGGTAGTGGGCTACCAAAATCAGCAGGTAAGCCAAGGTAATCACCTGCAAGAGAACCATCAATTGTTAGTGCGTTTCCTGGAGGGCTATTCCATAAATACATCTGCATTCTTGGGTTGTTACCATCTGGTGGTGATGAAAAATTAGCATTATTGGTACCGCCTCCATCCTGAGCTTGTGCGTCCACAAAATCAGTTTCAGTTCCACCATTGCCATAGTTGTTTTCTTGAAAGTTACCACTAGCCTCGTCAAAACCATATTGGTAATAAACATCATGCATGATGTTGTTCCAGTAAAACAAGTTGGTTGTTGCAGCTGGAAGCATCTCTTGTGGATTAGCATCAAAATTAAAAGGAAAATCAAAGGTCAATGAAACGCCTCCATCTGGAGATGTACCTCCAGAGTTGTTGTTGTCTATATCGTCTCTAGCAATTACATTATTACCTCTTGTAATAGTATACTCTGGTCCAGAAACGCCATCTGTATCATGCCATCCAAAAGGAGATGCATTGGCGTTGGCTGGGTTAATCACCAACACATCTGTACCGTGATTTGGACTTTCAAAAGGAACAGGAAATACTCTGTATGCAACACTCCCTTGGGCGTTAAATGAGATGGTATTTTCTTGCTGATATAAAACACTTTTTTGCGCCGTTTTGTTTTCAAAATGATTGTGATCTGGTGTTCCAAAATCACAACTAGTAACCCAATCATTGGTAGATAATAAAGCGCCTGTTAGTGCGTCTATTCTTACACTATAATAATGGCTTGCATCAATTAAATAAATACTTAAATCCCAAGCCAGGCGAAGGGTGTCATCTTCCATGGGTTGAAAAACCAATGAAACAGGTATCGTCTGTAATGAAATAGAACCAGAATTGAACACAACGCTATGCGGCCCTTTTGTTTCTATTAACTCTAGCCCAGTTGGCGCAGATATACCCAGAGCAATTGCTGCTTGAATAATTGCATTTTGAGCATTAATTGCTGGGGTTGTGGTGTTTAATTTTTGAGCACTATTTGTAATAAACCCAACCTTAGAAGAGACAACAACACCGTTTTTTATAGCAAAAACTGAGGTCGAGTTAAACACTTCAATACCTTGTACCCGTTGAGACACATATACATTGTCTATCCTCATACTTTTAGAGTATGTTGAAGACTTCACCTCAAAATCACTAACATCATCCAGGGTTAATCCTGTTTGAGAACTTGTGGTATTAAAGTTGTTTTGAATAGCATTTAAATGATTTTGAGCGTCTGCAAAACTAAAGGTCAGCAAAAGCAGGAATACTAAATTTCTTTTCATAGCAGTGAATAAGTAATAAATTAAAAATTAAAAATAAATATATAGATAGTAATAACTAGGATAATTAACATTTTTAACATTAAAACAACTAATTATACTTTTCCATTGATTTTTTGGAAAATTTGCAAGGCATTTCCATCTGTTAATCGAGAGACATAATTACAACATGCCATTATATATTGGTACTCAGATTGTGGCTGTTTAATCGATGCGTCAAAGTGAGATAAAATAAGTGTGTCATAATGCCGCAACTCTCCGCCTTTATGATAATTCTCTACCGCGGTAGTGAAGGTGTCTAGTAAAACAGATAAAATCTTGTAGCCTGCTATTTCTTTTTCAATAACCTCTTCACTTTGATACACGTTGGTTATAGAAATTTTAATGATATCATTAATTTGAGCTTGATATTTACTTTTATCAAGCAAGGCCTCTGTAAAGGTCCCCTTCAATATAGCTTCTTCATTGGCTACAAATATTTGTGCCGCCTCTTGGATAAGAACCCCAATGGCCATGGAACGCAAATAAGCCAATCTATCTTTAACATTGCTTAACTTATGATACTTCTCGGTGTCTATGGTGTCCTTTACTAGAGCAATGAGGTACTCTAAGGCAAACTCTTCTTCAATGAGACCTAAATTAATACCGTCTTCAAAATCTATAATGGTATAACAAATATCATCTGCTGCTTCTACTAAAAAAGCAAGTGGATGACGGTTATAACTTACAGCACCTTTTTCTCCACGGGCAGTAAGTCCTATTTCTTGAGCAACCTGCTCAAAAAAAGAAATTTCTGATTGAAACACACCAAATTTCTTGTCTGCAACATGTAGTGTTGGTTTTTTAGGTAAAGACTCTTTAGGGTATTTCATGAAAGCGCCCAAGGTTGCGTAGGTAAGACGCAGGCCTCCATCAACGCCATTTTTAGATTCAGTAACTATTTTAAAGCCATTGGCGTTACCTTCAAAATCTATAAGATCTTGATACTCTTTTTCACTAAGTGTTGTTTTAAAACGTTTTCCATTTCCATTGGCAAAATAATCTCCTATCGCCTTTTCACCACTATGACCAAAAGGAGGATTTCCAATATCATGGGCTAAAGAAGCTGCCGCCACAATAGCACCAAAGTCATTAAAATGGTAGCCGTGTGTACTTTCTAATTGTGGGTGTTTTTCAAGAATGGCTTTTCCAGCGGTACGACCTAAAGATCTACCTACCACAGAAACTTCAAGGCTGTGGGTCAATCTAGTGTGCACAAAAGAGGTTTGTGATAATGGAATTACCTGAGTTTTATCTTGCAGGCTTCTAAAGGCTTGCGAAAAAATAATACGGTCATAATCTACCTCAAAACCCAAGCGGGTTGGATCTTCTTCTATACGTAATCGTTTATTGGTAACCCCTTGTTTTCTTAGGGATAATAGCTGTTCCCATTGCATCATAACTCACTAGGTTTTGGTGAGGGCAATATACTCATTTTACAAAACCAAACCCCATAACCATAGCGCAGACTTCTTAACATTAACATAACGCAGCCATCATGGAAGCATAATATTTCGGTAACACCAACTTTACAATAGCGGTGCATCTTTGTTCCAACGTTAAAAACAACTAATGAAACAATTTATTACCCTATTATTATGTATGGTTACTTCTATAATATTT
This sequence comes from uncultured Flavobacteriaceae bacterium, assembly GCA_913048115.1. Lineage (GTDB taxonomy): Bacteria > Bacteroidota > Bacteroidia > Flavobacteriales > Flavobacteriaceae > Patiriisocius. Next base: position 67,773 of record CAJWVI010000003.1, on the reverse strand, counting down.
GCTCAAAGAGGTTCTATAAATGGAGCATTGACAGACAAGCAAATGAACAATGAGCCATTGCCTTTTGCTAACGTACTTATAAAAAATTCCAGCAAAGGAACTACGTCTAATTTTGATGGACTTTACTCAATAGATGATCTTATTGCTGGTATCTATGTTATAGAATATAGTTTTATTGGCTATCAAACCATAGAAAAAACTATTGTTATAAATGCTGATGAGAGCACTACTTTAGATGTTACACTAAGCCCTAGTGCTGCGGCTCTTGATGAAGTTGTTATAAAGACAAGTCTTAGAAGAGATACAGAAACTGTTTTATTATTAGAGCAAAAGAAGGCTACCACTATAAAAGAAAGTATTGGATCTGTAGAGTTGGCAAAATTAGGAATCTCTAATGCGGCAACTGCTACCACTAAGATTTCTGGAATTTCAAAATCTGAAGCAAGTGGAGATGTCTTTGTTAGGGGCCTAGGAGACCGATACCTTCATACTACTTTAAATGGATTGCCTATTGCTTCAGATGATATTGAAAAAAAGAATATGGATCTTGGTCTTTTTACAACAAGACTTATTGAAAGTATTGATGTAAGCAAAACAACAACTGCACGCTTGTCTGCAGATCAGGCTTCTGGTAATATAAATATTACTACAAAAAAATTGCTTGGAAGTAAACTACTATCTGCAAGGGCTTCTGGTTCTGTAAATACAAATGTTGTAAGCAATGGCGTTTTCAATACTTTTAAAGTATCAGCAAACAACGAAAATATAACTGCCGGGTTTTATTCAAGAAATTTAAATACAAGAAGTGCACTAACCAATGAGTCTTGGAACCCCCAGAGTATAAGCGCTCCAATAAACAGATCGCTTTCTGTAAGTGCAGGGGCTAAAGTTGGTGAAAAAATAAAGGTGTTAGCTACCCTAGGACAATCTTCAAGTTTTGAATACCGTGAGGGTGTTTTTAGAGAATTTAGAGGAAATTTTATCGATGACACTATTCCAGATGCAATACGCTGGAGAAAAACAGTTGCTACTTCAGGACTTTTAACTGGAAAATACCGCGCGAATGATGCCAATACCTTTGAAGTAACAACTTTGTTTATCAACAAAATACAGGATGAAGTTTTTGAAGGAGGTCGTACAGGAACTGCTACTATTTTTGAAGAAACAAATGTGGGAGAAGCATTTCAGTTTATTAGAGATCAAAACACTAAAAAGACACTTACGGCTATTACGCAGCTTGGAGGTAAAAATAGTGTTGGAGAAAAAAACACATTAGACTGGGCGATAGGATATAACTACTTAAGCGCTGATGAGCCTAATAGAATTAGAAACGAAGTGAATTTCAACTTTGCAGAGGATCCAACATTAGTGCAACTAGGAAGAAATGGTGGTTTTCAGCAACGCAAGAGTATCCAGAAAATTCAAGACATAGAATATAACGGGAGAATCAATGATAAAATTATTATTACCGATTCAGAAAAAAATAAATTTAAAGTTGATTTTGGCGGAACCTTCAGAAATAAACAACGTGATTTTGGGTCACAATTCTTTGGTATTCAAGAAACGGTTCTTAATGCTATTAACCCAACTTCAATTGATGCTATTTCAGAGATATTTACCCAGCAAAACATTGCGAATGGTTTATTAAAAATAAACACACTTGCTGCAGATCGTTATAGAGGCACATTACAGTCTCTTGCTACTTATATTGAAGCAACTGGAGTTACTGGTAAATTAACCCTACAAGGCGGGCTTCGATACCAGCATGATCAAATTAATGTGCTGTATGATGTAGGGAATATCCCTGGAAGAATTGGAGAGGTCGCAAAAGACTACAAGAGACTATACCCCTCTTTAAATTTGAAATATGCTGCTACAGATAAGTTAAATGTGCGCTTGGCAAATAGCTTTACAACAACACTTCCTGAGTTTAAAGAAATTGCTCCTTTCGAGTACGTTTCTCAAGTAGGTCAAGTAACCCGTGGAAATACAAATATTGAAGCTTCATTAAATACAAACTACGATTTAAAATTTGAATACTTCCCATCAAAAGGACAGGTAGTCTCGGTAACAAGTTTCTACAAGAATATTAAAGACCCAATAAACAAAGTACAAGACAGAGGAGCTTCTGGAGCTTTTTCATATTTCAACACCTCTGAGAAAGCAACCATCTACGGAATTGAAATTGAAGGCCGCGTACACTTAATAGAAGGGTCTGAAAATAAAACAGGAACCCTAGATTTAAATGTAAATGCTTCAAAAATGTGGCACAAGCAAGACTTAAAAGAAATTGTAACTGAAGACGGAGATTTCGTAAACACCTTTAGGTATAAAGGGATTACACAAGAGGGTCTTCAAGGAGCATCAGACTGGATTGTAAACGGTTCTTTAAGCTATGACAGTAACACACAAAAGCCATTAATAGCTACAGTTTCTGGAAACTATGCTTCTAGTAAAATATTTGCTTTGGGAAATGCAACCATTAGAGACTCTGGAGATGTCAATTACAATGATGCTATCATAGAAAATGGTTTTGTAACACTAGACTTTACCGCTACAAAAACCATTACTGAAAAATTAGTGATAGGACTTGTTGCAAGAAATATTTTAAATCCAGAAATAAAAAGAACGCAATTGGTTAGAAACCCAAACACACAAATTGAAACTAATGAAACGGTACTATCCTATACTCGAGGTGCACAAATAGGCCTAAACCTCAAATACATACTTTAATAACTAAACAATACATAACTTTTAAAAATGAAAAAAATGAAAAAATTTAAAAAACTAGCAACTAGCTTTGTAGTACTTTCTGTAGTATTAACTTCTTGTGATGGAAATGACGACTTCCTTCCAACAGACCCTGGTACAGATCCTGCAAACTTTGAATTAAATGGAACCCTTGAAAGTGACAGAATATTAGATCCTAGCGAGTCTTATACTCTTACGGGTTCTTACATTGTAAAATCTGGCACAACATTAACAATTCCTGCCGGAACACAAATTATCTCTGAAGTAGCGTCGAACAATTACATAGCTATTGAAAAAGGTGCTGAAATAGATATTCAAGGTACCGCAAGTTTACCCGTGGTGATGAAAAGTACTGCGGGCAACCAGGGTGACTGGGGTGGGCTTGTTATTCTTGGTGATGCTATTACAACCGAAGGGGTAAACGCAACGGCAGAAGTTGGTGGGTTTATATACGGTGGCATGAATGCTGCAGATAGTTCTGGAAACATAGACTATCTTATTATAAAGAATGCCGGTGCTCAAATTAATGCAGATTCTCAATACAATGGTCTAACGTTGTACGCCGTGGGAAGTGCTACGAGTATTAATAATCTAGCGCTACTTGATGGGGCAGACGATGGTGTTGAGTTTTTCGGGGGAAGTGCTTCAATCACTAACCTATATGCAGAAAATAATCAAGATGATTCTGTAGATTGGACCGAAGGATGGAACGGAACTATTACAAACACCTATGTGGTCCATAATAATGCGGGTTTCTCTACTGCTATTGAAGCAGATGGTGACAACAACAACCCAACAATCACAAACTTCACAGCTGTTTCTACGGCAGGTGGAACTGCCTTACAATTCAAGAAAATGTCTGGTGTTACAATGGTAAATGTATTTTTATCTGGTTATGACATAACTGTAGACATGAAAGATGAAGGACCCATTGAAAATATAATTGTTGATGGCACGCCCATGACAAATCCTTCTAACGATGTATTTAATGGTACCCCTGTTGATATTTCTAGTTGGGCTTGGATAAACTAAAGATTATAATTAGCCAATAAACAACGTTTAGCACCTGTTGTTTTACAACAAAAAGCCCCGCCAATGGCGGGTCTTTTTAGTTTTTGCAAAAGAGATTTAGGGCCTGTTGCTCACTACTAGCGTGTTTGAAACAGTCCAGGTTTTTACTTGTGTAATATCTGATTTGTTATAGGATACTTCTTTAATTGTCTCTCCTTGATAAAAAAGCCAAGTACCCACTTTAACACCATTATCATAGCTTGCTACAGCAGTCTTATTTCCTTTAACATCATAACTAATCCAAACACCATCCAGCACATTAGCTTTGGTGTAAAAACCAGTTTGAGCTACCATTCCATTATCATGATATAATGTTGCTTGTATAGTATCTCCAGTTGCAACATATTGATTCTTGTTTTGTTCTTGTGCACATGTAAATTGAACAAGTAGTGCAGTAACAAAAAATATCATTGTCTTTTTCATAGTTGAGGGTTTAGCATTGTTAATAACATGAAGTTATCATAAAATTTACTATTAGGCAACGTTTAGATAACATTAAATTTACATTAAACCCTTAACATATTGCCTCACAGCACCTTAATGTTTAATAAAATTTGAATTAATTTTAATGTTTTGGTAATACTAGGATTACGCAAAAGGCACGTTGATGTGCGTACTTTGTTAAAGCGTTTGAAGATCCATTAGTTTTTGTCGACTAGGTTTTAGCGTTTGGGCTGTCTTTGTAAGACGGCCCTTTTTTATAAAAAAAATATGTAAAAAAAATACAAACTTAAACTTCTGTTAACATTGAGGTAACATTTGTTTTCGACTTTTGTTCTCGACAAAAACTAAAATAGATTTTCTTAATGAAATTACGCAGCCTACTTATTGTTATTGTATGTATATCATACTACGCATCAAATGCACAAACTATTAGTGACACTAGCTTTGGTGAAGGCCTTATTAATTTTGTTGCAAAAGACAGTACCTTTAGTATAAAATTTGCACCTCGCATCCAGGCTAGATTTAACTCTCAGTGGGATCATGACGGTAATAGCTATAGTGATCCAGATCAAAATTTCTCGATTAGAAGAGCCCGTTTAAAATTTAGTGGTTTTGCTTACAACCCAAAACTTCAATATAAAGTTGAGCTTGGTCTCTCAAATAGAGATGTATCTGGAGCTAGTGATTTTAACCGCAACACCCCTCGTATTATTTTAGATGCGGTTGTAATGTGGAATTTCTATCAAAACTTTGAGCTTTGGGCAGGACAAACAAAACTACCAGGAAATGTTGAGCGTGTTGTATCTTCTGCAAACCTGCAGCTGATAAACCGATCATTATTAAATAGCAACTTTAATATCGACCGAGATATTGGACTTCAACTAAGGCACCATGCTACCCTTTTTGGAGATTTCATGATTCGTGAAAAAATTGCAATCTCTCAAGGAGAAGGAAGAAATATTACTGAAGGAAACCAAGGTGGTCTTCAATATACAGGAAGATTAGAGTTTTTACCTTTTGGCGCATTTACCTCAAGGGGAGATTACTCTCAAGGAGATTTAAAACGTGAGAAAACACCAAAATTAATGGTAGGACTTGCCTATGATTACAATAAAGACGCTGTAAAAACAAGAAGTAATATGGGAAGTTACATGCTTTTAAGTGATGGCTCTCTATACCAAACAGATATTACTACATTTTTTGCAGATCTCGTTTTTAAATATCAAGGCCTTGCCTTTACGGGAGAATACGCAATGCGAGATGCAGGTGCGCCTGTTGCTGTAAATGCAGATGGAACACAAACAGGAGCTATTGTAAGAGTAGGAAATGCACTAAACATGCAATTGAGTTATTTATTGAAAAACAATATTGAAATAACAGGGCGTTACACAACGCTGGATTTTAAGGACATTACACTTAGAGATCCTCAAGATCAATACACCCTTGGGGTTTCTAAATATGTTGTGGGACATAAATTAAAAGTACAGGCAGATGTGAGTTATAGCACCCGAAATACAGCGCAGGATAACATCATGATAAGAACTGGTTTCGATTTACATTTTTAATAACAATTTGGTAACAAATGAACACAACAAATTGGAGACATTTGTATTAAAATAACATATAATAATTATGGATAACATTTATTTATTGATGGTCATCGTACTAGCCGTTTTGGCAATTGCAGACTTGGTGGTGGGTGTAAGCAACGATGCCGTAAATTTCTTAAACTCAGCAATTGGTTCTAAGGCTATTTCTTTTAAAACCATCATGATTATTGCCAGTTTGGGTATTGCCTTTGGAGCCATGTCATCCAGCGGGATGATGGAAGTTGCTCGAAAGGGGATTTTTGTTCCTGGAGAATTCTATTTTGATGAAATCATGATTATTTTCATGGCGGTAATGATTACTGATATTCTTTTGTTAGATTTTTTCAATACCCTAGGAATGCCAACATCTACAACGGTATCCATTGTTTTTGAATTATTAGGAGCAGCCGTAGTTATGTCGCTAATAAAAATAGCGCAATCAAACACAGAAACAATTTCTGACCTAGGAAATTATATCAATACTGCAAAAGCCACAGAGATCATACTAGGTATATTGCTCTCTGTTGTTGTAGCCTTTTCTATTGGGGCGCTAATTCAATATATATCACGGCTACTATTGTCATTTAAATTTAAGGATAAGGCATCCTGGGTAGGAGCACTATTTGGTGGTATTGCAGCAACAGCTATTACATACTTTATCTTTATTAAAGGGCTAAAAGGAACAAGTTTTATTCCTGGAGATTTTAAAGAATTTGTATTTACAAATACCCCTTTAATTGTAACCATTAGCTTTGTTGTTTGGACAGGAATATCTGCACTAATCACCAATGTGTTTAAGGTAAGCGTTTACAAGTTTATAATCATTATTGGAACCTTTGCTATTGCTATGGCATTTGCAGGAAACGATCTTGTTAACTTTATTGGAGTTCCTATTGGGGGCTGGCAAGCCTATGAAGCATGGCATGCTGCTTGGTTAGAAACTGGCGTAGCTGCAAGCGAATTTAGTATGAGCGCTTTAGGAAAAAAGGTTCCTACACCACAATTTTTATTATTCGGGGCTGGAATTATCATGGTAGTTACACTTTGGTTTTCTAACAAGGCAAAGGGTGTGCTTAAAACCTCTATTGATTTATCTAGTCAAGACTCGGTAAAAGAACGTTTTCAACCAAACTTTCTATCTAGAGGAATTGTTAGACTTGCAAAAGGTAGCTCAAATGTGTTTACCTCAATGTTACCAGAGGCGGTATTAAATAAAATTGACAAACAATATCAAAAACCAGTGATTACCCTTGAAAGAGGAGAAGATGCTCCTGCATTTGACATGGTTCGTGCTGCAGTAAATCTAGTAGTTGCAAGTATCTTAATTTCTATTGCAACCTCAATGAAGCTTCCATTATCTACAACCTATGTAACATTTATGGTAGCGATGGGTACCTCACTTGCCGATAGAGCTTGGGGTAGAGAAAGTGCTGTTTATCGTGTGGCTGGTGTATTAAATGTTATTGGAGGATGGTTCTTTACAGCATTTAGCGCCTTTGTTGCTGCTGGAATTGTAGCATTTCTAATTCACTGGAACGTAAAGGTTATGATCCCGGTATTATTGTTATTGGTTGTCTTATTGTTGGCACGAAGTTACCTTGCTTACAAAAAGAAAAGCACCTCAAGTCTAGACCCAAAAAGCTTGAAAAAATCTGAAAGCAGTACGGTTCAAGGAATCATTTCAGAAAGCGCAGACAACATTTCTAATGTGGTTTCTAGAACAAATAAAATATACACAGATGTTTTAAAAGGGCTCGCCAAAGAAGATGTAAAAACACTTAAGAAGAGTAGAAAAGGGGTTGACAAACTCGATGCAGAGATTGAAGAATTAAGAGATAACATCTTTTATTTCATCAAGAACCTTGATGAAACCAGTGTGCGCGGAAGTAGCTTCTATATTACTATTTTAGCCTACCTAACAGACATGACGCAATCCTTAGACTTTATCTCTAAGAAAAGTTACAAGCATATTAACAACAATCACAGAAAATTAAAATTCAACCAAATTAAAGATCTTCAAGAAATTGACGATTCTTTAGAGGGCTTATTATCTGAGATTGAAGAGGTGTTTAACAGCCGTAAGTTTGAAAGAATTAGCTATGTACTTACTAGAAAAGAGGAAATTATTGAGCTAATTTCAGACAAAATTACAAGGCAGATTGAAAGAACAAGAACTGAAGAAGAAAGTCCAAAAAACACTTCTTTATACTTTAATATTCTACTAGAAACAAAAGACTTAGTAACAAGTATTATGAACCTAATGGATGAGTATTACACGAGTTATAAAAAAGAGTAAGTAGTCCTTTTTTAACTTTTCAAAAACCCCATATGTTCTTTTGAACTATGGGGTTTTTTATTATTTTTAGCACTAATAAATATGTCTGAAACTCAAAAATTAAAAGAAGTGGCTGCCGTTTTTTTTAAACTCGGGCTTTTTGCCTTTGGGGTCCTGCTGCACATATTGCCATGGTGGAAAATGAGGTAGTCACCAAAAAAAATAGATGATACCAGAGCACTATCTAGATCTTATAGGAGCTACAAACTCTTATTGATTGGCAGGCTATTTAATAGCTACTCTAGGTTGTTTGCAATCTCTTTAGCTAGGGAGATAAAATCATTTTCATGCTGCTTTACTTTGTGTTGAAATGTCATTTCCTTCATGTCATTTAATGGAATTAAATGAACATGAACATGTGGCACTTCTAGACCAATAACACTCATCCCAATACGCTTACAAGGCACTGTTTTTTCTATTGCCAAAGCAACGCGCCTGCTAAAGCGCATAAGCTCAAGATACTGCTGTGGTTGCATATCAAAGATCTTATTTGTTTCTTGCTTCGGGACACACAAGGTATGGCCTCTAGCATTTGGATTAATATCTAAAAATGCAATAAACTGGTCGTCTTCTGCTACTTTGTAGCTAGGGATTTCTCCGGTTATTATTTTTGTGAAAATACTTGCCATTAATCTCTAGAAATTTCAATTACCTCAAACTTCATGGTTCCAGCTGGTACAACAACGTCTGCAAGATCTCCAACCTCGCTGCCTAGAAGTCCTTTTCCAATAGGAGAATCTACAGAAATCTTACCTGTTTTTAAATCTGCCTCACTTTGAGCCACCAACTTGTAGGTCATTTCCATACCGTTGGCTTGATTTTTAATTTTCACTGTTGAATGAATTAAAACCTTAGACATGTCTAATTGAGATTCATCAATTACACGAGCATTTGCTACTACTTCTTCTAGTTTGCTAATGCGCATCTCCAACATTCCTTGTGCTTCTTTTGCAGCATCATACTCTGCGTTTTCACTCAAGTCTCCTTTATCGCGGGCTTCACCAATATCATTAGAGGCTTTTGGGCGTTCTATGTCTTTAAGTTGGTTTAACTCCTCTTTTAGTTTTTTTAATCCCTCTGAGGTATAATAAGATACTTTACTCATTGTGTTACCATTGTTAAATTAGGTGAAATATAGCCATGCTTCATCGTCAAGCTATTTGTCAAAAAAACCTGCCTAATTGGTATGATTTACATCATACAGGGGCAGGAATAGAAAAATCCCATACAGGACGGGATTATATACTACAAATATACTAAAAAAAAATTGTTACCTAATTTTTGTACTTTCGTAACTCTAAAATTGTATAAAAAATGAAAAATGTTTGGGCAGCCATACTGCTACTTTTTACACTACTAGGATGTGATACTGATGACCAATCTATTAATCAATACAATCCTTATTTAATAAACCCACAAGTAAATATTATTATAAACTTAAACTTGCCTCAGTACAGTGACCTTAATTTTCCAGGAGGGTCTGCAATAATTACTAGCCAAGGTGTTCGTGGCATTGTGGTGTATCGATTAAATGAAGATCTATTTACAGCATTTGAATTAGCCGACCCAAACCATATTGCTAACGATTGTTCTAGAATGACTATTAATGGTATTGAAGCATCTTGCCCTTGTCCAAATGAGGATAATACCTACAATATAGTAACAGGGCAGCATAAAACGATGCCAGAACTTTACCCAATGCTAGGCTATAGAATAGAGCGTACTGGAACGACCTTGAGAATTACAAACTAAGCCGGGCTGCGGTTGCTGTTAAATTAATTAATAATCACCTTCTTTATAATTTCTTGATTGTTTGAGGTAATGACTAGAAAATACATTCCAGGCGAAACGGCTTTTACATCTATAGATGTACTATCGTTTTGTTTGACAAGTACTCTTTTACCAAACACATCAAACAGCTGTAAAATACTTATTGGTATTTGTGTATCTATAGTAATTACATCATTACTTGGGTTTGGATATACGCTCACCTTATTCTCTAAGTCATGAATTACGCCGGTGTTTAATTCCCCTTGTTGATAGACCTTTACATAATCTACAAGCATATCGTCTTGATCAAACCCTGGCGCTGTATTTCCTGCATACCCACCAATAGCTATGTTTAGCAACACATATTGATCTTCAAAAAATGGCCATGTATTGGCGTCTTTAATAGCAGGATTATACGTGTAATAGCCAACACCATCTAGTAAAAATGTTATTTGATCTGGAGACCAGTTTAATGAGTATACATGAAAATCGTTCTCAAGATCTGATGCAATAGTCCCTCCTGCATTTGGGCCACCCCCATAACAACATGGACTATGCAGAGCACTGTTGATATAGTTTATATCTTCGTTTGGAAATATACCGTGTTCTACTATATCAATCTCTCCACAAGCAGGCCAACTAGTTGTGCCAAATTCTGGGTCCCAAAAACCCCCATTTTCATTGATGTTTTTGCCCAGCATCCAAATGGCGGGCCAAGTACCAGACTCAATAGGTAATTTTGCTCTTACATCTACCCTTCCATAAGTGAAGGCAAATTTAGCATTTAATCTAGCTGAAGTATAGTTTTTTGTCAAGCCTTGATCTGTAAAGGTTTCTTGTTTTGCAACGATGTTTAAAAACCCTGAAGTATCTACAAAAGAATTATCTATGCGGTCTGTATAATGTTGCTCTTCATTGTTAGCCCAGCCTACACCGGGAATAATAACCTGAGTTTGATGATGCCATTTGGATGGATTTACAAGCCCTGGAGTCTCAAATTGATCTTCCCACACCAAATTGGTATACTCTACATCAATCTCGTGTAGGTTTATTTCTGTAGAACCATCATCAATACTATCCAGTAAATAAGTCCCTGCAGTTAAAACACCTCCATCTATAAAAATAACCAATCTAGTGTATTCTCCCGTCGCATTTACTGGGGTAACTCCGTCTGAACTAAGTACAGCTTGTGAAAAATCAAACACAACGTTGTCTGTCCAACCACCACCAGCGGGTATGTTTTGAGTAACTTCAACATCAGGGTTCTGACCATTCTCTAATTTTATTAATACCGTATGGGCATTAGGGTCAAAGCCATAAAAAGATAAAGAAATAGTATTTTGAAAATCTAAATCAATGGCTCTTTCCAAATCAAGATAAAATCCTTGCCAAGGATTAGACCCGTCATTAAAAAATTGGCCTACATCATTGCTAGTATTATCAGGGTCTGAATTAAAAGAGAAGCTACTGCCCATGAAAGAGGAAAAATTTTCTGATGGGTTAGAAAAGTCTAATGGCATTTGCTGCGCGCAAGACAGATGGCTTAAAAATAAGAAGAGGAGAAATAAATGACCAGGTGTATGTTTCATAAAGAGCAATTTAAAAAAATCAAATATAACCCTTGTTATTAAATAGTTTTTATTGTTTGGCCATACAAAAACTATACAACAAGGGTAATATTAGTTTAATATTAGATTTCTCACTACAACACAGAGTAATAAGCGTTGCTTTTTTAAGCAATAGCGATCTCTAGAGTATTATTCACTAATCTATTAGTTTAATGTTATTAGTTAAAATGTGAGGGTGGCTCCAACCAAAAAGTTAATCCCTGCTTGCGGATAGAAACCAGCTCCTTCTATGGTAGTAACTGTTCCGGGAGTGCTAAAATCATCATCATAGGTGAAAAAATAACCATTTGATACATATTTTACATCAAAAATATTATTCACCAAACCACTCAACACCAAAGTGTCTGCAAAAGGTAGTTTTGTAATGGTGTAGTTTACATTAAAATCATTTAAGAAATATGCATCTAGCTTCGAGGTTTCGCTGTCAATATTTCCTAAATATTGTGATCCTACATATTTAGAAAGTAATGATACTTGAAGATTTTTCGAAGGAGTGAAATCAATACTATTTCCTGCAATAAATGATGGAGAAAATGAAATATTTGTTGTCCCTAGGTTCACCAATTCGCCATCTCTTGAGCTTGTAAAATCTCTGTTTTTATTGCTGCTCAAAGCTACATTTGGTCTAATGTGCAATTGCTTTAAGACAGTAACATCTGCTTCAATTTCAAGTCCTGCTCTGTAACTATTACCGCTTGTTTCTCTTATAAAACCCCCAGAGTCATCGAGTTGACCTGTGAGTACTAGCTGGTCTTTATAATCCATATAGTAAAGGTTGGTGTTTAGGCTTACTTTGTCACTTACAAAACGCCATCCTAATTCATAATCGTCTAGTTTCTCTGGTGTGAATACTCCCTCTTCAAAATCACTTCGCCTTGGCTCTCTACTTGCTCTACCATAAGAAAAATAAAATTGATTCTCTTTATTTAGGGTGTAACTAGCACCAAACTTTGGGTTAAAAAACTCATACGATTCATTTACTAACATATTGACTTTGTCACTAGTTAATCCAGCAGTTTTATAGTTTACAACACGTAGTTGTAAATCACCAAAAAAGGACAAAGAATTAGTTAATTGATAGGTTGCCTTAGAGAAGGCAGTAAACTCATGTTTGTCTCCAGTGCCGTTGTAATAACGATCTCCCAAATTTGCTCCTGTAAAATAATTTGCCCAAATCACCTCTCCAAAATGAAGCCCTTGATAATAGCTGTAAAAAACACCTGTAGTGGTGTCCCAGTTTTCATCTTTATAATGCATGTTTGCACTTAATGCGTAAAAATTATTCTCCAACCATCGACGTCTCACCAAATCAGACTCGGTAGTAGTCTCCCCGTCAATTGTAACTGGTAGTAGACCATGAAAATCAAGAGCGGCATCTTCTTTATATTCTTCAAAAAACCCACTCCCTTTAGTATAATTGAGAGTTGCGCTTGTGCTCCAGTTATTATTATAACGTTGGTTCCATATTACCTGGTAGTGGTCTTGATCATAATCATCTACTTGGTTTTGGTGAAAACGAACGGTTCCATCTTCATCGGTATATATTCCTGCGGGGTTAAACCTTGGGTTAGTGTTTAGCGTTTGCTCATCAATACCAAACCATGATTGGTTCGTAATTTCTCGTCCACCAAAAGCCAAAGCTTTAATAAACGTGTTGTCACTCTTATAAGAACCTTGTAAGAAATAAGACTTCAAATCACTAGCAGCACGATCTATATAACCATCACTCTTAATCTTTGAAAGCCTTCCAGAAATTTCAACATGATCATTTAACAATCCTGTAGAAAACTTTGCGCTGTGTTTCCAAGTATCAAAAGAACCGTAACTATTTGCAATTTGCCCATATGCCTGCTTTGCAGAACGATCTGTTTCTATGTTTAAACTAGCGCCAAAAGAACCAGAACCATTGGTTGAGGTCCCAACACCTCTTTGAAGTTGAAGACTTTCTACAGAAGAAGCAAAGTCTGGGAGGTTTACCCAAAAAGTACCTTGGCTTTCGCTATCATTATAGGGGATCCCGTTAATAGTAACATTAACACGAGTAGCATCACTACCCCGAACTCTAATACCTGTATACCCTACTCCAGCACCTGCGTCACTGGTAGTGACAACACCGGGAAGGTAATTAAGCAATACAGGAATATCTTGCCCTAAATTTCGTTTTGCAAGGTCTTCTTTACTAAGGTTGCTATGTGTAATTGGAGAATCTGCATCTACTCTCACAGCTTTGAGATATACCTCTTGTAGCGGTTCGATTTTTGTAGTGTCTTGAAGTCTTTCTTGTGCCTGGAGGATCCCTGCACTCAATAAAAAAGTAAACATAAAATATTTCATTCGTACTTGTTTTTGTGACGAATAAAAGGGGTAATTATTCTTATTAAATAATTGTTTTAAGGCCGAGCGCAATCGAGGACAATAAAGAATATTCTCGATATAATACATCTCGACTGCGATCGATGCAACAGTAAAATTCCTAAACAGCATTACCTGTTCTAGGTTCTATGGGTATAATCTCAGCCATTATAATTTTATATATTCAAACCGAGTTTTTGATACAAGAATTAATTCTCATATCTATACGCTCTATTTTTCAATCAAAAATTATGTAGCACCCCTTTGAGATGTGGTACAAAGATATGTTTATTAGGAATACTACAAACAATAATTATAAAATAAAATAAACCTGAAGTGCAAAATCATACTCAACACATTCAAGCAGCAATAATTTACTTTAAATTAAGGTGTTACAACAGTTTAAATTCAATGTTCTTTTTTGGAAATAATATCCTATTTATTACACTAGACAGAAATCTCTAATAAAAATATTTGGTGAAAGCACTTTTTAAAAGCAGCTATTCTATTGCTGGAGGTTTTCTATTTGCTTTTTTAAGTGCTTGTGTTTTTTTTGATGTAATACGTTTTTCTAGCGCATTTCTTGATGGACGCGTTTTCTTTCTAAACTTAGGAACCTGGAGACTTTTTTGAAGAAGGGCAACTAGCCTTTGAATACCCAAAGCCTTATTGCGGTGTTGGCTTCTAGATTCGCTGCAGGTTACCGTGAGTATTCCATCTGCAGAAACCCGGTGTTTTAATTTTTCAAGCAAGCGTTCTTTTTGTTTGTCTGTAAAGAGTGTAGAACTAGCAATCGTAAAACTAATAGCAACTTTACTAGCCGTTTTATTAACGTGCTGTCCTCCAGGACCGCTACTGCTTACTGCTTTAAAGCTAAGCTCTTTTTTAAGTGATGAAGCATCCATTATGCGTTGGGTTGGTGGGCTAGATGCAACAAATCATTTACATCCTTTACAGGACTAAAAGTAAACAAAGGAACTTCAACAAAAATAGTGTTCCAATGTGCCATGGCGCCATTCCATAAACCTGGCGCCTCCAATGCTTTTATAGGAGCTCCTTCGACGGTCTTGTCTGAAATAAAACAAGCCAAAGGGTCAACATAATGATTGAGGTTATATTTTTCGCCTATATGGTTTCTAGTACCACATACAAGATCTACTGGGTTGAAATGAGTAGCATCTTCAATAATTCCAACCTGGCGAGGGTCTGAGGTATCTATTTGAGAAATTTCAACAATTTGCAACGAAAGCTGACCCTCTACGCCTTTTACCCAGAAAGGACCACCGCCAGGTGCTCCGGTGTTTTTTACTACACCACAAACCCGAATTGGTCTATTTAAAATTTCAGCAATACCAGCTTTAGTTTCTGGAATTTCTTTAATATGAAGATCTTTCCATAAAAAAGTTTTCATTTCTGTTAACCTCTCTTGGGTTATTTGGTCTTTTACGATGCCATCTAGATATCCAAAAATTTTATGCTGTAATTGCAACATTCTACCAGCTAACATTTTTTTACTAGCAGCAACATCCCGAATGTGCTCTTCTACTGTAACATTATCAATGTTTTTAATAAAAATAACATCTGCGTCTACTTCATTAAGATTTTTAATAAGGGCACCATGACCCGCTGGCCTAAAAACCAAGTTTCCTTCTTTATTCTTAAAGGGTTTATTTTCTAGATCTACAGCTATAGTATCGGTACTTGCATCTTGGAAAGAATACGAAATTCTTACCGTTACTTTTGTTTTCTTTATGATTCTGTTTTTAACCTTTTCAAATGCATCTTTAAAAAGCCTGAGGTGTTGAGGTGAGAATGTAAAATGTAAATGTGCTACCCCATCAACAGCTGCATATTGGGTTGCCTCAAATAGTTGCTCTTCAAAAGCTGTTCTAGTGTATTTTGAATACTTATGAAATGGTATAAGTCCTTTTGGCATACCTCCATAATTAAGATCGTTCTTCCCTAGCAATAAAGACACAAAACAACGCATACGCAACCCCGTTTGAGATTGCTTATACTTTGGGTATTGTTTTCTAATTTCTTCGCGAACCAAACGTGTAAAAGGAAAATACTTAAGGTTATCAAAAAAGGTTTTCAAAGAATCTAAGCCATTTTTTTTAATATACGCCGTCAAGCCATCTTCCTCTGGATTATAATCATCTAAAAATGTGTGTAAAAACCCAAACATTCTTGTAGCTGCACCACTAGCAGGCACAAACTTTACAATATCTTTTTGATCTTTTTTTTCATCATAATATCCAGCCAGCTCTTTTTGCGCAACCAAATCATAAAATTCAACACCATTGCCTATACTAGCAGCTCTAACAATTTGAGTGAACGGCGCACCGTTTTCAAAGGTTTTAAGTTGTTGTCTTATGCCGTTTTCGTCTAAGCCGTGTGAAATAATTTGCTCAAGATCCTGAGGTGTAAACATGTATTACTTTTATTAAATTAATGTGTTTATGACAGAAATAGCCTTTGCCAAACGTTCTTGTTTTGACCCCTCTAAAAGGGTGTAAGGGATCTTGTTTTGAATTAGCTCTTTCTCAAAAATACGAAACATTTCTTCTCTATTACAAGGTCTATCCCTTAAGTTATCTGCAACCCATGGTACATCAATATTGGTGAGAAAATAATAATCATAACGATGTTCTAATGCAACTTCTGTGATTTCTGGAGGGCACCACCCATCATAATAATACTGGCAATAAGTTTTAATTTGCAGCACGTTTGTATCTAGAAAAACAATAGGGTCTAAAGCGCTAGAAATTTTATTTTCACCAACTATTTGTCCCTCTACAATAGGCAGCAAATCTTCTTTGGTTATTGTTTCTTGAGTGTTTTTCCATTTTTGTTCTAAATAGGTTCGCATGTATTCTGGCAACCATGGGCTGCTAAAATGTGTTGCCAATTGTTTTGACAAGGTTGTTTTACCCGAAGATTCTGGGCCAAATAAAACTATTTTTAAGCAACTACTTGAGGCTTGTCTAATTCTTTTTTCCATGCGAAATAGCCGTAAATTGCTATAATTGTTAATACAAAATAAAGGATGCTACTAAAAGTAAGGCCCTTATAAAAATACAAAGGTACTGTGATAATATCTCCAATAATCCAATAAATCCAATTTTCAATTTTTCGTTTTGCCATAAGCCACATTCCAACAAAAAAGATTCCAGTCGTTAATGTGTCAAGATACGATGTCCAGTGATTAAACTTATCAAAAAAGGTGTACACAAAAAACACAAAAACAACTGTCATGACAAAGATCCCTAAAGAAATTAAATGTTCCTTAGGTGATGTGCTGCTAATTGGAATTGTTGGAACATCATCAAGCTTACGTGTCCATACATACCAACCATATAGACTCATGACAAAGTAATAGCCATTAATCATCATATCACCCAATAAGCCCCATTTTAATAACAGATATACAAAAATAGCGGTGCAAATCATTCCTGTAGGAAATACCAATACATTGTTTTTTTTAGCATACACAACAGAAATCACTGTAAATAATGCAGCCACCAACTCCAGTACAATATCTAGAATATCATACCCGGCATATTGTGAGAACAGAAAATCAAAAATTTGGTTCATAATCGCTTCTGTCTGATTTTACAATTTTAATATACATCAAGCCACCTTCTACCGCCTGTAGAGCAATTTTAATTTCTTTTTGCAGCAAAGACATAACCTCATCATAGGGTCCATACACTTGAGTGCTTAATGGATTTTCTAATACGGTAAGCCCAGATGCTCTTAGCTTTTTAATAAACGTTATAATAGCAGGCTCATAAGAGTCTTGTAAAGGTGTAAAAGTAAGTTCTACTGAAATATGCATGACATTGAAATTATTCCTGTAAAGATACTATTTTGACGTGGGGCATAAAAAAGAATAAAATCAAAAAAAGGGTTTGATGTACTTGAATATTGTTTCAAATATTTTCATGGTTACAACAGATAGATGCATTAAGAAATTACAGCATATACCAATGTAAATTCTTCGAATTCTTGAAAGCAAATATTATAGGTTTCGCTTCTATTATCTGCGTATACTTTAGCAGAGGTACTCTGGTCATCTAGTCTGAAATCTTCTACAAAAATATGTTCTATAAAACTAATTCCAGGATGGGCAAAGCTTTTATATACAGCCTCTTTAGTACCCCAGACAATAGTGAGTTTTCGCACAATTGCATCTTCATTAGCTAAGGTGCTATATTCCTCTACTGGAGTAAATTTATGGGCAATCTTTAAAATTTTAGTGCGCTGTTTTTCTATATCAATACCAACTTCTACATCGCTAATAATAATGGCGGCAAAAGTATAAGAGTGTGTGATTGAAATGTGTTTGCCATCCGTGAGGTGTGGTTTTCCATTTTCGTCATAAAACAAATCAAAATCTGTATACCCAAATTTGGCTAAAAGATGGCGAATACTCATGAAGCCCCGACGATGTAGATCACTTTTCATGCCATGAACACGATCTTGGCAATGATCTGTTAATTCAATTCCTTCACACAATACATCAAATGACTCTTC
This sequence comes from uncultured Flavobacteriaceae bacterium, assembly GCA_913048115.1. GTDB lineage: Bacteria > Bacteroidota > Bacteroidia > Flavobacteriales > Flavobacteriaceae > Patiriisocius. The sequence continues at coordinate 49,294 of CAJWVI010000003.1, read as the reverse complement.
TATCTTCCATATCAGGAGCTTAGTGTTGGCGTTAAATGTTATAGTTTTGTAAAGAGGCATTATAATTTGATTGGTTTTGTGTATTTTTGCATTCCGAAAAAATACCATTACAAAGTAGTAAATATTAATAAGTTCTCTGCCCTGGTGGAGATAAAAATTGTTTTTTTTATGTCAACAAACACAGTCCCTTACACACCTAACAAAGTAAAAGATATCTCCCTTGCAGATTGGGGACGTAAAGAAATTGATCTTGCCGAGGCAGAAATGCCTGGCCTGATGGCTTTACGTAAAGAATACAAAAATGAGCAACCACTTAAAGGAGCTCGTATTGCAGGATGTTTACACATGACTATCCAAACTGCTGTGCTAATTGAAACATTACAAGCCCTTGGAGCAGAAGTAACCTGGAGTTCTTGTAATATCTTTTCTACACAAGATCAAGCTGCTGCTGCAATTGCTGCTACCGGAACCGCGGTATATGCTTGGAAAGGAATGAATGAAGAAGAATTTGAGTGGTGTATTGAACAAACACTTTTCTTTGGGGAAGATCGTAAGCCACTGAATATGATTTTGGATGATGGGGGTGATTTAACCAACATGGTTCTTGATGTATACCCAGAATTAGCCGCTGGAATTAACGGGCTATCTGAAGAAACTACAACAGGTGTTCACCGCTTATACGAGCGTGTAAAAAACGGAACATTGCCAATGCCTGCTATCAACATTAACGATAGTGTTACCAAATCTAAATTTGACAATAAATATGGTTGTAGAGAGAGCGCAGTAGATGCTGTGCGCCGTGCAACAGACATTATGTTGGCTGGAAAGCGTGTTATCGTTTGCGGCTATGGTGACGTAGGAAAAGGAACTGCTGCTTCTTTTAAAGGAGCGGGTTCTATTGTTACTGTTACTGAAATTGACCCTATTTGTGCACTTCAAGCTGCAATGGATGGTTTTGAAGTAAAGAAATTAGAAAATGTTATTACAACTGCAGATATCGTTATTACTACCACTGGTAATAAAGACATTGTACGTCCAGAGCATTTTGAAGCGATGAAAGACAAAACTATTGTATGTAACATTGGCCATTTTGATAATGAAATTGACGTGCCATGGTTAAACAAAAACGCTGTTAAAGATGAAATCAAGCCACAGGTTGATAAGTACACATTTAACGGAAAAGACATTATACTTCTTGCAGAAGGTCGTCTTGTAAACTTAGGCTGTGCAACAGGGCATCCTAGTTTTGTAATGAGTAACTCATTTACAAACCAAACCCTAGCACAAATAGAACTTTGGAACGACGCAGATAAGTATGGCAACGAGGTATACATGTTGCCTAAGCATCTTGACGAGAAGGTAGCGCGTCTGCACCTTGAGAAAATTGGTGTTGAGCTTACTGAACTTAAAAGTGACCAAGCAGAATATATTGGTGTAACGGTTCAAGGCCCATTTAAGCCAGAATATTACAGATACTAGACCTCTCATGCGCAATGACCTTCGGGATAGCGTTTGAACTTCTTACACATTGAAATTCTGGACATGATTCAGGATCCATCAAAGCCCTTGCAATTTGTGAGGGCTTTTTTTGTTCAATTTATGGTCAAAAAAGATCTGATTTTTACTTTAAAATAAACGACCCTTTGATTATTGTATCTGCATTTTTAATTATTAAAATATACCTTCCACAAGCATAGTTTCTCACTTTAATAGTTGAAACCTCTTGGTTAATTATTCCTTGATCCAATTTTCTTCCTTTCATATCTACGATGGTATAGTTATAATTTCCAACGGTATTGCTAGGCATTTTAATATTTAAAAAATCTGAAGAGGGATTAGGATACAGTTGTAGCTGGGCATCACCATTTAGTGTTATTGCCCTACCCAGAGTTTGTTCACAGTCTGCATCTAGAGGTGTGAAAGTCTCCCCCGAAGCACTCGTCCGGAATGAGAAAAAACAGCCTAATTCAAATTGTAAGGCTTTCATAAATCCATTATTAAAATTACTAACATGAAACATGTCTATGGCAATTACCCTACCCTCATAAAGTGATCGTATATTGGTGTCTTTTGTATGGCCCAATATTAGAGACGCTACTGAAAACCCATCTATAATATCGTCTACTTGTACTTGTGTCAAGGCTTCTTCGACCATCCCTCTATACCAGTAAATCCCCTCACCGCTATTAACCTCTATACAATCACTATTTGGACAAGGTATCCCGTTCATTCTCAATCTTCCATAATCGTTAATCTCTTCGTATGTCAATTCTAAAGCAGCTACTTCAGGGGTGATCCCGCCATGCATAAAGGCATAATCCCCAACTCTTTCTATAATATTTTTTGAGCGCAACCACCTTCCTAGTTCAGTATTCTCATCATACAACTCAGACATTCTTTTACCCATAAGGTGCGCATCGTTAAAGTATTTAGTTTCTACATACCTCCAATCATCAGTCATGTTAAACATTTCATGATTCCCTATTATTAGGTGTATTTTACCTCCATTAGCTTCTGCCTCACTTTCGAGTTTGTAGAGCAACCACATAGACTCTTGAATATGAAAACCTCTATCAAATAAGTCTCCGCTAATCATTAAATGACCCTCACCATATGTCCAGTTAAAATCTTCATCCATAACCCCTTCTCCTACAAGAACTTGAGTAAGACCCGCTATGTGACCATCAAAATCGGAAATAGCTAAAAACGTAGAAGGTGTTTCAAGATCAATGGAGGGTTCAATGGTAATCTCAGGCTTTAAAGAAAATGTAAAACTAGTCCCCATATGTGGCAGATCGCAGGTTAGCGTTAATCCAACTGGTGTTGTGTAGGTATTGCTTATCAAACCGCCTGGTGTAACTTCTTCCACAATAATATCAGTTCCATCGTAGAACACATAAGGTCCATCCTTGTCATAGGTGTAATTAGGTATTATAAAACAATCAAATGAAAAATCTTCATCACCAGCCGTTGTATTTCGGACCGTAACAGCAATCGTGTTTTCGCCGGTCACAAAAAAACTAGCTGCTATCTTGTAAGTAAAATAATCATTTTCAATACTATTGTTTATTCGTTGCTTAGCTGATGTTGTATGATTTATAGTTCCAAGGGGTATTAATTCAGACCTAAGAACTTCTACACCATTAATAAACATCATAGCCCCATCATCGTGTATCATTTTAATGTACACATCATTGAGTGCATTGGCATCTGGAACCGTTACTTTCTTTCTGAAATAGTAACTAATTAAACCATCGTTGAGTGTTGTTTCTTCATCTGCATCTCCAAAACCAAATTGTCCCGCACCAACAAACCATGATGCATCATCAAACCCTATGGTATTCCAACTTGCTCCAGGATCTGCGGGTTGATCCCAATAGCGCCAAGCACTTTCTTGACTAAAAAATATAGACTCCAGTTCCTCAACGACCGAAACCTCTTTGCTAATAAGATTGTTTGCTGTATTTTCATCATTATTGATACTTACCTCAACGCTTAGATCGTAAGTTCCTAAGACACTTAAATCTGCGGTTTGCACAAAGGTAAAAATCGTACTTTGACCAACTGTTAAGGGCACTGTTGCTTGTTCAGTAGCAATTACAAGTCCATTTATTGAATAAGAAATAGTGTAATTTGTAGCAGTTAAAATACCAAAACTTCTAATTTCTGCTTGCACAAGTGCCGCTCCATTTTCATAAGTAGTACTAGTGGGCAAACTAATTGAAGTGAGCGCTAAATCTACATTAGAGTTAGACGTATATTCAATGACTAACTTAGGAGCTAGGGTTGCCCCTCCATCAAATGACTCTGCCTTTCTACGGTCATTTTCATTACCTGTACCCGTTAGTATAAAAGTAATAGGATTGCTGCTTTGCCAACCATTAGAAGATATGATTTCACTTACAATTGTAGATAGGTCTGGAGTTCTTTGATCCATTCCAGCAGCGTCATCATCCCAAGTGGGTATCACATCCCAGGTGATGCTTGCAGCGGTTGTTGCTCTATTTGATATGTTATTAGCCTGATCAACAAAAGAAGCAGAATTAACAACATCCTCTCCTTGAATGCTTATAACTATATTTCCTTGATTATCTCCATCTGCTGTGAATTGTATGTAGGCATTGGTAATGGTAGCACTTGAAGGTATGGCTATATCATCAAATCTAAGACCCACAGTTTGTAGACCCTGATTATTAAATCCATCATACATCAACTCAAGGTCTGAACTATCTGTTAATACCTCTGAACCATCAAACTTTTCTTCCGCATCATCTGTTGATGAAAGAATCTGTCTTTCAAAGGTTTGAGAAGACACATTTAACCCGTAAAGAAAAAAAATAAAGAAGAAATAGCTAGTGAAATTTGGCATGAGAGTGTGTTTTACAAACATTAGGTTTTTTTATTACGTGAATTTAATAAACTTTTTAATTATAACTATTACCTTATTGTTAAGCATTGTGAATGTCCAATCTTAGTGATTCTAATTGGCAAAAACAGTACTTACTAAAAACAGAAAAAGTGCACTGGTTTTCACGGTATTGAAATAAATATTTTCACAAACAAAAAATTGCTGAGAAGCTTACATCATTAACGTTTTTAATTGATTTTGCAAGCTCACTGCTAAGATTAAAATACAGCGTGACCATGCTAAACTATAGCGGCTCTAAATCTAATAAAACGAAGCCCTAGAGTGGACACAGCTGTCTGGCTAGATATTAACGTTTTAATACAATAAAACCCCAACCGATTAAATCGATTGGGGTTTTATTATTTTAAAGTAAGATAAAAATCTTAAGCTTCTGCGAAAGGCACGATGCTTACATATGATCTATTGTCTCTTTTTTTAGTAAATTTAACTACACCATCCACTCTTGCGTGAAGTGTGTGGTCTTTTCCACCATATACATTCTCACCTGGGTGATGTGTATTACCTCTTTGTCTGATTATGATATTTCCTGCAATAGCTACTTGACCACCAAATATCTTAACGCCTAAACGTTTTGATTCTGATTCTCTACCATTCTTCGAACTACCAACTCCTTTTTTATGTGCCATTTTCTCTTAGTTTTAAAAATTAACTTAAAGCAGCTATTAATTCAGCTTTCTTCATAGAAGTGTAGCCTGTAATGCCTTTTTCTTTTGCTAGTGCTTTTAATTCAGCAACAGTATGAGAAGAAACATCATTAGATGCAGTTTCTTGCTTTTTAGGAGCCGCTTTTTCAGCTTTTGGAGCTGAAGGCTTTGCTTCTTTTTTAGGAGCCACTTTTTTGGCACCAGAGCCAACTATACTTTCAATTACAATTTGTGTAAGTGATTGTCTGTGACCGTTCTTTACTCTGTATCCTTTTCTTCTTTTCTTCTTGAATACAATAACTTTATCACCCTTAAGGTGCTTAATGATTTTTGCTCCTACTTGAGCTCCATCGATAGCCGGGGCGCCAACAGTAACTTTATCACCTTCACTTAGCATTAACACATTGTCGAAAGAAACTGATGCTCCTTCTTCTGCTGCTAAACGATGTACAAAGACTTTTTGATCTTTTGCAACTTTAAATTGCTGCCCTGCTATTTCTACAATTGCGAACATAGCGTTTCGTTTATTTATTAATTAATAATTTCGCTTCATTTTAAAGCGGTTGCAAATATAATTGTAATTCCCTTAAAAACAAACACTTTGTTTGCTAAAATTTAGCTACCAAATCTTATGGGGCAATGCACTAGCAAAAAACTTGATTTTTAAAATTTCCGAAGAGAAAAAATAAATCATTTCCTATTGGTCAATAGCACCCCTAATAAAATAAAAGCAGTAGCACCTGCTTGAAAAATTGTAAAGCGCTCCCCATCTAGCAGACCCCATAGTAACGCAACAACAGGAATAGTATATGTTACTGAGGTAGCAAATACGGGTGTACTTAATTGCACGAGTTTATTGAACACTACCTTAGCCACACCTGTACCAACAATTGACAAGATAACCAAATACCCCAAGGATATGTGCAAGGCCGTGTTGTCTATAAATTCAAGCTGGAAGAAACCAGAAAAAACAAGCACTAAAAAAGATGGAATTAGCAGTATAATAAAGTTTCCAGCTGCGATAGCCATAGGCGGTATTTCTTGAAGATACCTCTTAATAATATTTACATTTAACGCATAACAAACAGAGGCCGCCAGAACCAAAGTGCTGTACCAATAGTTTTGATTAGGATTAACATCTGCGCCAGTCCAAATTAATAATAAACTACCCACAAGACCAATAATAACACCAATGAGTTGGTTTTTGGAGAACACAATCTTAAACAACACAGCTCCCAATATTAAAGTAACAATGGGTGTGGTAGAGTTTAAGATCGATGCTACGGCACTATCGATTTGGGTTTCGGCAAAGGCAAATAGAAACGCAGGAATAAAAGTGCCAAGAAATCCAGAGACAACGATCCATTTCCATTCGTGTTTTCGTATTTTTTTTAAAGACCTAAACCCAATAAGCAACAAAAATATAGCTGCAAATAAAGTGCGCAAAGCACCCAATTGCAGAGGTGTTAACCCTACCAATGCCTTTTTAATCAATATAAAAGAACTCCCCCAAACAACAGAAAGAATTATTAAATACAACCACTTTTTGTCTATGCTTTTCATATCCTACAAAGGTGACATTAAATTATGAATTGATAAAGACGCAACAGCAAAAAAGACCATCATACTCAATGCATCGCGACAAATAAGGCCTGTTAAAATTTCTTTGGGTTTTTGAAAATAGCTACTATAAAATAGTATACTAATTAACGCTACTCCCACTCTAGGGTTTCCATCAGGTGCATAATATCTTCCCGTAAGTATACAACGGCTGGGTAGATAGAGTCAAAGTTTGGAGCGGCATCAAAATACAGAGAGCCAGTTACAAAGTTTTGAACACTATCTGTAAGATAAAAATGAGATTGCGAAGCTGCATTTCCATTAATACTGTAAAAAACCCCGTAAGTATTATGGTCTTGATTTACAAATAGCTTTTCTGGAATACTGATGGCTTTTCTATCATGATTGTATGCTAGTTTTTGGGCATCATACAACAAGGAGTCTAAATTATTATTGTGCACTTTTTGATAGGTAATATATACCGCAGCTCTCATATCGGGGTAACTAAGTCTAATACCACAGTTTCTTGTCTTTACAAGCGCAGCCTGATCATTAACATCAAAATCATAGTCACAGTTAGTTTGTGATTTTTTATAGCTAGCCACAGGATAGTCAAGACGAAGTTTTGCCTTGGGCTTTATGTTCACGGTATCAGCGCACCCCAAAAGGAGCACACAACTTAAAAAAAGAATACAGGTTTTCATAAGGCCTCTGGTGCTATCGATAATTTTATTTGTTTGATGCGCTTATTCTCGAAGGCTTCAATAGTAAACACATAACCATGGTAGGTAATAACTTCATCTCTTTTTGGGAACCCTTTTGATATTTCTAATAAAAACCCGGCCAAGGTTTCTGCCTCTCCTTTGTAATCTTCAAAAACCGCCGTCTGTTCTAGACCAATAACTTTATAGAAATCTTTTAATGCTGTTTTACCTTCAAATACATAATTGTTTTCGTCTAGCTTTGAGAAGACCAAATCTTCATCATCAAACTCATCACTAATCTCCCCTACAATTTCTTCTATAATATCTTCGAGAGAAATAAGCCCGCTTGTACCACCATACTCGTCTACAACAATTGCCAAGTGCATCTTCATTTTCTTAAACTCGTTTAGTAAATCATCTAGCTTCTTGTTTTCTGGCACAAAATAAGGTTCACGAATCAAAGCAGTCCAGTCTAATGTTTTAAAGTCTGTATGGGGTATTAAGTCTTTTACATACAAAATCCCTGTAATAGTGTCTACGTTGTCCTTATAGACTGGAATACGTGAGTAGCCATTTTCAATAATAGAGGGTAAGATTTCTTGATAAGAAAGAGCTTCGCTTAATGCAAATATATCCATCCTATTTTTCATTACCTGTTTGGTGTCTGTGTTTCCAAAAGTTACAATACCTTGGAGTATTTTTTGCTCTTCGGTAGTGGTGTCTTTTTCATCTGTAAGGGCAAGGGCCTGTGATAATTGCCCTACAGAGATGTTAGATTTCTGTTTTCCAAAGCGGTCTTGAATAGTAACAGTAATGGCTTGCATGGGAATGCTTAAAGGAGCAAAAACCACATCCAACACCCTTAATGGATATGCCATAAAACTTGCAAATTGAACACTGTTACGGCTTGCGTATATTTTGGGTAAAATCTCACCAAAAAGCAAAATCAAGAAGGTTACCACACCCACCTCAACTATAAAACGAATATTAATACCAAAGTATACTTGGTTTAGATCTGCAAACCATACTTGCCCCAGCGCGTCAAAAAGGAGCACTATAGCTATATTAAGAAAGTTATTTGCCACTAAAATTGTAGCTAGTAACTTCTTAGGTTTCTCTAGTAGTAGACTTACAATTTTTATTTTTCTAAAGGACCCTTTATTTTTTTCTGCATTGAGCTCTGCAGAGGTTAATGAAAAAAAAGCCACTTCTGCCCCAGAAATAAGCGCAGAGAATAGCAAGAGTATAAAAAAGACGGCGACACTTACTATATGTACACCGTGTATGAGTGTTAAAAACAATAAACTAGGAGGTTCTATATCCAAAATAGGTGAGTTGGTTTCTACTAGAAGGGTAAATCGTCCTCTTCTTTTTGGAGGGGTTCCTGTACTGGCGCTGAAACTTGTTGAGCACTAGCAACTGCCTGTTGTGCTTGAGGCGGAGCGCTACCTTCTGCTTTGGGTGTTAAAAAGGTAAATTCTGTGCACTGGATTTCTGTGCTGTAGCGGTCTAATCCTTTTTCATCTTGCCACTTGCGTGTTTTTAGACGTCCTTCAATATACACCTTATCGCCTTTTTTAAGATACTTTTCGCAAACTTCAGCAGCCTTGTTACGCACCACAATATTATGCCACTCTGTGTTGTTTACTCGTTCACCAGTAGTGCGGTTGGTATATGTCTCATTGGTTGCCAATGGAAAACGACCAATGCTGTTTCCTCCTTCAAAATAGTGCATTTTCACTTCATCGCCCGTATGCCCTATCAACATTACTTTATTTATTGTGCCGCTCATGTGTTCTAAAATTTAAGTCTACAAAGGTACTTTTTGAAAATTAAATATACTTAAAAAAACCCATTTAATTAAAGCTTGCAAAGTTTGAAATAAAGTTACTTATCAACACGGGTACTGCAAATTGATGAATCTCCTTGAACGGAGTTCCTTTGTCTAATTTACTTTGAGTATGTGCAATCCAGAAGCGCGTATAAAGGTGTTGGTGAGAAAGCTTGTGAACTACAGCTTTTTCCTGAAAAAGCGTAAGAGTATCAATACCATATAATTCTGAAATATGATCAAATTGTGGTTCTTTTCGCAGATCAAGCTCATCCACCTGGTTTAGTGTTTCCACCAATGGAAATTCATACAATTGCTGCCAAATTCCTTTTTGAGTGCGTTGTTGTAACACCGTATGGTAATCCTCAGAGAGGATGACCATGTAATTAAAGTAACGCTTTTTTACTTTTAGTTTTTTTAACTTAACTGGAAGCGATCCTACTTGCTTATTTTTATGTGCATCACATTTAAATTGAAAAATGCATTGATTACAATTAGGATTTTGAGGCACACAAAAACGCGCACCAAACTCCATCATTGCTTGATTAAAAGTGCCAGGCTGGGAGATGTCTAAAAGTTGCTGAGCTAGGGCTTTAAATTCTTTTATCCCTTGCGTGCTATTAATTGGTGTGTCAATTCCAAACAAACGAGACAAAACGCGGTACACATTACCGTCGACCACCGCAGTAGGTAAATCAAAGCAAATGGACCCCACCGCACTTGCCGTGTAATCACCCACCCCTTTTAACTCAAGAAGCCCTTTATAGGTCGATGGAAATATTCCATCCAGGTCATTGGCTACATATTGGGCTGCTATGTGCAAATTTCTTGCCCGAGAATAATACCCCAATCCTTGCCATAATTTAAGCACCTGCTCTTGGGGTGCATTTGCTAATGATTTTACGTCAGGAAATGCAGCTATAAATGCAAAATAATACGGGGTCCCTTGTGCAACTCGGGTTTGTTGTAAAATAATTTCAGATAACCAAATAAAATAGGGGTCCCTAGTCGTTCTCCAAGGAAGATCACGCTTGTTGTGTAAGTACCAATCAATGAGTTTTTTAGCAAAAAAATCCAAAGTTTCTTTCATATCACAAAGGTAGCTTTTATGTAATTATATTTTAATGCATTGCGTTTTGATATATTGATTTTAAAATTCTTATATTTGCCGTCTTGAAAAATTGATTATTTATATTAAAAAAAGAAACACATGACGAAAGCAGATATCGTAGCTAAGATTTCAGAGAAACTAGGAATGGAAAAAGGAGATGTTCAAGCTACTGTAGAAACATTTATGACCGAGGTAAAAACTTCATTAGAAGGTGGTGATAATGTTTATCTTAGAGGTTTTGGAAGCTTTATTATCAAGACTAGAGCAGAAAAAACAGGTCGTAATATCTCAAAAAACACTACGATTAAAATACCCGCACACAACATTCCAGCTTTCAAGCCGGCAAAAGTATTTGTTGAGAGTGTAAAAACAAACGTTGAAGTAAAATAATATTAATAGCCTTGCATTGTGAGGCAACATAAAACTATCAAATATGCCAAGTGGTAAAAAAAGAAAAAGACATAAGGTAGCTACGCATAAGCGTAAGAAGAGAAGACGCGCTAACCGTCACAAGAAAAAGTAGTTATAAACTACTTTTTTCTTTTAAGTACCTATGGGGTTTTCAATAATGCTCCATAGTTGAGTTCTTTGAAAATGAAATACTAGTTCTATCAATTACCTTTTAATAGGCTAGCATTTCGACGGGTTTTTTCTGATATTTTATAAAAATATGATTTCAGAATTACAAAAAAAACCTGTGACAATTATTGTTTAATCCATCTGTTGGAGGCAAATGGCAATAGTGCCCTTGCTAAAAGCGGATATAAATTAATGTACCGTGAGCTACGAATTATTTATTAGATCCAGTTCACAAGAAGTTGATTTTGCTCTTTTAAAAGATGGAAGACTCATCGAGCTAAACAAAGAAGAAGAGGCAAACAATTTTGCGGTAGGAGATGTATTTCTCGCTAAAATTCGCAAAAGTATGCCAGGTCTTAACGCCGCATTTGTCAATGTTGGTTATGAGAAAGATGGTTTTTTACACTATCACGATCTAGGACCTAAAGTTGCTTCTTTGTTGAAGTTTGTAAAACGTGTAAGCACAGGTAAACTTAAAGAGTATTCTTTAAAAGATTTCCCATTTGAAAAGGAGATTGATAAGAATGGAGGCATTAATAGTGCTATAAAATCCAATCAATCTATTCTGGTACAAGTAGTAAAAGAACCCATTTCCACAAAAGGACCTCGTATAAGCAGTGAGCTATCTATAGCTGGCCGTTATATAGTGTTGGTTCCTTTTTCTGACCGTATTTCTGTTTCTCAAAAAATAGAAAGTCGTGAAGAAAAAGATAGGTTGAAACGCTTAATTACAAGCATAAGACCCAAAGGATTTGGTGTTATTATACGTACTGTAGCAGAAGGCAAAAAAGTAGCAGAACTGGATAAAGATTTACAAAGTCTAGTAGATCGCTGGACAGCGATGTGCAAAAAGCTACAAGGTGCTCACCACCCAAGTAAGGTGCTAAGTGAGTTAAATAGAGGAGCCTCTATGATACGAGATGTGTTTAACGACGAATTCTCGGCAATTCATATTGACGATGAAACACTCTATTTACAAATAAGAGATTACGTGCAAGAAATTGCACCTGGTAAAGAAAGTATCGTTAAGTTTTATGACTCAAAAATACCTATGTATGAAAAACATGGTATCGAGAGACAAATTAAAACTAGCTTTGGTAGAACTGTTTCAAGCACCAAAGGAACCTATTTGGTTATTGAACATACAGAAGCCATGCACGTTATTGACGTGAATAGTGGTAACCGTAGTACAAAAAGCAAAAACCAAGAAGATACAGCCCTAGAAGTAAATATTATTGCTGCCAGTGAGGTAGCAAGACAATTACGCCTAAGGGATATGGGAGGAATTATTGTGGTTGACTTTATTGATATGGCAAATGCTGCCAATCGAAAAAGACTGTTTGATCATCTTCGTGAGGAAATGAAAAATGACAGAGCAAAACACAAAATCCTGCCACCAAGTAAATTCGGGTTGATACAAATTACACGCCAACGCGTTAGGCCAGAAATGAATATCAAAACCAGTGAAGAAGCCCCAGGGGGTGAAATTGGTGAGATAGAGGCGCCAATCGTGGTGGTACAGAAGATTACCGAAGAGCTTAAAAGGCTCTTTAAAAAAGACTATAAAGATGTTACGTTAAGTACGCATCCTTTTATAGCAGCCTTTTTAACAAAAGGTTTTCCATCAATGCGCCATAAGTGGTTTATGGAGCATAAAAAATGGGTGAAAATACAACCAAGAGATGCTTACACGTATCTAGAATATCATTTCTTTGACAAGAATGGTGATAGACTAAAATAACCATAACCCTTCTTTGCAAAAGCAAAGAAGGGTTTTTTTGTTTTACATAATTTGCTAGTAGGTAACAAAACAGAAGTGCCACATTATTTTAAAGTGTATTTTTGAATAATACAATGAATTTTACTCATAAAACATATACCGTAGAGCAGGCTAAAAGGCGTATTGAAAAATACTGTGTCTACCAAGAGAGATGTCATCAAGAAGTAACTAGAAAGCTTCGAGAGATGCGTATGATACCACAGGCCATTGATGAAATAATGGGGCACTTACTGATGCATAATTTTTTAAACGAAACTCGATTTTCACAAGCTTTTGCTCGCGGAAAATTTAGACAAAAAAAATGGGGAAGAAATAGAATCACGCGCGAATTAAAAATGCGTAATATATCGACATATAATCTCAAATTGGCGCTTAAAGAAATCCCTGATGGTGAATATCTAGATACTTTCGACCTCTTATTTGAAAAGAGAGCTGCACAACTTTTAGGAGAAACAGATGGCCAAAAAAAGCGCAAAAAAATAGCAGATTACCTCCTATATCGTGGATGGGAATCTGCTCTTATTTTTGAAAGGATTCGAGACCTTACTAAGTGATGAAAACTTCTTTACTAAAAACGGCTGCTTAAATTTTTACCTTTGCTTTTGCCTCTACGTTACGTTCAATTGTGTGACCTGGACGTGTCCACTTTGGCTTTTCTCCTTGATCTTTATATTTTGAATATTGTGCGTCAACTGTTTGAGGTTGGTCTTTCTTTACAAAAGGTTTCATAGGCTCCAATCCTAACAACTCAAACATTTTCATGTCTTCATGCACATCTGGATTTGGCGTTGTTAATAGCTTATCTCCTGCAAAAATAGAATTAGCTCCCGCAAAGAAACACATTGCTTGTCCCTCACGAGACATTTGTGTTCTCCCTGCAGACAAACGTACTTGTGTATTAGGCAATACAATACGGGTAGTAGCAACCATCCGTATCATTTCCCAAATTGATACCGGCGCTATCTCTTCCATTGGAGTTCCCTCTACAGGAACTAATGCATTAATGGGGGTGCTTTCTGGTTGTGGGCTTAAACGTGCAAGGGCTACTAACATTCCTGCTCTGTCTTCAATGGCCTCTCCCATCCCTATAATTCCTCCACTACAAACTGTTACATTGGTTTTACGCACATTGTCTATGGTGTCTAATCTATCTTGAAATGCTCTAGTAGAGATAACATCTTTATAATAATCTTCACTGGTGTCTAAATTATGATTGTAGGCGTATAACCCAGCTTCTGCCAAACGCTGTGCTTGGTTTTCTGTAATCATACCCAAAGTACAGCAAACCTCCATGTCTAGCTTATTAATGGTTCGTACCATTTCCAAAACGCTGTCAAACTCTGGCCCATCTTTTACATTTCGCCATGCAGCTCCCATACAAACACGGGAACTACCGCTAGACTTTGCTCTTAAGGCTTGTGCCTTTACCTGTCGCACACTCATTAAATCATTTCCTTCAATATCTGTGTGATATCTTGCCGCTTGAGGACAATAGCCACAATCTTCTGGGCAACCACCTGTTTTTATAGACAGTAAGGTAGAGACCTGCACTTGATTAGGGTTATGATTTGCTCTATGAACAGTTGCAGCCTTATACAACAACTCCATAAGAGGGGTGTTGTATATCTCTAAAATTTCTTCTTTGGTCCAATTATGTTTTGTCTCCATCATGGTTCAAAAATAAGTATTTTTTTCTTTTAGTTTTATGAGTTTTATACAATTCTATAATGGTAAAATACAACTCGTATATTAGTTTGGGCGAGATAGAATAATACTCACTGCATTACCACCAAAACCTACGGCATTAACTAGTACTGTTTTTATGGATAGAGGAAGGTTTCTAGTGTTGCTATAAAAAGGGTTTTCAATAAATATATTATGCTCTAACATAAACACTGCCATCTCTATACTTAACATTCCGCTTGCGGCAAAGGTATGGCCTACCATCCATTTGTTTGACGTTAGTAATGGAAGCTGTTTTTTAAACACAATGTCGATTGCATTTTTTTCTGCAACATCTCCTTTTACAGTTCCTGGGGCATGCATTATAATTGCATCTACAGTAGTAAGTGCGGCTTTTTCTAAGGCCATTCTCATAGCCTTCTGTAGGCTGTTAGCATTTTCGGTAATGGAGCTATTATGAGCCAGTATTTCAGAACCAAATCCATAGCCCTTAATTATTGCCTTGGTGTTTACTGAAATTCCTTTTTCCAAAACAGCGACAGCTGCTGCTTCTCCAAGCACCATTGTGTTTTTAGTTTTTTGAAAACGCATAGACTCACAGGCACTAGTATGCTTGGATTTTGTATACAACTTTAGCGCTTGCATTTGCGCAATGGTAAAGGGAGTTAATGCTGCTTCACTGCCGCCAACCAAAAAAGCGTCTGCCATATCTGCTTGTAACCATGCAATACCATTTAAAAGGGCGTGCATTGCCGTTGAGCAAGTAACAGATTGGTCTATTTGAACTCCTTGTGTTTCTAATTCTTGAGAAACCCAAGAAGAAATATTCCCTAAAGTAGTAGTGGGTGAGCTGTAGGGAGATACCTTCCCGGTTTCTGTAAAAGCAGTATGGTATTTTTCAAACAAAGAGGTTGCTCCTCTTGAGGATCCAATATTTATACCCATGTTTTCTTTTAGAAACGGGAGACCTTTAATGACTTGCTTTGATGCTATCATCGCTAATAAAACGGTGCGATCTAGTATTTTGTAACTAGGGTTTGAGGCTCTCAAGACAGCCAATTTTTTTTCTACATCAGAGGCTATTTCACTTACAAAAACGTCTTGAGATCCTATTTTCTTCTTGGAAAATAATGGCCTCTTTGACACATAACTTCCCCAAACTCCTTCGGGTGAATTTCCCAAAGCAGAAATAGAAGCAATTGCTGAAATAGTAATAGGTGCTGGCAAGGTTTTATTGTTTCATGCAAAAATAAAGATTCTTTGTTTTCTAGAGGCTTTAAATATCAAAGAAATGGCAATAGTAGAGAGACTAATTATCATAAAAAGCCAACACTGCCTCTATTGCTTGATATATAGTATCAAGTTCATTATTTGTAATTACATAAGGCGGGAGCACATACACAGTGTTTCCTAGAGGCCTAAGGGCCACGCCTCGATCCATGAAAAACTGGTAGAGGTCATCACGTAAATTTCCGTAGCGCTGCATTTCTACAGCAAGGTCTATTGCTAGGATTACCCCTTTACAACGTACTTGTTTTACACTAGGGTGACTCTCTATTTTTATTGCAAAATCTTTATGGGATTGAGCTATATAGGCGCGTTGTTTTAAAATCTCAGGTGAGGTAAGCAACTCAATACTGGCTATCGCAGCGGCGCAACCAATGGGGTGAGCACTATAAGTATGGGCATGAAAAAAACCTTTGTGGACCTGTTGACTTAAAAATCCATCAAAAATTTCTTGACTGCAACTTGTAATGCTCAATGGAAACATGCCCGCTGTTAAGGCCTTACTAAGGCACATAATATCTGGCGTATTTTCTAACTGTTCTACCGCAAAATTGGTTCCTGTTTTTCCAAAACCAGTCATGATTTCATCTGCAATACAAAGCACATCGTGCTTTTTACACATAGCAAGTAAGGCATCTAGGCCTTTTGCGCTATGAAACTTCATGCCGGCGGCACCTTGAACTAAAGGCTCAAAAATAAAAGCAGCACAGTTATTTTCTTGTAGAATTTTTTCAAGCGCTGCTAGAACTTCATTCAAATTATGAGATTGCGGGGTAGGTATGCGTTTTACGTTTAATAAAAAATCTTCAAAAGGCCCGTTATAAGAAGACAGTCCAGAGGCGCTCATAGCTCCAAAGGTGTCTCCATGAAAGCCATCTTGAAAAGCTATAAGAGTATCTCTTTTTTTACTTTTATTATGGTAGTATTGAATTGCCATTTTAATAGCGGCCTCCACAGCGGTAGAACCATTATCATTGAAAAATACTTTTTGTTGATTAGCAGGCAAAATAGCTAAAACCTTTTCTGAAAGTTGCACGGCTGGTTCATGAGTGAAACCGCTAAACATAACAAAGTCTAGAGTTTGCATTTGTTGAGTCATCGCATTAGTAATGTAGGGGTTACAATGTCCAAACATGGCGGTATACCAAGATGCAATACCGTCTATATAACTCTTTCCATCTTCATCAATCAATACAGACCCACTTGCTTTTACGATACCAACGGGAGGCCTAGCTGTTTGGTGCTGAGTTAAGGGGTGCCAAATATGGGCGCGGTCTCGTTGGGTTAATTTCATTGTACAAAGTTACACTTTTTGAACCACAGGATGTCTTGATGGCTATCGGAAATTAGACCCTCTATTTTAACTCAAACCCTTCATGTTGTTGATTTTATATTTTAAAGTACTTCTCTTAAATTTTTAGCATATTCTTTTACTACATTTTTATCAAAATAGGGCTCTTGATCGATACGCCCCAAAACAGCAACTCCACTCATTTTTGTAATAGCTGCCTCTGTGCTTGGGTGTTCAGCTCCATTAAAAATAATTCCAAAGACGTTCATCCCCCTTAATTTTAGAGCCTCAAGTGTCAATAAAGTGTGATTAATACTTCCTAAATAATGCCTAGATACCACAATTACTTTATCTGTTGGCAGCATTAAATCAATAATAGTTTCTGTGTCGTTTAAGGGCACTAATAGCCCTCCTGCACCTTCTATTACTAGGTTGTTTGTGGTAGAAGGGCGCTTTATTTTCTTTGCTGAAATACAAATGCCATCAATCTTTGCTGCGGCATGAGGGCTCATAGGGCTTTGTAAATTAAATGCAGAAGCATGAAATTTTGTTATAGTATTAGAAACTAATTGTTGCACTTTGTGTGTGTCACTATGCTCTAGCTCTCCAGCTTGCACTGGCTTCCAGTAATCTGCCTGTAAGGCCTCCGTGAGTATGGCTGAAACTATTGTTTTACCAACATCTGTAGAGATGCCTGTGATGAAATAGGTGTGGTTTTTCATACTGTAAATATATATAACAATCTACTGTAATTGCTCTAAGGCTTAAGAGAAACAATACATTTTGTAATCTAGTAATGGGCGGGGTATTATAATTTGAAGAGGCTGCAGCTTTATTTATGTATTGAAAAAATATTCTTTTAGCACGGTAACTAAGGCGGCTATGTCTTTTTCTGTATTAGAAGTGTGCAAACAAATACGTAAGCGCTCCTGGCCTTTAGGCACGGTTGGGGATAGAATAGCTTTAACATCAAAATTTCTTTTTTGAAGTAGTGCCGAAACATCTTTAGTGGCGCTATTGCCGCCTATAATACAGCTATGTATGGCAGAGTGGCTTTGTATAAAGTGAGGGGTTAGACCAGCTTTAATAATACAATTTTGAAAGAATGTAATATTCTTCTTTAACTGTTTTATAGACAAAACATTAAGATCTAACTCAGCATAGGCTGCCTGTATCGTAGCCAGTGTGTGTGGTGGCAATCCTGTTGTATAAATAAAGCTTCTTGCAAAATTTATCAAATAGTGCTTTAGCTGGCAACTCCCTAAAATAGCAGCACCGTGGCAACCCAAAGCTTTGCCAAAAGTAACAATGCGAGCGAATACTTGATTTTCAATCCCTAAAGCCTGCACTAAACCTTCAGCTTTGTTGCCAATAACACCAATAGCATGCGCTTCATCAACAATTAAATAGGCCCTGTGTTTTTTACAGAGAGTAGCCAAAGCTTTAAGCTCTGGTTGATCTCCATCCATAGAGAAAACAGATTCTGTAATTACATAAAGATCACATAGGCTAGAACTCGCTTGTTTTTGAGCCAATAGCAAAGCCTCTAAGCTTTCTAAATCATTGTGTGCAAACTTGTATGCCTTAGCGCGGCTCATGCCAATACCGTCTCTTATAGAGGCGTGGCACAGCGCGTCATACAAAATAACATCTCCTCGTTGTGGTACACTTGAAAAAAAACCAAGATTAGCATCGTATCCACTGTTAAAAACAAGTGCTGCAGCCGTATTATGAAAGGCCGCTATTTGTTTTTCTGTGTCAAGGTATAGGCTATGATTTCCTGTTAATAATCTGGAGCCCGTTGCTCCATTTACTTCTAGATTGTGTTGCTTTAAAAGAACAGATGCCGCGTTAAAAATATTTTTTGAACTACCAAACCCTAAGTAATCATTGCTAGAAAAATCTATGAAATGATTTGGCAAACCCAAAGACCGAATCGATTGCTCTCGAGATCGCTTGTCTATTTTATCTTGTAGCTTTTTAGGTAACATAGCTCAAAGATACAGAAGCTCTTTAGAATTTATAGAAATATATATAGCTTCTTTTTTTATAGAAAAGACGGCCATATGTTGTGTTAAAAAGTTTTCTTTTTTTACTATTTATACTTAATGCGTTGTTGCTCAAAACAAAAAAACCGCTATCAAAACTATTTGATAGCGGTTTTTATAAAAGAGACTAGCTTAATCTGCCAGTACAATTACTTTATTGTTGTTCATTTCAACGGTGCCACCGGTAATTTCTAATACCCATTTTACGCCTTCTTGTTTGAATTTATTTTCAAAGCCTTTTGCAATAGTAGGAGTGCCAGAAAATGTTACTTTCCCTTCGCATAATAAAGATACAATAGCAGCGTGATTATTCATCATCTGAAACTCGCCATCCATTCCTGGAAGCGTTATGCTTTCTATTTCTCCGCTCACTAAAGAAGCTTCTGGGCTTACTATTTCTAAATACATGGAATTCAATTTTAAGTTATCAGCTACAGTGGGCAGCATTAAATACTGCTCCTGTAAACTGTATCCTAATTTTATACTTCAGTTAACATTTTTTCTCCTGCCTCAATTGCTTCTTCAATAGAACCTTTCAAGTTAAAAGCTGCTTCTGGAAGGTGGTCTAACTCACCATCCATAATCATTGTAAAGCCTTTAATTGTTTCTTTAATATCTACTAAAACACCTTTAAGTCCCGTAAACTGTTCTGCTACGTGAAAAGGTTGAGACAGAAAACGTTGTACACGACGTGCACGGTTTACAGCAAGTTTATCTTCTTCAGATAATTCTTCCATTCCAAGAATAGCAATAATATCTTGTAGTTCTTTATAACGTTGTAATAACATTTTAACACGTTGGGCGCAGTCATAGTGCTCATCACCTAAAATAGCTGCTGTTAAGATTCTAGAGGTAGAATCTAGTGGATCTACCGCTGGGTAAATACCTAGCTCGGCAATTTTACGAGACAATACTGTTGTTGCATCTAAGTGAGCAAATGTTGTTGCTGGTGCTGGATCTGTTAAATCATCTGCAGGAACGTAAACCGCCTGTACAGATGTAATAGAACCCTTTTTAGTAGAAGTAATACGCTCTTGCATTGCTCCCATCTCAGTGGCTAATGTTGGTTGGTATCCTACCGCAGATGGCATACGACCTAAAAGGGCCGATACCTCAGAACCTGCTTGAGTAAATCTAAAGATATTATCTACAAAGAAAAGAACATCTTTTCCTTGACCATCTCCAGCTCCATCTCTAAAATACTCTGCAATGGTTAGTCCAGATAATGCAACACGTGCACGTGCTCCTGGTGGCTCATTCATTTGTCCAAAAACAAAAGTTGCTTTAGATTCTCTCATGGCCATGTTATCTACCTTAGATAAATCCCAACCACCTTCTTCCATAGAGTGCATGAAATCATCTCCGTATTTAATAATACCAGATTCAAGCATTTCTCTTAGAAGGTCATTTCCTTCACGGGTTCTTTCTCCTACTCCTGCGAATACAGAAAGACCACCATGTCCTTTTGCAATATTGTTAATCAATTCTTGAATCAATACTGTTTTACCTACACCGGCACCACCAAAAAGACCAATTTTACCCCCTTTTGCATAAGGCTCAATTAAATCGATTACTTTAATACCTGTAAAAAGCACTTCAGAAGAAGTTGAAAGTTCTTCAAATAAAGGCGCATCCCTGTGAATTGGTAAGCCATCTTTTCCTTCTTTAGGAAGTTCGGCCATACCATCAATAGGATCTCCAATTACGTTAAATAAACGACCGTATATATCAGCCCCAATTGGCATTTGTATAGGCGCTCCTGTTGCTACAGCATCCACGCCACGGCTCAAACCATCTGTACTATCCATAGAAATGGTACGTACGGTGTTTTCACCCATGTGAGATTGTACTTCAAGAATTAACTTGTTTCCGTTATTATTTACTTCAAGACTATCATAAATCTTTGGAAGTTCTGAACCGCTTGTAAACTCTACATCTACAACAGGTCCAATAATCTGTGCAACTTTTCCTGTAACTTGTGACATTATTTTGGATTTCTGTTTTTATCTATAAGTGCCTAATGCACCCTCTTTTTTAACGCTGCAAAGATAGTTTTTTCTAATGTAATATTAAAAGCTTGAAATGTTCTTTTTTGATTTATTTTTTATGCTAAAAGAATACCAACTAGAAAACTGCACCCTACACTCATAAACTAAGCTTCTGTTTGTTAGAGTGCATGCTGTTTTAGCAAGAACTGTATCTCTCTTGGTTTTTAAAACAAAAAATATACACCCTTTATATTTCAAGGGAATAAATACTCCTTATTATACAAGCGGCTCGCAAAAACCACGAATATTATTTTTAAAGAGTTTTAAGACGTGATGCATTAAATCACTTTCTCTAGAAATCTCCCTACCGTCAATTTCTACAATAGGGGTTAACTCACCCATCGTACCGGTTGCAAAAACACCCTCTGCGTTAATGAATTCGCTTAGTGAGAGATCTGCTTCAACCAAAGGGATATCGTGCGCCTGGCAAATTTCCATCACTGTGTTTCTTGTAATTCCAGGAAGACATGCGTGGGCAAAGGGCGTGAAGACCTTCCCTTGTTTCACCATAAAAATATTACTCCCGTTTAATTCTGCCACAAAGCCACGGTCATCCAACATTAATCCCGCATCTTTTCCAGCTACATTGGCTTGGATTTTGGCAATAATATTATTAAGCAAATTGTTGTGATGTATCTTACTGTCTAGAAACTGTGGTGCATTTCTACGTTGGCTTGTGCTTAAAACCGTAATCCCGCTAGCATTATCATACACAAGTGGTTTCCACTCTGCCAAGACTATCAGGCAAGAACCACTTTGATTTAATCTAGGGTCCATTCCGCTTGTAATTTTTTCTCCCCTAGAAAGGGTGAGGCGTATATGAATATTATCATTCATGCCGTTGGCATCGAGTGTTTTTTTGATGGCTTTTTTAATTTGCAGCTTAGTAGGTATGTCTGTAAATGCTAATGTTTTTGCGCTTTCGTGCAGGCGGGTTAAATGCTTGTCTAGACACACAATGCCCTCTGGATAGACTCGTAAGCCTTCCCACACCGCATCACCGCCTTGCACCGTGCTATCAAAGACAGATATTTTCGCCTGGTGACGAGGATACAATTTATCTTTAATATATACTTGTATGTCATCGTTTTTTGGGTTTGCTTTTTGTAACATTTAATTATTTTTTAAGATATGGTTTTGTAAAATATTGTAATAAATAAGTGCCTCGTCTAAAACAGCACTCAATCGATCTGGCATGATTTGGCTGCTTGTTTTTTGAACAGCAAACCCTGTTGAGTGGTGTACATTGCCGTACCAATACTGGGCCCAAAGGCCATCTTCTTGAATGCCTCCTTTTTGCCAAGACAGCATAGCGCTTGAAAATGGAAGTTGAAGCAACTTGCATATCTTTTCCAGATACACTGCAGGGTTTTTTAATAACTCGTCACTATCAATAACCAGTGGGGTTTTGCCTTGGTTTTTTAAATACGCAAACAGTGCTGCGGCTTTTTTTATACCAATATCATCTAAAGTTGGGTTTTCAATGACCTTAGAGAAGGAGGCCAATAACCTTTCTGGATGGCGTATAAGTATTACATTTTGCCAAGGCAAAATATGGCTAGGTTCACTAGAGAGATAGTGATGGGCCATGCCTTTAATAAAAATACGGTCGTTTGTTTTTGAAACACTTTGAACCCAATCCAACACCCCTTGTTTTGTGTTTGGAAGCGCCTTTAAAATTTCTTGACTCCCTGGATGCGCTACTTTTACATCTGCCATCTTTAGGTAATGGGCGTAAAAAGGTTCATCCAGCACTTTTATGCTGGGGTTTTGTGCAAAACTATACATAAGCGCCGTAGATAAATTTCTAGGACCAGAGATAAGGTTGATGATTTTCACTGTTTAAAAATACCAAAAAATAAAAGGGAAACAATTGCTTGCCTCCCTTTTTAAAAAATTATGTTTTGATTTTACCAATCATAACTAATCAAGAAAAAACACCCTCTTTCTATACACAAACAACAGGGCGCTTTGCAAAGCTAATTAGTACATTAAATGTTGTTTGGATTTATCTCTCCAACCAGATTGATTTTTATACTTCACAAAGAATATTTTTAAATCACTTTGATTTGCGTATTCAACAAAAAATATTTTCTTGTCAGATTGATTTTGATAATCAACAAAATACCATAATCCCTTGTTTCCATCTACTTGGTTGGAGTAATCTACTTTAAATACCTTTAAATCACATTGATTTTCATAGTCAACTACATACACCTTTATATCAGATTGATTTAAATACTTAACCGAAAACACCTTTTGAGAATAGGATGTAAGTGGAATAAGGAATAGAATAATTAATATATACTTCATAAGGTTTTTATGTTTTGACTTCTTAGCATCTATTAAAAATAATGAATCTTTATGGTTTTGGATAAGTGTGCTGTTTATTTATTTTTTAAACGTTAAGATTATTTCATGTGCTACTATTGGGTACTTAAATTCAAAATAAAATTTGTGGGATTGAGATTTACTCAGGTATTCAACCTGTATTTGATTAATGTGTTCACCTAAAAACCTCTTTTTCATTTCTAAAGAGTAGTCCAGTTCAGTAGAAGTAGGATTTAACAGATAAAGATTTTCTTAAAGAAAGATCGAGAGAAGTATAAAGAAGATGCGAACAATTCAATTCTTAGATACATCTACATCTGCGCTATTTATCACAAAGGGAACGTTAGAGAAAAGAGAATAAATAGGGATTTCAAAATAAACATAAATTCTTCAACTATTCTACCGTAACACTCTTTGCCAAGTTTCTTGGTTGATCAACATTTCTATCGAGCATTACCGCGATATGGTAAGATAGCAGCTGTAAAGGAATCGTTGTTACTAAAGGTGTTAATGTTTCTGGAGTTTTTGGAACTTCCATTACATAATCTGCTAGTTCTCTTACAACAGTATCTCCCTCGGTGACTACAGCAATAATTTTTCCTTTTCTTGCCTTAATCTCCTCAATGTTACTAACCACTTTACCGTAATGGTTGCTATTGATAGCAATTACAACTACTGGCATTTGCTCGTCTATTAAAGCAATAGGACCGTGCTTCATCTCTGCAGCAGGATATCCCTCTGCATGAATATAAGAGATTTCCTTTAACTTCAAGGCACCTTCAAGAGCAACCGGGAAATTATATCCTCTTCCTAAATATAAAAAGTTTGTTGCGTCCTTAAATACTTTTGCAATTTCTTTAATCTTATCATTGCTCTTTAGTGCTGCTGCTACGTGGGTTGGTATCATATCCAACTCATGTAAATGCATCATGTAGTCTGACTTAGAAATGGTCCCTTTTACATGTGCCAACTTTAAGGCAATCATAGTAAGAACGGTAATTTGCGTTGTAAAGGCTTTTGTTGAGGCTACCCCAATCTCTGGACCTGCATGGGTATAGGTTCCACTATGTGTTTCTCTAGAAATAGTAGATCCAACAACATTACAGATACCATATACGAAGGCTCCTTTTTTCTTAGCTAGTTTTATAGCTGCAAGGGTATCTGCTGTTTCTCCACTCTGAGAAATAGCAATTACCACATCTTTTTCTGTTATAACTGGGTTGCGGTATCTAAACTCGCTAGCGTATTCTACCTCAACAGGAATCCGCGCCCAATCTTCAAAGGTATATTCTGCCACCAAACCTGCATGCCAAGATGTTCCGCATGCTATAATAATTATTCTGTCTGCATTTATAAACTTAGGAATGTATTCCTCTAGTCCTCCTAATTTAATAATACCCTGATCTACAAGTAACCTACCTCGGTAAGTGTCTTTAATTACAGAGGGCTGCTCATAAATTTCTTTAAGCATAAAATGATCGTAGCCTCCTTTTTCAATTTGTTCAATATTTAATTGAAGCTCTTGCACAAAGGGTTTTACAACTTTATCATTCTTAATCTTACGAATCTTTATGTCTTTCCCACGGCGTATAATTGCCATTTCTTCATCTTCTAAGTAAATTGCATTATTGGTGAATTCAATAAATGGAGATGCGTCACTGGCTATAAAAAACTCGTCTTCACCAACACCAATAGCCAAAGGGCTTCCTAGTTTTGCAACTACAATTTCATTTGGTTTGTTTTTATCAAACACCGCAATAGCGTAGGCTCCCACAACTTGGTTTAAAGCAATTTGAACTGCCTTTCCTAACTTGACAGACTCTTTCTTTTTAATCTCTTCAATAAGGTTCACCAACACCTCTGTGTCTGTGTCAGAGTGGAAGGTATACCCTCTGTTAATTAACTCTTTCTTTATAGAGGAGTAGTTCTCAATAATACCATTGTGTATAATTACTAATTCACCACTATTTGAGTAATGTGGGTGTGAGTTAGCATCATTTGGCACGCCATGTGTAGCCCAACGAGTATGACCAATACCAAGGGTTCCTTTTTTTGAAATGCTTCCGTTTGCACGCTGCTCAAGATCAACTACTTTCCCTTTTGTTTTTGCCAACTCGATTTGTGTACCGTCATACAGTGCTATTCCTGCGCTATCATACCCTCTATACTCTAAACGTTTTAAACCATTTATAATAATTGGATAGGCGTCCCTGTGTCCTATATACCCTACAATTCCACACATACGTTTTAATCAGATTTTGTATAATAAATTTGAAGCTTTAATCTTTTTGTCTCATCTGCAGCAGTGTTTCCATGTAATACAGTGCCTTCATCACTCATTACACTACTGGATGGAACTTGCTCGCTGAAATCTCTATTGGATGACTTGGTGTTTACTACTTCTTGAAAGTTAGGTACCGCCACATTTTGAGAAACAATAACCCCAAGTTTTACATTAGTAGAATCTTGATGTATTAAACTACTTAAGTGGTTTGTAATTCTAAGTTTATAATAATCACCTCTGCCGTCACTATCTCTTACTAACCTCCCTAAATGTGTCGTGTAA
Organism: uncultured Flavobacteriaceae bacterium; assembly: GCA_913048115.1. Taxonomy (GTDB): domain Bacteria; phylum Bacteroidota; class Bacteroidia; order Flavobacteriales; family Flavobacteriaceae; genus Patiriisocius. Next base: position 23,402 of record CAJWVI010000003.1, on the reverse strand, counting down.
GAATCAACCTGGTCTGTTTCTCCAGAAGTTGTGTCTAAGGTATAGTCTGTAAGTAATCTTCCGTTTTCTATATCATAAAGTATTAATCTTTCTGGCTCTTGAGATCCACCTGGAACGACATCTTTATCAACATAAAAAATTAGGTTAGCTTCATTTATAAGCCACTTGTTTTGACGTATTTCATCCAACTCATCAGCAACTCCATTACCATCATTGTCTTCTCCAAATAGTTCTACAACAGTAACAATACCTTCTCCTCCTCTTACATATAGTTTCTCGGCACCGTTTACTTGATCGGGACTTATGAGTTCACTCTCTATTTGAGGGTTTAATTGATTTTCAAACACATTTACATTAATGGCATCAAAGCGTAGGGTTATTTTTTTTTCTTCTCTGGCTATAGGTTCTGTAATTTCACTAATAACGGTAATGTCTGGTTTTTCAAACTGTGATGTAAAATAAATATCTAGTCTGGCATCAGACATATCAAACTTAATTAAGTTTGTATCTGTTCCATTTACTTCAAAAAATAAACCTCTAAAATACTCTCTAAAGTTATTATTGTTTAAAAGTTCTGGAGTCCCTTCCATACTCAAGATTTTATCTTCAAAAAACTGTTTTGGTAACTGGAAGCGAATCCCTGGCGCTACAACAGTATTGCTAGAGGTGTTATCTCCAGCATCATCTGGCTCTGTAATAGTTTCTGTGTAGCTTTCATTTGAAGGTAAAAAATCAGTAACAGCATATATTAATTCTCCTTTGAAACTTTCAAATAGATCATTTTGATTGCTGTAATAGTTTTGATTATTCTCAAAACCGGTGTTTGGATCAAACTCTCGTAAAAAATAATTAGACTCAAAAATAGAAATATCCATAGGGGTATTTCCGTAGATTGAATCTAAAACATAGGTGGTGAGATCCTCATCGTCTGTAGTTTGCTCACTAAAATACGGGATATACAAAACAACACTGTCTACTACAGAGAGATAATTAATGGTAGGATTTACATCTTCAAGGGTTACTTGAGCAAGCAAGTTCACCTTAGACATGCCATAAACAAGATCATTGTAAAGCCCTAATTGATTTATTTGAAGGCCATTGCTCTGTACCGCTTCTAGCTTTTTACTATAAGAACGTATCGTTCTAGATGCGTCAAGAGTTGCGTTTACATCTTGATCTCCTATTACTTCAGAGCCTATTGTTCCTAAATCTTCTTCACAAGATGCCATCAATACAATAGCACTCAATACTACCAAAAGTTTTGGTAATGCATTCTTAATCTTCATAGGCTGTTTCTAAAAGTATATTACTCTTCTAATACTTTTGTTTGGTAAAAATCTAAATATTCTCGCTCCATATCCTCCATCTGTTGGTATGGAAGAACAGGCTTATCTATGCCTTTAATATATGTTTCTAGTTCTTCTGAAATGTCTTGCGAACCAATAATAACCGCATCTGAGTTATTAATAGCTATTTTCATTACATTCTCAAAAGTTGGATTGTCTAAAGGTGTTAAGGCTTGGTCATCAATAGCATCAAATTTGATTTTATTAGAAACTTCAGCATTTAACGTACCGTTAAAACCTTGGTTGTATACCGATGTTACTATTTTACTATTTTCAAACAAAGGCTCATTACCATAGTAATTTCTTAAATAAAGCGGTAAAAAAGAAGCCAACCAACCATGAACATGAATAATGTCTGGTGACCAGTTTAATTTTTTTACAGTCTCTATAACACCTTTGGCGAAGAAAATAGCACGCTCATCATTATCTTTAAAGAAGTTTCCTTCCTCATCTGCATAGGTTGCCTTACGCTTAAAATAATCTTCATTATCAATGAAGTAAACCTGCATACGCTCTTTAGGTATCGAGGCCACTTTAATAATTAGCGGCATGTCTAAGTCGTTAATAACTAGGTTCATACCCGACAAACGAATTACCTCATGTAGTTGATGTCTGCGTTCATTTATATTACCATAACGAGGCATGAATATGCGTATCTGGCCACCGTTATTATTCACCATTTTTGGTGCTTCAAACGACATGGACGAAATCTCGGTTTCTGGTAGGTATGGTATTACTTCTGAAGAAACATACAATACTCTCTTATCTTTCATACAATCTTTGCTTTTATGTACTATGTGTTAAACGCACAAAATTACGAAAATTTATGCAGATTGCTTTCAATATCTTAATTTTGCTTTCACTTTAAAACCCAACTATGGAAGTCTTTACTGAAAACCAAACCTTATCTGCAGCATTAGATCCATACAGGATTTCAAAAAAAATTGGCATTGTTCCCACAATGGGAGCCTTACACGAGGGTCATTTATCCTTGGTGCGCCGAGCTTTAAATGAAAATGACTGTGTGGTGGTAAGCATTTTTGTGAATCCAACTCAATTTAATAATGAAGGCGATCTTGTAAATTATCCTCGCACACTAGGTAAAGACGTAGCGCTTTTGGAAACGTTACAAGGAACTGTGTTTGTGTATGCTCCAAAAGCCAAAGAACTTTACAACAACCACATCGTCTCTAGGTCATACAACTTCGGTAGCATTGCCACCGAAATGGAAGGAAAACATAGGCAAGGGCATTTTGATGGAGTAGGCACCGTAGTCTGCTTATTGTTTAAAGCCGTACGACCTCATACCTCCTACTTTGGAGAAAAAGACTTTCAGCAATTACAAATTGTAAGAAAGATGACAGCAATAGAGAAGCTCCCTGTTAAGGTAATAGGATGTTCAATAATAAGAGAACCCTCTATGTTGGCAATGAGTTCTCGCAATAAAAGATTAAACGCACAAGAACTGCAGGCAGCTGCAGTGATTAACAAATGCTTAAGAATGGCGGCAAAATATTTCAGAGAAAAATCAATTTCAGAAATCAACACAATGGTTTCAAATTGTTTTAAGCAGAGCAGCTTGACCCTCGAGTATTTTGAAATTGCAAACGAGAAAACCCTAAAAACAGTAAAACGCAAACGCAAAGGAATTACCTATCGTGGCTTTATTGCAGCGTTTTCTGGAGAAGTTCGTTTGATAGATAACCAAAAACTGAGTTAATTTATTTGAATTCAGAATTCATGCTTCTGAATTTCATTTATCTTTGAGCCCATGTTAATACACGTAGTAAAATCAAAAATACATAGAGTTAAAGTCACCGGAGCAGAGCTCAACTATATTGGTAGCATTACCATTGATGAAGATTTGCTTGATGCCGCTAATATTGTGGAAGGAGAAAAAATCCAGGTAGTAAACAATAATAATGGCGCCCGTCTTGAAACCTATGTAATTCCTGGCCCAAGAGCAAGTGGAGAAATCACACTCAATGGAGCGGCCGCTAGAAAGGTTGCCAAAGGAGATATTTTAATTCTAATTACCTATGGCATTATAAGCCAAGAAGAGGCCTTAACATTTAAGCCCTCTCTTGTATTCCCTAATGAACACAACTTACTTACTTAGTTTGAATAAAATGATCTCCAAAATTTTAAAAATAACGATCCCCCTTGGTTTGGGTGTTTTTTTGATATGGTATATCTACAACAAATTTACTCCTGCACAATTAAAAGAGCTAACAGGCTACGTTAAAAATGCTAATTACTGGATTATTGCGATCTCTGTTGCTTTAAGTATTTTAAGTCATGTATGTCGAGCCCACAGATGGTCTTTCATGCTAGAACCCCTTGGCTACAAACCCAAACTAGCCAACAACTTTATGGCGGTCTCTGTTGCCTATTTAATGAATGTTTTTATTCCAAAAAGTGGAGAGGTTTCAAGAGGTATCGTTCTAGACAAGTATGAGAAAATTCCTTTTTCAGCTGGCTTTGGGACCATTATTAGTGAGCGCGTTGTCGATCTTATTTTATTACTCGCTTTTATCTTTATTTCGCTTGCTTTAAAGTTTGATATTCTATACAGCTATATGCTTGAAAAAATTCCGACCTCCATCGCATATACTGTTATTTTGGCTTTTTTTACACTCGGAGTTTTAGTGTTTTTATTCCTAAAATTTTCTGCATCTAAAGTAAATTCAAAAATTAAAAAATTTATTCTTGGCTTAAAACAGGGTGTACTAAGTATCGTTACTATGAAAAAGAAAGGTCTTTTTATCCTGTATACTTTTTTTATTTGGGGGCTGTACCTGCTTTCTTTTTATACGGCAACACAGGCTTTGCCTGAAACTGCAGAAATTGGCCTTAGCACTACCATGATTGCCTTTGTGGTTGGAAGCTTTACATTTGCCTTCACAAACAGTGGCTTTGGAACCTATCCCGCTGCTATTGCGGGCGTATTGGTTTTGTTTAATATTCCTTTTACTGTTGGTACCGCTTTTGGTTGGATTGTATGGAGCTCTAGCATAACCTCAATTATTGTGCTTGGCGTTTGTTCATTATTAATACTTCCCATCTACAACAAAGAGGCATAGCAAGTCTGAAAGTCTTTCGTGATTTTAATTTTATTCCATTGTTTTTCTGAAAGCAAAATAAACCAAAACACATTTTTAAAATTTGAGTATCTTTCGTGTTCCTAAAATTTCTGATATGAAAAAAATAATCCTACTCTATGCTTTTATGGCATTTGGTTTTCTTGCAAATGCACAAACTATCTACGAAGAATTTAACAGTGATAAGCTCGAGCAAACTAGGAGAATAAAGATTCAGTTACCACGCAATTACGATACAAACCTAGACAAAATATACCCTGTAATAATTGTGCTTGACGCAGACTACTTGTTTGAACCTGTTGCTGGTAATGTAGATTACTTTAGCTATTGGGAGGACATGCCAGAATCTATTGTAGTTGGTATTATGCAATCAAGAACTCGGTATGATGACTGTAATTATGATCAAGACAATTACTTGCCGGCAGAGAAGGGAGCCGAATTTTTTGAATTTATTGGCTTAGAGTTATTGCCATACATTGACACAAAATACCGCACAGCAAAATTTGTTGTAGGTGTTGGACATGACTTTACAGCAAACTTTTTAAACTTTTACCTTTATAAAAACCCTCCATTATTTAATGGTTACATTGTTCTAAGTCCTGAGCTATCTCCAAATACTTCAATACGTATGGCAGGGAGAATACCAGATATTAGCTCACAGGTTTTTTACTATCTAGCCACCGCAACTGATGACATTAAAGATCTAAGAGAAGGTGCCGAGGCCTTAAACAATAAGCTAAAAACCATCAAGAGTCCAAATTTTAATTATTACTATGATACCTTTGAGGGAGCCACTCACTACTCCTTAGTAGCGCGAGGAATCCCAAATGCTCTTGAGAAAATGTTTTCTGTGTACCGGCCTATTAGTGTGCAAGAATACAAAAATGTATTATTAACATTAGACACTCCTATTAGTGACTATCTAATTGATAAATACAATACCATTTCAGACCTTTTTGGCATCAACGACCCAATACGGGTTAATGATTACATTGCAACTACAAAAGCTGCAGAAAAACGAGGACAATGGGAGTCATTAAAAGTAATAGCAGAAATGGCAAAAAGAGAATATCCAGAAACTGTTTTAGGGCCTTATTACCTTGGGCGCTATTATGAAGAAATTGGAGAACCAAAAAAAGCCATGCGTATTTTTCAAGGAGCTTATGATAAAGAAGAAGTTGGTTTTATTACAATTGACATCATGCTCGATATGGCAGACAAGATAAAACAAGACTTTGGCTTTTAAAAAACATATTTATTTGTTAACTACTTTCTCTTGCTGAAATAGTAGAACTCAAGATTATAATTATTTTTATAGGTATCTATGGCTAAAACAAAAACCACCTTTTTCTGTCAAAACTGCGGCACTCAATTTGCTAAGTGGCAAGGACAATGTACCTCTTGTAAGGAATGGAATACTGTTGCTGAAGAAGTTATTCAAAAAGCAGAAAAAGTTACTTGGGATGTTTCTGAAAAAAACACAGCAGGGACTAAAAGAACAGCAAAACCACAAAAAATTTCTGAAATATCTGCAAATGCAGAAGCTAGAATAGACACTAAAAACAAAGAATTAAATCGAGTATTAGGCGGAGGCCTAGTGCCCGGTAGCTTAACACTTCTAGGGGGTGAGCCTGGAATCGGTAAAAGCACCTTAATGTTGCAAATAGCACTGCAACTACCCTACAAGACACTCTATGTTTCTGGAGAAGAGAGTGCACAACAAATAAAAATGCGCGCCGAGCGTATTCATCCCAACAGTGAACATTGTTACATTTTAACAGAAACAAAAACACAACATATTTTTCGTAACATCTCAGAGATGCAACCTGATATTGTGGTGATAGACTCTATACAAACGCTGCACACAGATTATATAGAAAGTAGTGCTGGAAGTATCTCGCAAATACGGGAAACCACAACAGAGCTCATTAAGTTTGCCAAAGAAACAGCAACTCCTGTTATCTTGATTGGTCATATCACCAAAGACGGAAACATTGCAGGACCCAAAATCTTAGAACATATGGTAGATACAGTACTGCAGTTTGAAGGAGACCGCAACCATGTTTATAGAATCTTACGGGCTAATAAAAACAGGTTTGGAAGCACCAATGAAATAGGAATCTATGAAATGCAAGGCAGTGGGCTTCGAGAGGTTTCAAACCCCTCAGAAATATTACTCTCTAAGAACGAAGAAGAATTAAGTGGTACTGCTATTGCCTCAACCCTAGAGGGCATGAGACCTTTGCTCATTGAAATACAAGCGCTCGTTTCTACGGCTGTTTATGGAACACCCCAACGAAGTGCTACAGGATATAACGCCAAGCGCCTCAACATGATTTTGGCCGTTCTAGAAAAACGAGCCGGTTTTAAATTGGGTGCTAAAGATGTGTTTTTAAATATTACAGGAGGTATTTCTGTAGATGATCCTGCTATTGATTTGGCGGTGGTTGCTGCAGTACTTTCTAGCAATGTAGACATCACTATTGATAAGCGCATGTGCTTTGCTGCCGAAATTGGTCTGGCTGGTGAGGTACGCCCCGTAAACCGAATAGAGCAGCGTATCCTTGAGGCAGAAAAACTAGGTTTTGAAAGTATTGTTATCTCTAAATACTGTAAACTCCCCAAAGAAACCTATGGCATACAAATCATTAAATTAGGCAAAGTCCATGATGTTGTAAAGCATTTATTTGCATAAAGATTAATAGTAGCTGTCTTTATGGTTTTAAAATAGGGCTCTTTTTGTATTTTAAATACTTAGATTGAGATACTATAATTCTTTTTAATCAAGGTGCAGGATTAGGCATTGCTGCGTGCACTACATCAATTTCTTTTAAAATTTCTGCAGATAAGCTAAGATTGATACTGTCTATGTTTTCTGACAATTGCGCCATTGATGTAGCGCCAATAATAGTACTGGTTACAAAAGGCCTGTCATTTACAAAAGATAAAGCCATTTGAGAAAGAGTAAGCCCGTGTTTTTGAGCAATATCTTGATAGGCTTGGGTTGCCTTCATAGAGCTCTCACTATGATACCTTGAATAATTTGGAAACATCGTGACTCTGGCTCCTTCTGGTTTTTTTCCGTTCAAATATTTTCCAGACAACATGCCAAATGCCAGAGGAGAATAGGGTAAATATCCTACATTTTCCATTTGCAGCACTTCAGTTAAAGCGATCTCATCTCTACGCTGTAATAAGCTATAAGCATTTTGGATAGAAACCATTTTACGTTTTCCTTTTCTGTGCTCTTCCATATAACGCATTACTCCAAAAGGAGTTTCGTTACTAAGGCCAAAGTGACGTACTTTCCCCTCTTTAACATAGGTTTCTAAGCGGTGTAAAATTTCGCCAATGTTGTCTTCCCAACGTTTGTTAGCGTTATAATTATAATCCCGAACACCAAAAATATTTACAGCTCTTTCTGGCCAATGTAATTGGTAAAGATCTAAGTAGTCTGTCTGTAATCGCGCCAAACTTTTATCTAAGGCATCATCAAGTGAGGACTTGCTGAAATCAAGATTATCACGCATAGAGTTAAAAATACCACGACCACTTCCTGTTATTTTAGATGCTAACACTACCTTATCACGTTGCCCGTTTTTAGCAAACCAGTTACCAATATATTGCTCTGTAAGCCCCTGCGTTTCTGGTGTAAAAGGTACTGCATACATTTCTGCGGTATCAAAGAAATTCACCCCTTGATCCAATGCAAAATCCATTTGTTTATGGGCTTCGGCTTCTGTGTTTTGACGGCCAAAAGTCATGGTGCCTAAACAAATTTTACTTACTTCAATGTTGGTGTTGGGAAGTGTGGTGTATTTCATGAAAATGTACGAGTTAAAAGTGCAAAAAAGCTTTTTTAAAAAGCCAGCTCTACCATATGAGGGCAATGATCACTATGCACCGCAGCTGGTAATATAACGGCGCGTTTGATGTTTTCTTGTAAGGGCCTGGAAACCATATTATAATCTATACGCCATCCTTTGTTATTGGCTCTAGAATTGGCGCGATAACTCCACCAAGTATATTGATCTGGCTCCTTATTAAGGTGCCTAAAACTGTCTATAAAACCAGACTTTATGAAATCATCAATCCATTTGCGCTCTATGGGCAAAAAGCCACTTGAGTTTTTATTTGATACTGGATTATGAATATCAATAGCTTCATGGCAAATATTGTAATCTCCACAAATCACCAAATTAGGAAGCTCTTTTTTCAAGGTATTAATATAGGCTTGGAAAAGCTTCATAAACGCAAGCTTATGCTCCAACCGTGCTATATTTGTACCGCTGGGGAGGTACAAACTCATAACACTAACCCTGTCAAAATCTACTCTAATGTTTCTGCCTTCAAAATCCATAGACTCAATACCAGTACCATATTCAATATGCTTGGGTTCTTGTTTACAGAAAATAGCGACGCCGCTATATCCTTTTTTCTGAGCACTAAACCAATAGTGGTATGGATAGCCTGCTGCTTCAATAGCCTCTAATTCTACCTGATCTTTATTGGCTTTGGTTTCTTGTATGCACACTACGTCTGCATCTGTGGTTTGCAACCAGCCTAACATGTCTTTGCGCATTGCCGCGCGTATTCCGTTTACATTGTAACTTAGTATTTTCATGCTACAAAATTAAATAAGATTGTATTTTTACCTATGCCTATCTTTGAAAGGTTTTCATAAAACAATCAACAAATTTAAAAAATGAGCGTTAGTAAAATACCACATCTCTCTTAGGGTCTACAATAAAGAGCCTCATTCTATGAAGAACTTATTATTTTTTGCAGTATTTTTCATAACCCTCATGGGCTATGCGCAAGAAAACACCTCAAGGTATCGCAGCAAAAAAGTAGCCGTAACAGATACTATTGTTGTAGATGGTGTAGCTCTTATTCCCTCAAAATTAATGCTAACAGACACCCAGGGGGTACCCATAGATACATTGCTGTATCGCGTTGACTATATAAAGGCGAGAGTCTTCCCTTCAAAAACTGTATTGACTGAAAATGATTCTTTAACCATTGATTATCTAGTGTTTCCAGAGTTTTTAACCAAAGAGTATTTTGAATTTGATGAAGCTATTATTGTAGAAAGTTCTGGAGCTATAGAAAAACTATACACCTTAGACCAAAAAAGCAATGAAAACATATTCACTCCTTTTGACGGCCTTAATACCTCAGGCAGCATTTCAAGAGGAATTACAATAGGGAACAATCAAAATGCGGTTGTAGATTCTCAACTAGACCTTCAAATTTCAGGGAAATTAAGTGATAAGATATCCATTCGCGCGTCTATACAAGATGCTAATATCCCAAATCAACAAGGGGGATATTCTCAAAATCTAGAAGAGTTTGATCAAATATTCATGGAGCTCTACAGCGATAACTGGAATATCCGCGCTGGAGATGTAGATTTGCAAAACCAAGACAGTTACTTTGGCCGTTTTACAAAAAAAGTGCAAGGAATTTCTTTAAAAGCAACCATTGCACATGAAAATGGCGGCAAAACATCTGCATTTGCATCAGGCGCACTGGTGCGTGGCGTGTTTAGCAGCAGTAATTTTGTAGGGAGTGAGGGAAACCAAGGGCCTTATAAATTAGTTGGGCCTAATGGAGAGTTGTTTGTTCTCATTGTATCTGGAAGTGAAAAGGTATTTGTAAATGGTATTTTATTACAACGAGGAGAAAATAAAGAATATGTAATTGATTATAATGCTGGCGAAATTAAATTCAACCCTACCTATCCTATCACAGCCAATATGCGTATTAGGGTTGAATATCAATTTACAGAGCGCAATTACACCCGCTTTATAGGCTATGGTGGAGCAGATTACACCTCAGAAACCTTTGATATTGGCGCTTATGTATATTCTGAAAATGATGCAAAAAACCAACCCTTACAACAATCTCTCTCACAGCAACAAGTTGCTATACTAAAGGCTGCAGGTGACGATATGGATGCAATGACAGCCCCATCATCTATGCCAGATAGCTATGAGCAAGGAAAAATTTTATATAAAAAACAACTCTTAGAGACCGCAGTAGAGATCTTTGTGTTTTCAAACAACCCAGAGGATGAACTTTTTAATGTTCGCTTCACTCTTGTGGGTGATAATCTAGGAGATTATACACCAAGTCAATCCTCTGCAATTAATCAGGTATTTGAGTATATAGCACCCATTAATGGTGTAGCGCAGGGAAGATACGCCCCATTTATACGCCTTAATGCTCCATCAAAATTACAAGTGGGAGGGGTGAAAGGAAGATATCATCCTGGCAAGAACACCAATGTTAATTTTGAAATAGCAGGAAGTAGAAATGATTTAAATTTATTTTCAACCCTAGACAATGCAGATAATAATGGGTATGCGGCGCATCTTGACTTTCAACAAAACATTACATCAAGACCCGATAGCTTATTGCTTACTGCACAAGGTACTTTTGATTTTATAAACCAAGACTTTAGAAGTGTTGAACGGCTGTATAATGTAGAATTTAATAGAGACTGGAATTTGGTTAACCCTTTGGGAGATCAGCGCTTTGTGAGCGTGGGAGCCAATGTGGCTTCTGCTACATTTGGAACGGCGCGCTACATGTTCCAACAGCTACACTTCTCTGAAAATTATGACGGGTCACGACATGAAATCTCAGCAAACACGAAGCTTAAAAACATAACTTTTATAGCCAATGGAAGTTACCTAGACAGTGAAGGTGAGGTATTAAAAACACAATTCATAAGAGGAAGTACTAGCGCCACCTATTCTTTTGACAAAGCATGGGCAGGAGCCAAAGTAGGTTTTGAAAACAACAGTGTACGCGAGATTCAACAAGACACATTAACACCCTTGAGTATAAAATATAGTGCCTACGAGGTCTTTGCAGGTATTGGCGATAGCACTAAAGTGTTTGTGAATGTTGGATATCGATTTCGCACGAATGATAGCCTAAAAAACGCAAGAGTACAAAGGGTCAGTAAGAGCAACACACTGTATGCAAACTCTAAGTTAATTAATTCTAAAAACGGGCAACTGTCGCTCTTTGCTAATTATCGTGTTTTAGAAACTCTAGCAAATCAAGAATCAGAAAAATCGTTAAACGCTCGGGTATTATATAATCAAAACTTGTTTAAAGGTTTGGTAAGACTAAATACAAGCCTATCGTCAAATAATGGCGTTGTACCCCAACAAGACTTTACATACATTGAGGTAGACCAAGGAGAAGGCGCCTACACCTGGAATGATTATAATGAAAATGGAATACAAGAACTAGATGAATTTGAAATAGCGCAGTTCCAAGATGCCGCTAATTTTATAAGAATTTTATTGCCAAATCAACGTTTTGTGAAAATAAGAGAAAATACCTTTGGACAAACTCTTACGCTTAACCTCCAACAATGGTCTGGTGAAAATGGTATTTTGAAAGTACTCTCTCGGTTTTATAATACAACCTCTTACATTATTGACAGGAAGGTACGCAGAGCCAATGAAGATTTTAACATCAATCCATTTAAAGATGGTGGAGAAAACCAATTAGGCTTGATCTTAAACTTTAGAAATACATTATTTTTTAATAGAGGTAAACAAAAATACACAACAAGCTACACCTATCTTAATACAGCAGCAGACAACTTACAATCATTAGGGTTACAATCAAGTAAAATAGAGAGTCACCAGCTCAACTTTAGCCATAAATTTTGGGAAAGCTGGTTGCTAACCGCCAAAAGCACTAGCGGGAATAATCAAAGTACTTCTGAAAATTTTGCAGGGAGAAATTTTAACTTAGATACCTACCAGGTCAATCCAAAAATATCTTACCTACTCAATAGCCAGACACGCTTTGATGTTTTTTATAATTTGATTGCAAAAGAAAATACCATTAATGGTATGGAAATGCTTGATCAAAAGAAAATAGGAGCTTCTTTTGCTTATGCCAACGCAGAAAAAATTTCAATAAATGGTGAATTTACCTTTATTGATAATGCCTTTGATGGCAATGCCTTTTCTCCCGTTGGGTATCAAATGCTTGAAGGGCTTCAACCAGGAAATAACTATACGTGGCGTTTATTGTTGCAGAAACGAATCACCAAATACTTGGATGCCAACCTCAACTATAATGGTAGAAAAAGCCAAACAAGCAATACGATACATACAGGAAGTGTCCAGATAAGGGCATTCTTCTAGTAAGAGTGTCTGCAAAAAAAGACCCCTGCTAGTGACCTCTTTTTAAGATCAAGACAGGATAAAAAATCTAAATCTCATAGAAGCAGTGCGTCTAAATTCTAATCCACATTCTATTTTTTTAAAAACAATGTGTTTATAAAATTTCAAAATAGTAATACCATGTGCTATCGAAGCCCTATTTTTGCCGTACGTAAAAATATACTCATGTTAGAAAATAAAGACCCATTAAAAACCCCTATTTCTTCATTAGGAGAGTTTGGATTAATAGACCATCTTACCAAACATTTTGATGTAAAGCATGGCTCAACAATAAAAAGTATTGGAGATGATGCTGCTGTTATTGACCACAAAAAACAAACGGTGGTAACTACAGATTTATTGATTGAAGGAGTGCATTTTGACTTGAGTTACATGCCTTTAAAGCATTTGGGGTATAAAAGTGTGGTTGTTAATGTAAGTGATGTATTTGCAATGAACGCGATTCCCTCCCAAATCACAGTTTCTATTGCTGTTTCTAATAGATTTCCTGTGGAGGCGCTCGAAGAACTATACGCGGGTATTGCTACTGCCGCAAAATATTACAATGTAGATGTAATTGGAGGAGACACAACGTCTTCTGCACACGGCTTAATGATAAGCATTACAGCCCTTGGGGAAGTAGATAAAGATGATGTGGTCTATAGAGATGGTGCTCAAGAAAATGATTTGGTAGTGCTTACTGGAGATCTTGGCGCAGCCTATTTAGGGTTACAGATTTTAGAGCGTGAAAAACAGGTATTTAAGGTGAATCCAAATTCACAGCCAGATTTAGAACCGTATTCATACCTAGTAGAAAGACAATTAAAGCCAGAGGCCAGAAAAGATATACCAGCATTATTAAAAGAATTGGGAGTAAAACCTACCTCAATGATTGATGTGAGTGACGGGCTGTCTTCTGAAATACTACACATTTGCAAACAATCTAATGTTGGTTGTACCATTTATGAAGAAAAAATACCCCTTGACCCTCAAGTGATCACGACCTCTGAAGAATTTAACATGGACAGCACCACAATTGCGCTTAATGGTGGAGAAGATTATGAGTTGTTATTTACAATTTCTCAAGAAGATTATCCTAAAATAAAAGCCAATCCACACGTAACCGTAATTGGTCATATATTAAAACCTACCGAAGGCACCCATCTGGTAACAAGAGACAATACCAAGATTCCATTAATTGCAAGAGGCTGGAGCGCAACAGATGAAAAAGAATAAATTATTTTAGAAGACTCACAATCCTAACAATGTCATTCCAGTTTGTTAGCCAACTCATGTGTCCACTTTCAATGGTATGAAGACTTGTTTGTGTTTCTTTTGAAATGGCAACAATGTCATTGTGTGGGATAATTGGGTCCAAGCGTCCTGAAATAATATATTTTTCCCCATCAAAACTTTTTAATATTGCCGTTGTGTCTGTTCTATCTCGCATTCCAATAATAGCTGCTTTAATTGCTGCGCCTGATATTTGTAAGGCTTCTCTCTTAAGGGCTTGAATAGCTTTGGTATGATGTAATCTCTCTTCATTAGTAAATAAGTTGCTAATAGCCATATTTACAAAGGCGTCTTTATTTTTGTCAATAATAGCAAGTGCCCTATTTCTGTTTCCTTTTCTTTCTTCGCTATCTTTACGAGGGCTTGAGTTTAGTAATATTAATTTTTTAATTTTTTCTGGAAATAATGCTGCAAATGCAAGCCCTACGTAACCTCCCATAGAATGACCAATAAGCAAAGCACTTTGGATTTTTTCAAGGTTTAATATTTCTGAGGTTATCGATGCCAGTAACTCCATACTAAATGTTTCTGCAAGGGGATCACTTTGTCCAAATCCTGGAAAATCGATCGTGATGACCGTATTTTTTTTAGACATCCTGGGCGCAATCTCATTCCACATAGTAGAGCTCTCCAAGAATCCATGAAGTAATACTATTGCAGATCCCCTGCCTTGTTTTTGATAATGTATCGGGGTGTTGTGGTAGTGAAAAATCATTTGATTATATTGAAGCTCGTTTGCAAAAATAGCCAATAACCATAATCTTTTCTATGAATTACACCAAACAAACCTATCTCGTTGCATTTGCTTTGTTTTCTTTGTTTTTTGGTGCAGGAAACTTAATCTTACCTCCCTTTTTAGGATATAATGCGGGAAGTAGTTGGGTTTGGGTAACTCTGGGTTTCGCCCTCTCTGGCGTTGTAATTCCTATTTTGGCTATTTATGGATATGCTCGTCTGCAAGGGACCCTTCTAGATTTTGCAACAAAAGTATCTCCTAGTTTTGCTTTATTATATGCTGTTATTGTCTATGCTATATCGGTATGTCTTCCCTCACCTAGAACGGCATCTGTAGCTTATGAAATCGCCATTGAACCGTATTTCAATATTTCTTCTCTAGGTGTTAGTGCTATTTATTTTTCGTTGGTGTTATTGTTTGCTTTAAATCGCACTCGTATTTTAAGCTTTATTGGTGCATTTCTAACGCCTCTAATTATTTTTATACTTATAATTATCATAGGCATAGGTTTGTTTGCAGACTTGGCTCCTATGCGCGCTAGTATTTTTGAAAACACTTTTACCGATGGTATCTTAGAGGGGTATCAAACTTTTGATGCTATAGGAGGTGTCGTTGTAGGAGGTGTCGTTGTAATTTCATTAGCCTTACAAGGAGCTTATAATTATGAAGAAAAAAAACGTATGATTGCGCGTTCTGGTCTCCTAGCAGGGCTTGGTTTGTTTTTTGTTTATGCGGGGCTCATTGCCTTAGGGGCTTTTTATAGTGGTACATTTGAGGTCTCACAGCGCACAGATTTATTAACGATATTAAGTAAAAATACGCTAGGAAATTACGGCACTGCTTTTTTAGGAGTCTTGGTTGCTCTGGCTTGTTTTACAACTGCGGTAGGTATTGTAACAGGTACCGCAGACTTTGTAAAAGGGATTGCTAAAAACTCTCAAATAGCATATAGAAGTACCGCAGTTTTAGGATGCATTATAGGCTTGGTTGTTGGGCAGTTTGATGTAAATTATATAATTAATGTAGCCTTGCCAGCCTTAATGTTTATTTACCCAATCACGATTGTACTTATTTTACTGAATGTGCTGCCTACAAAAATTGCTTCGCCACTTGTTTTTAAGATAGTGACACTAGTAACTCTAGTGTTTAGTGTTCCAGACTTCTTACAATTTTTTATGGTTAATGGATCCTTAGATCCTATTAAACAATGGATTCCATTTGCAAACAATGGCCTGGGATGGGCAATACCTGCTTTTGCTGCTTTTATAATAACCAATATAATAGGGCGCACAAAGTAGCGCTACTTGTAGCGAATTATAAGTTCATGAGCTCTTCAATTTCATCTGCTAAAATTGGGATATTTCTCATTAAATTAAAAGGTTCTCCCGTTTCTTGAATTACAACATCATCTTCTAGTCTAATACCAAAACCTTCTTCAGGAATATAAATCCCTGGCTCTACTGTAAAAACCATGTTTGCTTGCATTGGCTCCCACAGCAAGCCATAATCATGTGTGTCTAATCCCATATGATGTGACGTGCCGTGCATGAAGTATTTTTTATAGGCTGGCCAGTCTGGATTTTCATTTTTAACATCGGCTTTGTCTATAAGACCAAGGCCAAGCAACTCACTGGTCATAATAGCTCCTACTTCCACATGGTATTCTTTCCAAAGAGTTCCAGGTACTAATAATTTAGTGGCCTGGTCTTTAACTCTGTTTACAGCATTGTAAACTGCTTTTTGTCTATCTGTATATCTTCCACTCACAGGGATAGTACGAGACATATCACTGCTATAGTTTGCGTATTCTGCACCTACATCTAGTAATATTAAATCCCCAGCTTTACATTCTTGGTTATTTTCAATGTAATGTAATACATTAGCATTGCTACCACTTGCTACAATTGGAGTGTATGCAAATTTCTTTGAACGGTTTCTTAAAAATTCGTGCATAAATTCTGCCTCAATATCAAATTCCCAAACACCTGGTTTTACAAAGCCTAAAACTCTTTTAAATCCTTTTTCAGTGATATCACAGGCTTGTTGTATAAGTGCAATCTCTATAGGATCTTTTACAGCACGCAATGCTTGTAGGATAGGATTACTCTTTGCCCATGAGTGAGCAGGAAAGCTTGCCTTAGTTGCCTTTATAAAACGATCTTCACGAGTTTGTGTAGCTATATTAGCTCTGTAATGCTCATTCGTGTTAAAATAAATAGTTTCGGTTTGCGCCATAAGTTCCCGCATGATTTTATCAAAATCTTGCAACCAGTATACTGTTTTAATACCACTAACTTGAAGAGCTCTTACTTTGGTTAGTTTTTCTCCTTCCCAAACAGCAATATGCTCGTTGGTTTCTTTTAAGAATAAGATTTCTTTATGATCTGGATCTACACAGTCTGGGAAAACCAATAAGATACTCTCTTCCTGATCCACACCACTTAAGTATAAAATATCTCTTGCTTGCTCAAAAGGCATTGTACTGTCTGCACCAATTGGGTATATATCGTTACTATTGAAAACAGCCAAACTAGAGGGCTTCATTTGCGCCATAAAGTTTTTGCGGTTTTGAATGTAAAGGTTGCGGTCTATAGGGTGGTATTTCATAAATAGTAATGTTTCATAATTATACGTCCTCAAAAATAAGGATTGCAATTTTTAATGTATGTGCTAAAGGGCGTTATTTTATTTTTTTCTATAGCTATGTGCATGTCTTGTAAAAAATTTAAAGGGCTATTATATAAAGCAAGGGTCTGTTTTTAGTACACTTAAAAGATTAAAAGCGTGAAATTATGATTCTAACAAGGCACTTGGCTTGGTGTTAAACTTCTTAAAATTATTTTGAAGTGACCTTGCCTTTCTGTACTTTTCAATTTTTAAAATAACCAAATGAAAAAACACATTCTCTTAATATTGATTTTTGTGGCAAGTTTCGGCTTTGCGCAACAACCTGCAACATCGACATTAAAGCTTAGCGATGCATTGTTAGAAAAACAATTGCTTAGCCAAAACTCTCTTGTTAAAAACCTCCCTTTCAAAAATATAGGCCCCACTATTATGAGTGGTCGTGTAGTAGATTTGGCAGTGAATCCTTTTAATCCAACAGAGTTTTATGTTGGATATGCAAGCGGAGGGGTTTGGCACACCGTAAATAATGGAACCACCTTTACCCCTATTCTAGACAATAGTCCCACTCAAAACGTAGGTAGTTTGGCGGTAGACTGGAAATCAAGAACCATATGGGTTGGAACTGGAGAGGTAAATGCTTCCCGGTCAAGTTATGCTGGTATAGGAATATTACGGTCTACAGATAATGGTGCTACCTGGCAACATTTAGGACTAACAGACTCTCATCATATTAGTAAAATATTAATCAACCCAAACAACCCTGAGGTTATCGTTGTAAGTGCAGTAGGTCATTTGTATTCTACCAATGATATGCGAGGGGTTTATAAAACAATCGATGGAGGTATTACTTGGAAACAAACATTGTTTGTAGACAATCAAAGTGGAATTATAGAAATGGATGCAAACCCTAATAATTTTAATACCATGTATGCATCCTCTTGGGAAAAAGACCGAAAGGCCTGGAACTTTAGAGGAAGTGGCGCTGGAAGCGGCATCTATAAAAGTATCGACGGTGGTAGTTCTTGGGCTAAGGTTTCTTTGCCTAATAGCGGGTTTCCAACAGGTGCTGGAGTAGGTCGTATTGGCTTGGCTGTTTTTGATGACAATATAGTATATGCGGTGCATGATAACCAAACAAGAAGAGAAAATGGTGCACCATCAAATAGTGATAATAGTGGCTTGTCAAAAGAACAATTTAAAACCATGACAAGCGTTCAATTTTTAGCACTAGAAAACAAAAAGTTAAATTCTTATTTAAAAAATAATGGGTTTCAGGAAAAATACAGAGCAGATAACGTGAAAAGCATGGTGCGTGGCGGCACTATAGAACCTGCAGATCTAGCAACATACCTAGAAGATGCCAATACCATGTTGTTTGACACTCCTGTAATAGGTGCAGAGGTCTATAAAAGCACAGACGGTGGCGCTACTTGGAACAAAACACATGAAGGCTTCTTAGATGGTATTTACTACAGTTATGGGTATTATTTTGGTAAAATTCATGTAGACCCAAGCAATAAAGACGGCATCTATATTTATGGCGTACCTATTTTAAAATCTAAAGACAGCGGGAAGAGCTTCACATCTATTTCTGCTCCAAATGTGCACTCAGATCATCACGCGTTGTGGATTAACCCAAAAATGCCCGGTCATTTAATTAACGGGAATGATGGCGGGGTCAATATTAGTTATGATGATGGAGCGAACTGGATTAAAAATAACCAACCTGCAGTTGGGCAATTCTATGCCATACATGTAGACAATGAAGAGCCGTATAATGTATATGGCGGGCTTCAAGACAATGGTGTTTGGGTAGGCCCCAACACGCATCAAGAAAGTCCAGCATGGAAACAAACAGGACAATACCCATATGCCTTTATTATGGGCGGTGATGGTATGCAAATACAAACAGATGCTCGAGATAGTAATATAGTTTATACTGGTTTTCAATTCGGAAACTATTTTAGATTAAACAGATCGGCCAATACTCAAAGCTACATCCAGCCCAAACACGAGCTTGGAGATAGCCCATACCGTTTTAATTGGCAAACGCCAATTTTACTAAGTCCTCACAATCAAGACATCTTATATCTGGGAGCAAATAAATTAATGCGCTCCATGAATCAAGGTGAAGACTGGACGGCTATTTCAGGAGATTTAACTCTTGGCGGTAAACAAGGTAATGTTGCTTATGGAACCTTAACTAGTATTGATGAATCTAAATTTCAGTTTGGATTACTTTACACTGGGAGTGATGATGGCCTTTTGCATGTTTCTAAAAACGGTGGGGATGACTGGAAGAATATTTCTACTGCATTCCCAAAAGATTTATGGGTGAGCCGCGTTATTGCGTCTAGCCATAAAAAAGAGCGCGTATATGTTACTTTAAATGGATACCGTTGGGATGATTTCACGCCCTATGTTTACATGAGTGATACCTATGGTGATACATGGGTCAATATTTCAAATAACCTCCCACTATCTCCAGTAAATGTTATTAGAGAAGACCCGGCCAACCCGGCCATACTCTATTTAGGGACAGACAATGGTGCTTACGTATCTTTTGACACAGGCGCGTCTTGGAATGTTTTTGTTGAAGGCCTCCCTAATGTTGCTGTGCATGATTTAGCGATACAAGCTCGAGATAAACACTTGCTAGTTGGAACCCATGGCCGCAGTATTTATAAGGCAGATATTTCTTTATTACAAAGCATTTCAGAAACAACGATAAACCGCCTCATGTTGGCAGATATTGCAAACAAAAGAGCGAGTCGTCGCTGGGGAAATACTGGATTTAATCAATACGGAGCTTATGTAGAGCCAAGCATACCCCTTCAAATTTTTGCTCCTGCAGCAGGCAAGGCTGAAATTGCAGTTACTACAAAAACCGGAGCCCGATTAAAGTCTTGGTCGACAACTTTAGATAAAGGGTTTAACCAATTGAGCTATAACGCGAGCATTTCAGAAAAAGGAAAAAAATACCTAGAAAAAAATGATATTTCTGTACACAGGGGTGCTAATGGCATATTTTATTTGCCCTCAGGAAAATATAGTGTTGAGGTTTCTTTAAAAGGAGATAAAACAAGTAAAAAAATAGAAGTTAAATAGTGTAAAAATCGTTCCTTAACGCTTCGGAAATTTTAAAGTAATGTTAAAATTTTAACTCGTTTTTATTGAGAAACCCCCTTTGTTTAGGCATATCAATTCTAAATTGCCAATAAACAAAAGCGATTGTTTGTCGATACGCAATTTGAGACGTATTTTTGCAAGTAGAAACTTAGAAAACTTAACCATAATGGGAATAATATCCTCTTCAATTGCTAGAAAAGTTGCCATGGCACTTTCTGGTTTGTTCTTAGTATTTTTTTTAGGACAGCATTTTGTTATTAATGCAACAGCAGTGCTCTCTCCAGACACCTTTAATAGTTGGTCTCATTTCATGGGAAACAATGGCCTTGTTCAAGGACTTCTGCAACCAATATTGATTTTTGGGGTTGTATTTCATTTTGCAATGGGCTTTGTCTTAGAACTTAAAAACAGAAGTTCAAGGTCTATAAAATATGCTTCCTATAAAGGAAGTGCAAATGCAAGTTGGGCCTCTAGAAATATGATTATTTCTGGTTTGGTAATCCTATCATTTTTAGGATTGCACTTTTATGATTTTTGGATCCCAGAGATGATCCATAAGTATGTAGAATCTCACCCAGAAGATCCAACTAGATACTATACAGAAACAGTTCATAAATTTGAAAACCCGGTACGTGTTGGATTGTATGTAGTTTCTTTCGGGCTACTGGCTATGCATTTATGGCATGGATTCGCCTCCTCTTTTCAGAGTGTAGGTTTTAACAACAAATATTCTGTCGCATTAACCAGATTTGCCAAAGTATACGCAATACTAATTCCTGTAGGGTTTATTTTTATTGCCATTTACTTGCATTTAAATCAACTCCCACCCAGCTCACACTAAAAACATCGCTATGTCTATATTAGATTCTAAAATACCTTCAGGACCACTAGCAGATAAGTGGACCAAACACAAAAACGAAATTGATCTTGTAAATCCAGCAAACAAGCGTAACATTGATGTTATTATTGTTGGTACAGGATTGGCTGGAGGTAGTGCTGCTGCAACTCTTGCTGAATTGGGCTACAATGTAAAAACATTTTGCTACCAAGATTCTCCAAGACGTGCACATTCAATTGCTGCACAGGGAGGTATTAATGCAGCAAAAAACTATCAAGGAGATGGAGATTCTGCCTACAGGTTATTCTACGACACTGTAAAAGGGGGAGATTACCGCTCTCGTGAGGCAAACGTGCATCGTTTGGCAGAAGTTTCAACAAATATTATAGACCAGTGTGTTGCCCAAGGAGTTCCTTTTGCACGTGAGTATGGAGGTCTTTTAGATAATAGATCTTTTGGTGGGGTTTTGGTATCCAGAACTTTTTATGCCAAAGGACAAACAGGACAGCAACTTTTATTGGGCGCTTATTCTGCAATGAATCGTCAAATCAATAGAGGTAAAATTCAATCGTTTAACCGTCACGAAATGCTTGACGTTGTAAAAGTTGATGGTAAAGCCAGAGGTATTATTGCACGTAATCTAATTACTGGAGAGATAGAACGCCACTCTGCCCATGCCGTTGTTTTGGCCTCTGGAGGATATGGTAATGTATTTTTTTTAAGTACAAATGCCATGGGTAGTAATGTTACTGCCTCATGGAGAGCTCATAGAAGAGGCGCTTATTTTGCCAATCCTTGTTATACGCAGATACATCCAACATGTATTCCTGTGTCTGGAGATCATCAGTCTAAACTTACACTAATGAGCGAATCTTTGCGTAATGATGGGCGTATATGGGTTCCTAAAAAGAAAGAAGATGCCAAGGCCATAAGAGATGGTAAGCTAAAACCAACCCAATTATCTGAACAAGACAGAGATTACTACCTTGAGAGAAGGTACCCTGCCTTTGGTAATTTAGTGCCTCGTGATGTTGCATCCAGGGCAGCAAAAGAATGTTGTGATGCTGGCTTTGGAGTAAACAAAACAGGGGAGGCAGTATACCTTGATTTCTCAAGCGCTATTGAACGTTACGGGAAAGAAAAAGCATTAATAGAAAAAATCAACAATCCTTCTGAAGCAGATATATACAAAATGGGTGCTGCCGTAATTGAAAACAAATACGGGAACCTTTTCCAGATGTATGAGAAGATTGTAGATGAAAACCCTTACAAAACTCCTATGATGATTTACCCGGCGGTACACTATACTATGGGAGGTCTCTGGGTAGATTACAACCTGCAAACTACTGTTGAAGGATTATACGCAACTGGAGAAGCAAATTTCTCTGACCACGGTGCAAACAGACTTGGAGCTTCAGCCTTAATGCAAGGACTGGCAGATGGTTATTTTGTATTACCATACACTATTGGTGATTACCTTTCTAAAGATATTAGAACTGGTGAAATACCAACAGACACCAAAGAGTTTGACCAAGCAGAAAAAGAAGTTCAAGACCGTATTAATAAATTGATGGGTGGCTCTGGAGCGCGTTCTGTAGATTATTACCACAAGAAGTTAGGTAAGATTATGTGGAATAAGTGTGGAATGTCTCGTAATGCAAAAGATCTAGAATCTGCTATTAAAGAAATTTCAGCATTGAGAGAAGACTTTTGGAACAATGTAAAGGTTCCCGGCACAAAAGACACTTTAAATCAAGAACTTGAAAAAGCAGGTCGTGTGGCAGACTTCCTAGAACTAGGAGAACTGTTCGCTAAAGATGCTTTAGATAGAAACGAATCCTGCGGAGGTCACTTTAGAGAAGAGAGCGTAGAGCAAGAGGGCGCTCAAAAAGGAGAAGCCCTTAGAGATGATATAAACTTCAAGTATGTTTCTGCCTGGGAATATAAGGGGGCACCAAACGATGCTGTACTGCATAAAGAAACATTAATTTTTGAGAATATAGAATTAAAAACACGTTCATATAAATAAGATACAGATGAAACTTACACTTAAAATTTGGCGTCAAAAAAATGCAAATGCAAAAGGAGAGATAAAAACCTACCCTATTGACGGCATAGAAGGAGATATGTCTT
>CAJWVI010000002.1 GCA_913048115.1 uncultured Flavobacteriaceae bacterium | reverse complement strand
TTGGCTGTTACACTAAACAATACCGCTATGAGTAAGAAATATAAATTTTTCATGAATGTATTTTTTGTTAAAGATACCCCTTTATATAAAACAAGCCAATACGCTATTAAATGTACTTTAAGGGAAAGAGGCCTTGAAAAATAAAAGCGCCTCCTTTTACAATTCAGTGTCAAGATCCAACAGTTCACTCTAAAACAATTTTAAAAAAGGGAGTATTGTAGCATCTTTGAGCTATCAAAATGTTAAACCCCTAAAATTTCAGAAATTATGCAAACAGTCATCACTTTTTTAAGTTTGTTTTTTACAAGTCTAATTTTGCAAGCGCAAGTCAATACCATTGAAATAACCATTACTGATTTTGAATCTAATCAAGGCACTGCCCTTATTGGCTTGTATGATAGCGAAGTCAAGTTTTTAAACACCCCTTATAAAGGCGATGTCGTTGGTGTTAAAAATAACACAGCCGTAATCTCTTTTACAGATATTCCAGATGGATTCTATGCTGTTTCGGCGGTTCATGATGCAAACAATGATGGTAAACTCAACTTGAAGATGGGTTTTTATCCTTTAGAGGGGATCGCAAGTTCTAATAATGCACCAGCAAGATTTGGACCACTTTCTTGGGAAGATGCCAAGTTTGAAGTAAGAGGTGGAAAAGTGATTCGTCAAATAATTTCTATGTAATTTTAACAAATACCAACCTATAATATGAAATCAATTTTTTACATCATACTATACTTTATAGGTTTTAGTGCAGCAGCACAGAACAAGTACGAAACAGGCATGCAAAAAGCACTAGCTTTATGGCAAGCAGAAAAACCTCAAGAAGCTTTGCAATTATTTGAGCGTATTGCCAGTGTAGAGACTACCAAGTGGCTTCCTAGTTTTTATGCCAGTCAGATTTTAGTTTTTTCTGGATTTAATGAAAAAGATAAAACAGCCTTTACCGCTACCATGGCAAAAGCATTAACTTTACTCAATATTTCTAAAACCAATAGCGGAGGAATGTCTAATGCAGAGATTATAGTATTAGAAGCACAATATTATACCGCTTGGGTAGCTTTTGATGGGCAAACATACGGCATGCAGTACGCAGGTAAAGTTGCAGATCTATATCAAAAAGCAGCAGTCATTGCCGCTAATAATCCAAGAGTGGTATTAGGGAGAGCAGAGTGGGATATAGGAAGCGCCAAATTTTTTGGTGGTGATGTTTCTGCCTATTGTAATGAAGTAAGTCGAGCCATAGGTTTATTTGAAACCTTTATACCCGAGAGTGATTTACACCCCTCTGGTGGTCAAAAACACGCTATAGAAGTACAACAACAAAATTGTGGTAAGTAATGATTATAAACTTTGGAAAACACCTCGCAAAAGCATTTTTTATAGGAATGCTTATATTTCTTGTATTATCATTAATCCAATACATCAATGGGTATAATGAATTTACTATCAGTGGTTTAGTACATAGTTTTGCAATCAATCAATTATTTAGCATCGTACTTTATTTAACGAATAGTTTTTTTAATGATTTTTTAATTAGAAAATATAAAAATGATTTATTTTTAATTAAAAATCTTTTTAAAGCTGTTTTTGGAGGTATTTGTGTTACCCTTATTTCTATAGTATTACTGCGTTTGTTTACTAAAGTTATTATTTCCGAAGTTTCTTTAGCACATTTTATAGCCAATGAAAAAATTGAATATTATTATCTTGCGTTAATTATATCTGCCGTAGTTGTTTCTATCTTTTATGCTTTTTATTATTATAAGTATAAGCAGGAATCTAAAGTACAAGAGCAAAAGATAATTGCTGGAACGGCATCAGCTCAATTCGATGCTTTAAAGAATCAATTAGATCCACATTTTTTATTTAATAGTTTAAATGTGCTCACCAGTTTAATAGAAGAAAACCCAGAAGCAGCTACAAAATTTACGACAGCACTCTCTAAAGTATATCGCTATGTGTTGGAGCAAAAAAATAAAGATGTGGTTACGGTGGCTGAAGAATTAAAATTCGCACAGCTTTATATGTCACTTATTGCGATGCGATTTGAGGATAGTATTGTGTTCTCAATGCCTACAAAGCTTTCAAACCCAGATGCAAAAGTCGTACCCTTGGCATTACAGTTGTTATTAGAAAACGCTGTAAAACATAATCAAGTAACCCCTAAAAATAAATTATATATTACCATAGAAGAACGCAACGGGAATTTGGTTGTAAAAAATAATGTACAACCCAAACAGATTATAAAAGATAGTAGTGGAGTGGGTTTACAAAACATTACACAGCGCTACAAGTTGCTTACACAAAAACCCGTATTAATTAGTAAAACAGCCCAGGAATTTAGCATAGCGATACCGATGCTTTCAAAAACTCATAAAACCATGTATTCACAAGACACTTATATCTCAGATAAAAAATACGAACTCGCCAAAGAACGCTTAGACAAACTCAAAGGATTTTATGCGCACTTTATTATTTACTGTTTGTTTATTCCCGTATTTGTTTTGCTGTGGTACCAATCAAATGTTAGTGTGCCTTGGTTTTTATTTCCAATTTGTGGTTGGGGGCTAGGTATTTTAGGACATGCCAGTGATACCTTTGAGTGGAGCCCATTTGGTAAAGGCTGGGAGCATAGAAAGATTAAAGAAATGATGGATAAAGATGATCTCTATTAGGGATGTTTCGGAAAGGTTAATCCCTCTTACAATTGAGCTCTAAAAAACAACAGTTGGGAGTTTTAAAATTTCAGAATAGAGGCTACTTTTTTATCTTTATACTATCAATTTAAATAAACACCATTATGGAACCATTTAACAAAGACGAAAAATATTATAGAGCAAAAAAGCGTGTGATAGTAATCAAGAAGTTTTACATGAGTTTACTCTCTTATGTAGTCTTTATAAGCCTATTGGCAGGATTAAACTATTATACCAATGAATGGAGAAACGCTTGGTTTTTATGGGCAGCATTTGGTTGGGGTATAGGGGTCTTTTTTCACGCAGCCAAAGCCTTTGAATGGAATCCATTTCTAGGAGATGATTGGGAAGCGCGTAAAATGAAAGAATTTATGGATAAAGACAAAGAGCCTCATGAGGATAACAAACCATCAAAACGTTTTTAATCATGGAAATAAAAACAACAAATTCAAAAAGAAGAAGGGCAAAAGAACGCGTAAAAAAACTGAAAGGTTTTTATAATCACCTAGCTATATACCTTGTTATTAATTGTGTTTTTATTTGTGTAAATATCTATAGAGCCTTGGATGGTATTACTAATATTAGCGATCCTAATTTTTTTAAATGGATGAAATTTAACACCTTTTCCACAGCAATTTTTTGGGGTATTGGTTTATTTATTCATGCGGTATTTATATTTGATTTTCCCTTTTTGAAAAATTGGGAAGAACGTAAAATGAAAGAGTTTGTCGCCAAAGAAAATAACAAAAGAAACAATGTTGGTTTTTAATAGAATCAACGATATTTAACTTATTACATGCACGTACTTATTATTGAAGATGAAAGACCCTCGGCGCGAAGATTGCAACGCATGCTGGACAAAATTGATGTTACCGTAGCTACAATGTTACATAGCGTTGAGGAAGCCATCGCTTGGTTTCAAGAGAATGAACATCCAGATCTTATTTTTTTAGATATTCAGTTGAGTGACGGCTTGTCTTTTGAAATTTTTGAAGTGGTTACTGTCAATAGCGCCATCATATTTACCACAGCTTTTGATGAATATGCATTGCAAGCTTTTAAACTAAATAGTATAGATTATTTGCTAAAGCCAATCGATGAGGTAGAATTACAAGCAGCGGTGGTACAGTATAAAAAAGTACAATCCAAAATGCAACCTGTAGCGCTTAATTTTGATGATATTAAAAAGCTACTTACCAATCCTGTAGTACGCGAATATAAAAAACGCTATACAACCAAAATAGGGCAGCACATTAAAATGATTCCTGTAGACGAAATAGAATGTTTCTACAGTGAAAACAAAGGTACCTACGCACATACTGTAGCTGGTAGAGACTATTTGTTGGATACCACTCTAGAACTCTTAGAAGAAGAATTAGAGCCTAAAACCTTTTTTAGAATTAGCCGTAAATTTTATATCAACGTGAATGAAATTAAAGATATTATTTCCTACACCAATTCACGTTTACAAATAAAACTCAATAGCTATAAAGAACAAGAAGTCATCGTAGCTAGAGAGCGCGTGAAAGATTTTAAGATTTGGTTAGAATAAAAAAAGGGTGTCATATAATGGCACCCTTTTTTTACTGATACGGTATATTATTTTATTCTATCGCTGGTAAAACTTCACCATCACAAGTACCAAAACCAATACGTAATCCATCTTTCTGGCAGTAGGCACGCATTTTCACAGTATCCCCATCGTTAATAAATTTACGCTTGGTACCGTCTTTTAATTGTAAAGGGTTTTGACCTTTCCAGGTAAGTTCTAACATAGAGCCGTAACTATCTTTGGTAGGTCCAGAGATGGTTCCGCTTCCCATCATATCACCACTTCTGAGGTTACATCCATTTAAGGTATGGTGTGTTAATTGTTGGGCCATTGACCAGTACATGTATTTAAAGTTTGATTTACAGACTACTGTTTCTTGGCCACCTTTGGGTTGTATAGAAGCCTCAAGATTTATATCAAAATTCATGGCTCCAGTTTGCTTAAGGTAGGGTAGTGGAGTGGGTTCTTGTTTTGGTCCATTAGTTCTAAAAGGCTCTAGCGCATCTAGTGTTACAATCCAAGGTGAAATAGTGGAGGCAAAACTCTTTCCTAAAAAGGGTCCAAGAGGAACATACTCCCAGGCCTGGATATCTCGTGCACTCCAGTCATTAAATTGTACCAATCCAAAAATATAATCTTCTGCCTCTTGAATAGGTACTCGTTTCCCTAAATCATTAGCGTCTGTAGTAATAAAGGCCATCTCTAGTTCAAAATCTAATAATTTACTAGGGCCAAATCCTGGAACGCCATCCTCTGCTGGTCTGGTTTGTCCATAAGGTCTGCGCACTGGAGTACCTGATGGAATGATCGAAGAACTTCTACCATGGTATCCAATAGGGATGTGCAACCAGTTTGGTAATAATGCATTTTCTGGATCTCTAAATAAACTACCCACGTTGGTAGCATGTTCTTTACTTGCGTAGAAGTCTGTGTAATCTCCAACATCAACAGGAAGTTGCATTTCAATTTGATCTAGTGCAAATAATATTTTATCACAATGCGCTCTATTGGTTTGTAATTCTTGATTGCTTTTTAAGAAAATATCACTAATTCTATTTCGAACCAAACGCCATGTTTTACGGCCATCTGCAATAAAATCATTCAAACTATCTTGCAAGAAAATATCATCTGTTAGTTCAATTCCTTTAAAATACCCAAGCTGGTGTAAAGCACCTAAATCTATGGTGGTATCACCAATACGTGTGCCAATGGTAATGATGTCATCACGGGTTAAAAACACACCAAATGGAATGTTTTGAATAGGGAAATCACTGTTGTGTGGAACATCAATCCAAGATATTCTAGTAGGGTCGTTTGCAGTTAATGGCATAGTTGTTAATTTCTGTTAGTAAAATCTACATCAAATATATAATTTTAAGAATAGGTAACGATTGCTTTTACTATTTTTGATCTTTAATTAACACAAAGATTATTTTGCTGTTTTTTTCTTCTGAAATATTTAAACACAATAAGGTCTAATTAAGTGTTGTTGAATCGGTTTTTTTTGACATTTAAAAATTTCAGAAGGCATTAAAAAAATTAAAAATTTCTAGTATTATACCTACAAATATGAAAAGAGACGAACAAATATTTGAATTGATTCAAGCAGAACATGAGCGCCAATTAGACGGTTTAGAGCTTATTGCCTCAGAGAATTTTGCTAGCCAACAAGTAATGGACGCAGCGGGTTCTGTACTTACCAATAAATACGCAGAAGGATATCCTGGTAAACGCTATTATGGTGGTTGTGAAATTGTAGATGAGGTAGAACAAATAGCCATTGATAGAGCCAAAGCTTTATTTGGTGCTGACTATGCAAACGTACAACCTCATAGTGGTTCTCAAGCCAATACAGCGGTTTTTCATGCCTGTTTAAAACCTGGGGATACATTTTTAGGCTTTGATTTATCACATGGAGGACATTTAACCCACGGAAGCCCAGTGAATTTTAGTGGTAGATTATACAACCCTGTGTTTTATGGTGTAGAAGAAGAAACTGGAATGCTTGATTATGATAAAATTGAGGCCATAGCTATTAAAGAGCAGCCTAAAATGATTATTGCTGGAGCCTCTGCCTATTCTCGTGAAATAGATTACAAGCGTTTTAGAGCTATAGCAGATAAAGTTGGTGCTATATTATTGGCAGACATCGCACACCCAGCTGGTTTAATTGCCAAAGGTATTATTGCAGATCCTGTACCACATTGTCATGTTATTACAACAACAACACACAAGACCCTTCGTGGACCTCGTGGCGGTTTGATCTTGATGGGTAAAGATTTTGAAAACCCTTTTGGTATTACACTAAAGAGTGGTAAGAAGCGCATGATGTCTTCTTTGTTGGATAGTGGTATTTTTCCAGGAAATCAAGGAGGACCTTTAGAGCATATTATTGCCGCAAAAGCAATTGCTTTTGGAGAAGCTCTCACCGATGAGTTTTTACATTACATGATTCAAGTAAAAAAGAATGCAGCTGTTATGGCCGAAGCTTTTGTGCAAAAAGGATATAAAATTATTAGTGGAGGAACAGATAACCATATGATGCTTATTGATTTGCGTAATAAAGATATCACTGGTAAAGATGCAGAAGCCGCATTGGGTAAAGCAGATATTACCGTAAATAAAAACATGGTACCCTTTGATGATAAATCACCTTTTGTAACAAGCGGAATACGCATTGGTACAGCAGCAGTTACTACTCGTGGTCTTAAAGAAAGCGATATGCAGCAAATTGTAGATTTTATTGACGCTGCTATTACACATCATGAAAATGACAGCAAACTAGATGAAATTGCTATTATGGTAAATGGCATGATGAGCCACAGACCTTTATTTGTGTCATAACGAATTACAGACGAACTATTTCTTTAATCTCTTTACCAAGACACTTTAAAAATAGAGGTAAAAAAAGCGATATGGAATGTTCCATATCGCTTTTTTAATGTGGTATAAGTTTATCCTTCTGGAGGAAACGCTATGCTTTGATAAGCACCAGCATCTGGAGGTGTTGCTCTATTGGTTCCGTTTAAGTCTATAGGTACTATGGCTCCAGTACTAGAATTCCCTATGGCTTCTGCTCCAGATATATTTTGTTCTATATTAAAGTTATTTGCTCCAGAGTCTTGAAATGCAGGATCTATATTTAATACCACCGTATTATTAAACTCATATAAAGGGTTTCCCTCAAAACTATTATTGGTATCATTAAAACGCAATAAGGTATTATTAAGTGAAACATTAAACGGCGTACTCTGATCTATAGGAAATAAACCCAGCTCTATATTTTCACTACCATATATGATGCAATTATTAAAATTTGCTTGGGTTAACGGAAAAGAAAAAACACCATTTTCATTTTCTGTACCATTATCTATTTGTACTGCAGGGAATGATCTAAAACCATTAGACCAATAGTTTACAAAAGAGCAATGGTTAAAGGTGTAGCTTCCTCCTAAGGATAATACTAAGCTTGACAGGCCGCTATTGTTAATCACTAGGTTTTCACCATACACATCACCGGTTCTTGCCAATAAACCAATGTTTGAAGAATTATAAATTTGTGTGTTTCTAAGACTTAGTGTTCTGTCTCCATCATTGCTGTCCATCAATATCCCGACAGAAGCATTTTTAATGGTAGTAAAATTAAATTCATTATTAGTACTTCCAGCGGTACACCAAATGGTACCCCATTGTCCAGGTACATCAGCAAACAAAGGTTCCAGTCTGTCACTTTCAAATATGATTTCTCCTTCCATGGCATCAAGGTCTACACTTTGTACTCCATTTGCTTTTATAGAAGCAGTATTAGCCACCAAAAGACCACTATTGTTATGAAAATGCACACGTGCACCAGGATCTATAATAAGTTCCTCTCCTGGCGGGACAGCAGCATAACCATAGATAATATATGGTTTTTCATTGGTGAAGTTTAATTCTGTAGTGTCTAAGAAAAACCCTTCTATTTCAAGGGCATCTTCTCCACTTCCTAGGGTTAGGGTTTCAAACATACCATTTCCTAGGTCTTCAGGAAACAAGAATATGGCATCTTTCACCAAGGTAATTAATGCTATATTTTGTTGATTTCCTGCGGTGTCAAATTGTATTTGATCTTCATATAAAAACTCAAAGCCACCTCCTGGTAGGTTATCTATGTCAAGAGTAGTTTCTACAAAGACAAAAATGCTGTCATTTGCTAAAATATTTATATCATTAAAGGTTTTACCAGGAAGGCCATCTACATTTAAGCGATATTGAGAGTTCTCTCCATCTCCCAAACGTATGGAAGGTATGGTGATATCATCGTCACTGCGGTTGTAAACTTTAAGGTTGTAGGTGCTAGAACCTATGTTAGTGAAAATAGTATCTAAAAAAACTGTATCCCTAGAGAATTCAAGATTTCCTGTGTTAGGAACGGTTTCAAAATCATTGCGGCAAGAACTCCATAAAATAATAGAGCAAAATAACACCAAGCCATACGCATACCTCATAAAAGAAAAGTTTTGATAAAAATATAACTTTTTATTGGGTGTAATATTGTAAAAAAGTAAAGATTTGGCCCTTGCTTCAAATCTTTGCCAAGCAAGCCACTTTTTACTTTCGTGTTATTGCTTTTTATTTTTAATGTTACTCTTTTAAAAAAAATTCAATCTTAAAAAGCTTGTCCCAGTTTTTACCTGTTACATAAATGATGTTAGGCTCTCCTTTGGAGGCAATACCATTTAATACATCTAGTTTGTTGTGCTGTGTTACTTTCTTTTTTAGCCCCTTGAGGTTTATGACACCCATTATTGCTCCATTATTAGGGTCTACTATAGCAATAGCATCTTTCTTATAAATATTGGCATAAATAGCTCCATCAATCCATTCAAGCTCATTTACAGAATCAATTTTACTGTTGTTTGTATACATTTCTATATAGTCTTCTTCTGCCAAGGTTTCGCCATTGAGTTTCCATATTTTACTAGTTCCATCACTTTTATATAAGGAGGTGCCATCATTGCAAAGCCCCCACCCTTGTTTACTTTTATTATATGCAAAAGTACCTGTCTTCTCTAAAGTCTTTAAGTTGTATATAAACCCAAGGCGTTCTCTCCAAGTAAGTTGATATAGCCTATCTTTTAAAATAGTAAGTCCTTCCCCAAAATATTGATTTTCAAGTGAGATGTTTTTTTCTACCACTCCAGTCTTGTAATTTGTTTTTCGTAGTGATGAAGCACTATATTGCCCCGTACTTTCATACAAGACATCACCTACAAATTCTAATCCCTGTGTGTATGCATTAATATCATGAGGATAGGTTTCTAGAATTCTATAATCATACAATATTGGTTTTTGTGGGGCGAGTACCGTAATTATTTTTGAAACACTATAGGTTACACCATCACTTACTATTTTGGCACTAATAGTCTTGCTACCCAGTTTTTGGTCTGAAAAATTAAAACTTCCCTTAAGCGCTGCGTTTATTGTTGCTTCTTTCTTGTTTACATAATATGTAATAGCATCAATGTTATTTCCTTTTTTACTTTTTACAGTGAAATTTATTGTTTCTGATGCTGAAATGGCTTTTTTATTGCCTTCAATTTCTAATAAGAACAATGTATTTGGGTCTTGATTTTTACTACCGCAGCCAGTGATTAAAATTGCTAAAAGTAAAACAATAAAGAAGTTAGAGCATTTCATAGTACGTGTTTAGTATTTTAAAATTTATGGCAAGATATTTATTATAAATGATTCTTAAAAATAGTTTGCAAAATTACAAAATGGAGTATATTTGCACTTGGCAAGTCCTACACAACTAGCTCCTGTAGAATCCCCCAGGGCGGGAACGCAGCAAGGGTAAATGGTCGTAGCAGTGTGATGTAGGTAGCTTGCCTTTTTTTATGAATTTTTTTTAAATTATATATAAAAAAACGCTTTACAAATTTGTAAAGCGTTTTTTGCTTTTTATGTGTTTTATTATTCAATAATACCACCACAACTTACTCTTGCCCCGGCCGCGCCAGAAGGTTGAGACGTAAAGTCATCTTCTCCTTGATGTATGATAATTGCTTTACCTACTATATTTTTTGTTTGATCATCACAACCAATACACCAAGCATCGGTAGTCATTTTAATTCCTCCTGTGCCATCTTCTTCTACCATGAAGTTTCCAATATCTCCTTTATGATACCCATTTTCACTTCCCCATTTTCCATGTTCTTCAAATGTAGGGTTCCAGTGTCCTCCTGCAGATTTTCCATCTGCTGATGAACAGTCTGCTTTTTCATGTATGTGTATTGCATGCATTCCTGGAGTAAGTCCTTTTACTTTGGCTTTAAGAGTTACCATCTTACCGTTTTGAAGGAAGTTTACAATCCCTTTAGAAATTCTTTTTCCTTTAGGTTTTAGTATTACTTTCAAACTCTTATTGTCATTACTTTGTTTAGAAACCATTTGCAGGGGTTGAACTTCTTTTGTTTCTATATCTTTTTTTGTTTCGTTTTTACACCCTGTAATTATCATTGATGTAAGTAATGATAGAATTATATATTTTTTCATTATTATGTTTTTGGATATTAATTTAAGGCTAAGATACAATTTAACCTATTGTCATAAAAAAAGAAGCCTAGTTTTTTCTGAGATCGAGTTTATACCAGATCCCTATTTGAAGACGATCGTAATGCTTACCTGTAAAATGATTTTTTAAATAGCCAACCTGTGTTACTATGTTTTTATTAATGACATACCCAAGTGCTGCATACAATCTATTTTGACTAAAAACCGGCTCCTGTAGATTGATAAAAACTTCATCATAAGCAGATATAAACCAAGTTTCTGTAATTGGGTAGGTAATCCTTACTAGGTAACGCGCTCTGTATTGAGTATTACTTGATGAGGCTTCACTGTCTATAAAACGCTGTTCAAGCCTATAGCGATGTGTTGTTTTAAATTTCCCTAAAGTGTTTTTACTAGTAAACTGTCCATAGAGTCTATGTTCTATAGTATTGCTTTCTCCAGTTGGCTCTTCAAAGGTTCCATCTGTGGTGATATAGCCATACCCTAAGGTAGCTGTTGTGTTTTTGTTAAGATGCCAATTAATACCAGATCGTATTAATAATTGATTGAAATTTGATCCAAACTCATAGGTCCTGTATTGTACCTCTGGACTTATACTTATACGGTCTGAGAGTCTAGTGTTTCCGAAGAACATAAACCAAGATCCAAGATCATCTTGACCATCTTGTTGAGCGTTTGTGTATTGAATTGATAGTAGGGTTACAAGCAATAGGGCAATATTTTTTTTCATGTTTTTTATTTTTAAGGTCAGGGCATTAGTACTAAGAGAAGTAAGCCATAAATAGCGGCTTCGCAAAGTAGGTGCATAGCCATTCGTGTTTACCTACTAAAAAGTATCAACTATCATCTTTTTAGTAATGAGGCAATACTCAAATTAGTTCATATTAAAAATCTTGGTCTCTTTAAATAGCTTGGTATTTACTGCATTCATTTCGTCTTGATAGGCTAACCAATCTTTGTTGAAAAAAGTATTGGTTTTTTTAAGTGCATCATTTAACTGGTTTTTGGCATGTTGTAACAAAACAACTTCGGTTTGAGTCATCCCGTTTGGACGACTGCTACCATACCATCGCGCAGCTCTAATTCTATTGATTACTGTAACTTCTGGGTTTCTAGTAATTCCTTGGCGTTTGTCTTCTTTGCCGATGTATAGTGTGATAAGGTTTTCAATTGTTTCTAAAATTTTTGTACTCGCAGTAATGGCCTCTTTATGTACAATTTTATCTTCTTTTTTAAGAGTTTTACTAAAACTAGACACCGCGTTTTTACTTTCTACCAATTGTTTTACAGCATCTGCAGCTACTTGTGTCATTGCTTGAATGGTTTTAGCATTTGTGTAGCCTTCGTCTATTGCCTTTTGTGAGACATCTACTCTAGGATCGCTAGCAATAGTGATGCGTGTTTGTGTGCTTATCCCGTTATTTGATAGCACTATTTTATAGATCCCTGGTTTAACTTTGCTGCCCCTTGGCTCATTTTTTCTTTTTCTTATTTTTCTTGAGGGGCTATCTCCACCAGCTTCATTCATGTACCATGTCCATTTGTAAATACCAGAGCTATCTGGAGTCTTTGTTTTGAGCGAGCGTATTAATCGATCTCCATCATAAATTTTCATGTAAATAGAATCTTTTGAAGGACCTGAAGTCTTTAGCTCATCGGCATCAATTTCTTTTTGTTGATCAACTTTGTTTTCTGCAGGTGGTGCTTTATACCAATAGCTAATATGGGCTCCAAATGCTCTGTTTTCTCCTTGGTACATAGCATCTGCACCAAACCTACTTCCTGTAGGTTGTTGGTAGGACACTTGGTATGCTGTTGGGGGAGAAAAGACTTTTAGCCTTTCTTCTAAAACACGCGCATCTTCAGCAATAGCTCTAAGGGGGCTAATATCATCCAAGACCCATGCAGCACGGCCAAAGGTGCCAATCACTAAGTCGTTTTCACGCTCTTGGATGACCAAGTCTTTTACAGATACTGTCGGGAAGCCATGAGTCCACTTTGTCCATGTCTCTCCTGCAGTGGTACTATAATATAGTCCATCATCTGTACCTAAAAACAGTAAGTTTTTTTCTTGAGGGTCTTCAATAATACAAAGTGCATAGCTCTGTGTGTCTGTTTCATTTACAATTCTAGACCAAGATCGACCGTAATTTATGGTGCGATATGCATAAGCATTATAATCAAATCTCCTGTAATTATTGGCTACTAATAGCGCTTCTCCCTTGGTGTTTTTACTAGCTTTTATTTGTGTAATCCAACTTCCTTGTGGCAGTCCAGGTAGTTTTGAAATTTCTTCCCAAGATATCCCTCCATTGATACTCACGTGTACACGTCCATCATCTGTGCCTACATATAATACATCTTTCTCTACAGCAGATGGTTCAATTACTAAAATAGTAGTGTGGTTCTCAGCGCCGGTAGCGTCCATGGTTAATCCACCACTTTCGCTTTGTTTTTGTTTTTCGGGATCATTGGTGCTTAGGTCTGGAGAAATAACTGACCATGTCAAACCTTTGTCTATAGATTTGTGTACAAACTGGCTTCCAAAATAAATGGTGCTTGTATCAAAAGGGTCTATATTAATAGCGCTGTTCCAATTAAAACGTAAGGTAATATCTGGGTCTTTATGGGTAGGTTTTACCGTATAGTTGTTTCCTGTGATGTGGTCATATCTACTAACAAAACCTTGTTGACTCATGCTCCAGCCATATCTACTGTTATCTCTATCTGGAATGACATCAAAACCATCACCAAAACTAATTTCTTGCCAATAGCTGTTTCTAATACCTTGATCTTTCCATACATATGCTGGACCTCTCCAGCTACCATTGTCTTGCATGCCCCCATATACATTATAAGGAAACTCATTATCTACATTGATATGATAGAATTGCGCTACTGGTAGGTTTCCTATAAAACGCCAAGTTTTTCCACCATCTCTAGTAATGTTCATACCTCCATCGTTACCATCAATCATAAAGTTGCCGTTGGTAGGATGAATCCACCATGCGTGATGATCTGGATGAACGCCATTATCAACACCATAGGCAGGCATAAGTTGGTTAAAGTTTTTACCGCCATCTTCACTCACATTAACATAGGTAAAGACAGAATACACACGATTTTCATTTTGTGGATCTACAAAGATGTCACTGTAATAAAAAGGTCTGTTTCCAATATCGCTTTTGTCATTGGTTTTTTCCCAGGTAAATCCTCCATCGGTACTTTTATATAATGCATTTTTTTTTGCCTCAACAAGTGCATACACAATGTTTGGTTTGTTTGGAGCGATGGCCAAACCAATACGGCCTAATGATCCTTTTGGAAGCCCGTCTTTGTGTGTGCGCTCTTCCCAGGTTTTTCCTGCATCGTGTGTGACAAAGATCCCTGATCCTTCTCCTCCAGATTTAAAAAACCAAGGGTCTCTTTTGTGTTCCCACATAGCGACTATAATCTTGTTTGGATTGCTTGGATCCATCACCATATCTGCAACACCCGTTTTTTTATTTTGAAATAAGATACGCTCCCAAGTGTCACCTCCGTCACTTGTTTTATAAATACCACGTTGCTGGTGAACACCCCAAGGAGAACCAATAGCACCAACATAAACCACATCTGGGTTGGTAGGGTCTATGATTATTTTATGAATGTGACGTGTGTTTTCTAGCCCCATAGAAGTCCAAGAACGACCACCGTTTAAAGACTTATACACGCCATAACCACCGTTTAAGCTATTTCTAGGGTTTCCTTCTCCTGTTCCAACCCAAAGTACAGAAGGGTTAGATTGTTGAATAGCTACAGCGCCAATTGAGGCCGTTTTTTCATGATCAAAAATAGGCTCCCAAGTAATACCTCCACTATTAGATTTCCATAAACCACCAGAGGCAGTACCCACATACATTATATCTGGGTTGTTGGTAACAACATCTATAGAGGTTACACGGCCAGACATACCCCCTGGGCCTATATTTCTGGGGTGCATATCCTTTAGAAGGTCTGTTGTTAGTTCTTGTGAGGGTAGTGTTGCTGAGATGCAAAAAAGCATCAATAGTAAACTTTTTTTCATGGCTTGTTTTTACATAAAATAATTATAAATAAATATAGTAAACCAAAAGGTTTTATTAGGGTTTGCTTTCTTAAAAAAGCCTTAAAGTTTTGTTGTAAGTAGGTATTGGTTTTTTAATATCAGTTTAACGTTTCTGTTTTTTGTGTGTACAGAATAAGCTGTAATTTTATAGGTATGAATAAGCCTTCAAAAAACATCAAATATCAACATAAAAAATCAGGATTTGTATTTACGAAGCACACCCCAGAAGAGCAGTCAATTTTTGATCGCTTGTTTGGTGTTTTTCAGGAACTCATAACCCATACATCTGGTGATTTTGACGAGGCGATAGATTGGTTACGCCAGCTTGATACAGAATATGAAATAACTACAGAAGATTACACGATTGACGATTTTATTCAAGAATTAAAAGATCGCGGCTTTATAAGAGAAGAATTTGAACAAGATGGTACCTCTGGAACTGGAGATGGACAAGCAAAATTATCTATTACTGAAAAACTGGAAAGATCTCTTAGAAAGCGTGCATTAGAGCAAATCTTCGGAAACATCAAGCGTTCTGGACAAGGAAACCACAAAACTAAATACCTTGGCACAGGTGATGAGCAATCTGGAGATTTTAGAGACTACCAATTTGGAGATGCAATGGATCAAATATCTATGACCGAGAGTATTAAAAATGCTCAAATTAATAATGGTATTGGAGATTTCCGCTTGACGGAAAACGATCTGGTTGTAGAAGAGTCCATGCATAAGTCTCAAATGAGTACCGTGCTTATGATTGACATTAGTCACTCCATGATTTTGTATGGTGAAGATAGAATTACACCTGCCAAGAAAGTGGCCATGGCGTTAAGTGAATTAATTACCACAAGATACCCAAAAGATACGCTAGATATTTTGGTCTTTGGAAATGATGCCTGGCCTATTAAAATTAAAGATTTACCCTATTTAAATGTAGGTCCTTATCACACCAATACGGTAGCAGGTTTACAACTGGCTATGGATATGCTGCGACGTAAGCGCAATACCAACAAGCAAATCTTTATGATAACAGACGGCAAGCCAAGTTGTTTGCGTTTGCCAGACGGTCGCTACTATAAAAACAGTAATGGTTTGGATGAACATATCGTGAACAAGTGCTATATGATGGCAGCACAAGCAAGAAAGTTACATATTCCTATTACCACTTTTATGATAGCTAGTGATCCTTATTTACAACAATTTGTAGACCGATTTACGGAGGCCAATCAAGGAAAAGCTTTTTATACTGGGCTTCAAGGACTGGGAGAGATGATTTTTACAGATTATGAAAACAATAGAAAACGAAAGCTTAGATAGTGATTTGGTTTTAAAATAATAAAAAATACACGCGAAGGCGCACAAACATGGACATACAAAATATTACAACTTTCGGAGCCCTTAAAAAGGCGGGATATCAATACAAATCTATTAAAGATGAATTGCGAAGAAACTTGCTTGAAAAACTACTAAAAAAAGAAACTGTTTTTGAAGGCATACATGGCTATGAACATACGGTAATACCAGAGCTGGAACGTGCAATATTGTCTAAGCATAATATTAATTTATTAGGTTTAAGAGGGCAAGCAAAAACACGTTTAGCACGACAAATGGTGACTTTGTTGGATGAATATATACCAGTAGTAGCTGGTAGTGAAATTAATGATGACCCTTTTCAACCGATTTCTAGGCATGCACAAAATTTGATTTCAGAGAAAAAAGACGCCACTCCAATTACATGGTTGCATCGTGATTTGCGTTTCTCTGAAAAATTAGCAACACCAGATGTGACAGTTGCCGATATTATTGGTGATGTAGACCCTATTAAAGCTGCCAATTTGAAACTGAGCTATGCAGATGACAGAGTGATTCACTTTGGTATGATACCCAGGGCCAATCGATGTATTTTTGTGATCAATGAATTGCCAGATTTACAAGCACGTATCCAAGTAGCATTGTTTAATATTTTACAGGAGGGTGATGTGCAAATTAGAGGTTTTGCTTTGCGATTACCACTTGATATACAATTTGTATTTACTGCCAACCCAGAAGATTATACCAATCGAGGTAGTATTGTAACACCTTTAAAAGACAGAATAGGCTCGCAGATATTAACTCATTATCCAGAAACTCTTGAAATAGCAAGAAGTATAACGGCCCAAGAAACTGCGGTTGCAGCAGCTGAGAAAGAAAATGTTTATGTTCCAGAATTAGCAAAAGATATTCTAGAGCAAATAAGTTTTGAGGCTCGTGAAAGTGAATTTATAGACTCTAAGAGTGGTGTTAGTGCACGATTAAGTATTACTGCTTTCCAAAATTTATTGAGTACTGCAGAGCGTAGAGGCTTACAAAATGGAGACCCAGAAACAGCCATTCGACTTAGTGACTTCTTGGGTGTCATTCCATCCATAACAGGGAAAGTAGAATTGGTATACGAAGGAGAGCAAGAAGGAGCTAATGAAGTAGCAAAGCAATTAATTGCAGATGCAGTAAAGACCCAATTCTTACAATACTTCCCAAAGATTGAAAAGCTACAAAAAGAAGGTGATGATGATCCATATCAAGAGGTTGTAAATTGGTTCTTTGAGCAAACTAGTTTTGAATTACTTGACACTTTAGATGATCAACAATATCAACTGCAGCTGGATAGGATAGAGCCTCTTGATGATTTAATTCATCAATATGCCCCAGAGACTCCTAATGATGATATTCCATTTATGAAAGAATTTATATTGTGGGCCTTGGTAGAAATGAAGAAGCTTAGCAAATACAATTTGAGTGACGGTATTCGTTTTAAAGATATGTATGGTGGGTATATTAGTGGGCTTTAGGGCACATCGATAGTATAAAACAAAAATCCCGATAGCTTGCTATTGGGATTTTTGTTTTAAAATGTGTTAGTTGTTTGCAAATGAGTTAAAAGGTATGGTTTTTTATTTTAAGGAGTTTATAACTTCAAGTGCCGCTCTCTCTCCTGCAATCATTGCTGCATTTAAGGATCCATTTAATTGAGTATCTCCAGCAAGAAAAATTGTTTCTGTAAGTCGTGTTTCAGAAGGGAGCATTTCATAGCGTACGTCTTTTAAATCTGGCAAAGCCATAGGGATATTATATTGCTTTATAAATTTGCAAGATTCTATGTTACAGTGTTCTTTTAATTCTTTTTGCACCTCTTTAATGAGTACCTCATTAGACAGGTTTTGATTGTTTACAACCGTAACAGATAGAAGTTCCTTCTTTGGTGAAACAGCAGTGTCTAGACTTGTGTGATAGAAAAGGTTATTAACTAGCGTATGCTGTCCTGCAATAAGCCCAATTAATGGTTTTTTAATTTGTCTATGATCCATCTCAAAATAAAGGGTATCACAAGACTTCCAGGAGGTAGATTGATTTTTTAAGTTTGAAACAAGATGACTAGCTTCTGTTGCAATGATAGTAAAATCGCTTTGTATTGTGATTCCAGCATCAAGTTTGATGGTATCGTTTTTAAGGTCAACTACTTTTGTGTTGAATATAAAAGTGGTCTTTTTTAAGTTTTTAACTAATTGTTTTGGTATCGCTTCTATACCCTGCTTTGGTAGGGCAGCATCTCCCTCTCCAAACATTTTATATACAAACTCAAACATTCTACTAGATGTTTCTAATTTGTTTTCAAGAAAAATACCACTAAAAAAAGGAGTAAAAAAGTCTTCTATTATTTCTGAAGAAAAACCTAAACCTTTTAAATATGATAGGGTAGTTTGTTCTTTCTCAGAAAAGATATCTATAATAGATTTCTTCTTTAGCCTGCTGTTTAATTGTAGTATTTTAAATTTATCACCTATGGTGCCAATTCCAGAAAATAGTGTAGAAAACAATAATGATATGTCTCGCATAGGATCCCCTATGATTTTTTGAGTACTATTTTTGAAAATCACACTTCCTGGCAAAAAGCCTTGTAGCGCCAAAGAATCAAAATCTAGATACTTTTTTGCTGCTGGGTAGGCCGTAAGTAATACCTGAAAGCCATGGTCTAATTGATATCCATCTACAATATCTGTTTTCACCCTTCCTCCAGCTCTATTTGTTGCTTCAATAATAGTAGGAGCATAGCCATACTGTTCTAAAACAGTTGCAGCAATTAAACCACTAATTCCTGCACCAATAATATGTATTGTTTGTATTTGTTTTTTCATTATTACCCGCAAAATTATACCAAAATATTTTAAAACTCAAACATATTACTGTATTGATTGATAAAATACAATGTTTAACATTTTGTAAGGAAAATTAAACAAAAAGTACTGTTACTTTTGTTATATAATTTTAATGTGGATGGGACCAACCATATTACTTCAATAAATTACCTTTATGAATAAAATAGCGATAGTACGTTGTGAGCATTTTAATGCAGCACATCGGTTACATAACAATAATTGGAGCGATCAAAAAAACAAAGATATTTTTGGAAAGTGTAATAATCCAAATTACCATGGCCATAATTATGACCTAGAGGTAAAAGTTATTGGACATTGTGACCCAGAAACTGG
Organism: uncultured Flavobacteriaceae bacterium; assembly: GCA_913048115.1. GTDB lineage: Bacteria > Bacteroidota > Bacteroidia > Flavobacteriales > Flavobacteriaceae > Patiriisocius. The sequence goes on along the minus strand of CAJWVI010000002.1, from coordinate 118,018 downwards.
ATATGTTATTGACACCAAAATTCTTTCAGATTTAATCAAAAAATATGTCCTAGATCGGTACGATCATAAAAACTTAAATCTTGACACAGAAGAATTTAAAAATGTAAATCCTACTGCAGAGAATATTGCCATTTCAATTTATAATCTACTACAACCCAAATTGGCTTCTGGTTTGGAATTAAAAATTAAGCTTTATGAAACCCCAAGAAACTTTGTTGAATACCCCTACTAAAGAAAACACTTTTATGGGTTTTTCTGAAGACGCTATAGGAGATGATCACATCTTTACAGGACTCAAAACCCCCATGAGGCCGGATGCTTTTGTTCTTTCTGATACAGAAAAAAAAGAAAAAATTTCTTATTTATTCTCAGAAATCATGGAGGTCATGGGTTTAGACCTCACTGATGATTCATTAAAAGGGACGCCTAATCGCGTAGCAAAAATGTATATTGATGAAATATTCTCTGGTTTAAATCCAGCAAACAAACCAAGCGTAGCCCTGTTTGATAATAAATATCAATACAAGCAAATGCTTGTTGAAAAAAACATTACTTTTTACTCAAACTGCGAGCACCATTTTGTGCCAATTATAGGAAAGGCACACGTTGCTTATATTTCTTCCGGAAAAGTAATTGGTCTCTCTAAAATAAATAGAATCGTACAGTACTATGCTAAAAGACCCCAAGTACAAGAGCGTTTAACCAATCAAATTGCAGAAGAGTTAAAAACCATTCTTGAGACTGAAAACATAGCGGTTATAATAGATGCAAAGCACTTGTGTGTGTCATCTCGTGGTATAAAAGATGATACCTCAGCTACAGTTACTTCTTTCTATGGAGGCGTGTTTAACACTCCAGAAAAAATTGTTGAATTGCAAAACTATCTAAATCAATAATTGATGATGTCTACTCTCATAAAAAAGAGTAATTAACACTCATTTTTTATGACACACTATTGTTTATTAGTATTTCAATTACCTTCGCGTAAGTATTTGAATTATTATTAATCTTGGCCCATGTAAAATACTATGTTACACCCATGTGTTTTGAGTACATTAAAAATGTATACATAGTGCAAATTAAATAAATAAACCTGAGTTATTCATTGCATAGTTGTTTGTGTTAAAATGAGTAGCTATTTATTCTCATGTTATGAATTTCAATCTCCCAAATAAAAATCGTTCTCTTTCCTTAAAAAAAGAAATCCCTACCATTTATGGTGTAACTATCAATACCTTACAGGGTGGGATTATTAATCTTTCACTATTTAAAGGAAAGAAAATACTTTTTGTTAATGTGGCTTCTAAATGCGGCTTTACAAAGCAGTATAAAGATTTACAAAAATTGAATGACACAAATAAAGATAGCCTAGTTATTATTGGTGTGCCTTGTAATCAATTTGGGAAACAAGAGCCTGGTGATGTATCTGAAATACAATCCTTTTGCGAACTTAATTATGGGGTGACATTTTTAATAACTGAAAAGGTTGATGTAAAAGGCAGCAATCAACATCCATTGTATGCTTGGCTTACCTGTGAATCGTTAAACGGTAAAAGGAATTCTAATGTAAAATGGAACTTTCAAAAATATATTGTCAACGAGAAAGGAGAATTGATAGACCACTATTATTCTATTATAAGTCCTTTGAGTAAAAAAATAACCAGACATTTTTAATGAAGTTTATTATTCTTAGGTTAGTAATAGACTTTGGTTTACTTGTTTTAATCTGGATTATACAGCGTATTATATATCCTAGTTTTCTTCACTACAACAAGCAAAATTTAATAGCCTGGCATAAACAATACACTGCAAGATTTGCTACCATTGTTATTCCTTTGATGTTTGGCCAACTTGGTGTCTCTTTATATCTTGTAAATACAAATCCAAACATATATACTCTTGTAAGTTTGGCGCTTATTATTTTAGTTTGGGGTATAACATTTTTACAGTTTGTTCCAATACATTCTAGTATCTCAAAAGGAGTTTTGAGTGATGAGCTGCTAAAGACTTTGGTCGCTAGAAACTGGCTTAGAACCTTTTTGTGGACTCTTTTGTTTTTATTAAGCAGTTTGTACTATTTGCTTTGTTTTTAAACAAAAAGCAAATACAGGTTTAGCAATCAAGACTAGATAAATATGCTTCTCCATTTTCTATATGCTTCTCTTGTTTTTCAACAGGCATTTTATCAAACATTCTTACTAACATACCCAGTCGAGGGTTGGATAAGAAGAACTCACGGTGGGTATTCATAAACCTCCAAAAAAGCCCATCCCACGTAGCTTGCCATTCTCCTTTTTTATAGTCACTCATTTTTAGGATATAGTTACTTCCACTTATATAGGGTTTTGTTGCCATTAAGCCGCCATCTGCAAATTGACTCATACCGTAAACATTAGTAACCATTACCCAGTCATAGGAGTCAATAAATAGCTCCATAAACCAGCGGTATACTTCATCTGGATCAAACTCACACAACATCATGAAGTTTCCTAAAATCATCAAGCGCTCTATGTGGTTGCAATATCCAGTTTCTAATATTTTTTTAATAGTTTGGTCAATAGGAGGGATGCCGGTTGTACCGTCGTAGAATGAAGCAGGAATTTTCTTGTTAAACTTCCAATAATTAGTTGTTCTCTCTTCACTACCTCGAGACTCATAGATACCTCTTATAAATTCTCGCCACCCTATAATTTGACGCACAAAACCTTCTGTAGAATTGATAGGGATGTTGTTTTGGCTGGCATATAACAAACAGGCGTCAATAATTTCTTTTGGAGTAATTAATCCCACATTCAACATAGGGGTTAATACACTGTGGTTTAATATTGAGTTTTCTGAAACGATAGCATCTTCATATACCCCAAATTCCATAAAACGTTGCTCAAAAAATTGTTGAAGCCAAGATTTTGTAGCCTCAAAACTTGTTGGATATAAGGCGTATGCGCTAAGGCTCCCAAAATGTTTAGAGAAATGAGTTTCTACATATTTTTTTGCTTCTTGATGATAGTCGTCCACATCAGGAAACTGTATGGTTGGAGGAATCTTTTTTGCTGGATATTTCTTTCTATTTTCTGTATCATAGGTCCATTTCCCACCCACTGGTTTTCCATCAGCATCCATCAATATGTTACGTTTTTTACGTTGTTCTTTGTAAAAAGTTGTTTGATGGTATTTCTTTTTATCCTTACCAAAGAAGGGAACTAGGTCTTCTTTGGTGTTTAAAAATAATGGATTCTCTTGGCGTTCTAAAGAAATCCCTAATGCTTTAGATCCTTCTTCTATTCTTTTACTTAAAAAGGTATCTGTCGGGTCGATGTAGTTGATGTGGCTAATGCCTTGTTTTTTTAATTCTGGGAGTAGCAGCCTAATGTCTGATATTTTTTGAGTAGCATCTACATAGTGTACTTGCATGTGTTTATCTTCTAGCATAAAATCGGCATACCGCTTCATAGTAGCTCTGTGAAAAGCTATTTTTTGTTTATGGAAAGGATATTGTTTGAAAAACAAATATTCTTCTACAAGGTATACGGGCGCATTGATTTTGAAAAGAGGTGAGTTTTCAAATAATTGATGCGGAAAGACAAGGTGTATTTGTTTCATTTGTTTCTTCTGCAGCGTTCACTACAATATTTTACTTCTTCCCAATTCTTTTCCCATTTCTTACGCCATGTAAATGGACGCATACAAACGATGCATGTTTTTTGAGGAAGATGTTGTTTTTTCATATTTAAAATTGAGGTACTTCGTTCACCCTTGCATATGGATAACATGCTATTTTCTTTAGTGAATAATAACTATTTAATCCAGAAATACCAACACTTTTTGTAGCTTCAAGATCTATATCATCATCAACCATGGCGCTGTCCGCAACTATTAGATGTTCAATTTCACCAATCACCATCACAGTACCGTTGTGTTTGATTTCTAAGGCTTCTACAAAACGCATGCCCATTTTAAAGGTGCTTTCTTTTACAAAAGGAGCAAGAATACCATTTTGGTATTCTTCTGAAAGGTGACAGTGTTCAAACTCTGAGTCTTCGTTGGTGAATTTTGCCGATGTATAATGGGCGTTTTTCACAAACGCTGGATGAATATGATTAATGGTGTATGAACCATTTTCTTCGATATTTCTTAGGGTGTGTCCAACTTCTGGGGTTTGAGGCCTAGAGATAAAGCCTAATAAGCCAGGATTACTACCTAGGTGTACTACCGAACTAAAAATCGCTAGATTAGTTTGTTTACTATTGCTTATGGTTCCTATGAGGTTAGCAGGCTTTATACCTGTAACCGAATTAATTAATTTAAGCCTGGTAATACGGTCTAACTCTTCGATGTCTTTTTTAGTGTAAATCATTATGTCTTCTATTTACGTGTGTTTGTAACAAGCGTTTTTTTTCTTTTTGTACAGCAGGGTGTTTTTTATGCCCCCAAATTTTATCTCTAGCAATGCGAGCGCTTTCTTGCAAGTCAACAATAGGATAAGGGTAGTTATCACCAATGTAGACATTACAAAAGGTTTGTTCCATGGAAGACATGCTCCAGGGTTCATGAATAAATGCTAGAGGAACATTGCTGAGTTCTGGAACCCATTTTTTTATAAAGACACCCTGTGGATCATGCTCTTGTGAGTTTTTTACAGGATTGTACAAACGTACGGTATTAATACCAGTTGTTCCTGCTTGCATTTGAAATTGAGGATAATGAATGCCGGGTTCATAGTCTAAAAACTGTCTTGCTAAATGATAGGTGCCTTCTCGCCAGTCTTGGTCTAGATTCATAGTTAAAAAAGAAACTACCATAGCACGCATTCTAAAATTAATCCATCCTGTTTGCTCTACAGCCCGCATGCAAGCATCTATTAATGGATATCCAGTAGTACCTGTTTTCCAGGCCTTTAAAAAAGCCTCATTTTTTGAGTGGGGCAGCAGTTCATAGCCACTATTGACGCACTGAGTTTCGTAGCTGCACTCCACCTCAAATTTCTGAATAAAATGGCAATGCCAATGTAACCTTGTGAGCATGGCAGAAAAAGCTTTGCTATTTTTTGTTCCATTTGGGTGTGTGCCTATGTATTGAAATGCTTGTTTAATACTTATGTTTCCCCATGCTAAATATGGAGATAATCTGCTACATCCTAACCTGCTTTCTGCAGGTTTTGAGATGTGTTTTTGGTAGTTAAAACCTCTTTTTGCTGTAAATGATTTTAAATAACGCCAAGCATTAGCCTCTCCAGCAGGCTGGTATTGTTTTGAGTATTCTTTTAATTTTTTTTCAAGTTTCTCGGGCAGTAAAAACAAATGTGTTAGTGCTTTTTGTGTAGTAACAGAAAAAACATTTTTAATCACCGGTGTATGCATTTTTGCATGCCATTGTGCGGTCCAGTCTACTCTGTTTTTTATACCTCTTAAAATACCATCACGTTGAAATTCATTCCATGCAATATGGTGTTGTTTACAAAAAGATGCTACTTGTTTATCACGTTTCCAGGTACCTAGCGTACCGCTCTCTCTGTAGCTAAAAATGTGCTGTATATCATAAGATGTTGCTATGTATTTAAAAATATCTAATGCCGCTCCATAGAATACATCTACACTTCTGTTATAAGGAGCCAGTGTTTTATTGAGTACCGCAATAGATTGATAGATAAATTGTAGATGTCGCTCACTGGTATCAGGATATTCAATAAGGTTAGCCTCAAAAAAATAGACGATACGGTATGGAATACTAGCGCGCTCTGCATGTAATAAAGCTTCATGATCCTGAGAGCGTATATCACGCTTTAGCCACACAATATTAATTGGCTCTGGCTTCAATAGATGAGTTGTTTTTTACATTTTTTCCAATAGGCAAAGAACGATGGGAAGTAGCCTTGCACGTCAAAGATCCATTCTCTAGGCTCCTGAATCCCTTTATAATGTTTGTTAAGTGGGTGTTCTTTAAAGTGTATGTTTCCAAAGTTATGCGTCTTTATAAGGTCTTTAAACTCTCCAACATAGATTTGAATTTTTGGAATATTTTGTTTTGAAATAGCGTATATAAAATCTAGTGTCTTTTGTGATACTGGATACTCCTCAAAGTGAGATGGCTCCAATAATAAGATTCTATTTGCCGAAATATCTTCATTCCAACGCGGGTCTAGGTTGTAAAAATTATAAATACAAGTGGCTAGGCCTTCATCTACCGTAATGGTTTCTTGTTTTGGTAGTGGTGTTTTTAATACTGGTGATGCTATCTCTTTTAATATTTCAGGAACATCCATGCCCTCAAAGGCTTCATAGGGTATGTCTAGAAAAGTGTCTTTTTGTTGTGAAAAACAATACCTATTAATGTTCTCTTGATTTGCAACATATTTTTTATTTGCATTGGCTCCTGCCACCCATTGCCAACTAAGGGCGTTGCTAGCCCAATCTGCATCCAATAAATGATAGTACATCCATTGTGCAGGTGTTTTCCAGTGACTTTGGCCCATGTTACAGGCTATCGCTGCTATATACATTCTAAGATGGTTGTGTAGGTATCCAGTTTTATAAAATTCTTCAATGGCTGTGTCTATAGCCTTAATACCGGTGGTTGCTTCTACAATTGCTTTAGAAATAGCAGTATTTGATACAGGAGCTTGTTGGTGCTTTATGTCTTGATTAATGCCATTACCTTTGGCAACCCAAACCTGCTGCCAATAATCTCTCCATGCTAATTCTTGAATAAACTTTTCTGCTTGTCTTGGTGTATAGCCTTTTTTTAAAATTTCTGTAAAAACAAACTTTGTTGAAATAACACCTCTAGAGATATAGGGTGATAGATAGGAAACACTTCCGTTTATATAATTTCTACTAGAAGTATATTTTACAGGGTCAATCTTTTGAACACGCTGCAGTATTTCATCATAAGAAGTTGGAAAGATAGTATCTTGCTGTTCAAATAATTTCATTTACCGTTTGGATATCTTATTGCCTGAGATAGATTTTTGACGTGAACACTTAAAGCGTGTAATGTCTGAGTTTCTTTTTTTTAGGTGTTTTTGGCTTACACCACTATTTACTCTTTTTCTCCAACGCTTAAAGCTAGATTCTTTAAGATATCCTCGCATTACTTTAATGACCTCTTTTTCTGGAAGCCCAAATTGAAATAAAATAGCTTCAAAAGGAGTGCGATCTTCCCAGGCCATTTCAATAATTCGATCTAATTCTCTTTCGGTAAAAGTAGAGGAGGCTGTTGCCATATTTATGATTTTTTAGATAAGGATTCTAATTTTTTCATTACCTGTTCTGCCTCATAGGCTTTTTGATCACTAGCCTTTCTGTTTGTTTTGGAGAGCTCAAAAGATTCTTTGGTAAGTTTCTGGTAGGCAGCCTCTAGCGTTTCTTTTTCCGATTTCTTTTTAAATAGTCCAAACATAAGCGTTAAATTTTATAGCATTTTTAAAAGCTACTATTATTACACTGTAAAAATATAGAATGTTTGGTTGTATTGTGTTAAAGTTAAACAAAAAAAAGAACGGTTTATGTTTTTGTTAACTCTTAGTAATTCTTCATTGTAGAGTAGCTTTAAAATTTTTGTTAGCGATTAATTATTTATTGTTTAAATTACACCCCTAATAGACTAAACAAATTTATTTTAACGAAATACCTTTACACTATGAAAAAAAATATACTTTTTATTGCCCTTTTTGTATGCGCAAGCATGGTAAATGCTCAAGATTATCTAGATATTTTTAAAGCCTCTTACTCACAGGCTTCACTTGGAAATGTTCAAGATTCATTGGACACAGATGTTAATAATACGAACTTAGAACTTTATTTACCAATACCAATTACTTCAAAGGCTGTAATTCTTGCTGGTTTTACCTATGAAAATACAGGTTTGGGTTCTTTTTTCGCAAAAGAGAATACAGGTACAGATTCATCAACTGTTTTTACGGATGGAAGCTCAAATTTGATAATGACAAGGCTTAATTTAGGTATGAAGATTAACCATGGTAATAAGTGGAGTGGTACCTATGTAGCGCTTCCAAAACTAGCCTCAGATTTTAATGATCTTGGATCAGATGATTTCCAGATGGGTGGTCTTGCGCTTCTAGAAAAAAAATATTCTAGCAGAAAGGTTCTTAAATTTGGAGCTTACGTGTCCTCAGAGAATTTTGGTACTACCGTAACACCTATAATAGGGCTTTGGTATAAGTCAAAAAATAGTAAATTTTACGTAAATGCAACACTGCCTATACGCGCAGATGCCAACTACTCTTTAACAGATGCCTTTAGCCTTGGAGCTAACTTGTTGTCTTCAGTTAAATCGTATAACCTTACCGGCGATACAAATTCAGACTTTTATGTACAAGAAGAATCTATTCGTCTTTCTGCATTCGCAGCCTATGGATTTTTAGACGATATGCTTATTGTACGTGCAAGATTTGGTCTTGATACTACAGACTATGGAGTTTACAACAAAAATCAAAATAGTATTGTACAGGTTCTTACCGTTCAAATTGGTGAAGAAAGAACTAGAGAAAACTCAGAATTTTCTGCAGCACCTTTTGTTGGTATAGATTTAATGTTTAGAGTTGGATTGTAAAACATATTTTAATTTCATCTCAGCCAAGGGTTGAGGTGTGTTTTAAAATATTTCTTTAAATAAAATCCCGCACCCTTTATGGATGCGGGATTTTTTTGCTTGCAATAGTGGCTTTGTTTACCAATGTAAAAGATTATTGAACAAGTGCTTTTAAAACCTGATGAGTAGCACCCTCAGATTTTAAAACAATTAGATACATAGCCGGTTTATAACTTGAAAGGTTTAGGGTCACCGTATTTTGATTGTTTAAATTAATCTGCTGCAAGAGTTGCCCATTTAAGTTGTATATAGCTAATGCGATGAACGGCTCGATATTTATCACAGAAAATTCATTTACAACTAAGGCGTTTATAATTTTACTGTTATTTATGGTTGTTTGAAATAGCGGTATGTCTAAAATAATATCTTCACAATCTTCTATAATATCTAGATCTGCATAAAAAGAGACTCCATCTTTAAACATGCAGGCCACTCTTCCTGCTGAATTAATATCAGGGTCTCCCCCAGGGGCGTTTATTAACGATAGTGACCCAACACCCTCTACCCAAATTGCATCGTTTGTACTTATTGTATTAGAAGTAGTAGGAGATAAGTAAAAATGACGATATAGGTTGGAGTCAACTAGAGGTAGAAGTGTTATTGCATCCACTTTATAATATCCGGCATCTTCTATAAATGGAGAAGCAGGATTTTTAATGTCTATTGAGTCACCTACTTCAAGGGAGAAGTCATAAAGAAGATAATCTCTAATACCACTTGGTAGAATAGTTTTTAAGTATACTTTTTTTTCAGTAACATCTTCTCTAAGTAAAAAACCTCTTGATATGTAATGGTATCCATCGAGTACTTTATAATTCATTGCATCAACAATGGTATCTCCATTTGTATAATAAATATCTGTAGAGCAGCCACTAAAACAATACCGCACACTCCATTGGTTATAGGTATCTAATAATGGTTTGTATTCTTGACAAAGGGCAAGATTAGATAAAAACAGCAACAGTATGCAAAGTGATTTTTTCATATATTTAGTAAATGTATAGAATGTTATTTTGTTTGAAGTGAAAGTGAAATAAAATAAGTCTTGTACAGTAAAGAAACAATTTAAAGTAGTGCCATAGCGATCACCAAATTAGAAGAGCCAGACAAGCAATATCTGTTGTTAGGAAGTAGATTGCAGAAGTACTTAAAGCCCTAGATTAACTTCGTTTTAGTGCCCATAAAAAAAAACTGTAAAGTAAAAAACCCATAAACAAATTGTTTATGGGTTTTTTTGCGGAGAGTAAGGGATTCGAACCCCTGGAGGTGTAACCCTCAACAGTTTTCAAGACTGCCGCATTCGACCACTCTGCCAACTCTCCAAAGTATCTATTCAAGCTATACACCTGAATGCGGCTGCAAATATAACAAGCTTTTTAATAGTAGGCAATCTTTAGTTTTAAAATTTCAAAAAATAGTATGATACATTTTTTAAAAACCTTATTACCTTTGTATTATGGAACATTGGTACTATTACCCTTTACTAATTGTAGTAGGTTTTGTTGTAGGTTTTATTAATACAGTAGCTGGAGGAGGCTCTTTACTATCACTGCCTGTTTTAATTTTTATGGGCCTACCACCAACACTAGCTAATGGTACCAACAGGATTGCTATTATAATACAAACCGCTATTGCTACAGCAGGTTTTAAAAGCAAGGGCGTTAGTACCTTTCCCTTTAATATATACTTAGGAATTTCTGCTTTTTTTGGAAGTTTGTTAGGAGCTAAAATTGCGGTAGATATAGATGAGGCTATTTTCAATAAGGTGCTTGCTAGTGTTATGGTGGCTGTTATTTTAATTATCATATTTAAACCAAAAACCAATCTTGCCCATTTGCAAGAACGCCTTACCGGTAAGTATTTATGGCTGGGTATTATAGTATTCTTCTTTTTGGGTATTTACGGGGGTTTTATTAATGCCGGTATTGGGTTTTTAATTATCCTGTATTTACATTATACCCATTACATGAGTTTGGTGCGTGTTAATGCTACCAAAGTATTTGTAGTTTTTATTTACACCCTTGGTGCGCTTGTTATATTTATTTTGAATGACAAAGTAAATTTTAAAATAGGCCTTGTTTTGGCTATTGGTAATGCCGCCGGTGCTTGGGTTTCAAGTAGGTTGTCAGTAAAAAAAGGAGATGGGTTTATTCGGTTCTTTTTAATAGTCATGGTAAGTATTATGGCTATTAAGCTGTGGTTCTTTTAGTGCTCAAGAAGCTTTTGTTTTTTAATGATACAAATTAAAAACCACCTTAATCAATAATAGTAACTGGTTTTTTGTCATCACCAATGGCTACAAAAGTAAAGTGACCCGTTACCGCTTTGCTTCTTTGATAGCTGTACATGTCTTCCATAAAAATCTCTACCTTTACCACACAGCTAGTTCTACCAACTTTTTCAACACGGGCTACTAATTCTATAATAGTCCCTTGTGGGATAGGACATGAAAAGTCAACTTTATCTGACGAAACCGTCACTACTTTTTTCCTACTAAAGCGTGTAGCGCAAATAAAAGAAGCCTCATCCATTAAATGCAATGCTGTCCCTCCAAAAAGCGTGTCGTAATGATTGGTGGTATTAGGGAATACCGCCTTGAATATACGTGTTTCTGATCTGTTTTTTAAAATTTCTAATTTTTCCATAGACAATAATGTAAGTGGTGGTATCAAGTTGTTGCTATCTTTTTTTTAAAATTAGCAATACTCTTGTTCAAAAATAACGATTCAACCCCTTAGCAAGCTCATTTTATAATAGTATTTTTATACAAGCAATTTGACGTTTATTTTACTCAAAGATACTTACTGAATCTTAGCCGCTATGAATACAAGACAACAACAATTACAAGCCTTTGATAGACTGCTCACCATTATGGACGAACTAAGAGCACAATGCCCCTGGGATAAGAAACAAACCATGGAAACACTGCGTCATCTCACTATTGAAGAAACCTATGAGCTAGGAGACGCTATCTTAGAAAATGATCTAGAAGAAGTAAAAGGTGAGTTGGGAGACTTGTTATTACATATTGTGTTTTACGCAAAAATTGGTAGTGAAACAGATGCCTTTGATATAGCAGATGTAACCAATCAAATTTGTGAAAAGTTAATCTCTAGACATCCTCATATTTATGCAGATGTTAGGGTAGCAGATGAAAAAGAGGTAAAACAAAATTGGGAAAATTTAAAACTTAAAGAAGGTAAAACAAGTGTTTTACAAGGCGTCCCAAAATCATTACCAGCTTTGGTGAAAGCCAATAGAATTCAAGACAAAGTATCTGGCGTTGGTTTTGATTGGGAGCACCCAGAACAAGTCTTTGAGAAATTGCAAGAAGAATTAGCAGAATTAAAAGTGGAGGTAGCCGCAAAGAATCAACAAAACATGGAGGCAGAATTTGGAGATGTGTTGTTTTCAATGATAAATTATGCGCGTTTTTTAAAAATAGATCCAGAAAATGCTCTAGAACGTACTAATAAAAAATTTATAAAAAGATTTCAATACCTAGAGCGCAAAGCAAAAGAACAAGGTACAGAGATTAAAGATATGACCCTTGCTGAAATGGATGTGTATTGGGAAGAGGCTAAGAGAATTTAAATTTTGTTTTATAGATGTATCTATAAAGAGTATTTTTATACTTCTTAATAATCTCATACAGAACTTATATAACCTAAAGAAGATCTTTTAATATATGAAAATAGCAATTGTTTGTTATCCAACCTTTGGTGGAAGTGGTGTCGTTGCCACAGAATTAGGCCTAGCCCTTGCAGATCATGGTCATGAAGTGCATTTTATTACCTATAAACAACCGGTGCGCTTAGATTTATTATCTAAGAAAATTCATTTTCATGAAGTTACCATACCCCAATATCCTCTATTTAAATATCAACCCTACGAGCTAGCCCTTTCAAGTAAGCTAGTAGACATGGTTAAGTTATACCAAATTGATATTATGCATGTGCATTATGCTATACCCCACGCCTATGCAGGGTATATGGCAAAACAAATGTTGGCAGAAGCAGGGATCCATATCCCTATGGTTACCACCTTGCACGGCACCGATATTACCTTAGTTGGAAACCATCCCTTTTATAAACCAGCCGTTACTTTTAGTATCAATAACAGTGATTGTGTAACCTCTGTATCTCAAAGCTTAAAGGATGACACCCTGCGTTTATTTGACATTAAAAACACCATTGATGTAGTGCCTAATTTTATAGACACAGAGGGGTTTCAAAATAACTATACAGAGTGCCAACGATCTCTTATGGCTCTGCCACAAGAGCGTATTATTACACATGTTAGTAATCTAAGACCAGTAAAAAGAGTACATGATGTTGTTGAAATATTTTATTTAATACAAAAAGAAATTCCCTCTAAATTACTCATTGTTGGAGAGGGTCCAGATAAAGTATCTGCAGAAGCCTTGGCGGTATCTTTAGGTATTGCAGACAAAGTCGTGTTTTTTGGAAATAGTAATGAGGTTGATAAAATTTTGTGTTTTTCAGATTTGTTTTTATTGCCTTCAGAGAAAGAAAGTTTTGGTTTAGCGGCACTAGAGGCCATGGCAATTGGTGTTCCTATAATCTCTAGTAATACAGGGGGACTTCCTGAGGTTAATATTGATGGTGAGAGCGGCTATTTAAGTAACGTTGGTAACATTACAGAAATGGCTGCCAATGCTATTAAGATATTGAAAGATGATGACACCTTACACACCTTTAAGACAAATGCAAAAAAGTCTTCAAAACGCTTTGATACAAAAAGAGTTGTACCTCAATATGAGGCCTTGTATGCGCGTGCGCTTGAAAAGCCCCGGGTTGAATAGATTTCTATTCTTCGCAAATTTTCAAATCGTTTTTTGGAGAGATAGTTTATTAGTTTATTTTTAATATGTGTATAAATACTATTTTTAAAAAATCAATAATTTACCTTGAAAGGACACCTACAACAATTATCAAATAAGTTAACAGGATCACTCTTTTTTGATGATTTACATAAAACCATCTATGCAACAGATGCTTCTGTATATCGTAAAATACCTTTAGGGGTTGCATACCCAAGTTCTATTGAAGATATAAAAAAGCTAATATCTTTCGCTACAAGGCATAAGGTGTCATTAATTCCAAGAACCGCAGGAACATCCCTAGCTGGACAATGTGTTGGTGAGGGTATTGTGGTTGATGTTTCAAAACATTTTACTAACATTATTGATGTTGATGTAACTGCAAAAACTGCGAGGGTTCAACCCGGTGTTATTCGCGATGAGCTCAATGCCTATTTAAAACCCCATGGGCTTTTCTTTGGCCCTAATACTTCCACTTCCAATAGGTGTATGATTGGTGGTATGGTGGGTAATAATTCTAGTGGTACAACCTCTATCCAATATGGAGTTACAAGAGATAAGGTGCTGGCCATGGATTGTATTTTGTCTGACGGTTCTGAGGTTACTTTTTCCTCCCTCACACCAGATATGTTTTTAGAAAAAACCAGATTAGCATCCTTAGAGGGCGCGCTTTATAAAAACATCTACAATGCATTAAACAAGACTGGGGTACAAGAAGAAATTCGTAGAGAATTTCCGAAGCCAGAAATACATAGACGAAATACTGGCTATGCCATTGATGCGCTTTTAGATGCCAAAGTATTTGGTGGAGATACTGCTTTTAATATGTGTAAGCTCTTGACGGGTAGTGAAGGTACTTTGGCGTTTTCAACAGCCATAACTTTGCATTTAGATGTATTACCTCCAGAGAAAACGGCTATGTTAGTACCTCATTATGATACCCTTGAAAAAGGACTGCTAGATGTTGTAAACGCGATGAAGCATGAACTATACTGCTGCGAGTTGATGGATGATATCATTCTAGAGCGCACCAATGAAAATGCAATGTACCGCTCGTATCGTTCTTTTGTAAAGGGAGCGCCAAAAGCCATGTTAATGTTGGAGGTTAAGGCCACAACAGAGTTGCAGCTAGAACAAAAAATAAAAGCGCTACAAGAAACACTGTCTAAAGAAAAGTTAAGCTACCATACTGTGGTATTAAAAGGAGCTGATGTTGCAAAAGCAATGGAGCTAAGAAAAGCGGGGCTTGGTTTGCTTGGTAACATAGTAGGAGACAAAAAAGCTGTTGCTTGTATTGAAGATACCGCCGTTGCATTGCAAGACCTACCTGCGTATATAGATGATTTTACAAACATCATGAAATCCTACAATCAAGAAGCGGTTTATTATGCACATGCGGGAGCAGGTGAATTGCATTTACGCCCTATTCTTGATTTAAAGACCCTTGAGGGTGTAGACTACTTCAGGAAAATCACAACAGATGTCGTTCATCTTGTTAAGAAATATAAAGGTTCTTTTTCTGGAGAACACGGAGATGGTATCGTGCGGTCAGAATTTATCCCCTTACTCATTGGAGAACAAAACTATGCACTGCTTACGCTAGTTAAAAACACCTTTGACCCTAAGCATATTTTTAATCCTGGTAAGATTACAGAAGCTTCTAAAATGGATGCTTCATTGCGTAATGTTCCAAATAAACCTATACCAAAAATTGACACCGTATTAAACTTTGATGATTCTCAAGGAATTATCAGCTTGGCAGAGAAATGTAATGGGAGTGGAGATTGTCGTAAATCTGCAGCTGGTGGTGGCACAATGTGCCCAAGCTACCACGCAACAAAAAACGAAAAAGATACTACCAGAGCAAGAGCTAATGTGCTTAGAGAAGTATTAACAACCAATGATGCTAAAAATAAATTTGATTCAACACAGCTCAAAGAAGTTTTCGATTTATGCATTAGTTGCAAAGCCTGTGGAAGTGAATGCCCTAGTAATGTAGACATGGCAACTAGTAAGGCAGAGTTTTTATATCAATATCAAAAAACACATGGTGTCTCTAGAAGTACAAAGTTATTTGCACAAAGTAGCAAATACACAACCCTTGCTGCCAAAATGCCAACCCTTACAAATGCTTTATATAGCAATAAAATTACTGCCAGGATTATAAAAAATATAGCAGAGGTTGCTCACCAGCGTAGCTTACCAAAACTTATACTTTGGAAAAGAACAAAAAAAGAGATTCCTAAAAGCCCTAATGGCAAAAAAGTACTTTTATACATCGATGAGTTTTCAAAATATTTGGATGGTAGTATTGCACAAGATGCTATAGACTTGCTTATTGGGCTAGGGTATGAAGTAGCTGTTATTGATCATTTAGATAGCGCTAGGGCCTTAATAAGTAAGGGTTTTCTAGATCAGGCTAAAGTCTGTGCTACAGAAAACATAGCCTATTTTAAATCTAAAGTTTCTAAAAAAATCCCGCTACTAGGTATAGAGCCCTCTGCAATATTAGGTTTTAGAGATGAGTTTTTACGTCTTGTAGATGATAGTGATGCTGCTACTTATGTTTCTAAGCATGTGTATCTTTTAGAAGAATTTTTAGCGTCAGAATTTGATAAAGGAGCAATCTCTCAAAGGCTATTTACACAAGCCCCTGCTAAAATTAAAATACACGTACATTGCCACCAAAAAGCCCTAGGAAACCAAAAAAGTACATTTGACGTTTTAAATTTTCCAACCCACTATAGCCCAACATTAATAACCTCGGGATGTTGTGGCATGGCTGGTAGTTTTGGCTATGAAAAAGAGCATTATGATGTGAGTATGCAGATAGGTGCCTTGCGCCTTTTTCCTGCGGTTCTTAAAGCAGAAGCGACTACTATTATAGCCGCTAACGGAACAAGCTGCAGGCATCAAATAAAAGATGGGACACAGCGCCAGGCGCTACATCCAATCACTATTTTAAAAAATGCTCTGGTTTAATTTCCTATTTCAAAGCTGATAAGACTTGAATTGGTTACTGTTGTGCTTTGTTCTGGAAAGGGTATTTCTATGCCGGGAATACCGCTTAAATCTTCCAGTCTGTAATCTAAAGTCTCTCTAGAAAATACTAGTCCTGTGTTTGCAGCATAGTAGTTTTCTACTATTAAAACATCTTGTGGAGTAAGAATAGGCAATGTAAGGGTTGTACCACCTACCTGAATTTGAGTGTTTATTTCTAGATTTAATACAATTCTAGAGATAATTACATCAGTATATGTTTGATAGTTTGCCAATGTCTCCCCTTGTATTGATGTGCTGGTATAGCTAATTATAAAAGGAAAATCCATTATTGTTTGTTCAAAACTATCAGAGATACTATTTAGTTCTGCTCCAATAGCGGCATTACTATCATATAAAACAACATTATCTAAAGGTATGCTAATGCTAGGAAACCCATCAATAGGTACACCTCCAAGAACGCCATTTACGATAAGTTTTCCTATTTCTTTTCTAACAAGGTTTTGAGTTAGTAATCCAGCCATAAAACCGCCAGGAATTTCCTCTTGTGTATCAAGATTTGTATACTGCACACCATCTTCTTGTTGTGTTCCAAAAACAAACATGTTGTCTTCACTTGTTAGATCTTCACTTTCATTAGTATACGTCCAAGAAGAATTTGCAGTTAAGGGAAAGTAATCTGTTGTATTTTCATTTGTTGTATTATCATCGTCACTTCCACAACCAATAAGGCTGGTTGCAATAAGGCTTAGGCTAAGTAAAAAATATTTCATGTCTTATGTTTTTTTAGCAAATATATTAAAAAGTAATAGACTATAAATAAGCCTGTGTTAATGGTGCAATAATTTAGTATTTTCCTTGCTTCCACCTCAAAAAAAAGAGCAGATACTTTTTAGGTAGCTGCTCTTTTTAATTCTTATTTTAAAAGGTTATCCTAAATATTTTTTTAAGATATGACTTTTACTTTCTTGACGTAAACGACGAATCGCTTTTTCACGAATTTGACGTACACGTTCACGACTCAGCTCAAAGGTGTCTCCAATTTCCTGTAAGGTCATTGCTGGTTGACCACTTAGTCCAAAGTTTAACTTTACAACATCTGCCTCACGAGGTGCAAGGGTGTCTAGTGCTCTGTCAATTTCAATTTTTAAAGACTCGTGTATTAATGCTTTGTCTGGATTTGGTGTTTCACCAGAGCTAATTACGTCATATAAGTTATTATCATTTTCACCTTCTTGAAAAGGAGCATCCATTGATAAACTTCTTGATGAATTCTTTAAAGACTGTTTTACACTACTAACAGTCATGTCTAGTTCTTTTGCAATTTCTGAAGCTGAAGGAACACGTTGGTGTACTTGTTCTAGATGTATAGATGCTTTACGTATTTTGTTAATATCACCAATCTTGTTCAAGGGTAAACGCACCACACGAGATTGTTCTGCAATAGCTTGAAGTATTGATTGTCTAATCCACCATACGGCATATGATATGAATTTAAAACCTCTGGTTTCATCAAAACGTTGGGCAGCTTTTACAAGACCTACATTACCTTCATTAATAAGGTCACTAAGTGTTAATCCTTGATTTTGGTATTGCTTTGCTACCGAGATAACAAAACGAAGGTTAGCTTTGGTTAATTTGTCTAAAGCGCCTTGATCTCCTTCACGAATTCTCTGTGCTAACTCAACCTCTTCCTCTGCGGTTATCATATCAATTTTACTTACATCTTGTAAGTAACTGTTCAAAGATTTTGTTTCTCTATTGGTAACCTGCTTGGTAATTTTGAGTTGTCTCATAGAATCAAATGTGTTTTAGGTTAATGATCTTTTTGGATCAAATATTTTTTATTTGTTGTGTGCTTGTTTTAGAAATACTATTGTTCCAGAAACCTGTTTTACAACAATCTAAGTTCACTACTTACTTATACGTAAGATGTTATGGGTTTGTTACAAAATATTTTTTTATTTTCTTTAAACCTTTGTTTTTCATGACCTCTGTATAATCAGTGAGACACTACTGCAGTAATATTAGCAACGTGTCATCTATATTTTAAAAAATAATTAAGCACCATTTTAGCTTCTTGGTGTATATATTTGTATTTGATTGTATTGTAGTGAGCCTTTAAATAAATTCATCGTGCTGCTGCAATTCTTATAATGATTAACGATCCTTAAAAGCTATTGTTTTATGAAATTAAATGTTTGCTTGTTCCTGGTTTTGTTGTCGTTTAAGATGACCGCTCAATTTGATAACAAAACTAAAAAGGTAGAGTTTGAGCCTATAGACAATGTGGTAAAGGATGCTTCGGGACTCAAAATACCCAAATCTGCTATTCCTGGATTAAGCAATCAAGAATACCGCTTTGAAGTAAAAGGAGATGATACAAGTGGTCTTGGAAAAGAGGATCCAGAACCTATTGATATCTCCACTGATGACGGTTTTTTGACCACCAAAACAGACATGACGCCTAAGGCTTTTTTAAAAGACAAACTTGCTACAGATGCCTTTGATAGAGATCAAGTGTTAGGAGAAATCATGACTAAAAGTGGTTTTGTAAACGTTGTGTATAGAGACCATCAAAGTGTAGATGGTGATAGAATACGTGTGTATGTTAATGATGATATAGTACAAAGTGACATCTCTTTAGATGCAAGCTTCAGAGGTTTTGATTTAACACTTGTTCCAGGTAAAAATATTATAGAGTTTCAAGCTTTAAATCAAGGCGAGAGTGGCCCAAACACGGCAGAGCTACATGTCTATGATCAAAACGGTACGCTAATTTCTAAAAACGAATGGAACTTATTAACGGGTAGAAAAGCAACCATAGTAGTGCACCAAAATTAGGCGCAAGATGGTTAAAAGTCTACCGCTATTTCTCGCACTTCGCAAGCAGCCATATTTTCTATACCAAAATCACCAATTCTAACCCTTACCAGGCGAAGCGTTGGAACACCAACTGCAGCTGTCATTTTACGTACTTGCCTAAACTTCCCTTCGCTTATAGTTATGGATATCCAAGAGGTTGGCCCGTGGCGCTCATCTCTTATTTTTTTTGCGCGTTTTGGCAGGGTAGGAGTCTTTGGGAGCAACTTAACCTTGCATGGCTTTGTGGTGTATGGTTTTTCTTCTACCGTGATACAGACGCCTTTTTGTAGTTTTAGAATTTCAGAAGGACTTATGATGCCGTCTACTTGAGCATAATATTCTTTTTCTACGCCGCTGTTATTAACATGATAACTATAAGCACCATTTGTGGTGAGTAATAGTATGCCCTCACTGGGCTCATCGAGCCTACCAATAGCCATTGTGCCCTCTGGAAAAGCAAATAAAGAGCCTAAAAATGTTTTGTTCTTGGCATGCCTATCGTTGGTAGTAAATTGGCTTACTACTCCATAGGGTTTAAAGGCTTTGTAGTATTTGTGTGTTGTAATTTGCATTACTAGCCAATGAGCAAATCTATAATAGCGGCTAGTTCAAAGTCTTTTTCTGTAACCCCATCTGCATCATGTGTGGATAAGAAAATCTCTAAGGTGTTGTATACATTAGTCCACTCTGGGTGATGATTAAGACGCTCTGCCTCAAAAGAAATGCGTGTCATGGCAGAGAAGGCTTCCTTAAAGTTATCAAACTCAAAACTAGCAAACAATCCACCTTCAACATACTCCCAGCCTTCAAACTGAGATAGTTTTTCTGTAATCTGTGCTTCTGTATATTTTATCATAATTTATGTATTAGTTTTTGATGGTTACAACATCCTCCAAAACACAGTTTTTAACTACATCTGCCACGGTAATTTGATAGTTTTTAGGCAGGGTATTGTATTTTGGTAAGATGGCTAAGTATTGGTCATCATTACTGTTGTAAATACTTTTAAAGATAGGTGTTTTGTTTCCAATTTTTTCGCAAATCTCTATGAACAAATCTTGATGGTGTGCCAAGTCATTACTTGCCAAATGAAAAATGCCAGTCAACTCTTTATTTATGATGTAATGAACCTGTTTTGCTATAGTGTTGGCTGTGGTAATGCTAATAATAAGGTTTGGATGCACGTCAAAAGAAGCTTGATGTTTAATGGCTTGTCTTAATTGCATAATTCTTGGAGAATAAGCGCCCAGTACCATCGGTAGTCTTAAAATGCTAAGCTTTTTTTTAATTTTTTCTACCAATAATTTTTCTACCGAAACTTTAAACTTTCCGTATTCGCTCACTGCTGAAGGACGGTCATTTTCATAGCTTGGAAAGCTAGATAAACCATCAAACACACTCACTGAAGATAGAAAAAGAAGCCTACATGTTGCATGCACAGTTACATATCTACAAACTTCTTTGTGCGCATGGTATTGTGCTTTAAAGTTTCCGCGCAAGGCAGAAATAATAAGGGTGGGCTTTATATCTTCTAGTGCTTTAGTGATGTTACTATTTTCTAAATCATAGGCTATAAAAGCTTGATTGTTTTCATACAACTCGTGGGCAGAACAGTAAGTGCCATAGGTGTCAAAATAGCTGCACAATTCTCTATAGATGGCATTACCTATGTAGCCGCTTGCCCCTAAAATTAATATCCTGTGTTTTTGTTTCTGCATCTACGATAGACTATGGCACACTTGGTGTATCTGTTTTAAACCAAAGGTGTTTAAATTGTTTTTGTTCCCTATTTTTTGTAAAAAGGTAGTTTTACTATGGTAGCTGGTATTGTTTTTTTACGAATCTGTATCTGTATTTGTGAGCCCACTTCTTTTAATTCAACAGGCACATATCCTAATCCAATTCCTTTATTCATAGATGGTGACATCGTTCCACTAGTTACTACACCAATGGTTTCTCCTTGATTGTTTAAAATGTCATAGCCCTGTCTTGGTATACCACGCTGGGTAAGCTCAAAGGCAACCAATGTTTTTGTTACACCTCGCTCTTTCTCTTGTTTAAGCGCCTTACTATTTACAAAATCTTTATTGAACTTTGTAATCCAGCTTAATCCTGCTTCAAGTGGTGAGGTAGTGTCATCTATATCGTTTCCATAAAGGCAGTAGCCCATTTCAAGTCTTAAGGTGTCTCTTGCTGCTAGTCCAATAGGTTTAATTCCCCAATCTTTACCAGCTTCTAGTACCTTGCTCCAAATTTGCAGCGCATCTGTGTTCTTACAGTAAATTTCAAAACCGCCACTTCCTGTATATCCAGTTGCACTAATTATAACATCGTCAATGCCCGCAAAGTTGTTTACTTTAAAGGTGTAGAATTTAATAGCTGCTAGATCCTCTGAGGTAAGACTCTGCATAGCTTCTATTGCCTTTGGGCCTTGAATGGCTAGAAGTGAATAGTTTTCACTGCTATTTTTAAGCTCAGCACCCATGGTGTTGTGAGCATTAATCCATGCCCAATCTTTATCTATATTAGACGCGTTTACAACAAGCAAATATTTTTCTATCTCTAGTCTATAGACAATAAGATCATCAACCACTCCGCCATCTTCATTTGGAAAGCAACTGTACTGAGCTTGACCATCCACTAATTTAGCAGCATCATTACTACATACGCGTTGTATTAAAGCTAAGGCATTTGGTCCTGTTACAAAAAACTCTCCCATATGGCTTACATCAAACACTCCTACATTTTCGCGTACAGTTTCATGTTCTATGTTAATGCCTTGATATGAAACAGGCATGTTATACCCTGCAAAGGGTACCATTTTAGCGCCAAGGGCCGTATGTATTGCAGATAAAGCGGTGTCTTTCATTGTTTTGTATAGTTTGCATAGCTTCTGAAATTTTTATTTCATACACCATGTTTTTATGGGTTCAAATAATAGAAAACAAATATAACGCTTGGGGAGTAGGCGCACCAAATTTTTTAAGAAGATTGCGCAAAATAAGTTGTTATTACAGGATTGGTGTCTCAAGGGTATGCTC
Organism: uncultured Flavobacteriaceae bacterium; assembly: GCA_913048115.1. Classification (GTDB taxonomy): domain Bacteria; phylum Bacteroidota; class Bacteroidia; order Flavobacteriales; family Flavobacteriaceae; genus Patiriisocius. The sequence goes on along the minus strand of CAJWVI010000002.1, from coordinate 95,662 downwards.
CATTGACGGCCCCGATATTTGGCACATATATTCAAGGTAGTGGATGGAATATTGCCTGGTCGCAATTAGGTTTTGAAGCAATTATGGAGAGTGATTTATTGCATTATTTAAGAGATGCTTTTTTAGAATTATTTAGAAATAAGGGAGATTTATCTCAAGAAGATAAATCTCCTGAATAGCAATTTTTCTGTTAGTTATACAACAACATATGTTGTATTTTTGTTGAAAACAAACCAATAATCATGTCTGAAATACATTATATAAGCAGCTCTTTGTTAGACCTATCTGTCATTAAAGATATTGTTGATACCCAAAAACAACTAGCCCTTTCTGAAGAGGCAATCGGCAACATCAATAAATCGTTTGAGTTTCTCTCCAAAAAAATTAAAAATAACGACACGCCTATTTACGGTATTAATACTGGTTTTGGCTCTCTATGCAACGTTAAGGTTTCTGCAGAAAACCTATCAAAACTTCAAGAAAACTTAGTCATGTCTCATGCCTGCGGGACAGGAGAGTTTGCACCTAAAGCTATAGTAAAATTAATGCTACTGCTTAAAATACAATCCTTAAGTTACGGTTACAGTGGTGTTCAACTAGTTACTGTTAACAGGTTGATTGCTATGTATAATGCAGATGTAATTCCTGTGGTTTACACGCAAGGTAGCCTAGGTGCATCAGGAGATTTAGCTCCTTTGGCGCACATGTCTTTGCCATTACTTGGCATGGGAGATGTTTGGATAGGAGAGCAGGTCGTAAAAGCCTCTAAAGTAATGCTTGAACATAACTGGAGCCCTATTACACTTAAAGCTAAAGAAGGATTGGCACTATTAAACGGTACGCAGTTTATGAGTGCTTACGGGGTTTATATGTTGCTAGAGAGTTATAAGTATTCTTATTTAGCAGATGTTATTAGTGCGGTTTCTATAGATGCCTTTGATTGTAACATGAGCCCATTTAATGCACTTGTTCATCATGTAAGGCCTCATAAAGGGCAAGTAAAAACCGCAGAGCGTATTAATGAAATTTTAAAAGGCAGTGAGTTGGGTAACTCAGAAAAAACCAATGTACAAGATCCATATTCATTTAGGTGTATCCCCCAAGTGCATGGTGCAACAAAAGACACTCTTGGATTTGTAAAAAAGACATTTAAAACTGAGATTAATTCGGTGACAGACAACCCAAATATTTTCATCGAAGAGGATTTAATTATTTCTGGTGGAAATTTCCACGGGCAACCTTTGGCACTTGCTCTAGATTACTTGGGTATAGCGATGTGCGAGTTAGGTAGTATTTCTGAAAGAAGAACTTACCAGTTAGTATCTGGTTTGCGTGATTTACCCGCGTTTTTGGTAAGTAACCCAGGATTAAATAGTGGGTTTATGATACCGCAATACACAGCAGCTAGTATCGTTAGCCAGAATAAACAACTAGCAACTCCCGCATCTGTAGATTCTATTGTGTCATCAAACGGTCAAGAAGATCATGTAAGTATGGGCGCTAATGGTGCTACAAAATGTTTACGTATTATTGATAATATAGAAACTATATTGGCAATTGAGTTGATGAATGCTTCTCAAGCATTAGCATTTAGAGATAAGAAATCATCTCCCTTTGTAATGTCATTTATTTCGAGCTATAGAGAGGTCGTTCCTTTTCTGGAAGAAGATAGGTTATTGGCCGATGATATTCATGCTACCCTAGCCTTCTTAAAAAGCTTTTCTGTAGATAGCGACTTACTTTTTTAGAAACAGTACATTACAAATAAAAAACACCACGTATTTTTAAAAAAATACGTGGTGTTTTTATGTGTTCAAAAAAAATGTGATCACTCTGTGGTCTTCTTTTTTGGTTTTTTGATTTTAATAGTAAGCTCATTGGTTTTGGTGTCAAGATCCATCGTAATAGCATCTCCTTCTTTAAGGTTGCTGCTAATGATTTCTTCTGCCAGTGAATCTTCAATGTATTTTTGGATGGCTCGTTTTAATGGTCTTGCACCATAATCTTTATCAAAACCTTTGTCTGCAATGTAGTCTTTCGCTTTTTCAGTAAGCGTAAGGTCATATCCAAGATCTTTGATACGGTTAAACAATATGCTTAGTTCAATATCAATGATTTTGTGAATATCAACACGATCTAGATTATTAAAGATCATTACATCATCGACACGATTTAAAAATTCTGGCGCAAATGTTTTTTTCAAGGCATTTTCTATAATCCCTTTTGCGTTTGCATCTGCCTGGCTTGTTTGTGCAGATGTGCCAAAACCAACACCTTGACCAAAATCTTTTAGTCTACGAGCTCCAATGTTGGAGGTCATAATTATTATAGTATTTCTAAAATCAATTTTGCGTCCCAAGCTGTCTGTTAAATGTCCATCATCAAGAACTTGTAACAACATGTTAAAGACATCAGGATGGGCTTTTTCAATTTCATCTAATAAAACAACAGAATACGGTTTACGCCTTATTTTCTCTGTAAGCTGTCCTCCTTCTTCATAACCAACATACCCTGGAGGTGCTCCAACAAGTCGTGAGATGGCAAATTTCTCCATGTACTCACTCATGTCTATGCGTATTAGAGCATTTTCATTATCAAATAACTCTTTAGCTAATACTTTGGCTAATTGTGTTTTACCAACACCTGTTTGGCCTAAAAATATAAATGACCCAATGGGCTTGTTTGGATCTTTAAGTCCAGCACGGTTACGTTGTATAGCCTTCACCACTTTGTTTACCGCATCATTTTGACCAATTACCTTTCCTTTTATAAGTTCAGGCAATTCTGCTAATTTATTGATTTCGGTTTGGGCAATTCTGTTAACAGGAATCCCAGACATCATAGATACTACCTCGGCTACATTTTCCTGGTCTACTGTTTCTCGATGAAGTTTTGAGTTGTTTTCCCAGATTTCTTGTTCTGTAATCAATTCTTTTTCGAGATTCTTCTCATCATCTCTTAGCTTGGCAGCTTCTTCGTATTTTTGCTTTTTAACAACCGTGTTTTTAAGTTCTCTAACTTCTTCAAGTTTTTGCTCAATCTCTAAAATTTTCTCAGGAACATTAATATTAATGATATGCACACGAGATCCAGCTTCATCTAAGGCATCAATTGCTTTATCTGGTAAAAACCGGTCTGTCATGTACCTATTAGTTAACTTCACACAGGCCTCTATGGCTTCTTTAGTGTAGGTGACATTGTGGTGTTCTTCGTATTTTTCTTTAATATTTTCTAGAATTTCTATAGTTTCTTCTACCGATGTAGGTTCTACCAATACTTTTTGAAATCTTCTTTCTAGTGCTCCATCTTTTTCTATATACTGTCTGTATTCATCCAAGGTGGTAGCTCCAACACATTGTATCTCACCTCTTGCTAAAGCAGGCTTAAACATATTGCTGGCATCTAGCGAACCTGTTGCTCCACCGGCACCAACAATGGTGTGAATTTCATCAATAAAAAGGATGATGTCTTTATTCTTCTCAAGTTCATTCATAAGAGCCTTCATGCGCTCTTCAAACTGTCCACGATATTTTGTTCCAGCAACAAGGCTTGCTAAGTCTAGTGTTACGACGCGTTTATCATATAAGATACGAGATACCTTTCGTTGAACAATACGAAGTGCTAAACCTTCTGCAATGGCAGATTTACCCACTCCAGGTTCTCCAATTAATAGAGGGTTATTTTTCTTTCGTCTACTTAAAATCTGTGAGACTCTTTGTATTTCAGCATCACGACCAACTACAGGGTCTAATTTTCCTAATTCGGCCATCTCGGTTAGATCTCTACCAAAATTATCCAAAACAGGTGTTTTAGATTTTTTATTAGTTTTCACGTTAGTATTTCCGAATAAATTTTCTTTGCCAGAATCTTCTGTACTATCGTCGTCCTGGTTTGGAAATGTGTCTTCTGCTGTTGGGCTATCCGCAAAGTCATCATCACTAGCAAGCATTAATTTAAACTGCTCTTTTACACCATCATAATCTACTTTCATGTTTTGAAGTAGCTTGGTTGTTGGATCATTTTCATTTCTCAAAATGCACAATAATAAATGTGCTGTATTAATTGAACTGCTTTGAAACAACTTTGCTTCTAAAAAAGTAGTTTTTAATGCACGCTCTGCTTGTCTTGTTAAGTGTAGGTTTTTCTTGTCATTACCTGCAACTCCAGTTCCTGGATTTGCTGGGCTTAATATTTCTACTTTACGTCTTAAATAGTTTAAGTCTACTTCTAAGGCATTTAGGATTGTTACAGCTTTACCGCTACCGTCACGTAAAAGGCCTAGTATGAGGTGCTCGGTGCCAATAAAGTCATGGCCTAAGCGAAGTGCTTCTTCTTTGCTAAATGCAATTACATCTTTTACTCTTGGGGAAAAATTATCATCCATAGGTTACATTGCTTTTTCTTCTAAAATTACTAAAAATTACTGTTATACAGTCAAAAACTATTCCTGTTTCTACCTAAGACGTTTTATTTGATTAAAACTAACAGGCCTATAAAACTGAAAGCCCTATAGTTATTAACGAATTGGGGGTGTTTTTTTGTTAATAAAATCGTGAACAACCCCCTTATTTTTAGCTATTAAAAATGCTGAAATACCGTATCTTGCTTGTTTAGTAGAAAAATATAAATAAAAGATAAAACAACTATGGCTGAAGGTGAAAAATTGATTCCTATCAACATTGAAGATGAAATGAAATCGGCTTACATCGATTATTCGATGTCTGTAATTGTGTCACGTGCTCTGCCAGATGTTCGTGATGGTATGAAACCAGTGCATAGACGTGTATTGTTTGGAATGCATGAATTAGGAATTCGTGCCACAGGAGCTCATAAAAAATCGGCAAGAATTGTTGGAGAAGTTTTAGGTAAGTATCACCCCCATGGAGATACCTCTGTTTATGATGCTATGGTGCGTATGGCACAAGAGTGGAGTTTGCGTTATTTATTGGTAGACGGTCAAGGGAACTTTGGTTCTGTAGATGGTGACAGTCCAGCAGCAATGCGTTATACAGAAGCAAGAATGCAACGTATTAGTGAAGACATGCTGGCAGATATAGACAAAGACACAGTAGATCATCAACTTAACTTTGATGATACTTTAAAAGAACCTACCGTACTTCCAACAAGAATTCCTGGATTGTTAATAAATGGTGCCTCTGGTATTGCTGTTGGAATGGCTACCAACATGCCTCCTCACAATTTAACAGAAGTAGTTGACGGTATTCAAGCCTATATAGACAACCCAGAGATTGATATTGACGGTTTGATGGAGTTTGTAAAAGCCCCTGATTTTCCAACTGGAGGTATAATATATGGGTATGATGGTGTTAAAGATGCATTTCATACTGGGCGTGGACGTATTGTAATGCGTGCAAAATCTAGTTTTGAAGAGGTTGGCGGGAGAGAATGTATCATTGTTAATGAAATTCCTTACCAAGTAAATAAGGCAGACATGATTAAGAAAACTGCCGATCTTATAAACGATAAGAAAATTGAAGGTATTTCAAACATACGTGATGAGTCTGATAGAAATGGAATGCGTATTGTTTATATCTTGAAAAGAGATGCAATTCCTAACATTGTATTAAATACATTATTTAAATATACGGCCTTACAATCAAGTTTTAGTGTTAATAATATTGCTCTTGTAAAAGGGAGACCTCAAATGTTGAATCTTAAAGATATGATTCACTACTTTGTTGAGCACCGCCATGATGTTGTTGTAAGAAGGACAGAATACCTTTTAAGAAAAGCCAACGAAAGAGCACATATCCTGGAGGGATTGATTATTGCTTCAGATAATATTGATGAGGTAATACGCTTAATTCGTGCTTCTGCAAATGCAGATGCGGCAAAAGCGGTTTTGATAAAAACCTTTGAGCTTTCAGAGATACAAGCTAAGGCTATTGTAGAGATGCGTCTGCGTCAATTAACAGGACTAGAACAGGATAAACTTCGTACAGAGTACGAAGAACTCATGAAAACCATTGAAGACTACCAAGACATTCTTGCAAACAAAGAGCGTAGAATGACAATCATTAAAGAAGAATTAGAAGAGATCCAAACCAAATATGGTGATGAACGTCGTTCTGTAATTGAGTATGCTGGAGGAGATGTAAGTATTACAGATTTGATTCCAGATGAGCAAGTAGTCCTGACCATTTCTCATGCTGGATATATTAAGCGTACCTCTTTAGCCGAGTATAAAACTCAAAACAGAGGAGGTGTAGGGCAAAAAGCCACCGCTACTAGAAATGAAGATTTCTTAGAACACCTATTTGTAGGGACCAACCATCAATATATGTTGTTCTTTACCCAAAAAGGAAAATGTTTCTGGATGCGTGTGTTTGAAATCCCAGAAGGAAGCAAGACCTCAAAAGGACGTGCCATACAAAACTTGATTAATATCGAGCCAGATGATAAGGTTATGGCATTTATTTGTACACAAGACCTTAAAGACGAAGAATACGTAAATAGTCGTTATGTCATTATGGCTACTAAAAAAGGTCAAGTCAAGAAAACACCACTAGAACAATACTCTAGACCAAGAACTAATGGTATTAATGCCATTACCATAAAAGAGGGTGATGAATTGCTAGAAGCTAAGTTAACCACAGGTGACAGTCAAGTCATGATCGCTGTAAAAAGCGGTAAGGCCATTAGGTTTGAAGAGGAGAAAACGCGACCTATGGGTAGAAATGCTTCAGGGGTTCGTGGAATTAGACTAGCAGATGATGCAGATGAAGTAGTGGGTATGATCGCTATTAATGATCCTTCTTCTGAAATATTAGTTGTTTCAGAAAATGGATATGGTAAACGATCTAGTATAGAAGATTACCGTATTACAAACCGAGGTGGTAAAGGGGTGAAAACCATCAGTGTTACAGAAAAAACTGGACAACTTGTTGCCATTAAAAATGTAATAGACAGTGATGATCTAATGATCATCAACAAGTCTGGTATTGCCATTAGAATGGCAGTAGATAGTCTTCGGGTAATGGGGCGCGCCACACAAGGGGTACGTTTAATTAAAGTTCGCGAAGACGATTCTATAGCAGCAGTTGCTAAGGTAATGAAAGACGATGATGAAGATTTAGAAGAAACCTTGTTGGATGCAGATGGAGAAAAAATAGCTGTTGAAATTGGAGACAATCAAGCACAAGCTCCAGTTGCTGACGCGCAAGAGGAAGAATAGTAAACTATTAATATTTCAAAAAGGCAAAAAAAAAGTGCTTTTTGATCATAATAATTAAAAAAATGAAAAAACCATTATTAATGGCTGCCGCGCTTTTAATTGCTGTAGCGTCATTTGGACAAAAGAAAGAAATAAAAAAGGCGCAAAAAGCCTTTGTTAAAGGAGATGTCGAGACAGCAAAAACACTTTTAGTTACTGCTGAGTCTAAGTTAGGTACTGCAGATATTAGCACCAAAATCGATTTTTATATTGCTTTAGGTGAAGTTACGCTTGCCGATGCGGGTAAAACTGGCTATGAAAAAATGAAGGCAGCGGCAGTAGCTTTCATCAAGGCTAAAGAGTTGGATGTAAATAAAGTAAACCAGGGTATTATAAATAATGGATTAGACAACACCCGTGTTGCCTTATTTAATAGTGCTGTTACAGATTCTCAGGCAAAGAAATATGCATCAGCAGGGGAGAAGTTCTATTTAAGTTATACTGTAAAAAACGATACTATTGATCTTTATTACGCTGCAGAGAGCATGATAAGTGCTAAAGACTATGATGCTAGTTTAGACTATTATCAACAGCTGCTAGCAATGAATTATACAGGTATTAAGAAGCAATATATTGCACTGCGTATCGAAGACGATGAAACGGTAACTTTCGCATCTGAAGCAGATAGAAATTCTGAATTGATTTCTGGAAAATACACAAAACCTAGTGAGCGTATGTCTGGCTCTGTAAAAGGAGATATTTTAAAGAATGTAGTGCTAATACTCTCAAGTAAAGGAGAGAACGACAAAGCTATTGCGCTTATGCAAGAAGCTAGAGAACAAAACCCTACAGACATAACCTTAATACGTGCAGAAGCAGAAATGGTTTATAAAATGGGAAATATAGGCCGTTACGATGTGTTGATGCAACAAGTTTTGGATTTTGATCCTACAGATCCAGAGCCTTATTATAATATAGGTGTTGTTGCTGCCTCTACTGGAAATGCAACAAAAGCAATGGAGTATTATAAAAAAGCTTTGGCCTTAAAGCCAGATTATCCATCTGCTCAAGTAAATTTAGGAGCTTTAATACTTAACGATGAACTAAAAATTGTTGATGAGATGAACAGCTTAGGAATGTCAAGAGCAGATTCTAAGCGCTATGACGTATTAGAGGCTAAGCGTGAAGGATTATACAAAGAGGCATTACCATATTTAGAATCTGCATTAGCTTCTAGAGGTAATAATCCTCAATTAATTAGAAAGCTAATGGAGATTTATAGCCAATTAAGTATGGATGCTAAGTTTTCTGAAATGAAAATAAAACTAGCTACTATAGAAGATAAATAAAACAGTCTTTGTTGAATATAAAAAACCCGCTATTTATAGCGGGTTTTTTTATGGGTATAAACGATTCTCTTTTAAAATAGCCTTAGACAATTCGTTTGATAACTCTTAGGGTATGAGTATGTAGATTGGTGTCTATATTAAAAATGCCTGTATGGTCCAGTCTGTCTATACGAACCTTACCATGAGCATGAATAATATAATGATCTTTCATAATAATACCTACATGGGTAATAGCTCCCTCTGAGTTGTCAAAAAATGCTAAATCACCAGGCTCACTTTCTTCTATAAAGCTCAAGGCCTCTCCTTGCTCAACTTGTTGGCTTGCATCGCGCTTAAGCTTGTAGCCATTAAGTTTGTAGACCATCTGTGTGAAACCACTACAATCAATACCAAAGGGTGTTTTACCTCCCCATAAATAAGGAGTATTAAGATATAGTAAAGCGGTTTCTATTAGATTATTTTTCGGAAACTTTTGTGCTATTCTACGGCCATCAAACAAATGGTTTAAATGCACTATTGTATTTAAAGAACTCCCCATCACTATAGATAGTATTTGATTGTTAGGTGTGGTTACCATATCAACCAAGTCTTCAGAAAGTATTGGGTTTTGTTTAGAGAAATTCATGTAGTGCTCTTGTTCAATAAACGCAAATTGTTTATTATCTACCCAGCCCTGATAGCCATCAAAGGCTAACCGAATTCTACTCCATTTTTTTCTAGATTCTAATATTTTAAACAGTTCTCCATACAATACTTGCGTGACTAGTTCACTGCTGTCTGCAGCTTCTACCCTAAGGGGAATTAAACTAAGGTTACAAATACCGTATTTCATAGAATAGGTTTGAAAATTATGCTCTTTCAATTACCATGGCAGAGGCGCCACCACCGCCATTACAAACTGCAGCTGCTCCTATTTTTGCGTCATTTTGTTGCAGAACATTTACCAACGTTATTAAGATGCGCACACCGCTGCATCCTAAAGGGTGCCCTAAAGAAACGGCGCCACCATTTACATTTACATTGCTATTAGTAAGTCCCAAAGCCTTCATGTTTGCAAGCCCTACTATAGCAAATGCCTCATTGAGTTCAAAGAAATCAACTTGATCTTGAGTAACTCCAGCCTTTGCTAATGCTATTGGTAATGCTTTTGACGGAGCTGTCGTAAACCACTCTGGCTCATGAGCTGCATCTGCATATCCTTTTATAGTGGCTAATATTGTTAGTCCAAGTTCATTGGCTTTTTCCTGGCTCATTAAAATCATAGCGCCAGCACCATCATTAATAGTAGATGCATTAGCGGCCGTAACAGTTCCTTCTTTAGTAAAGGCAGCACGTAAAGAAGGAATTTTCTCTATTTTTATCTTTTTAAACTCCTCATCTTCGCTAATAATTAAATCCTCTCCTCTTCGTTGTGGCACCGCCACTGGAACTACTTCGTTTGAGAATTTACCTTCACTCCAGGCCTTAGCAGAACGCTCATAAGATTGAATAGCAAATGCATCTTGATCTTCTCTTGAGAAATTATATTCTAGAGCACATTTGTCTGCAAAAACACCCATCGCATTGTTATTAAATGTGTCTATTAGCCCATCTTTTTGAACACCATCTACTAGTGTAGTTGGTCCAAATTTCACTCCGTTACGCATGTGTACATAATGTGGTATGTTACTCATGCTTTCCATTCCTCCCGCTACAACTACATCTGCATCGCCCAAGGCAATAGCCTGTGCTGCGTTCATGACTGCTTTCATGCCAGAGGCACACACCTTATTTACAGTTGTACAAGGCACCGAGTTTGGAATACCAGCTCCTAAAGCTGCTTGTCTTGCAGGTGCTTGACCTACTCCAGCTTGAACTACATTACCCATGTACACCTCATGTACTTGTGTGGCGTCTAGGTTAATTTTATCTAAAGCTCCTTTAATTGCCAAACTACCTAATTCAGTAGCTGTTAATGAAGATAAACCTCCCATAAAGCTCCCTATTGGGGTACGAACTGCAGAAACAATAACAACTTTTTTAATCATAATTATATTTTAAGATATTTTAAATAGACAACAGTATCATGTCTTAAATAATGGCCACGAAATTACATATTTCTAACTAAATTATCAATCTTTACAGTCATAGGTTTTGTGATTCCTTTGTTCAATGGGTATCTTTACCTTGAATATTAATTATATGAAAAATACTTTAAGTGTCTTATCAAGAAATCAATCCCTACTATACAAGGGGTTTCTTTTTATTGCAGCTACTTTTTTAATTATATACCTTTTCCCAAAAGGAGGCCAGTTTAAGTATGATTTTCAAAAAGGGAAACCTTGGCAGTATGAAAACTTGTATGCTCCCTTTAGTTTTACAATTAAAAAAGATGCAGCATCCTTAGAAGCTGAAAAACAACAAATAATCAACAATGCTGTTCCCTACTTTAATATGGACTTGGCTATTGTAGATGTGGTTTCTATGGAGCTCTCACGTTTGTTAAATGAAACCTATGTAGACACATTGTTTGCGGTTCCTAAGGCTGTTATTCAAAGTCGCGCAGAGGGTATTATTGATAAAATATATAATCATGGAATTGTCAACGAGCTATATTCTTATGACGCAGATAAGCTAGTTTATCTCAAAACTGCAAATGAAATTGATGAGGTTACTTTTCATCAAATCGTAAATTTTGAAAACGTAGAGACTATTCTTAAGGCATCAACTAGCTTAGATGCTATTTCTCCTAGTACAGTTTTAATTGAAAAGATTCTTACTAGAGTACTTAGGCCTAACGTCTCTTTAAACACTAAATTAACTCAAGCAGCTATTGATGACGAGATAAATGCAATGAACCCCAATAGAGGTATCATAGAAAAAAGTGGTCGCATCATAGCAAAAGGAGAAGTCGTAGAGGGAGACACGTATCAAATTCTAGATTCTCTTAAGGCAGAGTATCAATCTCAAGTATGGACAAAATCAAATTACCTCTGGCTTTTGGTTGGGTATGCTCTTTTGGTTATGTTGGTTTTATTAATGTTGTTCTTGTTTTTGAAGAAATACAGGCCAGAGATTTATAATAACAACACAAAGGTAACCTTCATCTTTTTTAATGTATTGTTAATGGTGTTACTAACAACTATTGTTGTTAAGCTGGATGCCAAATATGTGTATGTAGTGCCACTTTGTATTTTACCGTTAATCATAAAGGCATTTTTTGATCCTAGACTTGGTTTGTTTGTTCATGTTCTTACTGTTTTGTTGTTAGGGTTTATAGTGCCAAACAGTTTTGAGTATTTGTTTTTGCAGATTATAGCAGGAATTGTGACCATCTTGACCGTTTCTGAATTATACAAAAGAGCCAACCTCTTCATTTCGGTAGGGCAAATTACCTTAATTTATATTATTGGCTACTTTGCTTTTGTCTTGATACAGGAAGGAAATATTTATGGATTTGAGTGGGAAATCTTCGGGTACTTTGTCCTGTGTGGTTTAGCGACACTATTTGCGCACCCATTAATTTATTTTTATGAAAAATTATTTGGTTTGGTTTCAGATGTTTCGCTGTTAGAGTTGAGTGATACCAATTCAAAACTATTGAAAGAACTCTCTAATAAAGCTCCAGGTACTTTTCACCATTCTTTAAACGTAGCGAACCTTGCAGAAGCTGCTGCTCAAGAAATTGGCGCAAACTCTATGCTAGTAAGAGTAGGCGCTCTGTATCACGATATTGGGAAAATGGCAAGCCCAACCTATTTTACAGAAAATCAATTGAGTGGAGTAAATTCTCACGATGAATTAGATCCAAAAGAAAGTGCAAATATTATTATTAACCACGTTATTGACGGTATTGAAATAGCAAGAAAAAATAAACTTCCAGATAGAATTATAGACTTTATACGGACCCATCACGGTACAAGTATGGTGTATTATTTTTATAAAAAGCAGATGGACAGACAAGGTGCTGCAAATCCTGAAGATTTTAAATATCCTGGACCTATACCATTTTCTAAAGAAACTGCTATTTTAATGATGGCAGATAGTGTCGAGGCAGCTAGTAAAAGCCTAAAAGATCCTACTTCAACAAAGATTGATGCTTTTGTAGAAAAAATTATTGATGGACAAATGGAACAAGGTCAGTTTTTAAATGCCAATGTTACTTTTAAGGACATTCAACTAATAAAGAAGGTTTTAAAGAAAAAACTCAATAATATCTATCATTTACGCGTAGAATATCCAGAATAAAATGCGATAATTATGTACAAGATTTGCCTTGTACATGTTATTTACTGCTTTGATTTAGTAAAAAGTGGTACTTTTGTATCCTGAATACGTTTCAGAACACTTCCTTATGAGCCAAAAAACACTATTAGACGCGACAGAGATTCATATCGCTTTGCATCGTTTGGCTTGTCAATTAATAGAAAAGCACGACAACTTTACAAACACAGTACTCATTGGCATCCAGCCAAGGGGTGGTTTTTTAGCAAAACGCTTGGTGACTATCTTAGAGAACGATTACAAAATTAAAAACATACAATCAGGGCTACTTGATATTACCTTCTACCGGGACGACTTTAGAAGAAGTGAAAAGCCTCTTGCTGCAAATGAAACTGCTATTAATTTTGTTGTTGAAAATAAAAAAGTAGTCTTCATTGACGATGTTTTGTATACAGGAAGAAGCATAAGAAGCGCTTTAACTGCCATTGGGGACTTTGGCCGCCCCACAGAAATAGAATTACTTACACTCATAGATAGAAGATTTAGTAGACATTTACCCATACAGCCCGATTATAGAGGACGCCAAGTAGATGCTATTGGTGGTGAGAAAGTAAAGGTTTGTTGGCAAGAAAACGAAGGAGAAGACGCAGTATATTTAATAAAAGAACAGATATAGGATGATTGAATTAAGCGTAAATCACTTATTAGGAATTAAATACATTACAGAAGAGGACATACAACTCATCTTTGAAACCGCAGATCATTTTAAAGAAGTGATACAAAGGCCTATTAAAAAAGTACCCTCTTTACGAGACATCACTATTGCTAATTTATTTTTTGAAAACAGTACACGTACAAGGCTATCTTTTGAGCTAGCAGAGAAAAGACTTTCTGCAGATATTATAAACTTTTCAGCAGGATCCTCTTCTGTTAAAAAGGGGGAGTCTCTGGTAGATACCGTAAATAACATACTTTCTATGAAAGTAGATATGGTTGTGATGCGCCATCCTAATCCGGGAGCAGGCGTATTTTTGTCAAAACATATAAATGCAAGTATTATTAATGCTGGAGATGGAGCTCATGAACACCCTACACAAGCCTTATTAGATTGCTATTCTATTAGAGAAAGGCTAGGAGATGTAGCGGGCAAAAATGTAGTTATTGTTGGAGATATATTACACTCAAGAGTTGCTTTGTCTAATATTTTTGCGCTACAAAAACTAGGTGCAACCGTCAAGGTTTGTGGCCCAAAAACATTAATGCCTCGGTATATTGAGTCATTAGGTGTTCAATTTGAACCCAATTTAATAAAGGCTTTAAATTGGTGTGATGTTGCTAATATGTTACGTGTTCAAAACGAACGTATGGATATTAGTTATTTTCCCTCAACTAGAGAATACACCCAGCAGTTTGGTTTGAATAAAAAAATATTAGACAGCCTAGATAAAGAAATTATAGTCATGCACCCTGGCCCAATTAATAGAGGTGTAGAAATAACAAGTGACGTTGCAGATAGTAAGCAGGCCATTATTTTAGATCAGGTTCAAAATGGAGTAGCAGTGCGTATGGCGGTATTGTATTTACTGGCTTCTAAAATAAAAAGAAATGATAGTTAAAAAATCTAACACATATACTGTTTTGTGTGACCAGCGTGATGCAATTCAAGATTTTGCGAAATTTTTAGCTCATAAAGTTCCTACATCTTTTAAGACTCAAAATCTAATTATAGATTTGTTGAAGTATGAGCATTTAACCCTGGAGCAATTGTTGTTATTTATACAAGTGTCAAACACACACAGGGCTTCAAAACATTCTTTTGTTATTTTAAACACGGCCATTGACCCTGAGTTGATCCCTTATGAAATTATGGTAGTGCCAACATTACTTGAAGGAGCCGATGTTATTGAGATGGAAGAAATTGAAAGAGACTTAGGTTTTTAAAAACAATATCTTTAAATATTTTAAAGGTGCTTATCTGTATTTTTTTTATAACTGTCTTAAACACAAATTTAACTTCTATGTTTAACCTAGCTTCCCTTTAGTATGAAATTAACCATTCTTGGTTGTCATTCAGCTACCCCCCGTTGGGATGCTAATCCTACAGCGCAAGTATTGGAGGTAAAAGGACACTTGTTTTTGATAGATTGCGCAGAAGGGACGCAGGTTCAGCTTCGAAGACGTAAAGTAAAGTTTGCTAGAATAAAACATATCTTCATTTCTCATTTACATGGAGATCATTTTTTTGGACTGGTTGGATTAATATCAACATTTAGACTACTAGGCAGAGCCTCTGATTTGCATATTTATGGCCCTCAAGGAATTAAAGAAGCTATTTTAATGCAACTTAAACTTGGAAATAGTTATACCAACTATAAGCTTTTTTTTCATGAACTAGACAGTAAGCAGCCCCAAGTATTGTTTGAAGATGATATTCTAAGTGTTACCACCATACCTTTAAAACACAGAGTGTATACAAACGGTTTCTTATTCCAAGAAAAAGTAGGAGACCGAATATTAGATATTGATAAGGCCAAGGAGTTTGACGTTGAGATGTCTTATTTTCAAAAAATAAAACAAGGCTTTGATGTTCCAGACACCAAAGGAAACATGGTTGCTAATGCATCCATAACAATAGATCCATCAACACCAAAGTCCTACGCATACTGCAGTGACACCTGTTACCATGAAGCTATTGTGCCACAAATAAAGAAAGCTACATTACTTTATCATGAGGCAACTTTTCTAGAACAACATGCAGCTTTGTCTTCAAAAACTATGCACAGCACAGCCAAGCAAGCTGCTAGTATTGCAAAACTAGCTGGTGTAGGCACGTTAGTGCTAGGTCATTATTCTGGTCGTTACAGCGATTATGAAGCTTTTAAAAATGAAGCTCAAGAGATATTTAGCCAAACACAACTAGCACAAGACGGGAAGGTGTTTGATATTTAAGCTTCTTGACAACTATTTTTTTAATTTTTAGATAACTTTAAAGATTCTCGTATATTATACATTCTGCAATATTTGTACCTTGCAGTAAAGTAATTTTTATGGATAAAAATCTTCACGACTATAGAAAATCATACGAAAAAGGTTCACTTACAAAAGATACCGTTTCAAAAAACCCAATGGTTCAATTTACCAATTGGTTTCAACAAGCAGAAGAATCGTCTACTGTAGAGGAACCAAATGCAATGACCTTAAGTACTGTAGATGCAACAGGAGCACCAAAATCTCGTGTGGTTTTACTAAAAGAAATTACCCAAGAAGGCTTTGTTTTTTATACCAATTACACCAGTGATAAAGGCCAAGCTATTGCCTCAAATAACAAGGTGTGTATTTCTTTTTTTTGGCCAGTGTTAGAGCGTCAAATTATTATAACTGGAGAGGCTACAAAAATTTCAGAAGAAAAATCTATTGCATATTTTAATAAACGACCTCGAGAGAGCCAGTTAGGTGCCATGGTGAGTGATCAATCTGCATACATTAATTCTAGAGAAGCTTTGGAGCAAAAACTAGCAGTTTTAGAAGAAAAATACAAAGAAGAAACTATTCCAAAACCAGAAGCATGGGGAGGATATTTAATACGCCCTATTGTATTAGAATTTTGGCAGGGTAGAAGCAGTAGGTTACATGATAGAATTAGGTATGTGAAAAGAGATGATAATTGGGCCATAGATAGATTACAGCCTTAATTTTTTATTTAAGATGATACAGTAATGAAAACACTATACTTTATTCGTCATGCTAAGTCTTCATGGAAACATGATGTTATAGACCAGCAAAGACCCCTTAAAACAAGAGGAGTCAATGACGCTGTAATGGTTTCTAATTTGGTAGCTACATCTATGGCTATGCCAGATCTTATTATTACTAGTGACGCATTACGCGCAACAACAACCGCGCACTATTTTAAACAAGCCTTTGCTCTTAAAGAATCTAGTTTTGTTGAAAATGCCGACTTGTACGATTTTAGTGGTCAAAACGTTATAAAACTAATAAAAGAGTTGGATGACACATTAAATTGTGTCATGCTTTCTGGACATAATCATGGGTTTACCTCTGTTGTAAATATGTTGGGTAGTCTCACTATTGAAAATTTACCAACATGTGGTTTTGTAGCTATTACTTTTGAGATTGACCAATGGAGTAAAATTATAACAGGAACAACCATAAAGAAAATATTTCCAGGAGACTTAAAATAAAACTATGACGCCACCTTTAAATAAAACCCCTCTTGAAAATAAGTACTTTAACCGTGAATTAAGTTGGTTACAGTTTAATGCACGTGTATTACAAGAGGCAGAAGACAAGACCACTCCGCTACTTGAAAGATTGAGGTTTATAGGTATTTTCTCTAATAACCTAGATGAATTTTTTAAAGTTAGATACGCTACCATTAAACGTATTGCCGCAGCTGGTAAAGCAGGGCGTAGTTTTTTAGGAGGTATACCAGCCTCAGAGTTGATGGAGATAATTACAAAAACAGTTATCAAACAACAAAAAACGAGCTTGGGTATTTTGAGTAGTATCAAAAAGGAGCTTAAAAAAGAAAATATTTTTATGATTGATGAGACAGAAGTGTCCAAGTCTCAATCTGAATATATCGCAGATTATTTCATACAAAATGTAAGCCCAGCTATGGTTGTTATTATGATTGGGGAGCTTAAGAGGTTTCCTTCTTTAAAAGATAACGCCGCGTATTTAGCCATAAAAATGGAAATGGCTAAGGGTGACACTTCTTTTGCTTCAAAAAATAATTATGCCCTTATTGAAATACCCAAAAATGTTGAACGATTTGTAGAATTGCCGTCTCAAGATGGAAAGAAGTACATAATTATTCTAGATGATTTAATACGATATTCATTACATCAAATATTTAGTATTTTTAAGTATGATCATATTTCGGCACACATGATTAAGATCACTCGTGATGCAGCATTGGATATAGAAAGTGACCTAAGTAAAAGTTTTATTGATAAAATTTCTAAATCTGTAAAAAACAGAAGTGATGGAGATCCCGTTCGTCTTGTCTATGACAATACTATAGACGATGAAACATTGGCCTTTTTGATGGATAAAATGGGAATAAAAAACTCAGATAGTATTAACCCTGGTGGTAAGTATCACAATCGGAGAGATTATATTAAGTTTCCAAGTTTAGGTCGTCTAGACTTACAATATGAAAAGATTGTTCCATTGCCTATTCCTGGATTAAACTTGGTAGGAAGCATACTAGACAAAGTAGCTAAAAAAGATTATTTATTATATGCGCCCTACCAGAGCTTTTCATACATTGTTAAGTTTCTTCGTGAAGCAGCCCTAGATCCTACCGTAAAAACAATAAAGATTACTATTTACAGACTGGCAGAAGTATCTCGTATTGCCAGTAGTTTAATTAATGCTGCTAAGAACGGAAAGGAAGTCACCGTTCAAATAGAGTTACAGGCACGCTTTGATGAGGAAGCAAATATCTACTATGCAGAGCAAATGCAAAGTGAGGGTGTAAAACTTATTTTTGGTGTAGCAGGTCTAAAGGTACATTGTAAAATATGCGTCGTTGAGCGTGAGGAAGATGGGAAATTGAAGCGGTATTCTTTTATAAGTACAGGGAATTTTAATGAGTCTACGGCAAGAATTTATACAGATTATACTTTGTTTACTGCCAACCAAAAAATAGGGAAAGAGCTCAATAGAGTATTTGACTTTTTTGAAGTAAATTATAAAGTAAAAGAGTATAGACATTTAATAGTTTCTCCTCATTACACTAGAAGTGCTATTTATGCCCTAATAGAAGCTGAAATTTTAAACACTATTCAAGGCAAGAAAAGTGGTATTAAATTAAAACTCAATAGCTTGTCTGACAATAGACTAATTGATAGATTGTATGCTGCCAGTAGAGCTGGTGTAAAGGTGCAACTTATCATAAGAGGTATTTGTTGTTTGATTCCAGGAGTTAAAGCAATGAGCGAAAATATTGAAGTAATAAGCGTTATAGATAAGTTTCTAGAGCATCCTCGCCTTTTTATTTTTGAGAACGATGGAGCTCCAAAGATCTTTATATCTTCTGCAGATTTAATGCGTAGAAATTTAGATAATAGAGTAGAAGTATCTTGTCCAATCTATGATCAAACTATTAAACAAGAGTTGTTAGATACCTTTGCAATATCTTGGAGTGATAACGTGAAGGCACGTCATATTTCAGAAAAACAAGACAATCAATACAAAATAGATAACAATCCAAAAGTACGATCGCAGTTTGCATTGTATGATTACTATAAAAATAAACTATAAAAATAATTTGTTACACATAGATAAATATGCCGCTATAGATATAGGCTCTAATGCTATTCGTTTACTCATTACCACTGTAATTGAGAAGGAAGGTTTTGCTACACAGTTTAAAAAAACCTCTTTGGTGCGTTTGCCTATTAGGCTAGGTGCAGATGTTTTCTTAGAAGGTAATATTACACAGGTCAATTATCAAAGATTGTTAGATGCCATGCAGGCTTTTTCATTACTTATTAAAACCCATAACGTTGTTGCTTATAGAGCTTGTGCAACATCAGCTATGCGTGAGGCCGCAAATGGAAAAGAAATAGTTGCAAAACTAAAAGTGGCTACAGGAATTAACATCCAAATTATTGATGGTAATGATGAGGCAGCTATTATTGCTTCTACACATTTAAAACAGCTTATAAGTGACGATAAAGTTTTTTTATATGTAGATGTAGGAGGAGGTAGTACCGAGCTTACTGTATTTGCAAACGGTATAAACATAGCTTCTCAATCTTTTAAATTGGGTACTGTGCGTATTATTAACGATATGGTTAGCGCCACTATCTGGGATGAGATAAAAGAGTGGGTAACATACAATACAAAAGCATATTCAAAAGTACATGTAATAGGTTCTGGCGGTAACATTAATAGCATACATAGCTTTAGTGAAAAGAAAGTTGGGCAGCCATTAAGTTATTTGTTTATGTCTAATTTTTACGAAAAGATTAAAAAGTATAGCTATAATGAACGCGTATTTGAATTGAAAATGAATCCAGATAGGGCCGATGTTATAATTCCAGCTACCCGTATATATCTATCAGCCATGAAATGGGCGAAAGCAAAAAACATGTATGTTCCTAAAATTGGTCTTGCAGATGGTATTGTAAAGCAACTCTACAACGAGCGAAAGTCTAAAGAATTTAAAAAGAGTTAATCTAGAGCACACAGACCTTGGTTTTTGAATAAGAAATTTAATAACCCTTAGCCATGAATGCTTTCATTTTTACTTAAGTTTTTCATGACTTCTGCCTCAAAAGCTAGTAAATCCTGCCACTTACTGTCTACTTCTTTACGGTCTCCATACTGTCTTGCAAAGCTTAAAAACATGGTGTAATGATTTGCTTCGCTAACCATGAGTTTGTAATAAAAATCTGCCAACTCTGGATCCTCAAGTTCTTCACTTAGTAGCCTAAAACGCTCACAACTTCTTGCTTCAATAAGTGCAGCGTATAGAAGTCTGTGAACTAGTTGGGTGGTGCGACTACCACCTTTAGGGAAAAATTTTAAAATAGCTAGGACATATTCATCTTTACGATCGCGTCCAAGGGTCCAGCCCCGCGCTATGATTTTATCATGCACTAATTTAAAATGACTTATTTCTTCTTTTACCAGGGCAACCATTTCTTGAACCAAATCTGTGTATTCAGGAAAAGAAACAATAAATGAAATAGCTGTAGAGGTTGCTTTTTGTTCACAATAGGCGTGATCTGTCAATATTTCTTCAATATTCTTCTCAACAATAGCTACCCAACGTGGATCTGTAGGTAATTTTAACCCCAGCATTTTTATTGGATTTTCCTGTTTTAATTTCATAATAATTGATTAGATATCTAGCTCAAATGCTTTTCTTAATTCTCCTAGATTAGGGTTTTTTTCGAGCAGCTTTTCATATTTCTCTTTTGAGGTATAGGCATAGCGTTTCACTTGGGTTTCATTTACTTCAATGACGAGATCAACATTATAATTTTGAAGTTCTTTTCTTAAATGTTTCAATAAGTCAAACTTATCTCGTTCTACCTCTAGTTTTATAGTTTCATTAGGAAATACAAGATGAATCATTCCATCAATTAATTTTGGAACGTTCATGGTAAGATGAGACAAGAAGTTGTACTTCCCTTGACTTTTCAAGATTTCTGTATATTCATTCCAGTGAGCAATCATTTGCTGCTCTGTAAATATCTCTGTGGGTAGGTTTTCTTTATCTGGAGTTTTAGAGTTGATCTCCTTGGCAAGTTCTTGCTTTTTTTGAATGCTTTTTAAAGATAAAGCAGAAACTCTTTTCTTAGAAGGGGCAACATCTGCAATGGCAACTTGTTCAACTTTTTTTGGAGTTTCTATTTGTTTTTCAATGCTAGCTTGCGTGCTATTTTGATCAACCAGCATGTCATGGATTGTTTCTTTAGCTTGCGTAGTGTCTTTTTGAATTTCTACTAAAGAGCTAGCGGTACTATTATCTGAGCTAATTACATTATTTTTTTGCTCGTCTATAACGGAGATGGTCTTAATTTCTTGGTGAGTGTCTAATTTTTCTGAAACAGAGACAGCTACATCATTAAAGTGAGAAGGGGGTAGTACAAAACGTTTTTCTAGACTATTGGAGTTTTTTTTTTCTCCCTGCGCAGTGAGAGATGTCAATTGCATTAAGCACAATTCAACTAAAAGTCTTTGGTTTCGGCTAGTTTTAAATTTTAGATCGCAAGAGTTAGCAATGTCTATTCCAGATATTAAAAAAGGAAGTGTAGTTAGCTGTGATTGCTCTAAGTACATTTTCTTTACTTGCTCACCTACTTCAAGTAAGGATATGGTTTCTTGATTTTTGCAAACTAATAAATCTCTAAAGTGAGAGGCGAGACCCATGATGAAATGATGACCATCAAAACCTTTGCTTAAAATATCATTGTAGGCTAGTAATACTTGTGGAATGTTATTGTGTAAAAGTAGGTCTGTGATGCTAAAATAATACGTGTAGTCTAATACATTTAGATTTTCAGTAACGGCCTCCCGGCTTAGATTAGCGCCAGAAAAACTGACAACTCTATCAAAAATAGAGAGTGCATCTCTAAGGGCCCCGTCTGCTTTTTGAGCAATAACATGCAACGCATCATCTTGTGCAGTAATGTTTTCTTGAAGGGCTACAGATGCTAAATGGCCTTTAATATCTTGTACTGTTATACGCTTAAAATCAAATATTTGACACCGTGATAAAATGGTAGGTATAATTTTGTGTTTCTCTGTAGTTGCTAGAATGAAAATAGCATGCTTTGGTGGCTCTTCAAGTGTTTTTAAAAAAGCATTAAATGCAGCAGAAGAAAGCATGTGCACCTCATCTATAATATAGACTTTATACTGCCCTACTTGGGGAGGGATACGAACTTGGTCAATTAGGTTACGTATATCATCTACAGAATTGTTAGAAGCAGCATCAAGTTCAAAAATATTGAAAGCAAAATCTTCATCTTCTTTATGGTTGCCATCTTGGTTTATTTTCTTTGCTAGAATACGTGCGCAGGTAGTTTTTCCAACCCCTCTTGGGCCTGTAAATAATAGCGCTTGTGCTAGATGATCGTTCTGTATTGCATTCTCTAGAGTATTGGTAATCGCTTGTTGCCCTACAACATCTTTAAATGTTGTGGGTCTGTACTTTCTTGCCGATACAATAAATGGTTCCATAATATAGAAACAAATATAAGTACGTAGGGTATTTATTTAAAAAATAGGACTTGTTATTTTACGTTATTTATTAACAATAATGATACTTTTGCAACAGCAGGTCGCCTTATCGCTTCAAATTTAGTTTGAAGAGGAAAGTCCGGGCACCATAGGGAAGTATAGCGGCTAACGGCCGTCATTCTTAATAGCTTTTGCTAGAGGGAAGAGGACTAGTGCAACAGAAAGTATGTACAGGTTATGCTGTAGTGAAACCAGGTAAACTCTATACGGTGAAATGCCACGTATACCAGCAATTAAGGGTTCCCGCCCATGCTGGAGGGTGGGCAGATGGAGTGTATCTGTAAAGATGTACCTAGATAAATGATGAGGAATTTTTGGCTCAAGCCAAATTGAACAGAACCCGGCTTATAGACCTGCTTTTTTTATAATTTGGATGTAATCAAGACAACAAAATATTTTAGTATATAATATCTTCTAGATCTTTGTGAGAGATATTTTTATTCAAAAAAACTAAAGACAGAGCCGCCATATCTTCTCGACTCAGAAAAACGTTCAAAGCCAGATACATCTGTATGTTTTGAGTGCTCTAGTATAAATGTTCCCTCTTTTGAAATAAGTCCATTTTTAAAAGATTCACTAATCAAAGACGCTAATTGTTCTGGAGTGAAATCATAAGGAGGATCTGCAAAAATGATATCAAAAGATCTAGAAGGCATTTTAGTATACTTAAAGACATCACCTTTTATGGCATGGATATTATAGTGTAGCTCCTCAGAAATCTTAGAGATATACTTCACACAACCAAAATGGCTGTCTAATGCAGTAATATCCTTACAGCCTCTTGAGGCAAATTCATAGCTTATGTTTCCAGTACCAGAAAATAAATCTAGTAATGAAATGTCCTGAAACATCCATCTATGGTTTAAAATGTTAAACAAGCCCTCTTTAGCAAAATCTGTAGTAGGACGAACCGGTAAAGATTTTGGTGCCATGAGGCGTTTTCCTTTATGTATTCCTGAAATAATGCGCATTCTTATAAATTTGAAATAATAAGATGTTGATGTTTTGGTGTGTCTTTTATTTTAATTCCCTTAATGTTTTCATGAAAGGTAATATGCCGTATATACGTAAATAACCTTTTATATAAGGGGTCTTGTTTTTCAATAGCACCACTTAATTTTAATGTATCTATTTCTGTTTGTAAACCTAATTGCTCATAACAGAACAGAATATAATATATAAAATCTTCTGGAGTCTTGTATAAATAGGTATTACACAAGTGTAATTGGTTGTTCTTTTTTACCATACAGGTAAAACTGTCTTTAAAAACATGTACTGCTATTTCTGGAGCTTTTTCTGTATTAGCTGTGCTTAAAACAATATCCAATAACTTTGTAGTAGCATGAAAATAGGAGAAACTGCCATAGCTGTCAAAAAAGAAATTATTGATATTTATGTATGGAGCATATACCGTAATAATATCTTGGGTATGTACTTCATCAAAGGCAATATAGTCTGTGGCAAGTATCTTAGCATTAAACTTTAGATATTCTGCAGCTTTTTTTGGATCAAAAAGTGATTTAGGTACCGTAGTAACCAAATCATTACAGTGTATCAAAACAACCTCGTCAAAGTCATCTTGTAATGCAGCAGTGTTGTTTATTTCTTTTCTAAGCAATGTTAGTAAGCCCTCTGGAGTAGTGGCTTGATCAAAGACCGTTTCTAAAAAAAACAGCACCTCTTTGCTACCCGTATGGGTTATTAAAAAAGAATGTCCGGTCAATGCTAATTGAACGGACAGTCTTCTATGGCTTGGTAGCCCTGTATTATTGTTTTGTTTGCTCAGCGTCATATATTTTTGGCCAGTTACCAGATGTGTCAATCTCATCTAAAGATCCAACTGAAATGTAAGCGCCATTTACACCTTCTACAGAAACGACTTGCTGTTCTTGGTTTATTAAATCTTTATCTAAACCATCTAGAACAGTTTTTTTACTAATTCTAGCTTCAAAAGCAGAATAGGTGTTTCTGTTTTTAACGATTTCTCCAACTCTTAGTTCTATAGTTCCAGAAATCCCTTCCACCTCTAGTGGAAGATTCATCATTGTTTTGTATCGATCTGTACTTCCAAAGATAGAATCTCTTACTGGGGTAAAACCAAGAGTGTCTAACAAGACAACTTCTAGGATATAGCCACCAGTTTTTGCGTCAAGCCCATAGGCTTTGTTTTTCTTCTCATCTGCATAACTTGTGTCGCGTCTTTGGACGTTAGCAAATTGTGCTGTGTCTAAAAAACGAACCAAACTGTCAAAACTACCTGTAAACTTTCCTACAATTTCTTTGTGAGCTAATTCTGCAGCACGAACATCTTTTAAGTTTTTTATAACTTTCGCATAACGTACATCACGTTTTTCATTAAATTCTACAGGCCCAAGAATTGAGCTGTATAACTTCCATCCTAAAAAGATGATGACTACCCAAAGCACTAGTTGTAATATTAATTTCATTGTAGAGAAAAATTAGGTTTTTTGAAAAATAAGGTCTAACGCAAATCTACAATTTTTTTTTGTTCGTAAAAGTATATTCTTAAAAATAATGGCATCTTTAGACCTTGTAAGGAACCTGTTTTATGGATGTATCACAATTTTATAGTTTGTTAAAAAGCGATTTTCCGCATAATACTACTGAAAAGCAGGGTATTGCGTTGCAATTGTTGTCCAGGTTTGTCTTAAATGATAACAAAAACGAAGTATTTTTGTTAAAGGGATATGCCGGTACAGGAAAAACGACCATTACTGGTACCTTGGTTAAGAATCTTAGTAAAGCAAAAATGTCTTCTGTGTTACTTGCTCCAACGGGAAGAGCTGCTAAAGTAATAAGTAATTACGCCGGTAAAGAGGCTTTTACTATTCATAGAAAAATATACTACCCAAAACCAAAAAAAGGAGGGGGAGTATCTTTTACTCTTCAAAGTAATAAGCATAGAAATACTATATTTATGGTGGATGAAGCATCCATGATTCCAGATATAAATCAAGATGCAAAACTTTTTGAAAATGGCTCTCTCTTAGATGATTTGCTGCAGTTTATTTATAGTGGTCATAACTG
The DNA here is from genome assembly GCA_913048115.1 of uncultured Flavobacteriaceae bacterium. Classification (GTDB taxonomy): domain Bacteria; phylum Bacteroidota; class Bacteroidia; order Flavobacteriales; family Flavobacteriaceae; genus Patiriisocius. Next base: position 70,102 of record CAJWVI010000002.1, on the reverse strand, counting down.
TAAGTTACTCCTCATCGGAGATACTGCACAATTACCGCCTGTAAAATTGGACGTAAGTCCAGCCCTTGACGCTAGGGTGTTAGAAAATCAATTTAATAAACAGGTTATTGAAATAGAGCTGGACGATGTGGTAAGACAGCAACAGGACAGTGGTATTTTATGGAATGCCACCAAGCTAAGAGAGACTTTAAACGAGGGTATTTATGATCGTTTTAAATTTAGCAACCAAGTGTTTCCAGATGTAGTTAAACCTCAAGATGGTATGGAAATCATGGATGCACTAGAAGAGCATTATAATAACGAAGATAATGACAATACGGTACTTATTGTAAGATCAAACAAACGCGCTAATTTATACAACCAAAGCATACGTAGCCGTATTTTATTTCAAGAAGATGAGCTTGCTACTGGAGATAGATTGATGGTAGTAAAAAACAACTACCATTGGGTATCTAGTGAAAGTGATGCTGGTTTTATTGCCAATGGAGATATTCTGCAAATTTTAGAAATCTTTAGGTTTGTAGATTTATATGGTTTTCGATTTGCAGAAGTAAAAGTACAATTAGCAGATTACCCAAGAATGAAGGCTTTTGAAACCGTTCTATTATTAGACACCCTCACCTCAGAGACACCCTCATTAACCTATGATGATTCAAACCGCTTGTATCAAGAGGTAATGAAAGATTATGCCCATGAGAGTTCAAAATATAAAAAGTTTCAAGCAGTTAAAAAAAACAGATATTTTAATGCCTTACAAGTCAAGTTTTCATATGCTATTACCTGCCATAAAAGTCAAGGTGGGCAATGGAAAAATGTCTTTGTAGAGCAACCTTATTTGCCAAATGGTGTTGATAAAGATTATCTACGTTGGTTGTACACAGCTATCACAAGAGCGCAAGAAAGATTATATTTGATTGGCTTTAAAGAAGACTTTTTTGAACAGGATGCCTAATTGTTTTATTTATAATGAATTAGAAAATTAAGTTTCTCTTTTCAAGGACTATTTGAAATAGTTGTATTTCAGTATATGTTAAAAACATATGTAATAATAACAAACCCAAGCTCACGTTACATAATACTATGAGAATAATAGCAATGATACCGGCACGTTACCAGGCCTCCCGTTTTCCTGGAAAATTGATGCAAGACTTAGGTGGTCAAACTGTGATTTTACGCACCTATCAAGCAACTGTTGCAACGGGGTTGTTTGAGGATGTTTTTGTGGTTACAGATAGTGACATTATTTTTAAAGAAATTACAGCCCATGGTGGAAAAGCCATCATGAGTATCAAAGAACATCAGTGCGGTAGTGACCGCATTGCAGAAGCTGTATCGCACATGGATATTGATATAGTGGTAAATGTTCAAGGAGACGAACCTTTTACTAATAAAGAAGCATTGGTAGATGTTTTGGAAGTTTTTAAGGCTAAGGATGCTGCCAAAATAGATCTTGCCTCCTTGATGGTTAAAATTACAGATTGGGATGAAATTAAAGATCCTAATTGTGTGAAAGTTATTGTAAACAAAGAAAATTTTGCACAGTACTTTTCTAGATCACCTATACCGTACCCACGTGATAAAGCCTTGGCGATAAGTTATTTTAAACATAAAGGTATTTATGCCTTTAGAAAGCAGGCACTATTAGATTTTTATAATTTACCTATAGGTGCACTCGAGGCTATAGAAAAGATTGAATGTATACGCTATTTAGAATACGGTAAGAATATAAAAATGGCTGAAACAACAGTTCAAGGTGTTGGTATTGACACGCCAGAAGATTTAGTGAAAGCCAATGCTATTTTAAAAAGCAAACGTGACTAGTTTTATAAGGATACTTTATTTAATAGTTTCTTGGTCAAAAAAAATATAAACATGCTTATTTGATAATAGATTCAAAAAAGCCGCTAATAACACAATATTAAAAAGTAAATGGGATTCACAAAATTTATATACCACAACATATTAGGTTGGGAAATAGAAGGTGACTTTGATAGATCAATTAAAAAATCTGTATTAATTATTGCTCCTCACACAAGTAATGTAGATTTCTTATTATCGATACTTGCGCGACGTATTTTAAATGTGCAAATTAATTTTGTAGGAAAAAAAGAATTGTTTAAAAGGCCTATTGGATGGTATTTTAAATGGATGGGTGGCGCCCCATTAAATAGAAATAAAGCAGAGAATAAGGTGCAAGCTATAGCAAATGTATTTGCAGCTCATCAAGAGTTTAGGTTGGCTATTGCCCCAGAAGGAACTCGTAAAAAAGTAACTTCCTGGAAAACGGGATACTATTATATTGCCATAACAGCCAAGGTGCCTATTATTTCAGTACGTCTAGATTATAAAAATAAAGTGATGGGTATTAGTGAGGCTTTTTATCCTACTGGAGATATTACAGTAGATGAGTTAAAGCTAAGAGCTTATTATATAGGTATTTCAGGTAAGGTGCCAGCATGGAGTTAATAAAAAAAGAACCAAAAAATAATATCTTTTTTTTGGTTCTTTTTTGGTTTAAGCCTTAGCTCTTTTGTATAGTTTGAAGTTTAGATTCTTACTCTGCAGTTTCTTGCATAGTGTGATAGACATTTTGTACGTCATCATCTTCCTCTAATTTTTCAAGTAATTTATCCACATCTATAGTTTGCTCTGGAGTTATTGTTTTGGTTACTTGAGCAATACGTTCAAAACCAGAAGATAAAATTTCAATGCTATTGGTTTCAAGATACCCTTGAATATTCCCAAAACTTTCAAAAGGAGCATAAATTAATACGCCGTCCTCATCTTCAAAAATTTCTTCTACCCCAAAATCTATTAACTCTAGTTCTAGTTCTTCTAGATCCAGATCGCCAATATTCACTCTAAAATTGCAAAGGTGATCAAACATAAAAACTACAGATCCAGAGGTGCCCATGTTGCCATCACATTTGTTAAAATAAGAACGCACATTAGCAACAGTACGTGTGTTATTGTCTGTGGCTGTTTCTATTAAAATAGCAATACCATGTTGTGCATACCCTTCAAACAATACTTCTTTGTAGTCTCCTAAGCTTTTATCGCTAGCGCGTTTTATGGCTCGTTCTACGTTGTCTTTTGGCATGTTTACAGACTTTGCGTTCTGTATTACTGCACGTAAACGAGAATTAGAGTCTGGATCTGGGCCTCCTTCTTTAACTGCCATCACGATATCTTTACCAATTCTAGTAAATGCCTTGCTCATAGCAGACCAACGTTTCATTTTCCTTGCTTTTCTAAATTCAAAAGCTCTTCCCATAATATTGTTTTTAAGTAAAGGTCAAATATAAAAAATACACACTCTAATTACCAACTGTGTATTAAAATTTTTTTTTCTGAAATTTTATTGTTTCCTCTTTCTTAGGAGTGGTAAGCCATTGTGCCTACTATTTTTTTAGAATTCTTATATTTCAGAAAAATTCTACCCTACTAGCATTGTAGAAGTCACAAAAGGGCGTAATTTTGCAACTTGCTTAAATTATCATCATTGTGACTATAGACACTTCAAATAGTATAGACGAAACAAAAACAGGTAAAGATTTATACGCCTATCAAAAAGGCGCAATAAGTAAAATCTTCACAGCATTTGATGATGCCCCAGAGGACTATCATCTTCTTTACCAACTACCTACGGGTGGAGGGAAGACAGTTATTTTTTCTGAGATTGTTAGACAATACCTTAAAAACCATAACAAACGTGTGTTGATTATGACACACCGTATTGAATTGTTAACACAGACCTCAAAAATGCTTACAGAGTTTGGGGTGATTAACAAAGTGGTTAACAGTACAGCCAACCTTGATGATCAAGACCAGTATAGTTGTTTTGTTGCTATGGTGGAGACTCTCAATAATAGATTGCAAGATGAAAAGTTTGATATTAGTGATATTGGGCTTGTAATTATTGATGAGGCGCATTACAATTCATTTACAAAGTTGTTTGGATATTTTGACAAGTCGTTTATTCTTGGTGTAACAGCGACCCCCTTGAGTTCAAACATCAAGTTACCCATGAATGATAATTACAATGAGCTTATCGTTGGAGAGACCATTGAGGCCTTGATTGAGAATGAATTTTTATCAAGTGCCAATACATTTAGTTACAATGTAGGTCTTACTTCACTAGAAATAGGTGCTAATGGTGATTATACAGTTAAATCTTCTGAAGATTTATACACCACCAATGACATGCTTAGTAAGCTAATGCATGCCTATGAGGAGCACTCTAAGGGTAAGAAGACATTAATATTTAACAATGGTATCAATACCTCTTTACATGTCTATGATGCTTTTAATTATGCAGGATACCCTGTAATGCATCTAGATAATACCGCAACAAAAAAACAACGACAAGAAATACTAGAGTGGTTTCATGAAACTCCAGATGCTATTTTAACATCGGTAAGTATATTAACCACAGGTTTTGATGAACCAACGGTTGAGTCTATTATTTTAAATAGGGCTACAAAATCTTTGACACTCTACTACCAAATGATTGGTCGTGGATCTCGTATTTTGAAAAACAAAACCACTTTTGATGTTATTGACTTAGGGAATAACTTCCATCGTTTTGGCCCTTGGGGAGCAGATTTAGACTGGCAACGTATCTTTAGGTCTCCAAATTACTATCTGGATAATTTAATGGATGATGAAGAGCTTGAAAGCTACTTTATTTATGAGATGCCAGAGGAGTTAAGAGAAGAGTTTTCAAAGTCTGAACAAGTAACCTTTGATATTAAAAAGGCATATACAGATTCTGTAAAGGCAGGACATTCATCTAAGGTAATTCTAGAACGTTCTATTGCCCAACATGCTTTAATTTGCACACAAAATAGCGAAGATATTTATGATGCTTTGAACCTTGCAAAGAAATTAGGCGATGATATAGATTTTAGAATTGAGCGCTATTCAAAATGTATTAGTAAAAGCACTCATAATTTTATAAGCTGGCTTAAAAATGATTACCGTTTAAAACTTCGTAGTCATTTAAGAGAGAACTTTGATGCGATCTACGAAAGCATTCATGGCCACCCACCTGTAGAAGAAGACTAATATTACTCATCTTTTCGAGGATGAAATTTTGTGATAGTCTCCTGTAAAAAAGAAGTCTCTATGTGTGTGTATATTTCTGTAGTGGTAATACTTTCATGACCTAGCATTTGTTGAATAGCTCTTAGATCTGCTCCATTTTCTAATAAGTGAGTAGCAAAGGAGTGTCTAAAAGTATGTGGGCTAATAGTTTTATTAATACCTACTTTTTCTGCCAATTTTTTGATAATGGTAAATATCATAGCGCGCGTTAGCTCGTTGCCTCTTCTGTTTAAGAATAAGGTGTCTTGTGCCTGAGGTGTTATTTTTTGATGTGTACGTACCTGTTTGCGGTACAACGCTATGTATTTTATAGTATTATCTCCAATTGGCACGAAACGCTGTTTATCTCCTTTCCCTGTAATTTTTATAAATCCTTCTTCAAAGAATAAATCTGAAATTTTAAGGGTGGTTAATTCGCTTACTCTTAACCCACAGCCATATAGGGTTTCAAGTATGGCTCTATTGCGCTCACCTTGGGGGCTACTTAAATCTATGGCTTTGATGAGTTGGTCTATTTCTTGTGTAGCGAGTGTGTCTGGAAGTTTTCTGCCAATTTTAGGGCTTTCAATAAGCGTCAGGGGGTTGGTGGTTCTATATTGTTCAAAGATGAGGTAATTAAAAAAGCCTTTAAGACCAGAAATGATTCTGCTTTGTGACCTTGGATTTACATCTTTGGCTATTGTGTAAATAAATTGCTGTACAACCTCTGCAGAAATGGAGATAGGCGTCTGCTGTATTTTTGAAACTTCTAGCCATTTTAGAAGTTTTTTTATGTCTAATACATAACTAGTAATTGAATTTACTGACAAGCCTCTTTCTATACGCAAATAGTCTTGATAGTCTTTTAATGCCTGTTGCCATTTCATGATGCAATGCTACTTAATTTGTAATTAAAAACAAATTAAAGATACAAATAACAAATCTGTTAACGCCCATATAAGTATATTTGATGAATAATTATTAAAGATATATCAATTGAAAAAGGCAGCAATATTAGTAATCTTTTTTTTTATTAGCACTTCAGTATTTTCACAGGAGATTGATCTTGGTATTAAACTTGGGTCTAATTTTGCAACCATAAGTGATGCTGAAAATGGGCCATCTAGTAAAACGGGTATTCAGGCAGGTGTTTTTGCTAGAATGAAGCTTGGTGAAAAAACTGCAATCCAAGTAGATGTGTTATACTCTCAACAAGGTGCAGATTTTAACGTAGGAAAATTTGATTTAACCTATGTAAATGTTCCTGTTGTTTTTAAATACTATGTTTTGGGTAAGTTTAATGTTCAAGCAGGACCACAATTTGGGATATTGGTTGAGGATAGCATTAAAAATTTAGATAGTGAAATTCTTGAAGCCGAAAGTTCTGACATTTCAGGAATTATTGGTTTAGGCTATGATTTACCTTTAGGGTTGCGTGTTGATGGAAGGTATAACTTTGGTTTCACTGATATTGTAAGTGATTTTGGGGGTAGGAACTCTGTATTCACTTTGGCAGTTGGTTTTTCTTTTCTTTAAATTAAAAATAGAAATAGCAACGTACATTTTTTTAACGAAAATCTTGTTTTAATAAATGTGTTTAGCAATCAAATTTTAAAAAAGTGGATGCCTTGGCTTCCACTTTTTTATTGCGCTAAATAGTGTATTTTTGTGGCCTAATAATAAATAAAAATAGCATGAAAAAAGTACTTCTTTTACTTTGTTTACTAGCAGGGTTTTCAATAACTCAAGCCCAGGACCAATACAATGATTCCCGAGGCTTAAAAGCAGGATTTGCAGTAGGCTATATTTCTGAAATCTCATCTATTGGTGGTAGTTTAGATTTAATTTATGAACTTGATAACAAGTGGAGTATTGGTAATACAAATATGTTTACAGTAAATGAATTACCTAATAAAGAGCGTCTAAAATGGTTTACCAGTGATTTAAATGCTCGTTACAAAGTATATAATGAATTATACCTTCTAGCTGGAGGTCAGGTTCTATTTGAAACACTTATAGAAAAAACATTTATAGGTGGTTTTGTTTCAGGAGAGCAAACAATAACTAATTCAAAATTTGGCGGCAATATTGGTGCTGGTTATAAATATCACTTAATTAGTAATGCTAACATATTTGTAGAAATAAAATACACCCGTTTAGGCTCTGAGTCTACACCTGTTATAAGTTCTGGTTATATGCAAGCAAGAATTGGTATGGTATTCGATCTTTAGTAAACCCCTCAAACAAAACTTAAAAACGAAAGAAGTCAATTTCTTTCGTTTTTTTATTTTCTATATTTGACCTATGAAACTATTTATCATTAATGGTCCAAATTTAAATCTGCTAGGTACCCGTGAAACGGCTATCTATGGAAATGCTTCCTTTGAGTCCTTTTTTTTAGTCTTGCAAGATCAATACCCAGATATTGAACTATCTTATTTTCAATCTAACATCGAGGGAGAGCTTATTGATACCTTACAAGGAGTAGGGTTTGAATATGATGGCATTATTTTAAACGCTGGCGCATACACCCACACTTCTATAGGTATTGGTGATACTGTAAAGGCAATATCGAGCCCAGTTGTGGAGGTACATATTTCTAATACTTTTTCTAGAGAGGAGTATAGGCATAAATCTTATATTTCAGCAGGTGCTAAAGGAGTGATATTAGGTTTTGGTCTACAGAGTTATAAACTAGCCATAGAGAGTTTTATAGCTCATTAGTTGCTGGGTACCTGGCCTTCATTTTTTTTTAGTTTATATACCTTAACCAATTGTTTAAACGCCTAGCTCTTTTGCAGCTATAATCTAGTACCCTTGTAATTCTAATACCGTTATTAATAATAACAAAAGCAGTACTTGTTGCATAAAAGCAGATGCAATAAACGGAACAACTACACCTGTATTCGATAAGAACGCTACTGTGGTAATGAGCCAAAATACTTTGGTTGGTTTTTTTTGTTGAGATCACTAGAGTTTGTCTTTAAAAAGTAGTATTCGTAAATATTAATAGACTAAATTTAATTTTAAACACTCCATTTAATATGAATAATAGCGTTTCTAAAGCTTCACTAGCATTTTTAAATAAGCTTCGAGAGAACAATCATAAAGATTGGATGCAAGAACATAAAAAACAATACCAAGCAAGTGAGGTTTCTTTAAAAGGATTGTATGGCGAGATACTAAAAGGTGTATCAGTCTTAGATAAAATTGAAAAACAAAAAATTTTCAGGATCAATAGAGACGTACGTTTTAGCAAGAACAAAACCCCGTACAACTCTCATAGAAGTGTAAGTTGGAGCAGGCTAGGGGCCCATAGGCGTGGTAGCTATTATTTGCGTATTGAACCTGGCGGATGCGCTATTGGTGGTGGTTTTTTTGGTCCTGAGCCAAAAGATTTATTACGTATTCGCAAAGAGTTTGAAATGGACAGTGATGAGATTAGGGCTATTTTAGATCAAAATAACTTTAAAAAATTCTATAAAAACTTCAATCAATCTTATGTGGTTAAAACTGCGCCAAAAGGATTTAGTAAAGAAGATCCTAATATAGATTTAATACGTTTAAAAAGTTTTTTTGTAGTGCATGAGTTTACTGACTCTCAAGTGCAATCACCAAACTTTTCTGAAAAAGTGGTCGAGGGGTTCGGGCTATTAAGACCTTATTTTGACTACATGAGTGATGTGCTAACTACAGATCTTAATGGAGCATCGATTTTATAAAAAAAGGAGAACTATTCTTATAGAATCAAATTGATGATAGAGGCACATTGCGCATTTTTAGTTTAATTAAAACACGTTCAAGAAAACTAAAGTAATGTTGCCCCTGTAATTTCAAACTGCATCAAGTTGCTTTTTAAGCGTTCTTGGGTTAGATTCATCATGCGTTTGTTAAAGGCAGATGAATTGCTAGTATAATTTTCGTATTCATTGATAGTAAATTGACCAATAAACATTCCTTTTAATGAATTTCTAAATTTAATATCTTTGTAAATAGCAGTGTCTATATATGCTAAGCGCTTTTCTATTGTTAAGTTATAGAATATATTTTTATGTTTTGTTATGTAGTTTTTAAAAACTAGAACAAATAAATCGTTTTGAAGTTTTGCTATTGGGCGTAAGGTTGCATTTTGAAAATATTCTTCCTTAGACATTCCAGCTGTTATTCTTGCACTAGGTATTTGGGGTCTAGCTGCTAGTAATTGTGCGTCACGTGTGTCCATAATAATTGCTATTTTTATAAAGATACAAGATGTAAGGTTTTGATTTAAATTTCCAAGCCCAAGTTATAAACAGCGCTATAAACATATATTACATAAAAAAAACTTACAAGAAAAAAACCCCATAAGTTGCACTTATAAGGGTTTTAATATTTCAATATTTAAAATTTAATCTTTTGTTAAGAACTCCTTTTTGGTTTTTATTGATGGCATTCCTAGATTGTTTTTTTCCAGAACCTTCATAAACTTCTTGCCTTCTTTGGCCATTATTTTTTGGAAACGAGCCTTCTCCCTCTCATACTCTTCATTGATCAACTCAAAGTTACTTTTTAAAGATCCATCAACACGATCATAACTAGTAGCAATATTGCTATATAATGCTCCCATACGCTCACGCAATTCTGGTTCTGCTGTTGCCACATAGTTATCTCCCGATGTTATAACTAAATCTTTACGAAGCGCCTCTGTTGTGGTTAGTATTTTTTGCGCTTCTTTGGTTGCCTTGCCTTTAGCAGCTATTACCTGGTTAGCCTTTTGTTGTATTTGGCCTATTTTATACACTAAATACGCTAAGTCTTCAACCATATTAAACATAGTTTGTGTTAGCGCTTCTTGCTCTTTACGTTCTTCAAGGCTTGTTAGCGAGTTGCTATCATATTTGGTTTCTATGATATGCTCAAAGGTTTGCTTTCCTTTTTTAAGCACTACTTTGTACTGTCCCTGGGGCACACGCGGTGAAGTAAACCCTCCAAAAGAGAGTGTTTTTGCAGCTGCCATTTTAGGATTAGCTGTATTGAAATTCCAGTCAACGATGTTGATTCCTTTTGACTTACCTGGATTAAGAGAGAGTACCTTATTTCCTTGCATGTCTTGCAGTTCCATGGTCATTTTACCAAAGGTATGTCGCTTCTTTAAATAATATATAATACGTGCAGCTGTTGATTTGTTTGGTCCTACAAACTGCGTTTCAGCGCCAAAAGAACCTGCAAAGCCACTTTCTTCCAACATTGTAAAAGGGTTTGTTTTAAAGAAGTGTACTTTTTTTGACAGTACGTCTTGATTCAACTCACGCAGTGGGCTAATGTCATCAAGGATGATGACGCCTCTACCATGGGTTCCCATAACGATATCATTGGTTCTTTTCTGCATGTCAATAAAATGTACAGCAACAGGTGGCATGTTATTGGTAAAGTGAGACCATCCTTTTCCACCATCAATAGTCACATATAAGCCCATTTCTGTGCCTAAAAATAAGAGATCTTCATTTACGTAATCTTCTTGTATGTTTCTAACAAAAGCATTTTCTTGAATGTCTTTTGATATGATGCTAGACCATGTTTTACCATAGTCTGTTGTTTTCATTGCATATGGTTTCATGTCTCCCATAGTATGGCCATCAAATACAGCATATGCTGTTCCTTTTCCATGTATACTTGCCTCTATATGGTATACCCAGGTATTAGCAGGGATTCCAGTTAGGTTAGCCGTTACGTTACTCCAAGACTCTCCTGCATTTGTAGTTACTTGAACGTTTCCATCATCTGTTCCTATCCAGATTATTTTTTCGTCTAAGGGTGACTCTGCAATAGTAAAGATGGTAGTGTGGTTTTCTGCGCCACTATTGTCTACAGAAAGTCCACCAGATTTTGACTGATCTTGCTTTTGTTTATCATTAGTGGTTAAGTCTGGAGAGATAATTGTCCAAGAATCTCCCATGTTTTCACTTACATGTAAAAACTGGCTAGCCATGTAAAACCTGTCTGGCTGATGATTGCTTACTGCCATTGGAGCATTCCAGTTAAAACGCAATTCTGGATCCCCTTTTTTAGGCAATGGTTGTATGGTTTTAGTACGGTTACGATCTATATCATAACGCCATACGTTTTCTGCACCTTGCATTTCTGAGTACACAATATTTTTGGTGGGATGTTTTAAAACTCTAAAGCCATCACCATATCCAACACTATTCCAGTCTCTTGCGTTTACTCCTCCAGGAGAGGAAGAAGGTCCGTACCAGGAACCATTGTCTTGAAGGCCTCCATACACATTGTATGGTACTGCATCATCTACACTAATGTGATAAAATTGAGACAGAGGAAGGTTTTCAACAATTTCAAAGGTAGTACCTCCATTCCAGGAGCGGTATACACCTCCATCTGTTCCAGAGAAAATCATGTCGCTATCATTTATATGAAAAGCTAAGTCATGAATGTCACTGTGCATGTTTCCTAAGTTTTTAAATGTAGCGCCACCATCTCGACTTATAGAACCATTTAATCCTCCTTTTAAAACGATGTCTGGGTTTTTAGGATCTATTACAATTCTAGAAAAATAGAAGGGTCTAACAACCAAACCAAAGTCATTGTTTAAATGCTCCCAAGATTTTCCTGCGTTTAAAGATTTCCAGAGTCCATTCTTGCTTTTATCTTCTGTTTCTAAAACAGCATATAAAATACTAGCATCACTTGGAGCAACCGCAACAGCAATCCTACCTAGTTGTCCAGTAGGGAAACCAGTGTGTATTTTATCCCAAGAAGCACCACCATTTGTAGACTTGTAAAGAGCGCTGTTTATTCCTCCAGAGTTAAACCCCCATCCAGAGCGTCTAAACTGCCACATTGAAGCATATAATATATTTGGGTTTGTTGGGTCCATAATTACATCGCTGGCTCCTGTTGAGGGACCTACATATAATATGTTATTCCAGGAGGCACCGCCATCTGTAGTTTTGTAAACACCCCTATCTGTACTGTCTCCCCATAGGGCTCCTAAAACACCCACATAAATTTCTTGATTGTTTTTTGGGTTAATAACCACAGAGGTGATACGTTCACTATTTTCAAAACCAGGAACTTCTTCAAAATTAGCACCTCCATCTATAGATTTAAACAAACCGTCTCCAATAGAGACAGAATTACGTGTCCAGGTCTCTCCAGTACCAACCCAGATATTTTGATCTGGATTTGTTGGGTCTAGAGTTACTACACCAATAGATTGAACATGCTCATCAAAAATAGGAGCGAAGGTTGCGCCACCATCATTAGATTTCCAAACCCCACCACCTGCAGTTCCTGCATAGATAATGCGAGGATTTGTTGGGTGGCTTTCAAGGTCATTGATACGACCACTCATTAATGCTGGTCCTATTTGGCGGGCACGCATGTCACCAAACAATTGTTTTCCTTTGAGTGAGATTTCTTCTTGAGCATTTCCCGTAAATGAAAATGTAAGGGCCAATAAGAAAAAAATGAATATTTTTTTCATGATATAAATATTTTAGTTAGTTAATGTGTGTTATTGATAACTACCCTATAAAAATAGGTGCTTTTTAGATAAAAAAAATCCTCACGTGTTGCGAGGATTTTTATGACCAGTAATGTAATTACTTTTTGTCTTCTATTTTTTCTTCAACCGCAGTAGGAAATGCAAACATTGTTGCATCAGCCTCAGGGTTTAAAACAATTTCTTTCATGGTAATTCCTTGACCGCTCATAGAGATTGAAAATGGAAAATACAATCCACCTACTTCTTGATAGTCACTAAAGTTTGAAACCGACATTTGTCCTTTTTGAGGTCCAGATGGAATTTGAGATTCACTCATGATAGGTACATAGTTTTCTGTTTCAAAATAATAGAATGATACCGTTGGCTCTTCTACTCCATCGACCATAACTGGCTTTTGTGTTAATTTCATTTTAAAAGTCTCTGTTCCTTCTTTGGTTTCTTTACCAAGGTACTCAACAGTGTATCCTTTTTCTTTATAGTTTAGAAACGGTGATGGAAAATCACCTACATTTTTTTTCATGTTGTCTGTAGTTTCTGCATCACTTTTCTCTGGAAGCATTGTCATAAAGTTAGTCGTCCACATTGTTTCACCATCAAAAGAATATTGTGTCATCTCTTGTCCTTGGATATTGATCTTAAGTAATTGCTTACCATCTTTCATTTGGTACATCTCTATAGGGATTTCCATTCCTTGAGCATTAGCAGATCCAATCATTTTAGTACCCTCTAAGGCATTCCATGCAGATATTCCGCCAGTGTTTTCAAAGTAATTGTTTAAAATCTCATCAGCAGTTTGGGCTGTCATAGGTGCTACAGCCATCAAAATAATCGCTATAAATAAAGTTCTTAGTGTTTTCATAATTGTCTTGTTGTATAGTATTAACGTTATGTGAGAATAAGTCTACCTTACAGTAAATATGTTACAAACTTTTCGATTTTTTTTAGATTATTGAAATTGTAGCCCATATATGAGTCTAAATCATAATACATAGTAATATAAAAACAGGTTTTATAGTTTTAGGCGCTCTATATCACCTTTAATCATCCCTTTATTTATAACAGTTTATGATTTTAAAAATTATATATAAAGTATCTTTAAGCTAAAATTAAACACATGAATTTTCATACTAGAAAATGGATTAAACCAGAAGACTTAAATCCAAATGGAACCTTATTTGGAGGTAGGCTATTACAATGGATTGATGAAGAAGCCGCTTTATATGCCATTATACAGCTAGAAAATCCCAAGACGGTTACCAAGTATATGAGTGAGATTAACTTTAAAAGCTCTGCTGTAAAAGGAGATATTATTGAAATTGGAATAGGGGCAATTAAATTTGGAGGCACTTCTATAACCCTAGCCTGTGAGGTTAGAAATGTCATGACTCGTGAAGTAATTATAACCATAGATACCATTGTAATGGTAAGCTTAAGTATAGATGGTAAACCAAAAGCTCATGGAAAAACCACCATAGAATATGTAAGAAATAGGTTAAAGTAAGGTATATCCCTTACAGACAAAAAGCTGTGAGTTTTATGTTTAAAACTCAATAAATTTATCTTCTGTAGTACCTGTTATTGGTATCTAAACCCATACTATCGTTTCCTAACAATAAAGTAATGACTTGCAAGACAACTTTTTCTGGATGGCCAACCCTCTCCAGTATTTCTCTTGATGTTTTTGGATTTGTTTGTACCTGAGCCAAAACCTCTTTGCTAATTTCTTGGAGTGCTTTTTTATTATACTTTTTGTTTTTTGAAGTACATACAGAACAAATGCCACATGGAGTTGCTGTAGTTTCTCCAAAATAAGATACCAGTTGTGTGCTCCTGCAAACATCCTCATTGGCAACATAATTTAATACCTGTTGTACTTGTAGTTTCTTTTTATCGTTATGAGCGACCACCTCTCTGGCTATAACATTAATGGTTTTTTCATCTTCTCTAGGTTTTAAAAAAGTGATAGCAGCGTCTGTAATGTTAAGGTATAGTTCTATGATATTTGCAGCTTCTAGTTTCTGCAATGTTTCAATAATAACGGGTTGAGATTGACTGGTTTTAGACTGCAGTAATTCTAAATTTACAGAAGTCATGGTTTCAAAGACACCTCCATAAAGACGTAAGATAGTTTTGCCAACAATAGAGGCAAGCACATCATGTTTAAAATAATCAAGCGCTGTATTTGTGTGAACTAAGAATTTTAATTTGGTGCTGCGTCCAAATTCCTTAGAGAGTTGTAAAACACCTAGCCTGTCAAGTGTGTTCAAGCCATTAAAAACGTGTAGTGTATTTATGGAGTAGGTTTTGCAAAAGTCTGAAAAATTAAAGGCATGTGTTGTAAAAACACCTTCACCATAAGAAATTTGAAGATAGTTGCTTAGTTTTCTATAGATTAACTTTAGCATGTCTACATCTGCCAAACAAGCTATAAACTGTTTTTTTACAAGTAGTTTGTCATAATCATTAAATAGAAGTGTGGCTGCTGCGGGCTTACCATCGCGTCCTGCTCGCCCAGCTTCTTGAAAATAACTCTCCAGGCTTTCTGGTAATTGTATATGTATAACATGCGCAACTGTAGCATGATCTATGCCCATACCAAAGGCATTAGTAGCTACCATAGTTGGTGTTGTGCCCTTTTTCCAGGCTTCTAATTTTTTTGTTTTTTCTTGAGCAGGAATTCCGCCATGAAAAAAATCACTCTTAATCCCTAAACTATTTAAATGATTGCTTGTTTCTACAGCACTTCTTCTGGTGCGTACATATATAATAGCCGCTTTTCTATTAGTAGAAAGAAGTTGTTCTATATGGTATAATTTATCTTCTACTTCAAGGGTGTTATACGCTATATTAGGGCGTACAAAAGAGTCTTGAAATATAGCTGGCAGTTCCATTTCTAAGGCCTTGATTGTGTCCTTTAAGACCTCTGGAGTCGCTGTAGCTGTTAGCGCAATAATAGGAGCTAAGGGTTGTAGCTCTCTTAGAATAGTGATGTTTTTGTAAGCAGGTCTAAAATCGTTTCCCCATTGTGATATGCAGTGCGCCTCATCAACAGCGATGCAATTTACATTCATACGTTTAATGGTGTTTTGAACAAGTTCTTGTTGCAACCTTTCTGGAGAGATATACAAGAATTTATAATTTCCGAAGCTGGCATTGTCTAGTAGGGTGTTAACCTCTGTAAATGACTTCCCCCCAGTGATAGCAAGGGCTTTAATTCCTTTTTCTTGCAAGTTCTTTACTTGGTCTGTCATTAAGGCAACCAAGGGAGAAATAACAATACAGATACCCTCTTGTGCAAGTGCTGGAATTTGAAAACAAATAGATTTTCCGCCACCAGTGGGTAATAAAGCTACAGTGTCTTTACCGTCTAATACCGAGGTAATAATAGCTTCTTGTTTTGGCCTAAAAGAAGTGTGACCCCAGTATTGTTGCAATATGTCTTGGGGGTGTTTCACTAATTTTCTTTTAAGTAATTAAAAATAAAGTTGCTTCGCTGTTCTATACTGGCTTGAGGTACTTCGATCACTGTGTACCCATATTTATCATATCCTTTTAGTAATGATTTATGTATGTTTTTTGCCTGCTCAAAGGTTTCATAACGCTCACTATCTTTTGTATAGATAGCCTCCCAAGGAGGTAATAAGAAAACGGCATCATAGGTATGAGTAAAACATGGAGCCTCAAAAGATGCAGGATAGCTTGATGCTATAAAATCCATGTAGGCAGTCACATCTGGTGTGCCTCTATCGTAAAAGATATAGCCAGGTTCTAGTTTCGATGCTTGCTTAAATTGGAGTATCCTACTGTCTAAAAGCTTTTGGCTAAAAAGCATCGGGTCTTTTAAAAATAATTGGTCTATGCCCTCTTTACGGGCTTCATTAATTATTTGGCGTGACACCTCATGCATACAGGTATAGCCTAAGCTTTCAATATGTTCTATCAAGGTGGTTTTTCCAGATCCAGGTCCTCCGGTAATGACAATTCTTTTTGTGTCCACTGCTAAATATGCGTATTATAAATATTTCTAAACCACAAAGTACGTTAATTTATATTGATGTTGAAAGTGTATCTTTGTGGAATAATATTAGAGGCGTATATTATATCATACCAATACATTTAAAGAAGGTATAAACCCTTTTATATTTCAGAACAAATACGATATGGAAGATACTAAAACAGAAGAATTTTACACTAGATTACTAGAGCAATTAAAAGCTGGCACAATTTGGCCAGCTCCTTATCTATATAAATTTATTGTGCCAGGAAATGCTCAAAAAATCGCACAAATTGAGGCGGTTTTTAATAACACAAATGCTCAAATTAACACTCGTGATTCTAGCAAAGGTGCCTATACAAGTCTTTCTATTAAAGTAGTGATGGCCTCTGCAGAGGAAGTGATTAAAAAATACAAACAAGTTTCTAAGGTGGAAGGAGTAATTTCTTTATAAAATTTGTATTTTGCCATATATAATTACTTCAAGTTACACAATCCCCAATTTATAAATACAACACATGTTTTTTACAGATATAGAATATAATACAGAGCGCCCGCATTTGATTATTCCAGAATATGGTCGTCATATCCAGAAAATGGTTGATCAAGCTGTTGCTGAACAGGACGTTGAAAAACGAAATAAACAAGCAAAGAGCATCATTTCTGTGATGGGTAATCTAAATCCTCACTTACGTGATGTTGCAGATTTCCAACACAAACTTTGGGATCAATTATTCATCATTTCAGATTTTAAACTCGATGTAGAATCTCCTTATGAGAAGCCCTCTGCAGAAGCCTTGCGAGAACTTCCAGTAGGATTAGAATATCCTCAAAATTATCCAAAATATCGTTTCTATGGTAATAATATCAAACGTATGATTGATGTTGCTATTGGTTGGGAAGATGGAGATAAAAAAGATGGTCTGGTATTAACTATTGCCAATCACATGAAAAAATGTTTCTTAAACTGGAATAAAGATACTGTCGAAGATGATGTAATCTTTGTTCATTTGTTTGAGCTTTCTGAAGGGAAACTTAACCTTAAAGGGAGCGATGAAGTATTAAGAAACTCTGCAATATTACTGAAAACAAAAAATCGGTTTGCTGACACAAGTACTACTACCTCTACAAGTAACAATTACAAGAAACACAGCAATAACAATAATAACAATAGAGGCCGCAAACGCTACTAAACTTCTTACCACAATCTATGGGAACTTTTAAAATCGAAGGAGGACACAAGTTAAAAGGTGACATCCATCCACAAGGCGCAAAAAATGAAGCCTTGCAAATAGTTTGTGCTGTTTTATTAACTCCAGATGAGGTAATTATAGAGAACATACCAGATATCGTAGATGTTAATAAACTCATAGGTATCTTAGGTAATTTGGGTGTTAAAGTTATAAAACTAGGAAAAGGAAAATTCTCATTTAAAGCAGATGATATTAACCTAGGCTATCTTGAGTCTGAACTTTTTAAAAAGGAGGGGAGCTCATTGCGCGGTTCTATAATGATTGTAGGACCTCTCTTAGCTCGTTTTGGAAAAGGTTATATTCCACGCCCAGGAGGTGACAAAATTGGTAGAAGAAGACTGGACACTCACTTTGAGGGCTTTATTAAGCTAGGTGCCACCTTTAGATATAATAAAGAAGATCGTTTTTATGGCGTTGAGGCTCCAAATGGTCTTACAGGCTCATATATGTTACTAGATCAAGCTTCTGTAACAGGTACTGCAAATATTGTAATGGCTGCCGTTTTAGCCAAAGGAACTACAACTATTTATAATGCAGCGTGTGAACCATACCTTCAACAATTGTGTAAGATGTTAAACTCCATGGGGGCAGACATTAAAGGGGTGGGTTCTAATATGTTAATCATTGAAGGTGTTAAACAATTAGGAGGCTGCAGTCACCGTGTTCTTCCAGATATGATTGAAATCGGTAGTTGGATTGGCTTAGCTGCTATGACACACAGTGAAATTACTATTAAAGATGTAAGTTGGGATAACTTAGGTATCATCCCAAATACCTTTAGAAAACTAGGAATTAATTTAGAGAGAAGGGGAGATGATATTTATATTCCTTCTCAAGAAAGTTATGAAATACAAGGGTATATAGATGGTTCTACCTTAACGGTTGCAGATGCTCCTTGGCCAGGTTTTACACCAGACTTATTGAGTATTGTCTTGGTAGTATGTACACAAGCCAAAGGTAGTGTGCTTATTCATCAAAAAATGTTTGAAAGCCGTTTGTTTTTTGTAGACAAATTAATTGATATGGGGGCTCGTATTATTTTATGTGATCCACACCGTGCTACTGTAATAGGGCATAACTTTGAGTCTATGTTAAAGGCAACAACAATGGTTTCACCAGACATACGCGCAGGTATTTCATTATTAATTGCGGCTCTTTCGGCAAAAGGTACAAGCACCATTCATAACATAGAGCAAATAGATCGTGGTTATGAAAATATAGACGAGCGTTTGCGTGCCATAGGAGCGAAGATTACTAGATTAGAGTCTTAGATACCTTTTTAAGATGGTACATCATAAAAAAACCCCAAACACAATTATGTGTTTGGGGTTTTTGTTTCAACAAAGTCAAAATAGTATGTGGTTTTATTTTTTCTTGTTTATTTCGTCTTGTAGCTTTCTTCTTAATATTTGTTCATCCTCTAATTTCTTTTGGCGATAGTTTTCAAACTCTCCCTCAATTTCTGAAAGCTTATAATTAGTTTCTTTTGTTATGGTATTACTGTTCTTGTATTTAAGAATAAAAAAGAATAAGCCAAGAAGTAAAAAGCTAATAATAGAAAATAATATAAAGTTATAGCTTCCTTTCTTTGTGCTTATACCAAATAGAGTAATTGTGTCTTCTTTTGCTTTAGAGGTGTTTAGGTTATTTTGTGTGCTATTTAATGTAGCTTCTAAAGTGTTAATAGTACTTGACTGAGAGGTGATTGTCGCATCTTTTCTTTCAATTGCTGTTTCTAATGCTGCTAGAGAGTCTAAAATATTTTTTCTCAATGTTGCTAGCTTAGATCTTCTAATAACTTTGTATTCTTGATAGTTATTAGACTTGTCTATAACACGTGCAAATTGTGCTTCAATAGTATTGTCTTGTGCTTTTTGATTTTGCGCTGATGTTACCATGGCACAAAGTAAAAGTAGCGTACTGAAGAATGTTTTAATATTCATAATAAAAAGGTTGTTTTTTTTCGTGGTATAAAGAACAATAGAGGTCAAGTATTTTTGTCTGCAACACTCAGTTAAAAAAATAGACGATACCTCCAGTAACATATTTTTTATTTATGCATATGTTCTGGGCTCAAAAGTAACTGTAATTTAGGTATTACTAAAGAGATCTTTAGGGGTTTTTATTCGCACACATTTGGTTTTATTGATGCTTAAGCAACAAAATACTCACTCATATAAATAAGGATTACACACAAGGTGTTTAAAAAAAAAACAGCATGCTGTTATTTTTTTTTACTCATTTATGCCTTTTTTGTAGGTTTCAAGGCATCTTTCACGAGCTACTTTGTGGTCAACTATCATTGGAGTGTACTTTTCTGTATTATACTCTGGCACCCATTTTTTAATATACTTTTTATCTTTGTCAAATTTATCGGCCTGAGTGATTGGGTTGAAAATCCTAAAATAAGGAGCTGCATCAACGCCGCTACCTGCCGCCCATTGCCAATTACCGACATTGCTGGATCTTTCATAATCCAGCAGCTTAGAAGCAAAGTAAGTCTCGCCCCAGCGCCAGTCAATTAAAAGGTGCTTGCATAAAAAACTAGCAACAAGCATGCGTACTCTATTATGCATGTGGCCTGTTTTGTTTAGTTCACGTATTCCAGCATCAACCATCGCGTAGCCTGTAGTTCCATTTTTCCAATGTTCAAACTCCTCTTCATTATTACGCCATTCAATACGGTCATACTTTGGTCTAAAAGCTTTTTCTTGTGTGTTTGGGAAATGCCAAAATATTTGCATAAAAAACTCCCTCCAAATAAGCTCACTCCAAAATATTTCATTTTTTTCTGAGATTGCTTTTCTCATCATGGTTCTAACACTTACTGTACCAAAGCGTAAATGGGGTCCTAGATGAGAGGTTCCATCTATGGCCGGGAAATTACGAGTGTCTTCGTAGTTTTGTATAAGCGCAGGAGATGTTCTGTGTTTTGGAACCTTAATACTCGATGGAACAAAATTCATTTGTTCCAATGTTAGTGTTGGCATCGAGGTGTCTTGATACAGGTTTCCAAAATAAGGACTTGTTTGATAGTCTTTTAAATGTTTTTCTGGCAGAAAGGCACTTTTCCATTTATTTTTAAAAGGAGTGTAAACCACATAAGGAGTACCGTCATCTTTTACAATAGTATCTTTTTCAAAAACAACATGGTCTTTATAGTCGTAAAAACCAATAGTAGTATCACTTTCTTTACTTTGAGCAATTGTTGCTAGGTAATCTTTAATAGCAAGGTCTCTTTGTTGGCCATATACCTCATAATCTCTGTTGGTAATTACATTTTGTAAGGCATATTCTTCCTGGATTTTTTTAAAGACCTCGATAGGTTTGCCGTAATATATAGCTAGACTACTTCCATGCTCTTGTAATGTAGTTCTTAATGCTTGAATGGTGTTGTAAATAAAAGTTACTCTAGCATCATCCTGTGATAATTTGTCTAAAATTTCAGTATCAAAAATAAAAATTGGTACCACAGGATGTTTTCCACGTAGTGCATTAGAAAATCCAACATTATCTTCAAGACGTAAATCACGTCTAAACCAAAATATATTTACAGTGTCTGCCAAATTATTGTGTTTGAAGTGTTGATTTTCCACCATCCACACCAAGTACTTGACCTGTCATCCAACTAGATTGATCTGTAAGTAAAAAACAAGCAATATTTGCGATATCATCTACAGTACCAATTCTTTTTAAGGGGTGTAATTCTCCCATCTTTTCTTTTTTATCTTCACTAGAAAGTAAACGTCCAGCCAAAGGAGTGTCTGTTAATGATGGTGCAATAACATTTACTCTCATTTTTGGAGCATACTCTGCCGCCAATGACTTTGCAAATCCTTCAATAGCCCCTTTTGATGCAGAGACGCTGGTGTGAAATGGCATTCCAATTTTTACAGCAACGGTGCTAAAAAACACTAAGCTTGCTTGGTTTGAAGCTATTAATTTAGGTAGTAAGCCTTGTAAAACCCTCACTAAAGATATAAAGTTAAGCTCTAGATCTTCTTGAAATGTTTGAGGTTTAATACGCTTAAAAGGCTTTAGGTTAATACTACCCGGACAATACACCAAACCATCTATTTGATCTGGTAATGGTAGTGTTGAGATATCATCTGTTAGTACATCAAATGTAATGTGAGTAACACCCTGTGGAATATCCTCTTGTGTTCTTGAAGCAACAAAAACGTTGTGATTGTCTTTGAGTTGGTCTGCTATTGCGGCGCCAATTCCATAAGAGCCACCAATAAGGAGTATATTTTTCATAGTATTTTAGGTTTTGTAAACAATTTAGAGCGTTCCAAAAAGTTCGGTTAATTTCTTTTTTCTGTATTCAAATATTTCATTGAGTTTTGGCTTTACTATAATTGGGTGCACCAACTGTCCTAGCCAACCCAGGGGTACTTTATAGTCTATAATATCTTCCATCTCCACACCGCCCTGAATTTCTTTGATAAAATGTTTGTGATGCCACAATGCATAAGGGCCAAAACGTTGTTCATCTACAAAATAAACACCTTCCTTAACTTGAGTAATTTCTGTTACCCAGCTTGTTTTGATGCCAAATAATGGTGTTACAATATATTGTATGAATTGCCCAGCAAACATAGGTCTGTCTGCCCCAGATTTTATTACAAAACCCATGTATTGTGGTGTGATAACTTTAAGATTATTTGGGTCTGATAAAAACTCCCAAGCGCGTTGTTTGCTTATAGGTAGTTTTTGCTTAGAATGTAAGGTGTATATTTTCATAAATAATAGTCAAAACGAAGGTTTCAATATTTTTTTTCTAAAATGGAGCCTACATTATAATAGGGTGTTGGGTCCTTTCTATGATACTTTGCAAGATACTGCAAAAATATTTTGTTTTAGGTTTTATCAAAAATATTGAACAGTGTTATTCTGCATATTCTTTATACCTAGCGTCACAATTTTGAGAAAATTATTAAACTTCTGGATTTTGGTGTACTTAGCAATCTTCATCACAGCATTGCTCATTTTTTACCAGCTTACAGCTCATCACAGCAAGCAAACAGCCTATAATAGGGGCAAAGATATAAATCCATAAATCTGCAAGATTTCCAGAAACAACTGCAGGGGCTATAGAGCGAGCAGGATTCATAGATGCACCTGTAATGGGGCCAGCAAACATTGCCTCTAACAAGACAACACTACCAATGGCTATACCAGCTACAACGCCAATTTCTTTAGATCCCGTAGACACATTTATAATTACAACCATCAAGAAAAAGGAAAGTATAATTTCAAAAATAAACACTTTCAGTGCAGAGAGTTGCGGGAGCGTTGCTCCAAGGGTTTGACTCTCTGGAAATAAATATAACAATAAGCCACTTGCTACAAAAGCGCCAATGAGCTGCGCTAAAACATATAGCGGAACTTCTTTCCATGGAAATTTTTTAGCATAGGCAAAACCAATGGTAACTGCAGGATTCATGTGTGCGCCACTAATATCTCCAAAGGCATAGATCATACCCATAACAATAAGACCAAAAGTAATTGCAACTCCTACGTGTGTTACTGTACCATCTGTGAAGTCATTAATTACCATAGCTCCAGTGCCGCAAAAGACAAGTGCAAAGGTTCCTATTGTTTCTGAAATAAAACGTTTTGTCATATTACAAAGGTACTACAGAAAATGGAATGTCTTTAAAGCTTTTATCAATAAAGAGGTATAGCATGTTTTTTTGTATTTTTACTGAAATACGAACCTTTAACAATACCCTATGAAAAAAGTAATTTTATATACTGCAATGTTCATGATGACACTAGCAGTTAATGCTCAAATAAAAACACCCGCGCCAAGTCCATTGCAAACCCTTGAACAGATGGTTGGGTTAACAGATGTTACATTAGTATACTCAAGACCTTCTGTAAAAGGACGTGCTATTTTTGGTGATTTAGTTCCTTTTGATGCTATGTGGCGTACCGGTGCAAACCAAAACTCTATCATTACCTTTGGTGATGATGTCATCATTGGTGATACAGCAGTAAAAGCTGGGACCTATGCAATTTTCACAAAACCAGGTGCAGCAAACTGGGAGGTTTACTTTTATACAGATACCCAAAACTGGGGTACTCCAGAAGCCTGGGATGATAGTAAAGTAGCAGCTAAAGTTGTGGCAAAAACATATGCCATGCCCTCTAGTGTTGAAACTTTTACCATGTCTATAAATAATCTTAAAAATGACGGGGCAAACCTTGAAATTATTTGGGATAAAACATATGTAACCGTTGGGTTTAAAGTAATGACTGATGAAAAAGTGTCTGCTAGTATTGATAAAGTGATGGGAGCTCCAAGCGGAGGTGATTATTACAGTGCAGCTGTGTATTATCTAGAAACGGGTAAAGACATCGACCAAGCAAAAACCTGGATTGACACAGCCGTAACTTTAAATGGCAAAGCTTATTGGTACAAGAGACAACAGTCTTTAATTTATGCAAAATCAGGTGATACCAAAGGTGCAATTAAAGCAGCTAAAGCTTCTATGGTTCAAGCACAAGCAGCAGGGAATATGGATTATGTTGCATTAAACAAAAAGTCTTTGAAAGAGTGGGGCGCTAATTAATTTAGTATTCACATAAAAAATTTCTCTCAACCTTATAGTGCTTGAGAGGAATTTTTATTTAACATGTATTTTATTAGGGCACTCTTACTGTTTTTCTATCTCTCCAAGAGGCTCAGATGTATTATTCTCGTTTTTTAGCACCCATTGTAAAATAAAGGCAATTGCAATAACCAATGCAGACCCTACTAGATTTAACCATAAATAAGGCATAAGGTCAATCCACCAGATATATACAACAAGGCCTTGGGTGATGATGGCTGCAATAAATACGGCTTTACTCTTAACGTAGGTAAAGAAAAATGCCAACAAGAAGATCCCTAAAACATTTCCGTAGAAAATAGAACCTATAATATTTACCAACTCTATTAAATTTTCAAATAAGTTCGCCACACAAGCTACCAAGATCGCTAGTATACCCCATAACATTGTAAAGCCTTTAGAGGCCTTTAGGTAGTGTTTGTCACTTCTACCTTGGTTATTACGCTTATATAGGTCAATAGTGGTTGTAGAGCCTAATGCATTAAGTTCTGAGGCTGTTGAAGACATTGCTGCACTTAAAATAACAGCTAAGAGTAAACCAATCAAACCTCGCGGGAGGTTGTTTAATATAAAGTGTATGAACACATAATCTTTATCATTTGTCTCTGCGTCTGGATTTGCTTTTTTTATGAGATCTTTAGATCTTGACCTTAGAACTGTTTCTTGTGTCTGTAAGTTTTTAATAGCCAAAAGTGCAGTTGCTTTTTCACTCTCACCACTAAGTACAGCATAATCTAACTGTTGTTCTTTGATCGCTACCTCCAAAGTGTTTTTTTTAAATTGAAGTGCACGATAATCTTCTGCATATTGAGAATTCATGACCTCATTTACGGCACTTGGGTTAAAATGTAATGGAGAGCTGTTAAATTGGTAAAAGACAAAAACCATAACCCCTACAAGAAGGATAAAGAACTGCATAGGAATTTTCAAGAGGCCATTAAAAATTAAACCCATTTGCATCTCTTTCATTGATTTACCACTTAAATAACGTTGTACCTGGCTTTGGTCTGTACCAAAGTAAGAGAGCGCTAAAAAAGTACCTCCAATGATTCCGCTCCAAAAAGTGTATTTGTTGTCAAAATCAAATGAGAAATCCAAAATTTCCATCTTTCCGCTAGCACCTGCAATTTCCATCGCCTTGGTAAATGTAATGTCTAGGGGTAGGTAATTTAAAATCAACAAAAAGGCTAAAAACATTCCTGCAAAGATGATTCCCATTTGTTGCTTTTGGGTTACACTTACTGCTTTTGTACCGCCACTTACCGTATAGATAATAACCAATACCCCAATAATAACATTTAGCAATACCAAATTCCAACCCAATACTGCAGATAAAATAATAGCAGGGGCAAAGATGGTGATACCCGCTGCCAAACCTCGCTGTATTAAAAACAGGATTGCGGTTAAGGTTCTTGTTTTAAGATCAAACCGAGTTTCCAGATACTCATAGGCAGTAAATACTTTGAGTCTATGATAAATAGGAATAAAAACCAGGCATATTATAACCATTGCAATGGGCAATCCAAAATAGAATTGTACAAAGCCCATCCCGCTATGAAATGCTTGTCCTGGTGTAGAAAGAAATGTAATAGCACTAGCCTGTGTGGCCATAACACTAAGGCCAATAGTCCACCATCTAGAGTTGCTACCTCCTTTTAAATAATCTGTAACATTTTGACTGCCACGTGATTTGTAGGTGCCATATAATACAATAAACAATAACGTTCCTATAAGGATATACCAATCTATCTGCTGCATCTAGGCAAAGTGTTTCATTAGTAAATAAAAGAGAACAACGTACATCGCATTAACAAGTAAGACGCCCGTAAATTTTCGTTTCCACACAAACCGTTCTTTGGGTTGGGTGTTGTTTTGTTCTTTCATGATTTTATTATTTAAAATCTATTTTCCAATAGAAATAATATTAGCAAATAACCTGTATGCTCCTGGAACACCTGCAGGAAGTTCTCTAAAAAAACTTAAACCTGTATATACATAATGTCCCTTGCCATAGCTAGCTACCAAAAGAGATCCTTTTGTTTGATCTGCTCCTGGATCATTCATTCCCAAAATAGGAGTAAAGGCCTCTGCCCACTTATTTGGGAAATACAAACCGCGTTCTTGAACCCAGTTCTCAAAATCTAATGATGTTATTTTGTTAGGGCTGTTTACTACTGGATGTGTTTTATCTAAAATAGTAACTGCTGCAAACTCATCAGTGACACGGTCTCTAGAGAGCGATATCGGGAAAGGGGCTAGCTCTTTAGTAACCAGTCTGTGGCTTGTGTTGTATTGTACTACCATAGTACCACCTTGCTCCACATATTTGTTCAATTCTTTTTGAGCAAAAGCTAGGGCTGGAATTGTATTGTAAGCTCTAATGCCAACCACAACAGCATCATATTGTTTTAAATTCTCTGCCGAAATTTCAGCAACATCAAGCATGTTTACTTTGTATCCTATTTGTTCTAAACTCTCAGGGATAGCATCACCCGCTCCTTGAATGTATCCAATGTATTGACCTTTCTTTTTTATGTCTATTCTAGCCACCTTAGCCTCACTAGGTAACAATACAGATTGATATGGAATATGATCATACTCTATTTGTATTAATTCTTTGTCATAATAACGATCTCCAATTTGTATCAAAGGTCTCAAATATCCTTCGCTTTGGTCTTTAGGGGGGCTTACCTCAAAGAAAAGTGTCGTGGTTTCTCCTTGACGCTCTAAGTTAAAAATTTGCGATGAAGAAACATCCCATCCTTTTGGAGCGTTTAGCTGGAGTGTACCCTCTAGGGTGTCTCTACCAGCTCTAACAGTGACAGCTACTTTTTGTGGGTTTTGATCAGCAAAGATGAGTACTTTTTTTGCAATGCTAGCGGATGCCTCTGGAAGCACTTGAAAAGGCCTGTAGACTTCACCAGCGACTGGGTCATTAAATTTATAAACAACATCTTTAATTATCTTAATGGAGGTGTTACCAATTCTCAAAGAAAAAACAACTTGCTCTGGAGCTGGTGTTTCGGGAAGGCCAATCATTTCTTTTGGCGCATTGTACATCCCTAAAGAGCCTTTAGTTTTTAACCAATACGGTGCAGAGGGTACTTTGCTTTTAGAAGTTACTTGTGTTTCAAATACTACTTTATCATTGTTTTTTAATAGGGTCTCTTTACTAAAAATAACCTTTCCAGAACTAGTAGTGACACCAGAGAGTATCACGTTGTTAGTGCTTCTATTAACAGCCTCTAGTTTTAGTGTAAAGTTGCCTCCAGGGTTAATGCTCTCTGTGGTTGAAACAGCTTCTAGAAAAATGCCACTACTAGCTAAAATAAGATGTTCTAATTCCTTTAATTTAATGGAGCGCCAATGCCCTTTTTTAGATTGTTTCAATAATTCATAAGCAGCTACTAGCTGAGGTACCATTGCCGATGGGTTTTTAAAATTGAAATTCTCTACAAGAGGATTTAGAATAGCTCCAATTGCAACACCACCGTCTATTTTTGACCATGTGGTATTAATCCCATCAAATAGGGAAGAAGGATCTTTTGGGAAAGTTCCTTTTAAAAACTCAAGGTATTCTGTTTGCTTGCCACGACTTCCTGTGCTTCCAAAGCCTTGTGATTTATGCATACTTCTACTTAGTGATGCAATTTCTCCATTAGAGTGTCCTAGGGCTGGGTAATAGTTGCCTGTTTCTACAGAAACTAGATTAGACTTGTCTGCCTTTTTAAAGGCATCTTTACTTCCATAAAACCACCAAGAGGTGTTAAATAGCAGTCTTTTTGGTTGCCATAAACCAAATTCTATAGCTGTTTCTGGGTATTTTGTTGGGTCACTAGCCAAATCAAAAGCTTCAAAACTTAACATTGCAGAAGCAGTATGATGTCCATGGGTACTCCCTGGATTTCTATGGTTAAATCTATTGACAATTATATCTGGTTTAAATTTTCTAATAGCTCTCACTACGTCACTTAAAACTTCATCTTTATTCCAAATGGCTAGTGTTTCATCTGGGTGTTTGGAGTATCCAAAATCATTCGCTCTTGTAAATAGTTGTTCTCCACCATCGGTACGACGTGCAGCAAGTAGTTCTTGGGTACGAATGACTCCTAAGAGTTCTCTAATCTCAGGACCAATTAGGTTTTGACCTCCATCCCCTCGGGTGAGAGATAGGTATGCACTTCTAGCATGAACATCGTTCGCTAAATAAGAAATAAGCCTTGTGTTTTCATCATCAGGATGCGCTGCTACATACAAAGCACTCCCTAGAAAGTTTAGTTTTTGTAATGTATGGTAAATTTCTGAGGTTGTGGGCTTTTCTGGTAGTTGTCCATAGAGACGGGCGGTCGATGTTATTGCAAGTATAGCAGCCAAAAAGATAATTCTCATAGGTTGATTTTATTATAAAAAGGGTGCGTATCAAAGATATTCAAATCTTAATCCATACATAGTTCCTTTTTAGTTCTTTATCAAAAAGGAACTCTTTTTACTGTTATTAAACGATTTACCTATCTAAGGGTCGCGCCAAAGTCTTTTTCAAAACGTTGTTGCAATTTATTCATGATTTTATCAATCTGCTTGTCGGTAAGAGTTTTGTTTTCGTCTTGTAGGGTAAAGCTAAGTGCATATGATTTTTTACCATCAGGCAGCTTTTTACCTGTATACACATCAAAAAGATGCACTTCTTTGAGTAAGCTTTTTTCTGTTTTAAACGCAGTGTTTTTAAGGTCTCCAAAGGCAACAGCCTCATCAATTAATAAAGCAAAATCACGTTTTACTTTCGGGAATTTTGAAAGTGGTTGTATTAAAAAATTATCTGTGTTTAATAGTGTTAGTATAGTGCTCCATTCAAAATCTGCATAAAATACCTCTGGGTCAATTCCAAAATGCTTGGTTGCTTTTTTTGAAACCACACCAAAACAAACTAGGGTCTTGTTCTTTGATGAAAGTGTAAGTCCTTCAGAGAACAAATCGCTTTTCACTTCTTTTTCTGAGATATTAGAAAGGCCTAACCTGTTTAAAACCTCAGTGACAATGCCTTTAAAGAAAAAGAAGTCTCCTTTCCCTGTATCGGTAGCCCAGCTGTTTTCTGTTTTGTTTCCAGTGATTAACAGTGATAAGTGTTTCTTTTCTTCTCTTGCACTAGGGAAGTTTTTGTAGGTATTTCCAAACTCAAAAAGCTTTACGTTTGAAGCTTTGCGATTGGTGTTGTATGCCAAAGACTCTAGGCCGCCAAAGAGCATTGACTGTCGCATTACAGACAATTCATTGCTTAATGGATTGAGTATGGTGACGCTATGTTCATCACTCATGGTCTGTGTTAGTGATGTGTATTTTGGAGATGTTAAGGAGTTGTTTAGCATTTCAAAAAACCCTAAAGAAGTTAACTGTGCGGCTATTTTGTTTTGTACCTCGAAGTCTTTAACACCAACAGTACTGGCTATAGATGCGTTTAGTTTTGAAGATACTCCAATGTTATTGTATCCATAGACACGTAAAATTTCTTCAATAACATCTGCTTGTCTTGTTACGTCATTCCTGTAGGCTGGGATGGTCATTCCAATGCCCGCCTCTGTTACGTTATTTACCTTTATTTCTAGTGAAGAAAGGATGTTTTTAATAGTTTCTCTTTCTATTTCTTGGCCAATAAGAGCCGTAGCCTTATCGAAGTTTAAAAACACTTGATGGTCTTCTATTTTCTTTGGATAGACATCAACAATATCACTGGTTATATTTCCGCCAGTTAACTCACAGATAAGTATTGCAGCATGCTTAAGTGCATATTTTGTGGTGTTAGGATCAATACCACGCTCAAAACGGAAAGATGCATCCGTATTGAGCCCATGACGCTTCGCCGTTTTACGAACACTTACAGCATTAAAATAGGCGCTTTCTAAAAATATACTTGTTGTAGTGTTGGTAACACCACTGTCAAATCCTCCAAAAACACCTGCAATACACATTGGTTTTTCTGCATCACAGATCATCAAGTCTTCCTGGTGCAATTCTCTCTCTACACCATCTAGGGTTGTGAATTTAGTTCCAGTTGGTAAGGTTTTTACGTTGATTTCGTTTCCTGATATTTTTTTTGCATCAAAGGCGTGTAAGGGTTGCCCAAGACTATGTAACACATAATTTGTAGCATCTACTACATTGTTTATAGGCGCTAAGTCTATAGCTTTTAATCTATTTTTCAACCAATCTGGAGACTCTTTAATTACAATATCGCTAATTGTTACACCGCAATAGCGTGGGGATAGCGCATTATTTTCAACCTGAACCTCCATTTTTAAAGTTCTGTTTTCGATCTTAAAATTGGATGTAGAAGGCGTTATTAATTCTAAGGAAATATCCTTTTGTTTTAAACCAGCTCGAAGGTCGCGGGCAACACCCAAGTGGCTCATAGCATCTGCGCGATTAGGAGTTAATCCTATTTCAAAAACAATGTCATTTTCAACGGCCAAAACCTCGCTTGCAGGAGTTCCTGCAGCTATTTTTTGGTCTAAGATCATGATTCCATCATGAGCGTTTCCAAGCCCAAGCTCATCTTCTGCGCATATCATTCCTTGGCTTACTTCTCCTCTAATTTTACCTTTTTTAATCTCCCAAGGATTTCCATCAGCGTCATATAGCGTTGTGCCTATGGTTGCCACAGGTACTTTTTGTCCTGCTGCAATATTAGGAGCTCCACACACAATTTGCAACGGTTCACCAGATCCTAAATCTACTTTAGTAACTTTTAAACGGTCTGCGTTTCCATGTTGCTCACACGAGATTACATGGCCAACGATAATACCTTCTAGCCCGCCAAGGACAGAAGAAAATGGAGTAATACCCTCTATTTCAAGACCTAAGTCTGTTAATAGCGCTCCTGTTTGCTCGGCATTCCAATTAGTGTTAATGAATTGTTTAAGCCAATTGTATGAAATTTTCATAATGCATTTTTCCTTAAAGAGCAGCAAATATAACAATACCATGGCTTTTTATACTTTAGAATACCTTGAAAAGTTTGATGCGCTTTTAAAATTGCGTTTTTGGATAGGATTTGGGAAGTATTTTAGTAGGTGAGCCCGGTTTCATTGGGCAATTAAGATATGTAATTCCAGATATTTTTATACTTAGCTATTTGTGCGTAGGTGTTTTTAATGTTTTCATTTTTGGGAAGCATCAATGAGGGGTCTTCTTTAAGGGTTTGACTTGCATAGCTTCTTGCTATTTTTAAGATGTGTGTATCTTTTATAATGTCTGCTATTCTTAGGTTTAAGACCCCGCTTTGCTGTGTTCCCATGATGTCTCCGGGCCCTCTAAGTTTAAGATCTACCTCAGCAATTTCAAAACCATCACTGGTGCGTGTCATAGTTTCTAAGCGAGTTTTTGCATCAAGAGATAGTTTATGGCTTGTCATTAAGATGCAATAGCTTTGCTCTGCGCCACGTCCTACGCGTCCTCTTAGTTGATGTAATTGAGATAGCCCAAAGCGTTCTGCGCTTTCAATAATCATGACCGAGGCATTAGGAACATTTACTCCAACTTCAATAACTGTAGTTGCTACCATGATTTGAGTTTCTCCTTTTATAAAGCGATTCATTTCAAACTCTTTATCTGCTGGTTTCATTTTACCGTGTACAATAGAAATTTGATATTTTGGTTGCGGAAATTCTCTAGAAATACTTTCATAACCATCCATCAAATCTTTGTAATCGAGTACTTCACTTTCTTGAATAAGTGGGTAGACAATGTAAACCTGCCTGCCTAAAGCAGTTTCATCTTTGATGAACTTAAAAACTTTTAGTCTATTGGCGTCAAAGCGATGCACTGTTTTTATATCTTTTCTTCCAGGTGGAAGCTCGTCAATAACGCTAATGTCTAGGTCTCCATAAACGCTCATAGCAAGGGTGCGTGGAATAGGAGTAGCCGTCATGACTAATACATGTGGAGGGTATTTGTTTTTGTGCCATAATTTACTTCTTTGAGCTACTCCAAAACGGTGTTGTTCATCTATTACAGCAAGCCCTAAGTTTTTAAATTTCACTTTATCTTCAAGTAGGGCATGGGTGCCTATTAGGATGTTTAAATCACCATTTTCTAAGGCTTCATGAATCTCCCTTCTTCTTGAAGTCTTTGTTGACCCAGTAAGTATTGATATACTGATATTTAGTGAGTTACATAATTCTTTTAATCCGTTGTAGTGCTGGACTGACAAAATTTCAGTCGGAGCCATTAAACAGGCTTGGAAACCGTTGTCAATAGCTATTAGCATTGATAATAGGGCTACAATGGTCTTTCCGCTACCTACATCTCCTTGCAATAAGCGGTTCATTTGCGCATTGCTTCCTAAATCATGTCGTATTTCTTTGATTACTCTCTTTTGTGCGCCAGTTAAATCAAAGGGTAAATTATCTTTATAAAAGCTGTTAAAGTGGTCACCTATTTTGGTGAAAGGGTAGCCTTTTATTTTGCTTTTATGCACTAAATTTTTAAGTAATAATTGCAACTGTATAAAAAATAATTCTTCAAATTTTAAACGATACGTTGCCTTTGCTAATTCTTCACCATTTTCTGGAAAATGAATATTAAATATTGCTTTGCTCTTTGACATCAATTGCAAAGACTCGAGTATGTTTGGTGAGAGTGTTTCTACAAATGAATTTTTAAGTTCTAAAAATAGTTGTTCCATCAGGCCATTTACTACTCTATTGGTAATTCCGCTATTGCCTAGCTTCTCTGTAGAGGGATATATAGGTTGTAGGGCAGAGCGTAGCTTACTTTGGTGTTCTTTTAATAGTTCTAGTTCTGGATGCGGCATTGCATAGGTGCCATTAAACCAGTTTGTCTTTCCAAAGGCTACATAGGTTTCATTAAGTTTTAGGTTTTCTTTTATCCATTTATGGCCCCTAAACCAAACTAGTTCCATCATGCCGTTGGCATCTTTAAAGGTAGCTACAAGGCGTTTGCCGCGTTTTTGGTCTACTGTTTTTAGATGTGTGATTCTTCCTATAACCTGAACATCAGCACTATTGCGTTGTAGTTCTTGTATTTTATAGTATTGAGTTCTATCAAGGTATCTATTTGGAAAAAGATTTAATAAATCTTGAAAAGTAAAAATTCCTAACTCTTTTTTTAACAAATCTGCCCTATTAGGCCCAACGCCTTTAAGATATTCTATGGGTGTTTGTAAAAAGTTAGCATTCATACAACGAATTTACTTAATTTGGCAACACATTTACTAGTATCCTTTTATGAAATATCTTCTTTTTTTATTTTTTCCGTTTCTTGCTTATTCTCAACAAACACAAGTGGTTGATATTATACGTATTTCGGCAGAAGTACGCCCTAGTTTATCTGAAAAACAAATTCACGGGAGGGTTACTGTTACCTTTTTGATATTAAAAGACACCCAAGAGGTATATCTTGATGCAGTAGCAATGGAGCCTGAGGCTGCTAGTAAAAGCGCTAATACAGCTATAATGGTTCGTTTTACGAAAGATAAGGTTTGGCTTGAGGGTGCTTTTAAAAAAGGCACAACCTATAGTGTTAATTTTGAGTATGCGGCGACTCCTAACAAAGCACTCTACTTTGTTGGAGAGCAAATCTGGACCCAAGGGCAAGGTAAAAATACATCTCATTGGCTTCCAAGTCTTGATGATATGAATGATAAGATTGAGTTTGATCTTACCATTTTAGCCCCAAAGGGCAAGACTGTTGTTAGTAATGGTAGCTTGATAAAAAAGATTGACTCCCAAGGCCTTACTTCTTGGTTTTTTGATATGAAACAACCAATGTCGAGTTACCTGGTGGCATTTACTATTGGAAACTATAGCTCCACTAAGATGTTTTCTAAGAGTGGTATTTCCCTAGAGCATTACATAGACGTGCAAGACACGTTACATTTGGAGTCTACCTACCGCTATAGCAAAAAATTATTTGATTTTCTTGAGGCTGAAATAGGGGTAGCGTATCCTTGGCAAAACTATAAGCAAGTTCCTGTTCGTGATTTTCTATATGCGGGTATGGAGAACACGGGATGCACCTTTTTTTCTAAAGCCTTTGTGGTAGATAGTATAGGGTTTAAAGATAGAAATTATGTAAAGGTAAACGCTCATGAATTAGCACATCAATGGTTTGGTAATTTGGTTACAGAGACTTCTGGCACCCACCATTGGTTGCACGAAGGTTTTGCTACCTATTATGCTTTACTGGCAGAGCGAGAGCTATTTGGAGATGATTATTATTACTGGAAGTTGTTTGAATCTGCCAACAGGTTAATGGCTCTTAGTGAGCAAGGAAAAGGACAGTCTATGCTAGATGCTAAGGCTTCTTCCTTGACTTTTTATGAGAAAGGAGCTTGGGCCTTGCATTTGTTGCGTGAGGCTATTGGTGAAGCCTCTTTTAGCGCTGCTATAAAAAGTTACTTAAACAAATACCAATTTAAAAACGTGAATACAACTCAATTTATAGCAGAAATTAAAGCCCATACTTCCATAGATGTTTCACAATGGCAGAAAGACTGGCTGCAACAAGCTGACTTCAAGGCAACACAGGCTTATAGGTCCTTAGTGGCTTCTGCTTTTATGAAGTCTTATTTTGAGATTGCTTCTCTTGCACCAGAAGCCTTTATTGATAAAAAAATATTTTTAGAAACTGCCCTTACATCTCCCAACGATTATATAGGCCAAGAAGCCGTTTATCAATTATCTAGAGAACCCTTTGCTGATGTATTACCATTGTACAAAATAGCCTTTAATAGCGAAAATTTATTTGTACGTCAGGCTATTGCCTTGTCGCAAGAAGATTCTATACCAAAAGCCATACAGCTTGATTTTGAAGGTCTATTAGAAGATCCATCTTATGTAACCCAGGAAACAGCATTACTAAAATTATGGCGCTATTTTCCAGAAAACAGGGCGCGATATTTAGACTTAACTAAGACAAGTATTGGGTTTCAAGATAGAAACTTAAGGCAGTTGTGGTTGGTATTGGCTATCAATACAAAGGGCTATGAGCAAGATAGCCATGCTTCTTTTGTAAAAGAGTTAAAGGGGTATGCAAGTGCTACCTATAGCTTTGAGCTTAGAGAAATAGCCTTCGATTATATTGATACACTATCGCTTTGGGACCTTGAAACCATAGAGAGTTTGTTGCAAGCAACAACGCATCATTACTGGCGCTTTAGAGATGCGGCAAGAAAACACCTAGACACAATTTTGAAACAAGAGTCTTTAAAAAGGGTAGTGGTAGAGGCTGCAAACAATGCAACCCCTGCTGAAATATCTTACCTTGAGCGTATCGGTTTTGTAATAAAACATTAGTGAAGACAGTTTCAAGTCTTAAAAGAGCTCGTGAATTTCTTTCTTTACGTACAAAAGTCCTTTTTGCGAAGGTGTTATTGCTCCCATAAAATGATTTAATACAGCTTCCCTAAGTTTGTCTGCTGTTTCAATCTTTTCATTCATGGCCGTTTGTCTAATGATTTGTATGGTAGTGTTTTTTGTAGTTTTAGTTACGTTCCAAGACTCTACAGATAAATAAATTTGTTGCGTTAAGTTATGTACAAACTCGTCTTCGATACTTCTTATAAGATCATCTTCATACTTATTAAGATCATTGCTTGTTGGTTTTATACGAATCAACAAGCTGTTAGGGTCTATGCGTTCAAGTAGTAGTACAACACGTTCATAAGCCTGTAGGCGTAGGGGGAGTATTTTTCCCTGCGCGTCTTTGTGAATTAAAAACCGCCTGCGTCCTTCTTCATTATCTGTATGTGTTTTAAAAAAAAGATAGGCAATGACCCCCACGATAATAGCAGAGAGTAAAGAGGCAAAATAAGGTAGTAGTGCTTGAGATTCCATAATGGGTGTGTTTTCAATAAGTAAGAGGGTATAACCAACGTGTTTGGTTTTTATTGTTTAATGCAATGATTACACATGTAGTTTACCCTTAGTTTTTTTGTTTAAATATAATCTGTTTATAGGTAGCAACTAGATTATTTTATTGATTTAAAAAATCTAAGGCTAGTTGCGTTAATGACTTAACACCTAGCAACATCCCAGCATCGTCTATTTGAAAATCTGGAGTGTGATGCGGGTAAGGTTTTTTATTACCGGGTGTCATCCCTCCAAGGAAAAAGTATACGCCAGGTATTTTTTCTTGAAAATAACTAAAGTCTTCTCCTCCCGTAACTGCCTTCATGCCCAGTACCTTGTCATCTCCAGCTACCTTTTTTAAGGTGCTAATTGCCTTTGTAGTTAGGGCAGGATCATTATAGGTTACAATAGTGTTATTCTGCCAATCTATAGTGGCAGTTCCTCCATAGGCCTTTGCTATGTCACTTGCCATTTCTGTCATGCGTCTAATGATCATAGTTCTCATCTGTGGGTTTAAGGTGCGTACGGTTCCAATCATTTCTGCACTTTCTGGAATTACATTAAAGCGAGTTCCACTAGTTATTTTTCCAACGGTGATAACTGCAGGCGCCTCAATGAGATAAGACTCTCTTGAGATAATAGTTTGAAAACCGTCAATAATTTTTGCTGAAATTAAAATAGGATCTACTCCACTCCAGGGAGCAGACCCATGAGATCCTTTTCCTTGCACATTCACCACAAAACGTTCTACAGCGGCCATAATACCTTCTGGTTTTAGTGTAATAGTTCCAACAGGTGTTCCGCTATTAATATGCAGTCCATAAATAGCGTCTACTTTAGGATTTTCTAACACACCTTCTTTTACCATAAGCTTTGCACCGCCCTGCTCACCGGGAGGTGGTCCTTCCTCTGCTGGTTGAAAAATAAATTTAATAGTACCATTAATTTTATCTTTGTGTTTGCTTAAAACCTCTGCAACACCCATTAAAATAGCAATGTGCGTGTCATGACCACAGGCATGCATCACGCCTGTCTCTGTGCCTAGAAAAGTAGCTCGCACTTTACTTTTATATTCAAGATTATTACGTTCTGTTACTGGAAGCCCATCAATATCTGCTCTTAGAGCAACGACCTTTCCAGGTTTGTTTCCTTTAAGTAAAGCAACTACACCCGTTTTTGCCACACCAGTTTGCACCTCCATACCTAAAGCTTTTAAATGTTGCGCTATCTTATCTGCCGTTTTAAACTCACGGTTAGAGAGCTCGGGGTTTTCATGAAAGTAATGACGCCAATCAATTATTTGCGACTCTATATTTTGGATGTCTTTAAGGATGCTTTGATCCATTTGAGCATTAGCGGTACATACTGTAAGTAATAGTAGTAAAAAGGAATGGTATTTTTTCATAAGAATAGCGGGTTCATAATTAAAGTTAATGCTTTAAAGATATTCAAATTTCAGAAATTAAACCATTGGTTTTTTGTTTATAAATTCTGAAATATGATTGAGTACTATTCCTTCCTTTTACGTATTTTCACAGTCAATGCATTGCCTTATTTTGTCACATTTCCAAAACTATTTTGGTTCTTTAAAATTTTAAAAACACCCTTGGAAGAATATTTAAAACAATTAAACGAAGCTCAATTAGCACCAACAATTCAAAAGGATGGTGCTATGATTGTAATTGCCGGAGCCGGCTCTGGTAAAACACGGGTACTTACCTATAGAATTGCTTTTTTAATGTCAAAAGGCGTTGACCCATTTAATATTTTAGCGCTCACCTTTACCAACAAAGCTGCGCGTGAAATGAAAAAGCGTATTTCTAGTATTGTTGGACCCAGTGAAGGCAAGAACCTATGGATGGGAACCTTTCATAGTATCTTTGCTAAGATACTGCGTATGGAAGCTAGCAAACTTGGCTATCCCTCCAACTTCACTATTTATGACACACAAGATTCTCAAAGTGTTATTCGCTCTGTGATTAAAGAAATGCACCTGGATAAAGAAATCTACAAATACAAACAGGTGTATTCTAGAATATCGAGTTATAAAAACAGTCTAGTTACTGTAAAGGCTTATTTTAATAACCCAGAACTTATGGAGGCAGACGCTATGGCTAAGATGCCGCGTTTGGGAGATATTTATAAAAGCTATGTGGATAAGTGTTTTAAAGCAGGCGCTATGGATTTTGACGATTTGTTATTGAAAACCAATGAGTTATTAACTCGCTTCCCTGAGGTTTTAGCAAAGTATCAAAACAGGTTTCGGTACATCTTAGTAGATGAGTATCAAGACACCAACCATAGCCAATATTTAATTGTTCGAGCTTTAAGTGATAAATTTCAAAATATTTGTGTGGTTGGGGATGATGCACAAAGCATTTATGCCTTTCGTGGTGCCAACATTAATAATATTTTAAACTTCCAGAAAGATTATGATGATGTAAAGACCTACAGACTTGAGCAAAACTATAGATCTACCAAGAATATTGTAAACGCAGCCAACAGTATTATTGAAAAAAACAAAACCCGATTAGACAAGGTTGTTTGGACGGCCAATGACGAAGGTCCAAAAATCATGGTAAACCGAACCATGACTGATGGTGACGAAGGCCGTTTTGTAGCCAGTAATATTTTTGAAACTAAAATGAATGGCCAACTTCAAAATGGAGATTTTGCTATTCTATACAGAACTAATGCCCAGTCTCGTGCTATGGAGGACGCTTTGCGTAAAAAAGACATCCCGTACCGTATCTATGGAGGGCTCAGTTTTTACCAGCGCAAAGAGATTAAAGATGTATTGTATTATTTACGCCTAGTACTTAATCCAAAAGACGAAGAAGCCGTTAAGCGGGTTGTTAATTACCCAGCAAGAGGTATAGGTCAAACAACAATAGAGCGTCTTATGGTTGCCGCCAATCATTATGGTAGATCTATGTTTGAAGTCATGGAAAACATAAGTAAACTAGAACTTAACATCAACAAAGGCACACAGGGTAAGCTTTTAGATTTTGTTACTATGGTGAAAAGTTTTCAGGTGTTAAATGAGACCTATGATGCTTTTCAGATGGCAGAATATGTTGCTAAGAAAACAGGTTTACTCACTGATCTTAAAAAAGATGGGACTCCAGAGGGTATTGCACGTATAGAGAACATTGAAGAACTTCTCAATGGTATGCGTGACTTTGTGGAGGAGCAAAAAGAACTAGCAGATACTACTGGATCTCTTTCAGAATTTATGGAAGATGTGGCCTTGGCAACAGATCTTGATAATGATAAAGGAGACGATGACCGTGTAGCGCTGATGACCATTCACCTAGCTAAAGGTCTGGAGTTTCCTTACGTGTATATTGTTGGTATGGAAGAAGACTTATTTCCTAGTGGAATGAGTATGAACACCAGAGAAGAGTTAGAGGAGGAGCGAAGGTTGTTTTATGTAGCCCTTACCAGAGCCGAAACACAAGCATATTTAACGTACTCTCAATCTCGATACAGATGGGGTAAGTTAATAGATGCAGAGCCTAGTAGATTTATTGAAGAAATTGACGCCTCTTACTTAGAATACCTAACACCCATTACAGAGCATCGCTATAAGCCTTTGTTGGACGCAGATATATTTGGTGAGGTAGATAAGAGTAAGTTACGTTTAAGTAAGCCAGTATCCTCAAATGCACCTACAGGACCAAACGAAGAACAATTGCGAAAGCTCCGCAGGTTGAAACCTGTGGTAAGTAGCGCTGAGAAAAACTTTGATCCCGCAGCAGCAAATCTTGTTATTGGCACAAGGGTAGAACATGTTCGGTTCGGAAAAGGAAAAATCACCAAAATAGAAGGCGTTGGTGCAGATACCAAAGCAGAAATTGATTTTGAAAATGGTGGGCTTAAAAAATTATTACTTCGATTTGCGAAGTTGAACGTTATCCAGTAACTCAATATACAGATGGCATCATTTATTAAAATATACCAGGACAACCCAAATGAGAGGGATATCTCAAAGGTTGTCAAAATCTTAAAAGGCGGAGGCTTGATTATCTACCCTAGTGATACGGTATATGCTTTAGGGTGTGATATCACAAATAACCGTGCATTAGAGCGAGTGGCTCAAATTAAAAAGGTAAAACTAGCAAAGGCTAATTTTTCTTTTGTTTGTAAAGACTTGAGTAATTTGTCAGACTATGTAAAACAAATAGACACCACTACCTTTAAACTATTAAAAAGAGCTTTGCCAGGCCCTTATACTTTTATATTGCCTGGTAATAATAACCTCCCTAGTGTTTTCAAGAAGAAAAAAGAAGTAGGAATACGTGTACCAGACAATACTATTGTTCAAGCTATAGTACATGAATTGGGCAATCCTATTGTATCAACGTCTATCAAAGACGAAGATGAGCTTATAGAATATACAACAGATCCAGAACTTATTTTTGAAAAATGGAAACATCTTGTAGATGTTGTTATAGACGGTGGTTATGGAGGAAATGTAGCCTCAACAGTTATAGATCTTACAGGTAGTGAGCCTGTTTTAATTCGTGAAGGTAAGGGGAGCTTAGCACTATAAAGAAACAGCTGTTTTATAGGGTGTAAATGGTAAGCGTTTTTACTCATTCCTGTTTCTTAAACAACCTCATTATACTTTTACTCTATTACTTGTGCTGTAATTAAAAAGTCTTGCTTTACACTACAGCTTTTAATGTCATTATTGTTTACAAAAGTTTTCCAATCTCCCGTTGGTTGTATCCATTTAGTTTTTCCATTGATGTTGATTTGTATAGGCATATCAAAGCCCACTATAATATCTACATACCTATATTTTAGTTGCTTGCCACTATAGTTGTATTCAAGCTTAGGTATGAGGGTAGTACGTAAATATTGTTCCCAGAAATGCCTTAGATCAATTCCGCTTTTTTCTGAAATATACTCCTCCACCTGCTTGCTGGTGACTGTTTGATGGTAAAAGTCTTTGTTAAGCCCACGAAGGATACTACGCCATTTTTGATCATCATCAATGAGTTGGCGTATTGTGTGTAGAATATTGGCTCCTTTGTAGTATATGTCATTGCTACCACGGTTATTTTTATTGTAGGTTCCTATTATTGGACGATCATTTTGGATGCTGCTTTTGGTACCAATAACATATTCACTAGCGGCTTTTTTACTGAAATGATAGTTGAGGTATAGATTTTCTGAATAGGCTGTAAACCCCTCATGAATCCACATATCTGCTACATCTTTATTGGTGATATTGTTAGCAAACCATTCATGGCCTGCTTCATGAATAATAATAAAATCAAAAAGCAGTCCCCAACCCGTACCTGATAAATCTCTTCCAAGGTAACCGTTCTCAAAATTGTTTCCATAGGTTACGCTACTTTGGTGTTCCATTCCCAAATAAGGAGCCTCAACTAGTTTAAAACTATCTTCATAAAAGGGGTAGGGGCCAAACCAATATTCAAAGGCCTGCATCATCAAAGGGGCTTGTTTAAATTGTTTTTTTGCTTTTTCAAGATGATCTCGCAAAACCCAATAACTCATATCTAAGGCTCCATTAAGACCCTCAAAGGTTTCTGAGAAATGAACATAATCACCTACATTAATATTTACACCATAGCTGTTAATTGGGTTGGTTACCTGCCAATGCCATGTTTTCGTGTTTTTGTTTACTATTTGCTCTATAAGCCTACCGTTACCAACAGCCACTAGGTCTTTTGGGGCGGTTATATAAAGATCAACACCCTTGTCTGGCTCATCTGCAGGATGGTCTTTTACCGGCCACCATACACTAGCGCCAATGCCTTGGTTTGCACTTGCAATAAAGTGTTTTTCATTCATGTCTTTCTGCCATACAAGCCCACCATCCCAAGGTGCATTTAAGGCCTGAGTGGGAGCCCCTGAAAACTGAATTACAAGGGTGTTTTCTGTGCCAATTTTTTGTTTTTGTAATAGCTCGATGTAATGTACATTCCCTAACCTTTCTACTTTGAGGATTCTGTTATTTTGACTAACCTTATCAATATTCATAGGCTCTTGCAAATCTATTTGCATGACCTTTTGCTGTGTTACTACGGTGTAAGTAATTGTGTTTGTGCCTTTAAGTGCTTTTTTTTCGGGAAGTACTTCTACTTCTATTTTATAATGCTGAAGATCCCACCAAGCTCGTTGCTGGGTAATAGAACCTCTTAGCTCATCTGCTTTTGTAAATGTTTCTTGTGCATCTGTTATAAAACAGATACTGAGTGCTGCAAAAGTAAATAGAAGGTTTCTCATGTAAAA
Organism: uncultured Flavobacteriaceae bacterium; assembly: GCA_913048115.1. Lineage (GTDB taxonomy): Bacteria > Bacteroidota > Bacteroidia > Flavobacteriales > Flavobacteriaceae > Patiriisocius. The sequence goes on along the minus strand of CAJWVI010000002.1, from coordinate 27,515 downwards.
TGGTCTGTGTATTATTTTTTTATCTAAAAGTCGCACTAGGAAATACAACAACACTCTCATGTCCATCTTTTCCAACGGCTGCAATACCAAAAAAGTAGTTGTCGATAACAATACCGTTTAATAAAAATGCGGCTTGATTGCCTACAAACCTACTATAATCCCAAGAAGGGGATGTTGTGTCTCTCCAATAAATTTTATAGCCTATAGCATCAGCGCTTTTCTTCCATTTAAATTTTGCAGCGGGTTGAACAATACCGCCAATAGCTACACCAGTTGGAGGCGCGGGTGCCCAAGCAAGACTTGCCATCACTATTGCATTTACAGCAGTTAGTTTTTTTGCATATTCAAAGTTTACAAATTTTATCTTATCTCCATACTCAATACCATTCTCTGTTCGAATATCTTGGTGTTGTTGTGTGTAATTCTCATGGGCCTCCATAATACGTATGGCTGGGTAGCCTAAATCATTAAACGGCCTGTGGTGTCCTCCACGCCCAAATCGATCTAGTCTATAGATCATCATTGGGTTCATTTCTGGCATGTATGTTTTGGTAGTTTTATGAACATAACGCGCCAATTGTCTTGAAACGCCATCTACCTCTCCGCCATAAAACCTTCTTAGTCTGCGTTGTTTTTCTGTTTCAGTAGGAGGAACAGGTTCAGAAAAAATCCTAAAATCTACATTGCTTATAACACCATCTACCCCTTTAATGTTGCCAATCATATCATTGTTAATAACCCCAATGATATCCCAACTTTTTTCTTTAGCATACGCTGCAAAACCAGCACCACCAAACAAACCTTGTTCTTCACCACTCAAGCCAAGGTATACAATGTTTGCATTAAACCTGTAGGAGCTTAATACCCTAGCTGCTTCTATAGCGCCAGCCATACCACTTGCGTTATCATTGGCTCCAGGTGCATCTTTAGTGAAATCACCGGCATCACTATTGCGAGAATCTATATCACCACTCATGATGATATACCGGTTTGATTGGGTCTTACTTTTTTGAATGGCTACAACATTCACAACCCATACATCTTTAGAGACTCTTGTGTTTTCTTCTGCCTTCACCAAATCTTTTTGATAAAAAACATCTAAACAATCATTACAGTTTTTTGAAATTTCATCAAACTCAGCTTTAATCCATCGGCGTGCAGCTCCAATCCCTCTTGAGTTGCTTATAGTATCACTAAAGGTATTTCTAGTTCCAAAATTGGCAAGGGTAGTAATGTCTGCTTCCATGTTTTTTGCAGATACGGTGTTTATAATATCATACAAACGTGCGTCTGTTTGAGCTAGCGAAGCGGTATAGATAAACAAAGCTAATGCAAGGAAGTAATATTTCATTTACGGTATTGTTTGCTATAAAAATAAGCAAAAGAAACAGGCTTCTAAAATCTAATACTTTTAGTTTGGAGCGCCTTATAATGATTAATAAATTTATTTACAAAACTGCTATTGAGGACCATTGGCAACAAGAGCTATTTTTTTTCCATCTGGACTTACAGTGATGCGGTTTATTTCTGAAATATTATAGCCAGAAACATCTGCAACTTCTTTCCACTGTTGGGCTCCAAACATATCATATAGATATAGTTTTGAGCCGCTTCCTAATAAGAGCTGCGTGTTATTAATCCAACAATGATCTTGTACGCCAACAGGAAGTTGGCAAACAAAAAAACTATCACCGCTTATATCTATATCCACTATATAGACCTCCATATTTTTATCTTCATTGGTTAGGGTGTAGCTTACAGAAGAACTCTCTGGGATGTTATGGATAGAGCGCCCTGAGTTTTTTATGTAACTCATGACTTCTTTTGTTTTTAAATTAGCAATAACCAAGTTTAATTGGTTTGCACCCAATACAGAGGCTACAATACGGTCATTATCATGAAAAGCAAAATAAGCAACTTCTAGGTTATCTAATAACCTTGTTGAACTTTCTTTGTTGTTAGCGGTAGTGCTGTATGCGTATAAACGTTGTAGACCATTGGTGTCAAGGCGTACTGCTGCAATTTGGTTTGATGTAGGAAATTGTTGTGGCGAGTACTCACTACCTAATGTGGTGGCATGAAGTGTATTGGTTTGATGTGTCTCTAGGTTATACATCATAATTTCTGTTTGTTTATCTTGAGTACCTGCGTAGATTATTTTCTTGTTATTTATAAAAGAAGGTTGGCTATCGTATCCAATATTGTTTGATATATTTTCTAAGTTAGTGATATTCATCTGTTCATCTGTAAGGGTGAAATCTATGACGTATATATCTAGGTTTGGCTGCGCAATGGAAGTGTTAAGTGCACATAATAAAAAAAACAGCAGGATTTTCATAACATTATAATTTGAGAACCAAGATACGAAGAATGTGTAATTTCCTGCTTGCTTTCAATGTTTTAGAATTTTAGTTTAAGAAAAAACTAATTGTGATGCAAATGCTAGTTAAATAGTTATTTTTGTAGCATGATAAATAAACTCCTATGTTTAATTCTATTAAGTCCTTTGCAATTATTTGCTCAGACATTAGATGATCTTGAGTTTGGAACACAAGAAACCTTTGAGGTTGTTACCTGGAATATTGAAAACTTCCCAAAAAATGAGCCTGCAACCTTGCAATACGTTCTTGCAATTATTGAAGCACTAGATGCAGATATCATTGCGATACAGGAGGTGCAGAATTATCAAGTATTAGAAGATTTAGATACTTTTCTGGATGATTACACCGTATATTCTCAATCCCTAGATCGAGCAGGATTAGCCTTTATTTACAGGCATGATGTTGTTGAGATTACTAGCGCTTACGAGCTGTTTACCCAAGCCCCAGAGTGGAATAACTTTCCTAGGTTTCCAATGGTAATTGAGGTTAGTTATGCAAATCAAGATTTTGTTATTATAAATAACCACTATAAATGCTGCGGGAACGGTCTTTTGGAACCAGAAGATTCTTGGGATGAGGAAACCCGTCGTTTTACTGCTAATGTACTTATGAAAGATTACATAGATACCAATTTGGCTAATGCTGCTGTTTTTGTAGTTGGAGACTTAAATGACGTTCTAATTGATCCAGACATTCATAATGTATTTGCACCTTTTTTGAATGACCCAGCGTCTTACCTTTTTGCAGATATGAATATTGCCCAGGGGAGTATTTCAAATTGGTCATTTCCAAATTGGCCATCACATTTAGATCACATTTTAATTAGCAATGAGCTTTTTGAATTAAACTCAATGCCAAATGCAGTAACACAAACTATAAAAATAGATGCGTATCTTCAAGGTGGCTTTAGCCAGTATGATGAATATGTCTCTGATCATCGCCCAGTAGGAATTCGGTTGCCAATTTCACAAACACTAGGAAGTAGCACAAACCCTAAAACCAAAGTTATTGCATTTCCAAACCCAATAGATGACGTTCTCTTTTTTAACAATCTAAGTGCAGGTCCAATACACAAGGTTACTATTTATAATATGTTAGGTGCTTTGCTTGAGCAGAAGGTTATTGATCATCAAAGCCAATCTCAGATAGATATCTCGCATCTTGCCAGTGGTCTTTATATGGTGCGTTTTTGGGATGGAAGCACCGTGCTAGAAACCCTAAAGGTTGTGAAAAAATAAAAGCGCCACAGGAAGCTGTGGCGCTTTTATTTTTTTTATTTTAAAAAGGGTATGTGTTTTCTGCGCTTACCTTTTCTGCAATCATGTTACGAAGCCCAACGATATTTGGCATATTCTGGTACTTTACATATCTTCTTAAGCCCATAAGCATCATACGTTGTTCGTCACCTTCCGCAAATGATATGATAGCCATCTTGGCTTTGGTTTCTATGATGTCTACCGCATTGTATAAATACAATTGCGCCATAGCTACATGATAGTTTGCATTTTCTGAACTTCGCTTGGTGTTTTTCTCAGCACGCAACACAGCACTCTCTGCCATGTATATTTCTATTAAAATATCACTAGCTGCCAAAAGCATTTGTTGGTGCTCTTCAAGTTCTGGTCCAAATTTCTGTACCGCGGCACCCGCAACCATTAAAAACACTTTCTTTAATTTAGAGATCATGTCTTTTTCTTCACTTAAGGTTTCAGAAAAATCTGGTGTTTCAAAAGAAGGTATCCCCATAAGATCATCTGCTACAGCCTGTGCAGGACCGAGTAAGTCTATATGGCCTTTCATGGCTTTCTTAACCAACATACCTACAGAAAGCATGCGGTTAATCTCGTTAGTTCCTTCATAAATACGAGTAATACGTGCATCGCGCCAAGCAGCCTCCATTGGAGTGTCTTCAGAGAAGCCCATACCACCAAAAATCTGGATTCCTTCATCGGCGCAATTTTGAACATCTTCAGAAACAGCTACTTTTAAGATAGAACACTCAATAGCATATTCTTCTACCCCTTTCAATTCTGCTTCTTGATGTGTATTTCCCTCAGAAATTCTAATATTAATTCTGTCTTCGATATTTTTAGAAGCTCTGTACGTAGCAGATTCTCCAACAAAAGCGTTGGTTGTAATTTCTGCAATTTTAGCTTTAATAGCACCAAACTCTGAAATAGGAGTTTCAAATTGCTTACGCTGTGTAGCGTATTGGGTTGCTCCGCTAACGATACGTCTTTGTGAATCTAAACAAGCAGCAGCCAATTTAATTCGTCCAACATTTAAAGCATTCATAGCTATTTTAAATCCTTCACCACGTCCTGCCAACATGTTTTCTATTGGTACTTTTGTGTCATTAAAGAATACTTGGCGTGTAGAGGAGGCTCTAATCCCAAGCTTGTGTTCTTCCTCACCCATGGTAATTCCATTAGTTGCGTCATTTTCTACAATGAAACCAGTAATGTTTTTGTCATCTTCAATACGAGCAAAAACGATCATCACGCTACAAAACCCTGCGTTAGAAATCCACATTTTTTGTCCAGTGATGTTATAATGTGTTCCATCTTCACTTAGTACAGCTTTTGTTTTTCCTGAGTTTGCATCACTACCAGCACTAGGTTCTGTCAAGCAGTAAGCTCCAAACCACTCACCACTAGCAAGTTTTGGAACATACTTATTTCTTTGTTCTTCTGTACCATATAATGTAATTGGCATGGTTCCAATACCAGTATGTGCGCCAAAGGCGGTAGAGAATGATCCTGTTCCACTAGAAATATAGTCACAGGTTAATACGGTAGAAACAAAGCCCATGCCCATACCGCCAAACTTTTCTGGTACTGCAACACTCAAAAATCCAAGTGCTCCAGCCTTACGCATTACCTCTTCTGTAAGTGCAAAATCTTTTGATTCAAAACGGGAACGGTGTATAATAATCTCACGATCATTAAATTCCATTACAGCTTCTTTCATCATGCGCTGTTCTTCACTAAAATCTTCAGGTGTGAATATATCATTACAGTCTGTTTCTTTTACTAAAAATTGCCCTCCTCTAAGGATATTTTTATTTTCTTGTATAGCCATATTAATTTTATTTATTTGCAATTTCCTCTGTAGAGGGTATTTTTATTTTAAAAATTCAAAAATTCCAGCAGCACCTTGACCGGTTCCTACACACATTGTTACCATGCCATACTCACCCGCCATATCTCGCTTTCTCATCTCATCAAATAGTTGTACCGACAGCTTAGCTCCTGTACATCCAAGTGGGTGCCCTAGTGCAATAGCACCACCATTTACGTTTATAATATCTGGATTTAAGTCTAATGCTCTTACTACTGCTAGAGATTGTGAGGCAAAGGCTTCATTTAGTTCAATAAGCTTAATGTCTTCTTGTTTTAAACCAGCTTGTTTCAATGCCTTTGGGATAGCTTTTACAGGGCCAATTCCCATAATGCGCGGTTCAACTCCTGCAGCAGCATAGTTTACCATTCTTGCAATTGGTTCAAGGTTTAGTTCTTTCACCATTTCTTCACTCATCACCATTACAAAGGCTGCACCATCACTCATTTGTGATGAGTTACCAGCCGTAACACTACCTCCTGCGGCAAATACAGCCCTGAGTTTTGCTAAAGCTTCTTTACTAGTACCTTCTCTTGGGCCTTCATCTTTATGAACTATGTAGCTTTTTGTTTCTTTTTTACCGGCTTGATTGATAAATGTTTGATCTACAGTAATAGGGACTATTTGATCTTGAAAACGATTTTCTGCCTGTGCTTTTAATGCCTTCATGTGAGAGTGATATGCAAAGGCATCTTGATCTTCACGAGAGACTTTAAACTCTTTGGCCACAGCTTCTGCCGTATTTCCCATGCCCCAGTAATAGTCTTCATGACCAGATTGTACTACATCATAATTTAGCTCAGGTTTAAAACCTGTCATTGGAACACTGCTCATTGATTCTGCTCCTCCTGCTATTATACAATCGCCCATTCCAGACTGTATTTTTGCAACTGCCATTCCAATAGTTTCAATACCACTAGAACAAAAACGGTTTACAGTTACTCCAGGAACATCCACAATGTCTAAGCCCATCAAAGAAATAAGACGTGCCATGTTAAGACCTTGTGCACCCTCTGGCATTGCGTTACCTACAATAACGTCATCGATACGTTTTGGGTCTAATTCTGGCAGTTTTTCCATCATATATTTAATGGTCTCTGCGGCCAATTCATCTGTTCTTTTAAAGCGGAACACTCCTTTTGGAGCTTTTCCAACTGCGGTGCGGTATGCCTTTACTATGTATGCTGTTTTCATGTCAAATTTATATTTGTTTGGAGTCTCTACTTTATGAGTATTGGTTAGGTGTTTGCTTTATTAGCTAAATAATTATTTAAAGTAACATCTGCTTAACCATCATTAGGGCTGAGTCCAGGATATTAAAATGGTATTAATTTCTCAACGGTTTTCCTTTTTGAATCATGTGTTGTAAACGTTCTAAGGTTTTGCGTTCTCCAGTTAAACTAAGGAAAGCTTCCCGCTCTAGGTCTAAAAGATATTGCTCACTTACTAAGGTGGGTTCACTTAAATCACCACCTGCCATTACATAGGCTAGTTTGTTAGCGATTTTTTGATCATGCTCACTTATATATTGACTAGCATTCATGGCGTCTGTTCCAGCCAGGAACATGCCTAATGCTTGCTTTCCTAAGACTTTCACATCGTTTCTAGTTGCAGGCTTGGTATACCCCATATCTGCCATTTGCCTCGCTACAGCTTTGGCTGTAGCGATTTGTCTAGCTGTATTTACAACAACGATGTCTTTACCTGGTTTAAGAATGTCTAAATCATAAGCCTCATGTGCTGAGGTAGATACCTTTGCCATACCAATGGTTAAGAAATGCTCCTGCAATACATTAAGTTCAACATCTCCCTTTTGGAACATATCACTAGCGCGTAATGCCATTTCTTTAGAACCACCTCCGCCAGGTATTACTCCAACACCAAACTCAACCAGTCCAATATAACTCTCTGCAGCTGCAACAACACGATCTGCGTGCAAGGTTAATTCACAACCACCACCCAGGGTCATACCATGAGGGGCCATTACCGTTGGAATAGAGCAGTAGCGCAAACGCATAACCGTATCTTGGAAATATCTAATAGCTGCATTTAGCTCGTCATATTCTTGCTCTGCAGCCATCATAAAAATCATACCAATATTAGCCCCTACAGAGAAATTTGCTCCTTGGTTACCAAGTACTAAGCCGTCAAAATCTTTTTCTGCTAGGTCTATGGCTTTATTGATGCCAGCTAGAACATCACCGCCAATGCTATTCATTTTTGATCTAAACTCACAGTTTAAGATTCCATCACCCAAGTCTTCTATAACAACACCACTGTTTTTAAACACTGCGCTAGATTCTCTAATATTGTCTAGTATGATAAAAGAATCTTGTCCAGGGACTTTGGTTTGTGTTTTAGAAGGAATATCATAGAAATAAGTAGCGCCTTGTTTTACAGTGTAAAAGGAAGTACTTCCAGTAGCTATCATTTCAGTAACCCAAGGAGCAGGTTGTTGTCCTTCGGCTTTCATGATTTTAATACCAGCCTGTACACCAATAGCGTCCCAAATCTGGAATGGGCCATGTTGCCAGCCAAAACCAGCCTTCATGGCATCATCAATCTTGTAAAGCTCATCTGATATTTCTGGAATACGGTTACTTACGTATGCAAATAAGGATGCCAATGTTTTTCTATAAAAGGTTCCTGCTTTGTCTTTACCATTTACAAGCACTGTAAAACGATCTGTTACATTATCTATGGACTTGGTAAGCTCTAGTGTAGCAAATTTAGCTTTTTGTGGAGCTCTGTATTCAAGCGAATTTAAGTCTAGACTTAATATTTCGGTTTTACCTTCCCCGTTTTTTGTTTTTTTATAAAAACCTTGCCCGGTTTTACTTCCTAGCCATTTGTTCTCCATCATGGTGCCTATGAAATCTGGCAATTGGAATAAGGCCAAGCGCTCATCGGTGGGGCAGTTTTCTCTAATACCGTTAGCAACATGTACTAAGGTATCAAGACCTACCAAATCTACAGTTCTAAAGGTTGCCGATTTTGGGCGACCAATCACGGGGCCAGATAGTTTATCAACCTCTTCAATTGTTAATCCCATCTCTTTAACGGTATGGAATAAACTCATGATTGAAAAGATTCCAATACGGTTTCCAATAAATGCTGGAGTGTCTTTTGCTATAACGGTGGTTTTTCCTAAAAACTGTTCTCCATAGCTATTAAAGAAATCAAGTACTTCTGGATCTGTCTTTGGTCCAGGAATTATTTCAAACAACTTTAAGTATCGGGGCGGGTTGAAAAAATGAGTCCCGCAGAAATGTTTCTGAAAATCTTCACTACGTCCTTCACTCATAAACCCTATAGGAATACCAGAAGTGTTTGATGTAATTAAGGTACCAGGTGTTCTGTGCTTTTCTAAGTTTTCAAACACCTTCTGTTTGATGTCCAGACGCTCTACAACTACCTCAATAATCCAGTCTACACTTCCTATTTTAGTAATGTCGTCTTCTAGGTTTCCAGTTGAAATACGTTTTGCAAAAACAGTGTTATATAAGGGAGCAGGCTTTGATTTTATCGATGCTTTAAGCGCATCGTTTACTAGGCGGTTGCGCACCACTTTATTTTGTAGAGTGAGCCCTTTTGCTGTTTCTGTATCTGTTAATTCTCGGGGTACAATGTCAAGTAATAAGACCTCTACACCAATGTTTGCGAAATGGCAAGCGATAGCGCTTCCCATAATTCCTGAGCCTACAACGGCTACTTTGTTGATTCTTCTTTTAGACATACTGTTTAATTATGTATTACTTTCTTGTATATGTTTTTGTTGTTGATGAGTTCCATCATGGTACTAGCAACTTTTTTGAATGTTTTAATTTCTTCCTCAGAAATATGCTCTTTTACAGTCTCGTCAAAGGTAAAAACAACGCTCTTTGAGAATTCTCTCATTTCTACTCCAAAAGGAGTTAAGTGTATTAAAACCCCGCGGCCGTCTTCTGGGTTTGGCCGACGCTGTATAAGCCCCTGTTCTTCCATTTTTTTTAAAGTACGTGATAATGAAGTTGCTTCGATGCCCATTTTAGGCCCTAAAGCAGTAGAAGGAGTGCCCTGTTCTGGATCGATGCTTATGAGTGCGAAACCAGTAGCCATGGTACTACCTTTAGCACCTGCTTTTTCATTATACATTTTTTGAACAGCCATCCATGTGGCTCTTAGTATATAATCTATCGTCTTCTCTTTCAATGAATCTTTATTCTTTGGTTAACTTAAAATCAAAGATACTCTAAATATATTATGCATGCATAGTATATTGTGAGAATTATTATTTAGGCTAAATTTTTGTTTTACAATACATTTTTTAATGTGACCCTGGTTATCCTAACACTAAATATCTATTAGATTTCCTGCTAGGTAGATTTTATTATCTGGGCTAAAGATGGGCTATCTTGTCCGTTTTTATTTAAGATATTTCCACATTATTATTTTTAGAAGAAACTATAGTTTCCTGTATTTTTTTTTAAGGTCAAGTAAAAAATAATTAATATTAAACTAAATACTAATTCAAAACAAATCATGAAAAACAAAACAAACACCATTGTATCGCTAATTTTATTATTAGCTATTCAAGTGGTTTCCGCGCAAAAAATCAAAGAAGAAGTACAGTCATATCAAAGAAGTTCACTCCATAATGTATTGGTTGTTGGAGATGCTTTCGATAATTCTGATATTGTTTCTAATGCATATCAAACTTGGCCATTCCCTGATAAATATAATGATCACAGAATTGATTTGAATTCTCTTAGCTTATCTGATTTTAGGTTAACAGATGAAGAAATAGAACGGCTAGGTATCAAAAAAAGTGGTGCTGGAAAATTAATTAGTGGAGCAGCAAGTGATGCTACAGCTGGAATAATAGCTGACAACTCACAAGTTAAATATGAAATAGATAAATTTATAGCTACAAAAAAAATACCTTTTGAAATGGTTAACAAATGGTTTGCTCTAGACCAGTTTGACCAAGAAAATTATAATCCACTTACACTTATTGGTGAGAGAGGAGCATATAGCGCTAGTGAGCAAGATAAAGCAGTTGCTGCTACAACAGTACGAGGTGTAACTGACTTAAAAAACACAGGTAAATTTTTAATAAAAAACACATTTGTTGTTTTTACGAAATTAAATTTTGTATCAAACGAAGCTGTTGCTTTAGCAGTAAAAGCTGTTTCGGATGCAGCCGCAAATGAACTATCAGGACTTCCTAGAGATATGGCATTGAAGTTATCTGAAAAAACATACACAAAGACAAGAGAGGGTTATTCTGTTTGGACTACTGCGTGGCTATATAGACTAGACTGGACCCAAGAGTCTTTTTTAGCCCTTGGCAACCTCATGGGTAAGAAAAAAAACCAAGGTGATGCAGTAGATTTTTCTACTTTAGCGGTTGATTTTGAATTTATAGGTGAAGAAAAAGCAACTAGTCTTGTTACCTTTTCTCTGAAAGAGAAAAGATCAGAACAGCAAATTATTGAGTTGTCAACAATAAGAAATCTAGATAAAGTTTATGCGAAACTTCAAAAAAAATACGATATTTTTAAACCAAAATCTCCAATTATAATTGAAGATGGTAAAATTTATGCCCAGATTGGAATGAAAGAAGGTCTAGAAGGTGGAGAAAGTTTTGAAGTTCTTGAAGCTATCGCAGATCCAGAAACATATGAAATGATTGGTTATAAAAAAATCGCAACTATCAAAGTTGATAAAAAACAAATTTGGGATAATCGTTTTGGAGCTGGAGATGATACTCCGCAAGATTTTAATATGACTCTCTTTAAAGGGAAGGCTAAGAAGTTAAGTTCAGGAATGTTAATTATGCAAAAAAAATAAATATGAAAAAGTTATTAATTTTTATTGGAATATTGTTTTTCTCAATAGGTTCTGTAGACGCACAATCTAAAAGAAAAAAAAGGAAAGCAGACCTTGAAACGGCTAAATGGAATTATGATATAGAATGTATGGGAGAAGCTGCTGCTGGAGTATACACTCTAAAAGTTTATTCTATATTAACTGATGAGAGGCTTGCAAGGGTTCAAGCCTCAAAAAATGCTGTCCATGCAGTTATTTTTCAAGGAGTAAATGCTCAAGGAAGAAAATGTAAGTCAAAACCTGCACTAGCTAGATCTTCTGGTTTAGAAGCTGAATTTAAAGATTTTTTTATGCAGTTTTTTAATAGTGTTAGCAAGAAAGATTTAAATAGTTTCGCTAAGTATGTCAATGTTGTAAAGGATGTGACAGATCGCCAGAAACTTGGAAAGAGAAAGTATAGAATTGGTACTTTAGTTACAGTTAATATTGATCTTCTAAGAAAAACTTTAGAAAAAGAAAATATAATCAAGTCACTTAGCAGTGGTTTCTAAAAATAAACGATAATGAAAAATCAAATACATAAATTATATCTAATAGTTTTATTGCTTTTTGTTAGCATATCATTTTCTCAAGCAAAAAAACCAACTTTAATGGTCGTTCCTGCAGATAATTGGTGTTTTGAAAACAATTATTCTGAATCATACAATAACCAAGGTGTTGTAAAAGACATTCCTTCATACAGGGTTGCATTGCAGCGTGATACAGATTTAGATTTAGTTATTACCCAGATCAATGGTATGTTGAGTCAAAGAGATTTTGATGCCAAAAATCTTAAAAGTCAGCTAGATAAAATTGAAAGCGCAGCTGCTGAAGAAGCTATGAGATCATCAAAGTATGGAGGTGCGCAAGTTGCAGAGTCTCCAATTGATGCGCTTAAGAAAGTTGCTAAAGCTGACATAATCTTAAAATTGGGATGGACACTAAATACCACTCCAATGGGTGAAAAATCAGTTACTTTTATTTTAAAAGCATTAGATTCTTATACTGGTAAACAAATAGCACAGGCTTCTGGCACAGGAGCTCCCGACGGCTTTAGTCCTCTACCTGTATTGTTAGAGGAAGCAGTTGCTTCACATATTGATAAATTCTTATCGGAGCTTCAAACCGCATTTGAACGTTGGTTTGAGAAGGGTAGAGAGTGTGCTATTGGAATACGAGTCTGGGATGATTGGGATTATGATTTAGAATCTGAAGATTTTGGGGATGATGAGTTGGGATTCTTAATTGAAGAATGGATGTATGATAACACTGTGGGTGGATCATACACAACAATGGATGCAGAAGCTACAATGATGAATTTTGAACAAGTTAGAATTCCAATGACCTACGAAAAGAAAGGAAGAGTAAGAGGTCTTGATGCTAGAACTTGGGCTAAAGATTTAAGCAAGTATCTAAAAGGTATGGGGATTGAAAACAAATTAACAACTGTGGGTCTAGGTGAGGTAAAACTTTATTTAGGTTCTAAATAATATTATAAAAGATGAAATATTTATTAAAAACTTTCGTGTTTTTGTTTTGTGTTTCCATTTCTTTGGGTCAGAACACTGCAGGCAAGACTGACGATTCAGCACGAATTCAACTTTCTACATTTGTTTCAGAGCAAATAGATGGACTACCAAGTGCTGCAATGAATTTGTTGAAAAACAAACTGAATAAAATTGTAACAATGAATGGTTTGGGTGGAACTACAAACTCTAGGTTTATTATAACTCCAAACATCTCTGTTTTGTTTCAAGAAGTACTTCCTGGCCCTCCAAGAAAAGTTGCCTTAACTCTAGAGGTTAACTTCTATATTGGTGATGGAATAGAAGGTATTCTGTTTGCATCAGAAACGATGACAGTCAAAGGAGTTGGTAACAGCGACACCAAGGCATATATTTCTGCTCTTAAACAAATAAAGACCAGAAACCCTATGTTTAAAGCCTTTATAGCTAATGGAAAAACTAAAATAATGGAATATTACAATGATAAGTGTGATTTCATTAAAAAAGAGGCCATTGGTAAAGCACAAAGAAAAGAATATGATAAAGCCTTGGCTGATTTATTGTCTGTTCCTGAGGTGTGTAAAGACTGTTATATGGCTTGCCAGGGTTTAACACTGGAGGTGTTCAAGATGAAGCAAGAGAATGAGTGTGCAGAAAATATTCAAAAGGCCACTGTAGCAAAAACTAATAATCAATGGGATGAATCTGCTTCTTATTTAGTTTCAATACTCCCAGAAGTTTCATGCTTTGATGCAGCTCAAAAACTTCTTACTGAAATAGAAGGTCACAGATGTGCAGAGTCTATGGGTAAAGCACAAGGAGCTTGGGCTAATAGAGACGCAAAACTAGCTTCTTCGTATCTTTCAGAAGTTTCTGCTGATTCAAAATGTGCTATTCAAGCAAAGCAATTATTTGCTAGTATTTCAGGGAAACTTGATGCCGACGATAAAAGAGATTGGGATTTGGCATATGAAAAATACGATAGAGCCCAGAGTTATGACGAAAATCAAGGTTTTGAGCTTAAAAAATCAGCAATCAGCGCTGCAAGAGAAATTGGTGTTGCTGCGGCTAAAAACCAACCAAAAACTGTTTATAATATTAGAGGGTGGTATTAGGTTATATTAAAACCAGCATATTGACAAAAAAAACCTTACAAGTCTGTAAGGTTTTTTTTATGATAATTACTGAAAGTTTTCTTGTATAAAACTTTATATTCTGATGATTACTATTTTTTATGTAAAGATGCTTAACAAGAGGTTTTGAGTCAAGAAGATAAATTAATTTTAGTGGTAATTAGTTTGATGAGCTTTAACAAGGAAAGGCAACACTATTTTAAATAACTCCTTAACAATGTTTTAATACCCATAGTTCTACGGTTTCTAGAGCCCGCCAATGTTGATCTCTTTTTGTTTTGCTAGAAGAGGGTTTTACAGACTTTGTGTATTTTTTTTCTAATTGGTATCTATTTCCTTGGGCTAGCTCCATTTCTATAGGGTGCTGCTTTGCTACATTTGTTATTTGTGCAAGGTTAGAGAAAATAAGAACTAATTTTCCGTCTGGGGCTAGTCTTTTTTTAGCTTCTGTAAAAAAGTCAAGGAACAAAGAGTCTGTGTAGTATATAGCTTGGTCAATGCTGCCCAGCTCATGAGGTTGTGGTAGCCAGGGTGGATTAAAGACAATTAATTCGGTTTGTTTTTCAAAGGTGCCAAAGAGGTTGCCTAAATTTAGATCAATCTTTCTAGAGAGTTTTGTGGTGCCCATCGATTTTGTTAGTCCAGCAATAGCATTTGGGTTTATGTCTGTTGCAAAAACCTTTTGAAAACCATGCTGTACCATTTGTAAAGACAATACACCACAACCAACCCCAACGTCTATGGCTGTTTTTTTTGACCCTTTGTAGTGTTTAAGCCAAGTATCAAAAAGGGTTAAATGTTCAAAACGAGTAGGGAAGTAGGTTCCATAATATGGATGTATTTTGTTGCGTAGTACCGGTATAGAAATACCATTTTTGTACCATTGCCATGCACTATTAAGGCCCTGTATTTGAGGCAATGTGAGTAAAAAGTGATTGTTTTCTGGGTAAAACTCTTCTAGCCAACCAATACTAGGTGCTTTTTTTAATGTTATTTTTTGAGAGACTATTTCTATAACAATATTATTTGAAAGCTTACGATACGCTGTACGATAGTCATGTTGTTCTTTAAAAGTAGTGTTGCGTATTTTCTTTCTTAGGTATTTATGTATTTCTAGAAGTAGGCTTAGACCATCACCATAAAGCTCATTGATAAGTATCATTTTTCCTTGCTCTAGTGCTTTGATGGTAGGGAATACCTCTATTTTTTGATTAAAGGGTGTTAGTTTTTTATCAACAGCAATAGGTTCTGGTTTGTTTATTTCTTGAGGGCTAATCATGGGGTCTTTAAATTTTGGCAAAAGTAGGCAATCCATTTTGTCTAGGATTGCGTTTTAAGATTAATATATAGATGCAAACAACGGTCTTAATCATGGGCAATCATAAAGCAGTAAAAAGCAATATGTTTTTTGAAATAATATTTATTAAATAACTGCTGCAGTTGTATTAAAATAAGCTTAAAGAAATCAATACTAAGGGAGTATGGGGAATAATTTCTTAAGCAAAAAAGCACAAGTTAAAATCATTCAAAAAAAACACAAAAAGTCATTGCAGATTATCTAAATATATTTATTTTTGCAAACGCATTTCCTGAAAGGTCAGGAATTACAATTTACTAAAGAGATTTAAGATGAAAAAAGGTATCCACCCGGAAAGTTATAGATTAGTAGCATTTAAAGATATGTCAAACGATGATGTGTTTTTAACAAAGTCTACTGCAAACACAAAAGAAACGCTTGAAGTTGATGGTGTTGAGTATCCAGTGGTAAAAATGGAGATCTCAAGAACATCTCACCCATTCTACACAGGAAAATCTAAATTGATTGATACTGCAGGACGTATTGACAAGTTCAAAAACAAATATGCAAAATTCAAAAAACCAGCTGCCGCTCCTGTAGAGGACAAAGAGTAGTTTTTTGTTATTCAATATATAAGAAGCCTTCGAGAAATCGTGGGCTTTTTTTTGTTATGATCTGTTAAGTTGTCTGTGTTTGGTGATGTATTATTAAATAATTAGCCTTTAATACTTAGTCTTATGCAAGGTGTCTGCTTAATATGTTGTGTTAAATTACTATTTTTGGGCAACATGTATTATACATTTAATATTTCAGAATGAATTATATCCTTTTTGACGGCGCTGTGCGCAACCAGTTATTGCCTTTTACCTATACGCGCCCTGTGGCAGATGTGCGAGTAGGTATTTTAACCATTCGTGAGAAGTGGGAGAAGTTTTTAGGTTCTACCACCACTACGGTAACAGAAGACTACCTTGCAGACAAGTTTCCTATGGTAGAGTTGGATCATAATGTTTTAATTAATGCTTCTTTTTGCCCTTCTGAAAATTTAGTTCAACTTATAACAAACTTAAAAGAAAATCAAGCAATTTTTTATAAAGACGAACCTTTGGCCTTTTACAGCACAGAGGATCAAGAAATAGACTTTGATGCTTTCGAGATTTCACAGTATCGTGAGGATGATGTATTGCGCATAGAAAACACTTGGGATATCTTTGAGAAAAATCACGAGGCCATTCAAAGAGATTTTGACGTATTAACCCAGGGGAGAACATCAGCTCCTATTCCTGAAACAGTAGTAGTCTTTCATCCTGAGCGTGTTTTTATTGAACAAGGAGCTGTATTGCTATCATGTTCTTTAAACGCAGAACAAGGTCCTATCTATATTGGTAAGGATGCTGTAGTTATGGAAGGCGCTTTGATACGTGGACCTTTTGCCTTGTGTGATCACGCAACTGTTAAAATGGCTGCCAAAATTTATGGAGCAACAACCATTGGGCCGCATTGTAAGGTAGGGGGAGAGGTCGCTAACTCTGTTATGATGGGCTATTCTAACAAAGGTCATGATGGCTACCTAGGAAACTCGGTCCTTGGAGAATGGTGCAATCTAGGGGCAGACACTAATACGTCAAATCTTAAAAATAACTATGCAGAAGTTCGTTTATGGAACTATGATAGTGGTCGGTTTTCTAAAACAGGCACTCAGTTTTGCGGCCTAATGATGGGTGATCATAGTAAGTGCGGTATTAACACCATGTTCAATACAGGAACTGTAGTTGGTGTGAGTGCTAATATTTTTGGTGCGGGGTATCCTCGCAACTTTATTCCAAGTTTTACTTGGGGTGGTCCTGCTGGTATGGAAACCTACAATACCAATAAAGCCTTTGATGTTGCCAAAGTGGTAATGGCTAGGCGTGGTATTGACTTTGATACTCAAGAAGAAGCTATTTTAAACGAAGTGTTTGAGCAAAGTAAAGAGTGGCGGAGTTTCTAAAAACTATGAAGAGAGCTCTTTTGTCCTTGCAACGCGTGTTT
The DNA here is from genome assembly GCA_913048115.1 of uncultured Flavobacteriaceae bacterium. Taxonomy (GTDB): domain Bacteria; phylum Bacteroidota; class Bacteroidia; order Flavobacteriales; family Flavobacteriaceae; genus Patiriisocius. The sequence goes on along the minus strand of CAJWVI010000002.1, from coordinate 10,198 downwards.
TTCTCAAATCTAATACCTACACATTCACTATATTTTTAACATATGGCTATTCTTAAAAAAGCTGCTTTTTATACCTTAGGATGTAAGCTTAATTTTAGTGAAACATCTACGATTGCTCGTGATTTTACAAGCGAGGGCTTTGAGCGTGTAGACTTTTCTGAGACGGCAGATGTGTATGTGATAAATACCTGTAGTGTTACAGAGAATGCAGATAAGCGCTTTAAGAGTATCGTAAAGCAGGCTCAAAGAAGCAATCCAGACGCTTTTGTTGCAGCCATTGGGTGTTACGCTCAACTCAAGCCAGAAGAGCTAGCAGATGTCGCTGGTGTGGACCTGGTTTTAGGTGCCACAGAAAAATTTAACATCACCTCTTATATAAATGATTTATTGGCCAATCCAGAACGTAGGGCTGTCGATGGAGCAGAAATTCATTCCTGCGAGATTCAAGACGCAGACTTTTACGTAGGGTCCTACGCAATTGGTGATCGCACACGTGCTTTTTTAAAGGTACAAGATGGGTGTGATTATAAATGTACCTATTGTACAATACCTTTGGCGCGCGGTATCTCTAGGAGTGATACACTTGAAAATGTTTTGAGTAATGCTGCAGAAATTTCTGCCAAAGGCATTAAAGAGATCGTCTTAACAGGAGTTAATATTGGTGATTACGGTAAAGGTGAGTTTGGGAATAAAAAGCATGAACATACTTTTTTTGATTTATGTCAAGCCTTAGATGAAGTTGAAGGGATTCATCGATTGAGGATTTCTTCGATAGAACCTAATTTGCTTAAAAATGAAACCATTGATTTTGTGGCTCAGTCTAAAACCTTTGTGCCGCATTTTCATATACCATTGCAGAGCGGTAGTGATGTCTTGTTGAAACTGATGCGCCGTAGGTATATGACAAATGTATATGTAGATCGCGTAACTAGAATAAAAAGCATCATGCCAGATGCGTGTATTGGTGTAGATGTAATTGTAGGCTTTCCTGGAGAAACAGAAGCATTGTTCTTGGAGACCTATAACTTTTTGAACACCTTAGAGATTTCATACCTTCATGTGTTCACGTATTCTGAAAGAGAAAACACGCCAGCTGCTACTATGGAAAATGTAGTGCCTAAGAAACTGCGCGCTAAGCGAAGTAAAATGTTACGTGGTTTGTCTGCAAAAAAACGTCGTGCCTTCTATGAAACTCAGCTGGGAAATACCTTGACTGTTTTGTTTGAAAGTGAAAATAAACAGGGATATATTCATGGCTTTACACAAAACTACGTAAAGGTAAAGCATCCCTGGGACCCTGCTTTGGTAAATACACTTCACGATGTATCACTTTGTGAAATTGATGAAGATGGCTTGGTGCGTTTTATATTTACTTAACATAAAGCCTTGCTAAAGATATAGTTGTTTATTTTGCTTAAAATCAATTATTTATATATTTATACCTACTGGAAGTAAGTCTTTGTACTTTCGTCTGTTTTTACGTAAAAACCCAACAACTTCTGGGCTAGTAGGCATCACACTAATACCTCGATTACGTACTTCGTCAAAAACAGCTTTAATGAAGATATCACGAAAACCTTGCTCTTCAAGATCTTCAGGCATTTCGTATTTGGTTAGAAATATCTTACGGTCTTGAAGTGCGTATTCAATGCGTGCCATATTATGACCAATTTCAAGTTCAAATTGGCGTAAAAATTCATTATCGGTAATTTCTACATCTTCTATCATAAGTAGATTAATTTAAAGTTTTTGTGCATTTTGTGTTAGTTCATAGGAACCTCTACGATAAGAATGCGACTATTTTCTGCTACAGTCATTGTGATATTAGGTATGTCCCAGAGTCCAACAGCATCTCTATGGTGTAAAGATTCATTGGCTACCAAAAGAGACCCTTCTATTACTAATATGTATATACCGTTTTTTTTTTGCTTTAAAGTGTATGTTGTTTCTGTAGTACTATTAAAATACCCTAGGCTTATATATGCTTGTTGGTGAATCCAAATTTCATCTTCAAGGGCTATTTCTTTTGGCTTGACAATTGTTGTAAAAGCATTTTTAACTAGCAATGGGGCAATTTTTTTTTGTACATAGCGCGGTGAAACGTTTTGGGTTTCACAATGAATCCAAAGCTGAAACAATTCAAGGGCTTCGTGGTTGCTTGCATTTACCTCGCTGTGTTCAATGCCACTGCCAGCGCTCATCACCTGGATATCTCCAGCCTCAATAACACCCTGGTTACCCATAGAATCTTTATGTTTTAGGGAGCCAGATTGTGGTATGGTAATAATCTCCATATTCTTGTGGGGATGATTTCCAAAACCCATAGCGGGTGCAATACGATCATCATTAAGCACACGTAAAGCTCCAAAACCTAATCTTTCAGGGTTGTAATAATTTCCGAAGCTAAACGAGTATTTTGCGTTTAACCATTCAAAACGTACGGTGCCTCTTGAGGCTGCTGTGTGTACAACTTTGTTCATTTACTATTAGGAAATTTTAAATTCAATATATATAATATGTAAATTTACGAAAAAAGCTACGTGTTTAACGTCTTTTAGAGTTTTAAACCAATGAATACAAGAACAACTCATGTTTATTTAGTGCCAGGATTGGCAGCAGATAAAGAGATTTTTAAAAACATACAATTACCAGTATCCCACTACACCACACATGTTATTTCTTGGCTTATACCTTATAGGCAAGAAACTATTTCAGATTACGCGGCACGAATGGCAGCATTGGTAACACATGATAATGCTGTTTTGGTTGGGGTGTCATTTGGTGGTGTTGTTGCACAGGAGATGAGTTTTTTTTTAAAATTAAAAAAGCTCATTATTATTTCTAGTGTTAAAACTAAGTTTGAGCTTCCAATGAGATTTAAAATTGCTCAAAAAACACGGGCCTATAAACTTTTGCCGACAGGGGTATTGTTAAAGTCTGAGAATTTAACAAAATATGCTTTGGGGCCTCGTTCTAAAAAGAGATTGAAGATATATCAAGAATTTTTACACATACGCGACAAGCGCTATCTAGACTGGGCTATCAAAAACATGATAGATTGGAGGCGTACCCAGGTATTATCAAATGTATACCATATTCATGGTGATAATGATGTAGTGTTCCCGATACATAATGTTAAAGATGCTATTATTATCCCTGGAGGGACTCATATCATGTTGCTAAATAAAGCTGTGCTAATAAGTCAAAAACTTGTTGATATTATCGCGGATAACTAATGCCTTTTTTTTTATTGCTGGCTACCATATTGGGTATCTTTACTCAAAATTTAAATTATGAATCTATTTTCAAAAATTGGTTTTGCTGCTATAGTAATTGTTGTTTTTGGGCTATTTGTTCAAGCAACGCAATCTCCTAAGACCAAAGAAAATACCTTAAATATGCCTGCAGAAAACGGAAGTCAGCCTCCTCAATTGCTAAGGGTGGAGGCGCTTAACATTCCTAACCATATGACTTTCGCAGGGGAGCAGGTACCCCTTGAAGATGCCGATGTAAGAGAGCGTCTTGATAGAGAAATTCATGTCAATACGTATTGGCATTCTAACATGTTGCTTATGATAAAAAAGGCCAATCGCTTTTTTCCTGAAATAGAACTTTTATTAAAGAAATACAAGCTCCCTGATGATTTTAAATACTTGGCTGTAGCAGAAAGCGGTTTGGATAACGTAAAATCTCATGCGGGTGCATCAGGTTTTTGGCAATTCATGAAAGGGACGGGAAAAGAATATGGTCTTGAGATTAATAATTATGTAGATGAGCGTTATAATCTAGAATTAGCAACAAAGGTAGCGGCACAATACTTGGTGCACTCTAAGGAATTGTTTGGTAGCTGGACAAATGCTGCAGCGGCATACAATCTTGGAAATGCTGGAATTCAAAAACAAATGGAGCGTCAAGACGCCACTGATTATTACAGCTTATTGCTCAACAGTGAAACTGGTAGGTATGTATTTAGAATTTTAGCCTTCAAAGAAGTGTTAAGTAACCCACAGGAGTATGGCTTTTACATTAATGAAAAAGACTTATACTACCCAATACCTACAAACACAGTTATTGTAAACACGCCAATAGAAGATTTTGCAAAATTCGCAAAACAGCATGGTATTAATTACAAGATTTTAAAAATCCATAATCCTTGGTTGCGCGACACGTATTTAAAAAATGCATCTAGAAAAGAGTATAAAATAAAAATTCCAGTACCTGGGTATTACCAAACACACTAAGCTTTAAAGGGGTGTTGGTTTTTATGTATTAAATAACACAAAACTAAAATTATGGCTTGGGGGCATCCATCACTAAGCCCTTATCTTCTTCATATAAAGGTTTTAGTAAAGAAACACCTTTCAAAAAAAAACTGTAATTTAAGTTAAAAGAAGTGATGTACTTCTCTTTATAGTGATGTTGAGTGCCTCTTTCTACAGCCACAATTTTCTTATCTACATCAATAAACAATGAGGTTGGAAAGCCAAGTGTGTGTTTTAGTGTCTTTATGATATTGTTGTTTGCGTAGGCTGATTCATCTACATAGACTACCTTAATTTTAGCACTATATTTTCTTGCTATCTTCTTGATGTTTTTTTTTGTGTCCCAATATAAAATTACAAATTCAATATCTTTGTAGTATTTGCTTGCAATTTCATTTAAAGCAGGTATCTCTCCAATGCCAGGTGTGCACCAAGAGGCGTATGTCATTAAGAATACAGGTTTTTTAAAATCATAAAATTCAAGAGTTCTTCCTGAGACTTTACGCATATTAAAGTTGTCTAGGGTGCTGCCGTTTACTACATTATTGATTAAGGATTCAAACAAGGAATTGGCTAGATCGAAATCACCTTTCGCATGTGCCTCTTGTGAGTTTTTTCTATACTCTTTTATGCTATTGCCTATAGTTTTAGACAATAAAGGTGTGCGCTCAAGGTCTTGGCTTTGTACCGAAAAAGAAAGAATAATAACAAGAAATAGTAGTTTTCTACTCATATGCAGATCGTTAGTATTGCTGCAAAGTAGAAAAAAACATTACGGTACTTGTTGATTTTTAGACCACTAGTTGAAAAGAACCGTTGAAAAACAACTCTAATGAATAAAGGTTTGTTTTTTTTTACGAATAAAGGGTTGTTAATTAGCGTTTGCTACCACGGCCAGAACGACCGCCTCCAAATTGTTGCTTTGGTTGTCCAGAGCGTTTCATTTGGTCTTTCATCATTTTTATTTGATCTTCCATTATGTTTTGCTTGTCAAGCTTTTTTGCCTCAGAGAGAAGTATTTCGGCTTCACGTTTTCTGTTTTTAGACATTGCTATACCTGCAAGGTTTAATTTTGTCATTGCCATATCTGTATCCATGCTTAAACCAAGCAAAACTGCTTTTTTGAAATATTTTTCTGCCTCATTCATGTTGGTTTGTGAGACCATCAGGCCATTTAGGTAGTTATAATACCCTTGTTGTTTTGTGACAAGAGAAGCTTCTGGGTTTTTAATTCTATCCAGCCACTTTTTAGCGCCAGGAAAATCTTGTTTTCTTAGCCTAAGAAAAGCCAATAGAATGATTTCATTTTTAAAGTATAAGAAGACAAATATGGAGGCTAGTAGTATGAACATTATACCATTACCTATGTAGGATTCTATAAATTGCCAAACTCCTGCGCTAATAAGGAGTACTGTAATTACTAATTTTAAATTTTTATGGAACATAAAGCCTTTTTTTTAAGGTCAACAAAGGTAATGAAAACAATTAAAAATATTTCACATTTTGGTGTTTGACGTTTAAAAAAAGATTGTATCTTTGCAGCCGCCTACACAGTATACTATATTGAGTAGACAAGACAAAGCATAAACTAATAAAGATTTCAAGACGATTTAATATAATATACCATGAGTAAAAGAACATTTCAGCCATCAAAAAGAAAGAGAAGAAATAAGCACGGTTTTAGAGAGCGCATGGCATCTGTAAGCGGTAGAAAAGTATTAGCGGCTCGTAGAGCAAAAGGAAGAAAGAAAATTTCTGTTTCTTCTGAAACTCGTCACAAAAGATAAATGTTGATAAGTCATAAATAAAAGGTGTTGTTTTTATAAGCAACACCTTTTTTTTATACCCCATTGAATCGTAATTTTGAAATAGTAAAAAAATTTGTTACCATGCCAAAAAACACTGCACTTAAATCTATTTTAATTATTGGTTCTGGCCCTATAGTAATTGGTCAAGCCTGTGAATTTGATTACTCTGGTTCTCAGGCGCTACGATCGCTGAGAGAGGATGGAATTGAAACCGTCTTGATTAACTCGAATCCAGCAACAATCATGACTGATCCTGCCATGGCAGATCATATATACTTATTGCCACTAACCACTAAGTCTATTCTAAAAATACTTAAAGAACATCCGCAAATTGATGCTGTGCTACCAACTATGGGGGGGCAAACAGCTTTAAACTTGGCTATTGAGGCAGATGAAAAAGGAATTTGGGAAGCTCATGGAGTAGATATTATAGGTGTTGATATTGATGCCATTAACATTACAGAAGATAGAGAGAAGTTTAGATTATTGATGGAGAAAATAGGGGTTGCTATGGCGCCTCAAGCAACAGCAACATCATACCTTAAAGGAAAAGAAATTGCCCAAGAATTTGGGTTTCCATTGGTTATTAGAGCCTCCTACACCTTAGGGGGAGCAGGTGCTTCTATAGTGTATAAAGAAGAAGATTTTGACGATTTATTGCGTCATGGACTTGAAGTGTCTCCTATTCATGAGGTAATGATAGACAAAGCCATGATGGGCTGGAAAGAATATGAACTAGAATTATTGCGGGATAGAAATGACAACGTAGTTATTATTTGTGCTATTGAAAATATGGATCCTATGGGTATCCATACTGGAGATTCTATTACCGTTGCCCCAGCAATGACATTGAGTGATAAAACCTATCAACGCATGCGTGATATGGCTATCCATATGATGCGCAGTATTGGTGATTTTGCAGGAGGTTGTAATGTGCAATTTGCGGTAAGTCCAGATGATAAAGAAGAAATTATTGCCATTGAAATTAACCCGCGGGTATCGCGTTCTTCTGCTTTAGCCTCTAAAGCAACTGGATATCCTATTGCAAAAATTGCTTCAAAATTAGCAATTGGGTATCACTTAGATGAATTGGATAATCAAATTACCAAGTCTACCTCTGCATTATTTGAGCCAACACTAGATTATGTAATTGTAAAAATACCACGTTGGAATTTTGACAAGTTTGAAGGAAGTGATAGGACCCTTGGTTTACAAATGAAATCTGTAGGAGAAGTAATGGGGATTGGGCGTAGTTTTCAAGAAGCATTACATAAAGCCACACAGTCTCTGGAGATTAAGAGAAATGGTCTGGGTGCAGATGGAAAAAGCTATACCAATTATGAGCAGATTCTTGATAAATTAAAAAATGCAAGTTGGGATCGTGTTTTTGTTATCTATGATGCTATCCAAATGGGAATACCTTTGAGCCGCATACATGAAATTACAAAAATAGACATGTGGTTTTTAAAGCAATATGAAGAGCTGTATTTGCTGGAAAAAGAAATTTCAAGATTTACACTAGAAACATTGCCGCGTGAGTTACTATTAGAAGCAAAACAAAAAGGCTACGGAGACAGACAAATAGCGCATATGCTAAAATGTTTAGAAAGCCAGGTATATAATAAAAGGGAAGAATTAAACATACAACGTGTTTATAAATTGGTAGATACTTGTGCGGCAGAATTTAAAGCGCAAACACCGTATTACTATTCTACTTTCGAAAATAGTATAGAACTCCCTGATGGAACCAGCTATGTTGAAAATGATAGTGTGGTAACCCAAAAAAAGAAAATAATAGTACTGGGTTCTGGTCCAAATAGAATTGGTCAAGGAATTGAATTTGATTACTGTTGTGTTCATGGAATTTTAGCAGCTTCAGAAATAGGCTATGAAACCATTATGATAAACTGTAACCCAGAAACAGTTTCTACAGATTTTGATGTGGCAGATAAATTATACTTTGAGCCAGTATTTTGGGAGCATATTTATGATATTATTCGTCATGAAAAACCAGAAGGTGTTATTGTACAATTAGGAGGACAAACTGCTTTGAAATTAGCAGAAAAGCTAGAGCGCTATGGTGTTAAAATTCTAGGTACTAGTTTCCAAGCATTAGATCTTGCAGAAGACAGAGGAAGTTTCTCAACGATTTTAAAAGACTTAGGTATTCCATATCCAGAGTTTGGTGTTGCAGAAACTACAGAAGAGGCTCTAGTCTTAGCAGACACATTAGATTTTCCATTACTTATTAGGCCTTCCTATGTATTAGGAGGTCAGGGTATGAAAATTGTTATTAATAAAAAAGAGCTGGAAGAGCACGTAGTAGATCTATTACGTAAAATCCCAAACAATAAACTATTGTTGGATCATTATCTGGACGGAGCAATAGAGGCAGAGGCAGATGCCATTTGTGATGGAGAAGATGTTTATATCATTGGTATGATGGAGCATATAGAGCCTTGTGGTATTCATTCAGGAGACTCTAACGCAACCTTACCACCGTTTGACTTGACTCAAGGTGTAATGCAACAAATTAAAGACCATACTGTAAAGATTGCCAAAGCACTTAATACAGTAGGATTAATTAATATTCAATTTGCGGTTAAGGATGACATGGTCTATATCATCGAGGCTAACCCAAGAGCCTCTAGAACGGTTCCTTTTATAGCCAAGGCTTATGGAGAGCCTTATGTAAATTATGCAACCAAAGTAATGCTTGGCCATAGTAAAGTAAAAGATTTTGATTTTAACCCTAAATTAGAAGGGTATGCTATTAAGCAGCCTGTATTTAGTTTCAATAAGTTTCCAAACGTAAACAAGCAACTAGGGCCAGAGATGAAAAGTACGGGTGAGAGTATCTTGTTTATTGATAATTTAGAAGATGATCAGTTTCAAGATTTATATTCAAGAAGAAAAATGTACCTAAGTAAATAAGAGTGTTAATAAATTAAATTTAATTGGTTTGTTTTCATAAATTCACTAAATTTAAACTTTAAATAATTAAATATATTAATAATTCCGCAAAAAAAATATCATGAAACAAATTTTATTTACGCTACTAATTTTTTCAGCTTCTTTTGCTTCAGCCCAACAGACCTTTGAAGTTAACTGGGACCAATCTACTTCTGAAGCAGATGCTACTTTTACTATTGAAACTGGAGATACGATTATCTGGACTTGGGCCAATCCATCTCCTCATGATGTTGTTGCTGCTCCAGGAGAGAGTGATGCTCCAGGAGATTTTGGAAGTCAAATCCTTGTTGGTATAGGAGAAACATACCAATATACTTTTACTGTAGAGGCAGTTATTGATTATATCTGTTCAGTTCATCCAACAGGTATGTTAGGAACCATTACAGTAGTAGAGGCATTGTCTATACAAGATAAATTTGAGGAAAACATTACTTTTTTCCCTAATCCAGTAACCGATAATGTTCGCATACGATCTCTCTTTCAATTAGATACATATCGTATTTTTGACATTCATGGAAAGCAAGTTGCTCAAGGGGTTGGAAGTGGAACTTATACAGATGCAAACCTTTCGCATTTACAATCGGGTACGTACTTTGTTAAAGTTATTGATGGTGCTTTGGAAGCGACCTTCCGTTTGCTGAAAAAGTAAATTAAAGACAACCATAAATAAAAAAAACACCTTCTACTAAGAAGGTGTTTTTTTACAATAGGACTTTTATTAAAGTTTTAAATACATGAATAGATACTGGTTTGTTCTAATTCATCTTCTGCTTTTTCCCAGAACGCGCTCTTCTAGTTTTTACATAGTTACTTATTTTGGAGAAACACAAAAGTAGGACCACAGCCATTTAGACCCTATGTTCCAATATTTTTAACCCCTAGGGAGACAGAGCGGTAAAAGCTCCTAAAATCTGCTTTAGAATCTTTTTGAGTGAGTATCTGCTATCTAATTGAGAGGCAACAGGCATAATTTAGATTTAATATCCGTATTTAATAACATTTGGTATATGAAAAAGCAGCAAAAAGAATACTACTACATTCAAGCTAAAAAAAATAGCAGTTAGCACAAACTTTGTAGTTTGCACTTAACTGCTATTTTTTATATACCGTTTTATGGGCTTTTATTTACTTAATATTGTTAAATGCTCTTTCCAT
>CAJWVI010000001.1 GCA_913048115.1 uncultured Flavobacteriaceae bacterium | reverse complement strand
GATTATCCCAATCTCCAAAAGCAAAATAATCACCAGATTTATATAAAACACTCCCATTATGGCTTACAAAATCTGCAATAGTCATCTCAACAGGGGCTCCTACTAAATCCCAACCGCCATTTGCGAGGTCATTATAGGCGTTTACGTATCTATTGTATATGACATCTCCCGTGGCATTACCATCAACAATTAGAGAAGAAAAATCATCTGCCGTAGAGCTTAGAGTAACGGCGCCAGAGTTGGTAAAATCTCCAGGAACTGTTAATGAGCCTTCTTCACCAATTAATAAAAAGGCACTAGGTAAGACTGTAATATTTTGAGACTGCAGCGACAATGTTAAAAAACAAACTAAGAGTGATATGTGTAAGTGTCGTGACATAGTATGTTTAATTTAAAATTATTGTTTACCCAAAAGCTACAAAGATATTTAAAATAGTTGTGAAAAATAAATATTAGTTGCTATAATATATGCATATAATTATTATTTAATACCCTAAAAATCAAATATTTTAGTTTTTATAAAAACCATACTACTAAATATTAGTTGCAAATTAATATTTAAAAAAAGACCTGTATTCAAACCTTTTCTTACTAGCCGAATTAAATAAAAGCTCAAGCTAGTATTTAATAGGAGCTTTGGCACTCTTGTATATATCCCAACAGTATAGTCAAGTACCAAACTTCTGTAAATCTTTCAAAAAAAAATTCAACTGTATTTGCCCCAACCTCGCAAAAAAACAATCCCGCTATAAAACCCTTAAGAGAGCAACTATGTTTAAACAGGTTTCTTATAAGACAACACCATTAATTTTGTTTTTGACGTAGAAAACATCTCTTTTTGATGTGTTTATTAGACCATAAATAAGATTAAAAGCGTGTTAAACAAGATTAAAAGTGCGTAAGATGAAAAAAATTTCATTTTTTTTAAAAATATCTATATTAGCAACAAACACCATTATAACATTAGATAACAAGGTATTGTAACATATAATTGTCTCAAAAAAAGGGCAAAATTATAGATTAAGTGTATTAAATATACGATTAAGTGCGCTTGTTCCACAATATGTAGTATATTTGTATCATAAGATGATTGATACTTGATTCTTATATCACTCTCAAAAATATTATTATGAAAAAATGCACACTTCTTCCACTACTGTTTTTATTGTTTTCTTTTGCTTATGCTTCAGAGCTTTCTGAAGGGGGCAATAGTAATGCTGTTGCACCCATGATGAGCACACATATGGTTGACATTAATTTATACCCCGGTGATCAAAACCCAGTAGAGACTACATTTTATTTTCAAGATGGTTTAACCTTAGGTTTAGACCCAGGATATGATGCAGGAGCTTTCAATCAAGACATGCCCTTAAGCTCTAGATTGCTAGAAGATGATCAAGGAACTAATTTTTCTATAAACGCCATGGGTATAGATGCTATGGAAAACTCAAGAGTACCTCTTATCATAAACCAAGAACAATCACAAAATTTTAGAATTAGCATGGCAGACAATACCATGCCAGAGGATGTGTACATATACATAGAAGATGTACTTAACGGCACAATGACCTCATTAAAAGAGCAAGACTTCGAGTTAATTGCACAGAGTGACTTAAATGGACCAGGAAGGTTTTATATTCATTTTAGTACAAGTAGCCTTTCTTCAGGCAATACACTAGAGACAACAAATCTAGAGGTGTATAAAGTAAACAACAAACAATATATAACCATACAGGGATTAACACCAAATCTAGACAATACAACAGCTACAATATACAATATGATGGGTATGGTAGTGGGTAGCAAAACACTTAATACTAGCTACACCTCACAAACCATCAACACAAACACATTGGTGTCTGGAATATATATCATAAAAATAGCTGCTGGAAATCAAGTGTTCTCAAAAAAGATTTACGTAAAATAAAACAGCCGCAGGGCTACATATAATACAAACCCCCATAACAATGTACGTTATGGGGGTTTTTTTGTCAAGGTTTTATTATAGTAAAAGCAGGTGCTACAGGGTTTAAAAATTGATTTTTAAACCCTCAAAAATCATAAAAAAATAAGGCTGTCTTTATCACTAAAACTATTTTTCTACACCTTGTATTGGTGTTTAACTTATAGAGAGTATGCCATTTGGCTGCTATATAAAGCAACAGATAAAGATTGGTACAGAGAAAAACTAACAAAAATTGGTTTTAAATAGCATCCATATTACCTCTAGTGATTATTATCACTGCTCTAAACACCTAAAAAAAGGCTTCTTAGGTGTACCTGTTTTATAAATGTGCCTGCTTTCTAGAAATTCTTAATAACTCAGCATAACTAAAGTTATCTCTTGTAAGGTTTTCTTATACATTTGTGTGTACAAAAAAAACCCACCATGCCAACACCAAAGATTTTTGCTTGTAAACAAAGCCAAGCACTTGCCAAAGATATTGCAAAAGCCTATGGGCTTCCCCTAGGAAATATCATTACCTCAACCTATAGTGATGGTGAGTTCCAACCTAGTTTTGAAGAGTCTGTGCGGGGATGCCGTGTGTTTTTAATAGGATCTACACACCCAAGTAGTGACAACCTTATGGAACTACTATTAATGTGTGACGCTGCCAAGCGCGCTAGCGCAAGACACATTACGGCTGTTATACCGTATTTTGGTTGGGCAAGGCAAGATAGAAAAGATAAGCCTCGTGTGCCTATTGCTGCAAAACTCATTGCCAAAATGCTAGAAACAGCCGGCGCAACTAGAATCATCACTATGGATTTGCACGCAGATCAAATTCAAGGATTTTTTGAAAAACCCGTAGATCACCTCTATGCATCTACCATTTTCTTACCCTATCTAAAAAGCCTAAAGCTAGATAATTTAACAATTGCCTCACCAGACATGGGAGGTAGCAAAAGAGCCTATGCATACTCTAAAGCCCTTTCTAGTGATGTAGTAATTTGCTACAAGCAGCGTGAAAAAGCAAATATCATTAGCCACATGGAGCTTATTGGAGACGTAAAGGGTAAAAACGTAGTTTTGGTAGATGACATGGTAGATACCGCAGGCACACTCACCAAAGCCGCAGACCTTATGATCGAGCGGGGCGCCTTGAGCGTACGTGCTATTTGCACCCACCCTATTATGTCTGGAAGTGCTTTTGAGCGTCTTGAAAACTCAAGGCTAGAGGCGCTAATTGTTACAGACTCTATACCTCTTAGTCAAGAAAGCCCAAAATTAAAAATACTTACTTGTGCCAATCTTTTTGCTGATGTGATGCTAAGTGTGCACGAAAACGAGTCTATTAGTTCCAAGTTCTTGATGTAACCAGATACCCACTCTTTAAGGTTCTTAAAACCTTAAAACCAGTAAAGCTTTAATGATTTTAAGGCTTTGTGTCAAAATTGTGCCCAAGAGCAACTACTTTACAATATAAAATTTTATCTTTGCAGCCCGAAAATTCGGGAAAATAACATATTATAAATTAAAATTTCAAGATGAAATCAATTACAATCAACGGATCAAAAAGAGAAGTCGTGGGCAAAAAAGCAACTGCAGCCTTACGTAATGCTGGTATGGTTCCTTGCGTAGTATACGGAGGAGACGAGCCAATTCACTTTCAATCACCAGAGCTTTCCTTCAATAAACTAGTATACACACCAGATGTGCATACCGTAGTAATTGAGCTAGACGGTGTTAAAGTAAATGCAATTTTACAAGACATTCAATTCCACCCAGTAACAGACAGAATACTACACATTGACTTTTATCAAATATTTGATGATAAAGAAGTAATGATGGAGATTCCAGTACGTGTTTCAGGAAGTTCTCGTGGTGTTAAAAATGGTGGTGTTTTACGTATTGTTACTCGCAAACTACGTGTAAAAGCAATACCAAAAAACTTACCAGACTTTATTGATGCAGATATTACAGAAATGAAGATTGGTGCAAAAATGTATATCACAGCCGTTATGAAAGATACATTTTCAATACTTCATACAGACAATACTGTAATTTGTCAAGTAAGAACATCTAGAACTGCCGTAGATGATGAAGAAACTGAGGAAGAAGAAGGTGCAGAAGGTGCAGAAGGCGCAGAAGGTGCAGAGGCTCCAGCAGCAGAATAAACGTAACAACGTTAATTATATAGAAAGCATTCCGTTAATTCGGGATGCTTTTTTTATTTTTACGAAACAAACAATAAACTATGCTTTGTTTTCTTAGAAACCTTTTGGGTCTGCAAAAATCAATAGCGCATACACCCATGCAAGGAAAAAAGAAAAACACGCCCCCCGAGATTAGCTCGGGACCAGCCGCACAAAAACAAGCGCCTGACACAAAAAAAGGGACACTGGATATGAAAAAATTTTTAATCGCTGGCCTTGGAAATATTGGCCCTGCCTATGCAAATACACGCCACAACATAGGCTTTAAAATTCTAGATGCATTGGCAAAACAAGCAGATCTTAGTTGGGAAACAGTGAAACTAGGAGACATCACTACCCATAAAAAAAAGGGACGCACCCTTATCCTTCTCAAACCCAGCACCTTTATGAACCTAAGTGGTAAGGCTGTAAAATACTGGATGGATAAAGAAAACATCCCTATAGAAAATGTACTGGCAGTAACAGATGATCTTAACCTCCCTTTTGGAACCTTTAGAATAAAAGGCAAAGGCAGTAGTGGAGGCCACAACGGCCTTAAAGACATTCAAGATATTTTATCTACCGGGAAATATCCTCGTTTTAGATTTGGTATTAGCGATGCTTTCTCTAAAGGAGGCCAAGTAGATTATGTTATTGGTGAGTGGACCCCTGAAGAAGAATCACAACTCATCACGCAAATTCCAAAAAGCATCGAGGCTATAGAGTCTTTTGCGCTCGCAGGTCTTGACAACACCATGAACACCTTTAACGGTTAATACAGATGGAACAATACACCACAACCTCCAAGTTTAAAAGCAACACTCAAAGCGTGATAACAATTGGCACCTTTGATGGGGTTCATATCGGGCACCGCACTATTGTGGAGCGTTTGGTTGCTACTGCAAAAGAAGAAGGACTTGTTTCTGTGCTGCTTACTTTTTTTCCACACCCAAGAATGGTCTTGCAAAAAAACAGTGATATTAAACTCATCAATACCCTTGCAGAAAAAAAACAGCGCCTAGAAGATATTGGTCTAGACTATTTTGTAGTAGAGCCCTTTACCTATGAGTTTTCAAGACTATCTGCACTTGAATATGTACGAGACATTTTGGTAGATCAACTCAAGGCTAAAAAAATCATCATTGGTTATGATCATCGGTTTGGTAGAAATAGAAATGCCAACATACAAGACCTAAAAAAATATGGCAAGGAGTATGGTTTTGAGGTAGAAGAAATAAGCGCCCAACAACTCGGCGAGGTTGCAGTAAGCTCTACCAAAATTAGAACTGCATTAGCAAAGGGAGATATTAGTACCGCCAACAAATACTTAGGCTATGCCTTTACCCTTACAGGAACCGTTATAAAAGGGAAGGCCTTGGGCAGAACCATATCCTACCCTACCGCCAATATACAGGTAGCAGAAACATATAAGTTAATACCTCGCAAGGGGGTATACATAGTACAAGCTCAAATAAACAACACCCTCACCTTCGGCATCACAAGCATTGGCACAAACCCTACAGTTGGAGGAACCTCAAAAACCATAGAAACGTTCTTTCTAGACACTCAAACAGATCTTTATGGAATGTCGCTACAACTACATTTTCTAAAACACATTCGTGAAGAGGCTACCTTTAAAAACCTGGAAACCTTAAAAAAGGCCATCCAAAAAGACGAAGCCTTTGCACGAGACTATATACAAAGCCTTGCATAAGCTTTTGTTTAAACATATTGACAACTCTGGTCTTGTTCTCTTTAGAGTAGTCTTTGGCTTTCTCATAGCCCTGGAGGGGTTTGGCGCCATTGCAACAGGCTGGGTAAACAAAACACTGGTTGCGCCTAAATTTACCTTCAATTTTATTGGGTTTGATTTTTTACAACCCCTACCCGGTTACGGGATGTATTTCTACTTTGCTGCTATGGGTGTTTTTGGCATTGGTGTAATGCTAGGGTATAAATATAGGCTCAGTATATTTTGTTTTGCTCTTATGTGGACCTGCGTATATTTAATGCAAAAAACCAGCTATAACAACCATTATTATTTGATGATGCTTCTGTGTTGGCTCATGGTTTTTTTACCTGCTAACAAGTGGTTTTCCATAGACGCTACACAAAATCCACAAGGTGCCTCAAGGGCTATGCCTAGATGGGTAATGTTGGTTCTTATTCTACAAGTTTGGATTGTCTACACTTATGCTTGTATTGCAAAAATATACCCAGATTGGCTAGATGGAACGGTTACGGGTTTATTTATGTCAGGTAAAAAAGACTATTGGCTCATTGGCTCTTTTTTACAGCAACAATGGGTGCATTATTGTATTGCATATGTAGGTATATTCTTTGACGCGCTAATTGTGCCGCTACTTTTGTGGAAAAGAACTCGCTTTGTTGCATTTTGTATTTCTGTGTTGTTTCATCTTTTTAATGCGGTGGTATTCCAGATTGGAATTTTCCCGTTCATGTCCATTGCCTTTGCTCTTTTCTTTTTCTCTTCTAAAACACTACAGCAGCGGTTTCTTCCAAACAAAGAACACTACAGCCTAGCACAGGTTATCGTTCCGTCTTATAAGAAAATGTTAGTAACCGGCTTTAGCATCTATTTTATCATACAAATAGCCCTCCCCCTAAGACATTGGTTTATAGAAGATGCTGTTTTATGGACAGAAGAAGGACACCGCCTAAGTTGGCGCATGATGCTACGAAGTAAAAAAGGATTTACAGCAATCTATACCGTAGACAAGCAAACTCAAAAGCGCAGCAAATATAACCTTGATCGGCTACTCACTAAAAAGCAGCAAAGAGCCTTGGGCACAAAGCCTGATATTATTTGGCAATTAGCACAACGTATAAAAGGGCTAGAAGCCGCCAAGGGTAATGATGTTGGCGTATATGCAAACACCAAAATAAGTATAAACGGTGGCGACTATTACCGGTTTATCAATGACTCTATAGATCTAGCCTCCCAAGAGTGGCACCATTTAAAACATCATGACTGGATTTTACCATCCCCAATAAAGAATCACACTCCACCAAAGAAAAAATAATAGCTATCTTTAAACACTACAAAAACCAAAAACATGCTCAATAAAAATTCCAAAAAAGACAAAGCTCGCAATATGCAGTCTGCAATACTGCTTGTTATTTTTATTCTTGTAATTATGGGGTTTTTGTTAAAACGTTTTTAGTGCGGGTTCCAAATACAAAATAAAGTAAAGCCACTACAGGCCCAATAATGCCGAGGGTTTGCCTCTAAAGTTATGGTCTTGGTAATCTCCTTACTAATTTATACCACAATAAAGCCGTCATTATTACAAATTCCATAACTTTGTCCTTCAAAAATTAAGGGAAACATGTTACAAGTTCAGCTCATAAGAGATCATAAAGAAGCCTACGCCAAAGCACTAGAGAAAAGAGGCATGGACGCCACTAAAATACTTAATCAAGTCTTAAAGGCAGACGAAACCCGTCGTGCTACACAAACAAAACTAGATGAGATACTGGCAGAGTTAAATTCTCTTTCTAAAGAAATAGGTACTCTTTTTAAATCTGGAAACGCAGCAGAAGCTGGGGTACTTAAAGAAAAAACGGGGACACTCAAAGAGGCCTCAAAAACGCTAGATGAACAATTAAAGAATGTTTCACAGGCGCTAGAAAGTCTACTCTACACCATACCTAACATCCCTAATGAATTGGTGCCCTCTGGTATGGATGAAAATGACAATCAACAAACCCTTAGAGAAGGTGACATTCCTGTATTGGCAGAAGACTCAATACCACATTGGGAATTGGCTAAAAAATATGACATCATTGATTTTGAATTGGGTGTTAAAATCACTGGCGCAGGGTTTCCTGTCTTTAAAGGAAAAGGCGCACGGTTGCAACGTGCACTAATCGCATACTTTCTTGACAAAAACACGGCAGCTGGATATACAGAATACCAAGTACCTCTCCTTGTAAACGAAGCATCAGGGTTTGGAACTGGTCAGTTACCAGACAAAGAAGGACAAATGTATCACGTTGGCGTAGATGATTTATATTTAATACCCACCGCAGAGGTTCCTGTAACCAACATCTTTAGAGGAAATCTTGTTCAAGCTGCAGAGCTTCCTATTACCTGCACTAGTTATACCCCTTGTTTTAGGAGAGAAGCAGGTAGTTATGGCGCCCATGTTCGTGGTTTAAATAGACTGCACCAGTTTGATAAGGTAGAAATCGTACGTATCGAACACCCAGATAATAGTACAAAAGCACTAGAAGGGATGGTAGATCATGTAGCCGAAATTTTAAGAGAACTAAAACTCCCTTTTAGAATTTTACGATTGTGTGGAGGAGACTTATCGTTTACTGCATCAATTACCTATGATTTTGAAGTCTTCTCAACAGCACAAGACCGCTGGCTAGAGGTAAGTTCTGTATCTAATTTTGAAACCTTTCAGGCAAATAGGTTAAAACTTCGCTTTAAAGACACCGATGGTAAAAATAAACTAGTACACACCCTAAACGGCAGCTCACTAGCATTGCCTAGAGTGATGGCGGGTATTTTAGAAAACTACCAAACACCACAGGGCATTAAAATTCCTGAAGTACTCATCCCGTATTGTGGCTTTGACATGATTAATTAAAGCAAGACGCCACAGAGAATTATATCACTACAAAACCATTTCTATCCTTTTTAGAAATGGTTTTTGTTTTTATTCAAGCACCTAAAAACACTATCTTTACGGTATGCGGTTATTGTCTTTTGTATTTGTTTTTCTTATCAGTTGCTCGGTTTTTTCGCAAAGCGAAATTTTAGCCAAAAACTATTTTGATCGTGGTGACTATCAAAAGGCTATTGCTATGTATCAAAAGCTGTATGCAAAATCTCCATACAAAAACGACTACATGATGAAGCTTGTAGAGGCGCATCAACAATTAGAAAACTTTAAGGAGTCTCGCCTATTGTTAGAAAAACAAATAAACAAACGCAACCCACAAAAACAGTTTCTAGTAGATTTAGGACATAATTATTCGCTACAAAAAAAAGATTCTATAGCAGAGATTTATTATGCAAAAGCACTCGCCTTTGTCCAAGAAAAGCCAAATTACACTTCAGTGATTGCCAAAAAATTTGAAAGATACAGCTTGTTGGATAAAGCCATATTAGTCTATGAAAAAGCCATGGAGCTTAACACATTAGTAAATTACAATATTCAACTAGCCCGTATATATGGAGAACAAGGAGCGCTAGAGAAAATGTTTTTAAAGTATATCAATGCTGTAAAACTTCAACAACGATTAAAACCCATAGCCCAACGAAATTTTAGTTTATACATTACCCAAGACCCAAAGAACCAGGCCAACGTTATACTAAGAGGTGTGCTGTTAAAAAAGCTACAAGAGGGGCCAAATATTTTATACAATGAGCTACTTAGCTGGTTGTTTATACAGCAAAAAGATTTTGTCAAAGCATTTACCCAAGAAAAAGCCATCTACAAAAGAATGGGGGATGCAGACATGGGAGCTATTATAGATCTAACCGTCATTGCCCTAAAAGAAGAGGCTTATGAAAGCGCCACAGATATCATCAATTTTGTGATTGAAAAATCGGCAAGCCCAGGGGCCAAACTACAAGGACATCAATACCTGATGAACATTAAGATGGCAACGGCCACACAAGATGACTATAAAGATATTACAGAAGAATTTGAACGCCTTCTAGATCAATATGGAAGTGACGTGGCAACCTATTTGCTTCAAATAGATTATAATCATTTTCTGGCCTTCAAAGCAAATGACATAGAAACCGCAATAAGCAACCTAAAAAATCTCACAAAAAAAAGGCTTAACAGGTATCAAGAATCTCGCATAAAGATGGAATTGGCAGATATTTTGGTGCTCGATGAAAAATTTAATCGTGCCTTGATTTATTACACTCAAATCCAGAAAAAAGTAAAGAGTGATGTCTTAGCACAAGAGGCTAGGTTTAAAGTAGCCAGAACCAGCTATTTTAAAGGTGATTTTGTTTGGGCTAAAGCACAGGTAGACGTATTGCGCAAATCTACTACACAACTCATAGCAAATGATGCTTTACAGATGATGCTCTTGATTCATGACAATACCCTAGAGGATTCTTTGCAAACGGCTTTAAAAAAATATGCCCATGCAGATTTGCTGGCCCTGCAAAACAAAGACAAGGAGGCCATAGCTGCGCTATCAGAAATATTAACCAATCATAAAGGAGAGAAAATTGAAGATGAAGCGCTGCTAAAACAAGGAGAGCTCTATGAAAAAACAGGCCAATTTAAAAAAGCAGAAGCTAATTATCTTACATTAATCAAACTGTATAAAGATGAAATTTTAGCAGATGATGCTTTTTACAAACTAGCAAACTTGTATGAAAACAAATTGCAAGACCCTCAAAAAGCAAAAAATTATTATGAGCAAATTGTTTTTGATTTTGCAGATAGTATTTACTTTATAGAGGCTAGAAAAAAATACCGCATGCTTCGAGGAGATGAAATTGAGTTCTAGTTTATAGCGCTATTACTAGTACCTTTACGCTTTAAAATCTAAACACCCAAAAAGACTTCATGTACATATACAACGTTACCATTAATATTGAAAATAGCATTCATGACCCCTGGTTACACTGGATGAAGACAGAACATATCCCGGCGATGCTAGATACCAAAAAGTTTAGCAAAGCGTTATTAACCAAAGTAATGGTAGAAGAAGAAATGGGTGGTATTACCTACTCTGTGCAATACACCACAGATAGTAAACAAACCCTAGAGCGGTATTACAAAGAAGATGCAGAAACCTTAAGAGCACAAAGCAAACCATTTGAAGGAAAATTTATAGCCTTTAGAACAGAACTAGACGTAATTTGCGAGCAATAATAAGCCGCCGTTTTACAACAGCATAACCCATGGCAAAAAAGAAAAAATTTAATAAGCATAGTGCCGTTCCAAAAAGAGAGTTTAATGCGCAAAACGATTCTGTGCGCGCTAAAAAATATCTAGGACAACATTTTTTGGTCGATGAAGGTATTGCCAATGACATAGCACAAACCTTAGGATTTAAAGGATATAAAAACGTGCTAGAAATTGGCTCTGGAACTGGGGTTATGACCAAATACTTATTAGAAAAAGATATCAATCTGGTGGCCATGGATTTGGACAGCGAATCTATCCAATACCTAATTAACAACTACACAAACGAGAACCTTCAAATTTTAGAAGCAGATGTTTTAAAGGAAGACTTACAAGATTATTTTGGAACCGAACAATTTGCTATTACGGGCAACTTCCCATACAACATCTCTACACAAATTGTGTTTAAAATGTTAGAAATAAAAGAGCAGGTGCCAGAGTTTTCTGGAATGTTTCAAAAAGAAGTGGCAGAACGTATTTGCGCCAAAGAAGGGAGTAAAACCTATGGTATCCTCTCTGTCTTAACCCAAGCTTTTTATGATGCAGAATATTTGTTCACCGTGCTCCCTACTGTGTTTAAACCGCCACCCAAGGTAAATAGCGGCGTACTAAGACTCACCAGGAAAGACTCCTTAAAGATTGATTGCAGTGAAGCTATGTTGTATAAAGTAGTGAAGACTGCCTTCCAACAAAGACGTAAAACGTTGCGAAACAGTTTAAAATCTTTTAATCTTTCAGATAAAATAAAAGAAGATGCTATCTTTGGACAAAGACCTGAGCAGCTATCTGTAGCACAATTTATTGCGCTTACACAAAAATTGGAAGATGATGCAATTTCAACTCACGAATGATTTTATAGAGAATATCGTACAACTCATTACCAAAAAAGATGGTAATGCGCTGCGGGAACTCCTAAAAGAATATCACTTTGCAGATATTGCAGAGCTGCTTGAAAAGCTTAAAAGTGATGAGGCTACCTATCTCTTTAAACAACTAGAGAGCGACTTAACATCTGAGGCCCTGATGGAGCTCGATGAAGATGTACGCGAGAAAATCCTAGACCGCTTATCTCCAAAAGAAATTGCTGAAGAATTAGAAGAGCTTGACACAGATGATGCTGCAGATATTATTGCAGAACTCGATGAGGAAATTCAGCGAAAAGTAATAGATAAAATTGAAGATGAAGAGCATGCAGCAGATATTGTAGAACTGCTTAACTACGATGAGGATACCGCTGGAGCTTTAATGGCAAAAGAGCTTGTGCAAGTAAAAGAAACCTGGACGGTAGCAGGATGTGTTCGGGAAATGCGCCGCCAAGCAGAAAATGTAACTCGGGTACACTCCATTTATGTGACCAATAAAGAAGGTAAACTAACGGGCAGGCTCTCTTTAAAAGATTTACTCACCGCAGAAGCTTCCACAAAAATTAGTGATGTTTTTATCCCTAAGGTAGATTACGTCACAGTACACACAGAAAATGAAGAGGTGGCTCGTATCATGCAAAAATATGACTTAGAAGCCATTCCAGTAGTTGATGAAAAAGGAATATTAGTAGGGAGAATTACCATTGATGATATTGTAGATTTCATAAAAGAAGAGGCAGAGAAAGATTACCAAATGGCTGCAGGTATTTTGCAAGATGTAGAAGCAGATGATAGTATTATAGACCTTACAAAAGCACGCTTGCCTTGGCTTGTTTTAGGGCTTTTAGGAGGACTAGGAAGTGTGTATATCATGAGAGGTTTTGATGAAGCTCTTGCAACACATGTAGAACTCTTTTTCTTTACCCCTCTAATTGCTGCCATGGCAGGAAACGTTGGTGTTCAATCAAGTGCTATTATTGTACAGGGTTTGGCCAATGATAATGTAAAAGGAAGTCTATTTAAAAGGCTCCTCAAAGAAGTGGGTCTTGCCTTAATTAACGGTCTGGCTCTTGGGCTGTTGGTTATTTTATTTGGTGTACTCTCTGGGATGGATCAAAAACTTGCATTTACCATTGCTATTTCTATGCTGTTGGTTATTATAGTTGCCGCCTTAGTAGGCACGTTTGTTCCTATTATTTTAGACAAAAAAGGGATTGACCCCGCCATTGCAACAGGGCCATTTATAACGACAAGTAATGATATTTTTGGTATTTTTCTATTCTTTTTTATTGCTAAAATGATTTTAAACTTCTAGAGCCTTCTGCGAGAGCGGCTAAAGTACTTCTAAAATAGTAGTACCTTGTTTGGTAAACAAAAAATCAAAAAATGCAGCCAATTAACATCCAACAAAAATTTAGCAAATTTAATAAACAATGGCACCCACACCAAATTGCTGTTGTAGATGACATGCAGGTAATACTGGCCAAAATCCAAGGAGTTTTTATATGGCATACCCATGAAGATCAAGACGAGTTGTTTTTTGTGCAAAAGGGAGTGTTAGAAATGCATTTTAGAGATAAAATAGAGCTTGTAAAAGAAGGTGAGATTATTGTGGTTCCTAAAGGCGTGGAACATTGCCCACAAAGCCATACAGACCAAGAGGTCCATGTCTTACTTTTTGAAAAACTAAACACCAAGCATACGGGAAACCTGCAGCATGAAAAAACACAAACAAAATACCCAAAAATTTAATCTTTAGGTAACCTAACCATTGTCATAGATCAATATATACTAAGTACCTTTGGCATTATTTAATTGAAAATGAAAATACTTCATCTAGACCAAAATCACCCCTTACTCATTGAGCAACTTAGTCAAGCTGGCTTTGATTGTGTAGCAGATTATACGTCTTCAAAAGTAGCCGTTGAGAAGGTCATTGCCAACTACGATGGTATCGTTATTAGAAGCAGGTTTAAAATAGACAGACAGTTTCTAGAGGCTGCAACCAACTTAAAATTTATAGCGCGTGTAGGTGCTGGACTAGAAAGTATTGACACTCCATACGCTAATAAGAAAAATATCAAAACCATAGCGGCTCCACAAGGCAACAAAAATGCTGTTGGAGAACATGCCTTAGGCATGCTGTTATCACTCTTTAATAAATTAAATAGTGCGGATAGAGAAGTAAAAAACGGATGCTGGAATAGAGAATCTAATCGAGGGCTTGAAATAGAAGCAAAAACCATAGGTCTTATTGGCTATGGCAACATGGGCCGCTCTTTTGCCAAAAAATTAAAAGGCTTTAATTGCAGAGTACTATGTTATGATATTAAGCAAGAAGTAGGCAATAAAAACGCCAAGCAAGTATCCCTAAAAATACTTCAAGAGCAGGCAGATGTGGTGAGTCTTCACACCCCTTGGACACCTCAAACCAACCAAATGATAGACGCTGGCTTTATTGCTGGGTTTAAAAAACCCTTTTGGCTTATCAATACCGCAAGAGGAAAAAGCGTGGTGACCAAAGCATTGGTTGCTGGTTTAAAAAGCAAAAAAATACTAGGTGCAGGACTGGATGTTTTGGAGTATGAAAAAGCATCTTTTGAAACACTTTTTACCAACACTATACCACAAGAATTTAAAGAACTTCTAGCGATGGACAATGTTATTTTAAGCCCACATGTTGCGGGATGGACACTTGAGAGTAAGGAGAAATTAGCTCAAGTTATTGTAAATAAAATACTGCGCGCTTTTAAAGATGCGTAAGGCCATTACCAGACAGCAATAAGACTATTGACCAAAAAAGAAACCTATGACAACAGAAGAGTTTTTTAACACCCTACACAAGCATCCAGAAAAGTCCTTGCTGTTTCAATACATGCCAGGACAACTAGTAGGAGCCAACTATCATATCACAGAGGTAAAACACATTACGGTAGACTCTGTAGATTGCGGCGCAAGAACAGATGCCTGGAAAGAGACCATCATACAGCTTTGGGAAAGTCCTTCTGAAATTGGAAAGACAGATTTTATGTCTTGCAGTAAAGCACTAGATATCTTAACAACCGTTGGAGCAATGAAACCCTATACCAAAAACAGCGAAGTGCGTTTTGAATATAGCAATGCATTGTTTCATACCGCTCAATTATTTGTAACAAGTCTTGAGATTCATGGAAGCAATTTAATGCTACAACTAGCTACTCAAAAAACAGCTTGTAAAGCAGAAGATATTTGCGGGGTTCCACAAGCCACAAATACGCAACCCCAAGCAAACACTTGTGCTCCAGAAAGTGGTTGCTGTTAAGAGGTATGGGCTAGCCTATTTAAAGAGCTTAAAAAACTTTTAAGACTTAAAAAAATATGAAAAACATACTCGTGCTCTGTACAGGAAATAGTTGCCGAAGCCAAATGGCAGATGGGTATTTACAACAAATGCTTGGGGATAAAGCAAGCATCTATAGCGCAGGGATAGAAACCCATGGCATTAACCCTGGAGCATTAGCTACCATGAAAAAAGAGGGTATTGATATTTCTGGTCATACCTCAAACAATGTAAATGAATACCAAAATATAGATTGGCATTATATTATAACAGTTTGTGATCATGCCTTTGAAAACTGTCCATTTATTGCAGCGCCAAATGCACTACGCATGCACCATAATTTTTATGACCCATCAAGGTTTAAAGGTACCCCCGAGCAAACTCAGGTTGCTTTTGCAAGAGCAAGAGAAGAAATAAAAGAATATTGTCATGAGTTTACTGCCAAATACTTTTAAATTTTAGCGATTTTCTTTCTAACCCAAGACCAAAACTTCAACCTAATATTATGTTAACTATCCAATACCCATAGTAAATAACGTTGAATTAGGTCAAGCAAAAATTTAATTAAAAGGCATCGTCTCTACTCTTTAATAACCAACTGTACCGTTTCTCTGCTCTCTTGTTTTAATAAAACTTCTCGATGTTGAAGTACCGACTTCACATCCTTTGAAGAAGCATGCCGTATGGTATACAGTGTGACGCTCTCATTCCAACTCACTCTAAAGGTAGATCTTAATGATGATAACAATACATCTAGATTGTTGTATTTATTATCAACAACTACTGAGAAACTAATGGCGGAGTTTTGAATTAATGCTACCTTCATTTTATAGGTGTCTAGCAAAATAAAAATATCGCTAATGTTTTTTTCTACAATAAAACTAAAATCAAGAGACGATAAAGACAATAGTACTTGATTTCTCTTTAAAATAAAACACGAGGTGTGTGGGTCTAATGCAACACCTTTACCCACACAAGTACCTGGGCTCATTGGGTCATAGAAAGATTTTACAAATAATGGTATTTCTTTTCTTTGCAATGGTTGTATTGTTTTAGGATGTATAATTGAGGCACCATAAAAAGCCAACTCGATGGCTTCTCTATAAGAAATATGGTGCAACAAGGTGGTGCTTTTAAAATACCGCGGGTCTGCATTTAAAACGCCGGGAACATCTTTCCAGATAGTAACACTTGTTGCGTTAAGGCAGTAGGCTAAAATGGCTGCTGTATAATCACTTCCTTCTCTACCAAGGGTTGTTGTAAAATTATTGGTGTCTTCTGCGCCTAAAAAACCTTGAGTAATTGTAATTCCAGTGGCAGGAATGTTCTTTATGATTTGCTGTTGGGTGGTTTTCCAATCTACGGTAGCATCTCTAAAGACAGTATCTGTGGCAATGCACGTGCGTATATCTATCCAGTTATTTTTTATAGATACCTGTTCTAAATATGCTGCAATAATAGCTGTAGAAAGCAGTTCTCCATAGCCTACAACTTGATCATATACATAGGCATGGTTGGTGGATTTGTTAGTCTTTAAAAAAGAAGATAGCTCTTGCAACAAGGCGTCTATCTGTTTAAAAATAGGTGCGCTGTCATGGGTAAATACACCACTAGCAATAGAGGTATGATATGCCTTAATATCTTCTATAGCCTCTTTTACCTTTGTTGGTTCTTTAAAATAGCAGGTTACAACATCCTCTAGTGCATTGGTCATTTTTCCCATGGCAGAGACTACAATTACCAAATTAGCATGCCCCGTTTGTTGTAAAACAGTTGCTACATTTTTAACTCCTTCGGCATCTTTTACCGAAGCTCCTCCAAATTTAAATACATTCATAGTGTTTTTCACAAAGCTGAAATTTTAGTTTAACTCCTTGGTTTTAGAAAATGAGACAGTCCTTCTTCATCAAATTGAACCAAATACCATTCTTTTAAAAGCTTGGCACCTGTTTTTTCGTAAAATTGTATGGCGGGGGTATTCCAACTTAACACAACCCACTCTACTCTTTTTACACCAAAAGAGTTTGCGTATTCTAGCACACGTGTATAAAGTGCCATGCCAATGCCCAAGCCTCTTTTAGACTCACTAACAATTAAATCTTCTAAATGAACCGTACGGCCACTCCAGGTAGAAAATCTAAAATAGCATAATGCCATGCCCACAATAACTCCATCCCATTGTGAAACAAAACAAGTAAATAAGGGTTGTTCTCCAAAACCCTCAGAGACTAATGTTTGCAGAGTAATGCGCACTGCATCTGGCTGCTTCTCATACACAGCAAGCTCTTTTATAAGCTCAAGTACTCGAGGCATATCTGCTTCAATAGCTTCTCTTACAACAACACCCATAATTTCTAGTTTTGATACACAAATATCGGTTCAATTTCTTAAAAAAAGCGATATTTGTGCTAAATTCATTGAACAACACGCCATGGCAAATAAAAACAAAACACTAGGAGAGTTTATTATAGAAAATCAAACCGAATTTAAATACTCATCGGGAGAGCTTTCTAGGCTTATTAATTCTATACGTCTTGCAGCAAAAGTAGTAAACCATGAGGTAAACAAAGCTGGTTTGGTAGATATCTTAGGAACGGCTGGAGAAACTAACGTGCAGGGAGAAGATCAACAAAAACTAGATATCTATGCCAATGATGTGTTTATTAAAACCTTGACCAATAGAGAAATTGTTTGTGGTATTGCCAGTGAAGAAGAAGATGACTTTATTACCATTGCAGGTAGAAATGAAAAAAACGATAACAAATATATTGTCTTAATCGATCCTTTAGACGGGTCTTCTAATATAGATGTTAATGTTTCTGTAGGTACTATTTTTTCAATTTATAGAAGAATCACTCCAGAGGGAACTCCTGTAACGATAGATGATTTTTTACAGCCAGGAAACAAACAAGTAGCTGCAGGGTATATAGTATACGGCACCTCGACCATGATTGTATACTCTACAGGACATGGCGTGAATGGGTTTACCTTAAACCCAGCCATTGGAACCTATTACCTATCGCATCCTAACATGCAATTTCCAGAAGACGGAACTATTTACTCTGTAAATGAAGGGAATTATGTGCATTTCCCACAGGGTGTAAAAGACTATATAAAGTATTGCCAAAAAGAAGAAGAAGATAGACCATATACATCAAGATATATTGGCTCTTTAGTCTCAGACTTTCATAGAAACATGATCAAAGGAGGTATTTACATGTATCCAAATACATCAAAAGATCCAAAAGGAAAATTACGTTTATTGTATGAATGCAATCCTATGGCTTACATAGCAGAGCAATCTGGAGGAAAGGCCAGTGACGGTTTTACAAGAATTCTAGACATCAAACCTACAGAGTTGCACCAACGTGTTCCTTTTTTCTGCGGAAGTAAAAACATGGTGGCCAAAGCAGAGAGCTTTATGAAAAAGGCATAAATACGCCTTGTTTTTTATAAAAAGGTTTTAAGGGAATTTACGAATCACTCCCTACACCAACCAACAACTTATAGTGCGTTATTAATAATATGTTGTACCACCTCTGGGTTTAACAGTGTAGAAATATCTCCCAAATTATCGATTTCTTTTTGGGCAATTTTTCTAAGGATGCGACGCATTATTTTTCCACTTCGTGTTTTAGGCAACCCTTGTGTAAATTGAATTTTATTAAGTTTTGCAATAGGTCCAATTTCTAGACTAATAATGTCATTTATCTCTAGACGCAATTCATCTTCGTTTTTACCTGCTGCATTTTTTAAGCTCACATACCCGTATAATGCTGTTCCTTTTATGTGGTGTGGAAATCCAACCACAGCACTTTCTGCAACCAAAGGATGTTGGTTAATCGCATCCTCAATTGGGGCAGTTCCTAAATTATGCCCAGAGACTATAATAACATCATCTACCCTACCCGTAATTCTATAATTACCATCAGCATCGCGCAGAGCGCCATCACCGGTGAAATAGAAATTTTTAAAGGCAGAGAAATAGGTTTCTTTATAGCGCTTGTGATTTCCATAAATACTTCGCGCCATAGAAGGCCATGGATAGCTAATACATAACTTTCCTTGGGCCTTTGGGTGGGTAAGCTCCTGGCCAGTATCATCCATCAAGGCAAGTCTAATTCCTGGCATAGCTTTGGTTGCATAGGTTGGAATTGCCTTTGTAATACCTGGCAAAGAAGTAATCATAATACCGCCTGTTTCTGTTTGCCACCAAGTATCTACAATTGGGGCATTATTTTTTCCGATATGATCATCATACCAATGCCATGCCTCTTCATTGATGGGCTCTCCAACAGTGCCTAATACTTTTAAAGAAGAAAGATCATGTTTCTCTACCAAGGCTAAAGATTCCTTGGCAAGTGCTCTAATTGCCGTAGGTGCTGTGTAAAATTGATTGACCTTGTGTTTTGCAATCACCTCCCAAAAACGTCCTGCATCTGGATATGTTGGTACGCCTTCAAACATCAACGAAGTCGCTCCATTTGCCAGGGGGCCATATACAATATAACTATGCCCTGTAACCCACCCAATATCTGCGGTACACCAATACACGTCCTGTTCTTGGTATTGAAATACGTTTTGAAACGAGAACGCACTGTATACCATATACCCAGCGGTAGTGTGCACCATTCCTTTGGGTTTTCCAGTAGAGCCAGAGGTATATAAAATAAATAAAGGATCTTCTGCGTCCATAATTTCTGGGGCGCATACTTCAGAGGCTAAAGCCAGCAAGGGCTCCATCCAGTAATCACGGTGTGCTACTAAGGTTATTTCAGAGGCAATTCTTTGCACGATTAATACGGTTTCTACTCCCTTACAATCTAACAAAGCAGCATCAACAATACTTTTTAGGTCTATGGTTTTAGCCCCTCGATAAGAACCATCACTGGTAATCACCATTTTACAATCGCAGTCATTAATACGGGTAGCTAATGCTGTAGATGAAAACCCGGCAAATACCACAGAATGAACCGCTCCAATACGAGCACAAGCAAGCACAGCGATTGCTAGTTCTGGAATCATAGGCAAATACAAACACACGCGGTCTCCTTTTTGTATGCCCTTACCCTTTAGCACGTTGGCCATTTTACAGACACGCGTATAAAGCGCCTGGTAACTAATTGGCTCACAGGGTTTTGATGGGTCATTTGGCTCAAAAAGCAAGGCGGTTTTTGAACCCCGAGTGGCCAAATGCCTATCGATACAATTTACTGTAATATTTAATTTAGCGCCTTTAAACCATGTTACTTCTGGAATGGATAAATCATATTCCAACACAGTATCCCAAGGCTTCATCCATTCAAAATTTTCACGGGCAATCGTATCCCAAAAATCATGTGGAGATTTGGTTGCCTGATGACAAGCTTCTGTATATGCCTCAGGAGATGGTATGTGATAATGATTTTTCATGAACTGGAAATTTAAAAACAGGAAGGTACCTATTTTTTAAATTTATATTAAAAATGGGTCCCACTATTTTAGTGTAACTTTAGCCCAATATAATAGCTTTAAAAACATCTCCCCTTTTGAAAAAATTACTACAAGTGCTTAATATCATATTTTTTATTGGCACTATTTACATAAACTATGCCTCTAGCGCCGGGGTGTTTAATAACACAACGCAAGGCTCGATAAGCGCCAAATACCAAACTCTTTTTACGCCAGCAAGCTATGCCTTTTCTATTTGGGGTGTTATTTACCTATTGCTTTTGGGGTTTATTATATACCAATCTAGGAGTCTGTTTGTAAGAGTGCGCGACGATGCGTTTATAGCGAAGACAGGATGGTGGTTTGTTTTAAGTTGCACCGCAAACAGTCTTTGGTGTTACTTGTTCGTCTGTGACTACATCCTGCTATCTACCGTTGTTATATTCTTTATTTTATATTGCTTGCTTCAAATTATAATAAGAAACCGCATGGAGCTCTGGGACGCACCGCTTTCAACCATTGCTTTTTTGTGGTGGCCATTTATTATTTATAGTGGTTGGCTTACGGTAGCTTGTATTGCAAACGTTACCATATACCTCACCAAAATTGGCTGGGAAGGCTGGGGTATTTCACCTCAACGATGGACGCTGTTTATCATAGGGGTTGCCACCTTAATAAATTTGGTTATAACCTGGAAAAGAAACATGCGAGAATTCGCATTAGTTGGCGCATGGGGGCTTATCGCTATAGGCGTTGCAAACTCGGGAAGCTTTGATGTCATCAAACTAATGGCATATGGTTGCGGGGGCGTTTTAATTTTAAGCAGCAGTATTCACGGGTTTAAAAATAGAGCAACCAATCCTGTAGGCAAACTTCTTGAAACAAATGAAAAACAGCATTAAATGTTTAAATAAATCATAAGGCCCTTTGTGAGCATCTACCTTTGGTTTATTTTTGTATTCTATGAGCAAAAAAATTGTTCGCTCTCTCTTTAGAGAGTCTTCTGCTTTAGCAGCATTAAAAACCCAGCTTACACATCAAAGCAGGGATAATTGCGTGGTGTCTGGACTCCTTGGCAGTGCCCTATCTATTAGTATTGCTGAAATGTTCAAGGATACAGCAGTCCCATTTTTGTTGATACTAAATGATAAAGAAGAGGCTGCCTATCACCTTAATGACTTAGAGAACATCCTTGGAGATGATAGTGTTCTATTCTATCCCGGAAGTTACCGAAGACCTTATCAAATTGAAGAAACAGACAATGCTAATGTCTTGTTGCGCAGTGAGGTTTTAAACCGCATTAACTCTAGAAAAAAACCAGCACTTATTGTTACCTACCCCGAAGCACTCTTTGAGAAAGTAGTAACTAAAAAAGAGCTGGATAAAAATACCTTGAAAATTTCGGTAGGAGAAAACGTATCGATTGACTTTGTAAACGAAGTTTTGTTTGAGTACAGCTTTAAACGGGTAGATTTTGTAACAGAACCTGGAGAGTTCTCTGTTCGTGGTGGTATTCTAGATGTATTCTCTTTTAGCAATGATGAGCCATATAGGGTAGAGTTTTTTGGAGATGACGTAGACAGTATTCGGGCTTTTGATGTTGAAACTCAACTATCGCTGGAGCAATTAAAAAAGATTTCTATCATCCCGAATGTAGAAAATAAAATGATGGAAGAAAACAGAGAGAGTTTTCTAAAATATATCTCTAGCAAGACCATCATCTGCCTTAAAAATGAAGACATATTAAGTGGTGCAATAGATACCCTTTTTGCAAAGGCTACAGAGGCATTTAACAATGTAAAAGCAGAAGTTAAAATGATTACTCCAACTGAGTTGTTTTGCACCTCTACCTTGCTAAAAAAGCAATTGTCTAGTTTTAAAAGAATTACACTAGCGGCCAGTAACCCTCACGGCTTAAGAGAAAAAGCAGCTAAAACACCAACAGAAGAACTGTCAAACAGAATAGCCTTTAACACCAAACCACAGCCATCTTTTAACAAGCAGTTTGATTTACTTATTGAAAATTTAAATCAAAACACAGAAAACGGATACACCAATTACATTTTTTGTAGCAGTGATCAACAAGCCAAACGTTTTCAAGATATTTTTGCAGATGCTAAGGGGCATGTAACACAAATTGAAACAGTTGTTTTTCCTCTCTACCAAGGGTTTATAGATCATGAAAGCAAACATATTTGTTATACAGATCATCAAGTTTTTGAACGCTATCATAAATTTAGTCTCAAAAATGGCTATGCTAAAAAACAAGCCATTACCCTTAAAGAATTAACAAATCTCGTTGTGGGTGATTATGTAACTCATATTGACCACGGTATTGGAAAATTTGGAGGATTGCAAAAAATTGAAGTGGAGGGCAAGCAACAAGAGGCCATTAAATTAATTTATGGAGAACGCGATATCTTATATCTAAGCATTCACTCTTTACATAAAATTTCAAAATACAATGGTAAAGACGGCACCCTACCAAAGATTTACAAGCTAGGAAGTGCTGCCTGGAAGAAACTAAAACAAAAAACAAAAGCAAGAGTAAAGCATATTGCGTTTAACTTGATAGAATTATACGCAAAGAGAAGGCTACAAAAAGGGTTTCAATATGACCCAGACAGTTATTTACAACATGAACTAGAGTCTAGTTTTATGTTTGAGGACACGCCAGACCAATCTACAGCAACAGCAGATATAAAAGCAGACATGGAGAGCCCGCGCCCAATGGATAGGCTTATATGTGGGGATGTAGGCTTTGGAAAAACAGAGGTTGCAGTTCGCGCTGCCTTTAAAGCAGTCGATAATGGAAAGCAAGTTGCAATATTAGTGCCTACTACTATTTTAGCATTTCAGCACTTTAGGACCTTTAGTGAACGCCTAGAAAACATGCCCGTAAAAGTAGATTACCTAAATCGTTTTAGAACCACTAAGGAACGCAAAAATGTCTTAGAAAATTTAAAAGACGGAAGGCTTGATATTGTTATTGGAACCCATCAATTGGTAAGTAAAGCAATCGAGTTTAAGGACCTTGGTTTGCTCATTATTGATGAAGAGCAAAAATTTGGTGTAGCCGTAAAAGACAAACTTAAAACCATTAAAGAAAACGTAGACACCCTAACATTAACCGCTACTCCTATACCCAGAACACTGCAGTTTTCATTAATGGCGGCGAGAGATTTGAGTGTGATTACTACACCTCCACCCAACAGGTATCCAGTTGAGACAAACGTAATACGTTTTGGAGAAGAGATCATTAGAGACGCCATTAGGTATGAAATATCTAGAGGTGGGCAGACATTCTTTGTACACAACCGTATCGAAAATATTAAAGAAGTTGCGGGCATGATACAGCGCCTAGTTCCTGATGCTAAAATAGGCATTGGCCATGGCCAATTGGAAGGTAAAAAACTAGAGGCGCTTATGCTTGGGTTTATGAATAATGAATTTGATGTATTGGTCGCTACAACTATTATAGAAAGCGGCCTAGATGTAAGTAATGCAAATACCATTTTTATAAATAATGCAAATAATTTTGGACTAAGTGATCTACATCAAATGCGAGGTCGTGTGGGTAGAAGCAATAAAAAAGCATTCTGTTATTTCATTACACCGCCCTATTCTGCGATGACAGATGATGCTAGAAAACGTATTACGGCACTAGAACAGTTTAGTGATTTAGGTAGCGGTATTAATATTGCAATGAAAGATCTCGAGATTCGAGGAGCTGGAGATTTATTAGGCGGAGAACAAAGTGGTTTTATAAATGAAATTGGGTTTGAAACCTACCAAAAAATACTCGCCGAAGCCATAGAAGAACTCAAAGAGAAGGAGTTTAAAGACCTTTATGAGGATACAGATAAAGACCTTAAAAACAAAACTTTTGTAAAAGAGGTTAATATAGATACAGATTTTGAATTGTTATTTCCCGACGATTATGTTAATAATATTACAGAAAGGTTAAACCTCTATACCAAGCTTAATAAAATTAAGGAGGAAACAGAGCTGCTCAAATTTCAAAAAGCACTAGAAGACCGTTTTGGAGAGCTTCCAAAAGAGGTTTTTGCGTTGCTAGATAGTGTGCGTATTAAGTGGATTGCCATGTCCATAGGCCTGGAACGTGTTATCATGAAACAAGGACGTTTTATTGGCTACTTTATTAGTGACCAGCAGAGTGATTTTTATCAAACAGAAGCCTTTTCTAGCGTTTTAAAATTTGTACAAACACACCCACAGCATGTGAAAATGACAGAAAAAAATACACGCAATGGACTACGGTTATTACTCAGCATAGAAAAGACACCCTCTGTTTCTAAGGCGCTAGAAATACTCCAACACATATTGGCATAAGCCAGTATTTTTGTACTTGCTAAAAATGATAAAATGCATCTTCAAAATGTGATATCTGTTCCGTATTTTTATTTTTGATAATAGCTAGAATATCAAACCTAGCCTCTAAGAAAATCTCATTTAAAATCAAATATTGATTTGCAGCTTTAACCAAAAGTTTTATTTTTTCTGATGTCACAAAAGTCTGTGGGTCTCCAAAAAAGGCACTATTTCTTGTTTTAACCTCTACAATAATAATTTGATTGTCTTTTTGGGCAATGATGTCTATTTCTGCTTTCTGGAACCTCCAGTTTCTCTCTAAGATTACATACTTATTTACTAGTAAATAGCTTACAGCGAGAACCTCCCCTAAGCGGCCTAAATCGTTATGCGATGCCATTTTTTTAAGAGTTAAAGTTTTGCGTATAATTGGGGAGTACTACTGTTATAAAAGTAGCAATTTTCATTATATAAACAAGAAATTGGCATGGGCAAGATCAAAGAAGCCCTCTTTTTTTATAGAGATTAGCGTAACCCTGCTAAATATACCTTAGCCTTAGGTATTTATCGCTAACATCTAGGTGTACCTCTTTGCCTAATACCAGGGCTGTATTATCCTCAATGTGGCCTGCTGGAAAATGAAAACAAACTGGGTAATCATAGCCATTAACCGCTTCTAAAATAATTTCAATAACTGTTTTTCCAAATGGGATGCTATTATCCCGCATATCACTCATACCTCCTACTATTAGACCCGCTAGATTTTTAAGGCGCCCGCTTCGCTTTAAGTTTTGTATCATTCTATCTATATGATATACCATTTCATCAAGATCTTCAAGAAACAAAACCTTGCCTTGCCAATCTCCTTCAGAAGGGCTATCTATAATACTGTAAAGCACAGATAAGTTGCCTCCAATTAATGTTCCCGTAGCTGTTCCAAACCTTGCATGTAAGGGGTCTTGAACTGGCCAGGTAATGCTGTTGTTTTTTCCAAAGAGGGCTTCTTGTAATGTGTCTTGTGAGGTTTTTGATTTTTTTTCAATATCCAAACACATTTGCCCATGAATGGTGGGTATATTAAACTTATTTATATGGCTATGCAAAACCGTAACATCGCTGTAGCCAACTAGCCATTTTGGATGCTGTACAAACTTAGTGAAGTCAAGCAAATCGATCATGCGTATGGTGCCATACCCGCCACGAGCACACCAAATAGCCTTTATCATTGGGTTGTCGAGCGCGTCTTGAAAATCTTGTGCTCGCAAGGCATCATCTCCAGCATATTGATGTTTTTCTGCTCCTATGGTTTTTCCTAGATGCACTTCTAAGCCCATTTTTTTAGCAAATAAGATCGCCGGCACTAATTCTTCTTTTGATATTTTTCTAGCCGTTGAAACAATTGCTATGGTGTCACCTTTCTTAAGGTTTTTTGGTTGTGTCTGAGGCAAATTGCTGAGTTTTAATGCACTAAAAATGAAACTTTTAAGTTATATTTAGATCATAACTATCAAGTGTATTATAAAAGTACACATGATTTCCCAAAATTGCACCATTAAAATTATGTTTTATGGAAATTACTACCAACCCACCTTGTAATATTGCAACACTTAACCCCTATATTCCAACGGGGTCAAGCCCATGGAGCTCTCAAAAAATAAAACACATTTACAGACGTCTTGCCTATGGTGCTAATCTAGACACCGTAGATGAAGGGCTTTTGTTTACCCCTGAAACGCTTATAGACACTATTGTAGACACCGCGGCTGGTTTAGCTCAAACACCAGCGCCACCCTGGGGGTATTTTGCATTAAGCAACTTTACCAGTTTTGAAATAGAAAACCCTAATTTTATAAATGAATGGGCTTTACAAACAGCCAACGACACTATTCAAGATGGTCTTAGAGGTAGGCTCACTATGTTTTGGATGAATCATTTTGTAACTAAGCTTGAAACGTATAACTATTCTCCATATATGTTTCAGTATTATAATTTAATGCAGACCTATTCTTTAGGTAATTTTAAAGAATTTGTAAGGGCTATAGGCACTAATTCTACAATGCTAATCTTCCTTAATGGGTTTGAAAACACCAACAACAACCCAAATGAAAATTATGCAAGAGAGCTTTTCGAATTATTCACCTTAGGTGAAAACAACAACTATACACAGCAAGATATTTTAGAAGCCTCTAGAGCATTAACAGGATATAATCATTGGGATGAGCCTGGTGCCCAAATACATTTTGATGATAGCACCTGGGATGAAAATCCTAAAACTATTTTTGGATCTGAAGAAATCTACACCTATGACGAGCTCATCGACACACTTTTTGAACTTAGAGAAACCGAAATCGCGCAATTTATTTGCACCAAACTTTACAAATTTTTTGTAAGTAATGAATACGATGTTATCACACAACAGGATATTATAAATCCTTTAGCACAAACACTTGTAAATGCTAACTTTGAGATGATCCCCATGCTGAAGCAACTTTTTAAAAGTGACCACTTTTTTGATGAACATGCAATTGGTGTTATTATTAAAAGTCCTTATGACACTATTTTTACATATATCAATGAAAGCAACTTCTATTATGACGACAGCATGATGGGAGGTATAAAACACTTTGCGGGTATTATAGGACAAAGGTTGTATGATCCGCCAGATGTTTCTGGTTGGCAGCGTGACGAAGCTTGGATTAATTCATCAACCCTTACAGGGCGTTGGCAAATAATGAAATTCCTACATAATCACTTATATGGTGAAGGATTGCAGGGCTCTTTTATAGATCTTGCTCGAGCTTTATCTAGCGATAGCAATGACCCTTACGTCATTACCAGGGCTATTGTGGATTTCTTTATGTCTAAAGAATTATTTACAGCGTCTGATTATGACATTGCGACCACCATTTTAAAATGGGAAGTACCTCAAAATTATTATGATGAAGGCTTTTGGAATCTAGACTGGGAATATGCTCCCTACCAAGTGTATTTACTGCTTATCCACATGACTAAAATGCCCGAATTTCAACTTAAATAATACTGCTATGCCTACCAATGTTAATCATTCCGCAAAAGAAACCAAAGATGCTAAAGACCTCCATGACCAAGAACATGCCACTTGGAATCGTCGTTCCTTTATCCAGGCACTAGGACTAGCTGGAGCGGGCAGTATGATGCTAGGGGGCACTAATGTAAGTGCAACGGCACCCTCACCATTATCTGTTGCACTGTCCCAAACAGAAAATGATAATATCCTTGTAATCATTCGCCTTAAAGGAGGAAACGACGGACTTAACACCATTGTTCCCGTATATGATTATGACACCTATGCAAATTTACGCCCAACCATATACCATCATCAAAATGACCTTCTAGCACTAAGTCCAGATTTTTCATTACCTAATTACATGAACCCTTTAGAATCTGTTTGGGGAGATGGTAATATGAAGGTAATTCACGGGGTTGGATATCCAACACAAAATTTGTCTCACTTTAGATCCAGTGATATTTGGGCTTCAGCAGATGCAATAAACGTTGAGCCTACAGGGTGGTGGGGTCGCTACTTTGAAGACTTATACCCAGATTATTTAATCAACCCGCCAGCGGCCCCTCCAGCCATACAAATTGGTAGTATTGGCAATCTTGTTTTTGATGGTTCAGATAATAATTATGCCTTCTCTGTAGCAAATCCAGAGCAATTAGCCAGTGTAGCAGAAAGTGGCAACCTACATGATGTTGTTACTATTCCTGAATGTGTGTACGGAGACAAGCTACTATTCATGCGTGCCGCGGCTAATATAACATTTACATATGCAGGAGTTATTAATGATGCCTATATGGCCTCCACCAACGAAGCTCCATACACTGAAAACTCCCTATCAAACCAACTTGCAATCATTGCTAGAATGATCAAAGGAGGACTGGGTACCAAAGTCTACATGGTGTCATTAGATGGCTTTGATACACATGCCAATCAAGTTGAAAAGCATAGAGCATTACAAGAAGACTTAGCGAGTTCCATAAAAAACTTTTATGATGACCTGGCACCTGCAGGATATGATGATAAAGTATTAGGAATGACTATATCGGAGTTTGGTCGTCGTCCTTATGAAAACGGATCTAATGGAACAGATCACGGAGCTGCATCTCCCACAATGTTATTTGGCGCGGGTCTTAACGGAAGTGGCTTTGTAGGAGAACACCCAGATCTAGATGCTGGTGCCTGGGATGTCAATAGCAATTTGGTACCCTCTACAGACTTTAGAGATGTATATGCTAGTGTTTTAACAGATTGGTTTTGTTTAGATCCTAGTGTAGTAAACACTATTTTATTGAATGACAACTATGAAACTCTTGATCTTGGGCTTAATTGTCAAGGATTGGGTCGTCAAGACTTTGGAAACATCAGTAACTTTACCCATGTCCCTACCTATAGAAATAACCGCACCTATATTGAAATTAAAATCGAAGACACGGCACACTTAGACATTAAACTATTTAATATCTTAGGGCAAGAAGTGGCAACATTAAATAGTGAGATTTTATATCCTGGCAAACACATCATTGATGTAAAAGCCACAGCAAATATGAGATTAGCTCTTGGGCAATATATCTACAGGATTAACACAAGAGGTCAATTTTACAGTAAGAGTATTATTATTAAGTAATCCATTTCTATTTAGACTAGGCAATAACACTTCATAAAAACCAACCTTTCTTTACATTCGCTTAAATGCTGGATGCTATTTACATTCTTATCAAATTTCCGAAGATAAAATCGTTATTTTTGTAGCACAAACTTTTGTCAAAACAATATGAGCCAAGATCCAAAAAGATATACGATAACCGCTGCATTACCTTACACCAATGGCCCTGTACACATTGGTCATTTAGCAGGTGTATATGTGCCAGCAGATATTTATGCGCGTTTTCAACGCATGCAAGGAAAAGATGTAGCCTTTGTGTGTGGTAGTGATGAGCATGGTGTACCTATCACTATTAAGGCCAAAAAAGAAGGAATTACACCACAACAAGTAGTGGATAAATACAACGGTATTATAAAGCAGTCTTTCGAAGATTTTGGAATTTCTTTTGATAATTATTCTCGCACATCTGCTAAGATACACCATGATACCGCTAGCGATTTTTTCAAAAAATTATACAGTGAAGGAAAGTTTTTGGAAGAGGTTACAGAGCAATTGTATGATGCAGAAGCAAACCAGTTTTTAGCAGATAGATTTGTGGTGGGTACCTGCCCAAAATGTGGCAATGAAGAAAGTTATGGAGACCAGTGTGAAAACTGTGGGACATCGCATAATGCAACAGACCTGATCAACCCAAA
The DNA here is from genome assembly GCA_913048115.1 of uncultured Flavobacteriaceae bacterium. Classification (GTDB taxonomy): domain Bacteria; phylum Bacteroidota; class Bacteroidia; order Flavobacteriales; family Flavobacteriaceae; genus Patiriisocius. The sequence continues at coordinate 113,722 of CAJWVI010000001.1, read as the reverse complement.
AAGTGCTATTACGGGAGCCGTCCCTTCAGTAAAAGAAACCAAACATTGGTTTTTACCTCTAGATCAATATGAGCCATTTTTAAAAGAATGGATTCTGGATAGTCATAAAAAAGATTGGAAAACCAATGTATATGGACAATGTAAATCCTGGATTGATGACGGCCTACGGCCACGTGCTGTTACACGTGATTTAGACTGGGGTATTCCAGTTCCTGCGCCAGATGCAGAAGGAAAAGTACTTTATGTATGGTTTGACGCACCTATTGGTTATATCTCGGCAACCAAGCAGTGGGCTGCCAGAGAAGGGAAAGATTGGGAGCCATACTGGAAAGATAAAGACACTAAATTATTGCATTTTATAGGGAAAGATAATATCGTTTTTCATTGTATTATTTTTCCAAGTATGCTGAAAGCAGACGGTAGTTATATTCTACCTAACAATGTGCCTGCTAATGAGTTTTTAAATCTAGAGGGAAATAAAATATCTACTTCAAAAAATTGGGCTGTATGGCTGCATGAATACTTAGAAGATTTCCCAGGACAGCAAGACGTGATGCGTTATGTCTTAACAGCAAATGCACCAGAGACAAAAGACAATGACTTTACATGGGCAGATTTTCAAGCTAGAAACAACAATGAGTTGGTGGCTATCTTCGGAAATTTTATAAACCGAGTAACCGTGTTAACACACAAATATTATGAAGGTGTTGTGCCTACACCTAGTGATCTTTTGCAGATCGATGAAAAAACCTTGGATACATTAAGAGCCTATCCAGCCGTAATTGAAAGTTCTATAGAGCGGTACCGCTTTAGAGAAGCACAACAAGAACTCATGAATGTAGCTCGTTTGGGTAATAAATACTTGGCAGAACAGGAGCCTTGGAAAACTATTAAGACAGATGAGCAACGCACCAAAACAGTTATGTACGTTGCACTTCAAATTGCATCTGCATTGGCCATTTTAAGTGAGCCTTTTTTACCACACACTTCAAAAAAGTTGAGAGACATGCTACACCTGAGTACAAGAAAAGTCGAAAATGCTCTACAATGGGGTGATGTTGCTGCTAAAGAAGATCTAATCGCTGCAGGACATACCATACATAAAAATGAACTCCTTTTTAGTAAAATTGAAGACACGCAAATACAAGCACAAATGGACAAACTAGCTGCTAGTAAATTAGAAAACGAGATTGCTAACAAAGAAATGACTCCTCAAAAAGACACCTGCACCTTTGATGACTTTACAAAATTGGATCTGCGTGTTGGAACTATTGTTGAGGCAGAAAAAATGCCTAAAACTAAAAAATTATTGGTATTAAAAGTTGATACTGGGTTGGATGTACGCACCATTGTCTCTGGAATTGCAGAAAGTTTCACTCCAGAAGATATTATAGGAAAGAGGGTAACGGTTTTGGTAAATCTAGCACCAAGGGCATTACGAGGAGTAGAAAGCGAAGGTATGATCTTAATGACAGAAACACCAGATGGAAAACTTGTCTTTGTAAATCCAGATACTGCAGGTGTAAGCAACGGAGCAACTATTGCATAGAAATGCTAAAAATTGCAAATCACCCTATTTACACCTATGCACTGCCACAAGGGCATCGGTTTCCGATGGCTAAATATGAGCTACTTCCAAAATTATTACTTAACACAGGAATTTGTACTCAGGAAAACTTTTTTAAGCCCACAAAAGTTTCTAAAGAGCTTATTTTAAAAGTACATGGCAAGACTTACTATGACCGCTTGCTATGCTTGTCATTAGACAAAAAGGAAATTCGGAAAATAGGATTCCCACTACGACAAGAGTTGGTAGATAGAAGTCACTACATCATTGGTGGGACCCTGCAAGGCTGTGAGTTTGCTTTAAAAAATGGTGTTGCTATGAATATTGCTGGAGGCACACATCATGCCTTTAAAGATCATGGAGAAGCCTTCTGCTTATTGAATGACCAAGCTGTTGCAGCAAGATACTTGCTAGACGCAAATAAAGCAAAAAGAATACTAATAGTAGATTTGGATGTTCATCAAGGAAACGGCACAGCAGCTATATTTAAACAAGACCCAAACGTATTTACTTTTTCTATGCATGGTGCTAAAAACTATCCTTTCAAAAAAGAACAAAGTAATTTGGATATTGGGCTAGAGGATGCTACACAAGACGCTACATATTTAGAAATATTAAAAAACACCTTGCCTAAACTACTAACCAAAGTCAATCCTGATTTTATATTTTACTTAAGTGGTGTGGATATTCTGGCAAGTGATAAATTAGGTAAATTAGGGTGTACTCTGGAGGGGTGTAAGCAACGGGATCATTTTGTTTTTGAAACTTGTAAGAAAGCAAAAATACCAGTTCAAGTAAGCATGGGTGGAGGATATTCTCCAGACATTGATGTTATTCTAGAAGCACACGGAAATACCTATAAAGTGGCGCAAGAGGTGTTTTTTACTGAGGCGTATTAAATCTTTTTTATAAAATCTTTTAACGAGTGACCCTTAGGAATTTCCATTTTCTTTCTAAGGTTATAGCGGTAATTATCTACAGAAGCAGCACTAATACCTAATTGCAAAGCAATTTGTTTTGACGGTTGCCCAAGACGAAGCATGGTGGCGACCTTCTTTTCTTTTTCATTTAGGTTGGAGTACAATTGGTCTATTTTAGCTCTAAAAGAATCATTAGTCTCATTTACCTGCTGGTATAGTTGTATTTTTTCTTTGTTTTGATCAATATCATTATTTATAAAATATATAGTGTCTTGGACAACAGCTTTATGGGTGTCGTTAATTACTTTAACGCCTTTTAGCCTTCCTTTAATATTTTCTAGTAATTCATTTTTTTCAGAAATGTGAATAGCAAAGTCTGTGATTTGTTTGTTTTTAAATGCAACTTGATTGTCTAGTGCTTCTTGCTTTATGGAAAGCACTTCTTGTTTGGCTATTAAGCCCTCTCTTTTGATATTGTTTAACTTACGTTGTCTAAAGAAAGAAAATATGAAGAAGATCACGATTAAGCCTAAGCCACAAAATACAAAATAAGCTTTATCTCTAGCAAGCTCTTGTTCTGCCTTAGAAACCTGTAATTGTGCATTTCTAGCCTCTAGCTTTGCCGATAACTCATTATAATTAAACTCAGACTGAATAACATTAAATTTGTTTTTTTGTAAAATAGCACGAAGACTATCTTTTATTTTATGGTGTTTTTTTAAGGATAATAATGCATTTTTAGGATCGTTATTTAGTTTTTGTAGCTCATACAATTCTTTAAATAAATCTTTTTGAGACTCTTGAAAAGGCTTTAAATCTTCCCTATTTAAAATTCTGGTTAGTGTTGAAATACCTAAAACAAGTTGGCTTTTCTCTTTATATATATTTGCCTGTTGACTTGCAATGGAGAACAAGTGAGATACGTTTTGAGAAATAGCTGCTTGAGTCCTTGCGCTGTCAAGGTATTTTGTAGCCAAATTAAAATTGTTTTTAGCGGTGTATGCTTTACTTAAAAAAGTATAGCCGTCTGCCAGAATATAAGGAATATCATTTTCTTTATCAAGCTGTAATAGCGCGTCATAAATTTTTATGGCAAGGTTTGGCTTGTTTTGTTTTAAATAAATCTCTGCTCTATATTTGTCTAAAACCTTTATTCCCTCTTGGTTTTCAACCAAAGAAAACATTGTTTGGGCACTATCTATATATTTCTCAGAAAGCCCGTATTGATTTTGCTCAAAATAATGTGCAAACATAAACTCGTAAGAGTCTCCAATCTCCCAATATGCATCAATAGTTTTTGCAATAGAAAGTGATTTTTTAATGCATTCTAAGGCCGTTTCATTGTTTTCTATAGAAGAGTAAATGGACGCTAAATCTGTAAAGTTCTCGGCCAAGTAGGTTTTTATTTCAACACCCTGTTCCTCTTTTAATAAAAAACTATTTGCATTTAAAAAGCTCTCTAAAGATAAATCATACCGTTCAAGGTAATTATAGGCAAGTCCTTTATTTCTATAACTGTAGGCAATTCCCGCAAAGTGTAGATTATTATTAACATTAGCATATTGTAGCGCACTGTCTGCATACTGCAAAGTTCTTATGTCATTTTCAAGGTATCTTTCTTGTTCAGAAAATCTATTGTAAGCTCTTATAATATTAAAGCTGTCTTTTTTAACTTTACTTAATTTGAGTGCGCTAGTAAGATATTTGGTAGCGACATCTGTTGCTACATCAATATAACTATATCCTAAAATAAGTAAATTATCAATGCGTTTTTCTATGGTTAAATCTGGATTTTTAAGTTGGGTTTTAATATCCTCAATTGTGATCTCTTGAGTTTGCTCATCGGTGTTTTGAGCATACAATATGCTTGAGAGTAGAAATAAAATAAACCAGATGTTCTTTTTCATAAGAGTATCAAAAATAGACTAATCTATCAATATTAACGCTAGTTTAACAAGTAAACAAGCTCATAATTTTCTCACAAGCCTGTTGTAGAGAACATAATTAGTAGCATTTTTGTGTTGTAAGTAGTTTTTTGTTCTAAAAAGATTCTTTAATTATTTAATTGAGTGTCATTTAAGGTAACCCTGAATTTACATACTTACAATTGCTATGAAAAGGATTAAAACCATTAAGATTTCTTAATGGTTTTTTTTGTGGGCAATAATTACTTTGTTTATTGCTTTAAATACAAGGCTAATTTAATTTTGTGATATGGTAATGCTTCATCAAAATGTTCAAAATATGCTTTGAGCCCTTCTGGGTTTTTTAATACCTTTTTAGCTTCTTGAACCTTAATGATTTCAGAAGTGCTAATAAATTGATGTAGATCTAAGGGGGTGCCCAATTCGTGCATTTTTATAAGATGTGTAAACACCGTGTTTTCTGTCAAGCCTCTTTTGTAGGCTATTTGCTGGACAGACAATCCTTCTTTAAGCAATCGATAACTATGTTCATGAGTGGGCAATTTTATAGATGAGGCATCTTCATGCTTGGCAATTATTTTAATAAAGGCTTCTGCATATTTTTCTAGTTTCGCCTTCCCTACACCGCTAATTTTTGAGAACCCTTCCATGGTTGTGGGCTTGTGGGCTTCCATATCTTGAAGACTCGCATCACTAAAAATAACGTAGGCAGGAACACCCATGTCTTTAGCAAAGACACTACGAAGCATTCGTAGCTTTTCAAACAATTCTTTACCTTTTGAAGAAACACGTTCTTTGATGATGTTTGCTTTGGCGTCTTCTTGAAGTAGTGTTGCAAGTTTTATTTGTTTGCCTTCAAACAAAATTTGTTTGGCTAATGCTGTTAACAATAACCTTCCTGCTTCATGAAACCAAATTTCTAATACTCCTTGATTAAGTAACTGAATAATGTATTGTTGCAGATCTCTCCAAGAAATATCTTTAGCCGCTCCAAATGTTTTAATATCCTGGTAGCCTTTATCATAGACTTGCTGGTTGTTGGCTCCTCGCAGAACGTCAATCACAACTCCTAATGCTTCTTTTTCTTGCAAGCGAACTATAGCAGAACATATTTTTTGAGCAATTAGGGTGCCATCAAAATAAGTAGGGGGGTTTTTACATATGTCACAATTGCCACAATCTTCTGTGATAAATTCTCCAAAATAGTTAAGTAATGCCTTACGTCTGCAGCTTAATGCTTCTGCAAATTGCTGCATGCGTTCTAACTTGGCAATCTGTATTTGTTGAGTTTCTGTGCCTTGTGCAAACTTGCGTAGTTGCATTACATCTGCATAACTATAAAAAAGAAGCGCATGTGCTTTTAAACCGTCTCGACCACCCCGGCCAATTTCTTGATAATAGCCCTCTATGTTTTTGGGCATATTGTAATGAATCACCCAGCGTACATTACTTTTATCTATACCCATGCCAAAGGCAACAGTTGCAACAATAATTGGCGTTGTATCGTTTACAAAATTTTCTTGTACCCTGCTTCTTTCTTCTGGGGCTAATCCTGCATGATAGGCTTCAGCGTCATAGCCTTTTGCTTTTAATTTTGCCGTTAAACTCTCTGTGCTTTTTCTGCTTAAACAATACACAATACCACTTTGCAGCCCTCTAGATCCTAAAAATCTAAATATTTGTTGCAGCCTTTGCTGGCCTGGCCTTACATCAAGATATAGATTAGGTCTATCAAAACTAGAGATAAACTTAGTGGCCTTAGGGACCCCTAATTGGCTAACAATATCTTCTTGTGTTGCTTTGTCTGCAGTAGCTGTTAAGGCAATAATTGGAGCTCCAGGAAACTCTAGTTGTAACCGTTTTAATTGTGTATATGCGGGCCTAAAATCGTGTCCCCAAGATGAAATACAATGGGCTTCGTCCACGGCAATTAAACTAATAATACTCTTTGCTAAATAGTTTGTTATTCCCCAAATGCTTTCTGGAGCTACATAGAGTAATTTTAGTTGCCCGGCCATCAAACTTTCTAAAATTTGTTCTTGTGTTTCTTGAGCTTGAGAGCTATTATAAAAAGCAGCAGAAATACCATTTCCAATTAAGGCATCTACTTGATCTTTCATAAGGGCAATTAATGGAGAAATTACAATGGCCAACCCTTCTTGAGCTAGGGCTGGTAATTGATAACACAAACTCTTTCCACCTCCTGTTGGCATAATAGCCAGGGTGTCTTTTCCAGACAAAACATGCTCTATGATTTCTAGTTGGTTGGGTCTAAAACTGTCATATCCAAAATGCGTTTTGAGAAGGGTATGTATCGTTGCTTTTTCTGTGTTATTTTTATTTTGCTCCATGAATAAATAAAGGCAGTTTTATTTGTAAAGTTAGGCTAATCTTACCTTTAATATATAATCTCTTCTATGGTTTTCTAAATTTAATAGGATATCATATATCCAAATTAGTTTGGCATGCATTACAAGCATAACTTTCTCAAAAACATGACCAATTATTAAAGTAATTTGACCTAAACTGAAACTCTTTTATGTAGGCTTGAATTTATATTTATATTTATGTTGATTTCAAATAGTAAAAACAATGAAAATAAATACGGGAATTGACCTAAGTATACTCTTTTTATTAATCTGCTGCACTGCTTTAGTAGTGTCTTGTACTTCACTGGATACTCAAAAAAATCAAAAGAATTCTAATCCAAAAAATCCAAAGCAATATTGCTTTGGATTTTCTAAATATGGTAATTTCTCCATTACTTACCTCCCAACATCAAAAGTTCATTAACAACAACTTCTGTTACATACCTCTTCTCTCCTGTCTCTGTCTCCCACATACGGTTGGTTAGCTTTCCATCTATAGCAATTTCTTGCCCTTTTTTTACATAGCTTTCTACAACACTAACAAGCCCCCCTTTTACCACGATGTTATGCCAGTAAGCACGTTCTACTTTTTGTCCTTCTTTATCTTTGTAGCTGTCATCTGTAGCCAGACTAAACTTGGCCATCTTATTGCCATCATTAAAGGTTACAATTTCAGGCTCTTGACCTAATCTTCCAATCAACTGTACTTTGTTTCTAAGTGCGTTCATAATTTCTAATTTTTAAATATTAAACAGTTAAGTTTTCCAGAAATCGCTCTGGTAACGATCATCGATATATTCGACACTGCAAACATAAAACAAGATTCAAATGCGAGTCGGTAACTAACTAATTGCTTTCGTTTGCAATTAATTGTTGTCGTTTGTTGTCTTCTATGTATCAAATAGCAAGAACCTTATCAAAAAACCTTTTGTTATAAAAAACAATTAAAATGGTGGGAGGTGATTTTTTTAAAATCTATAGGACGCTGCTAGTATAAAATTACGCCCTGCTGCAGAAATTCCGCTACTGTAAGGTCTATAGCGTTGATCTGAAATGTTTTCTAGCGTAGCATTTAATTGAAATGATTTAGAAAACTTGTATTGCGCTCCAAAATTAAGTGTGTGCCACTGTGGAGCAAAAGGGTTTCCATTTTTATCTGCGGCGTATAAAAAGGCATTGTTTTGTTGACTTGGTGACAGGTCTTCAAAATCAAACTTCCCGTTATAAATAACAAAAGCATCAAAGATTAGTTTCCCTTTTTTGTAAATAAGGTGTGTATTCCCAAATTGAGGAGCGGCATGGCGTAAGGCCTCTTTGTTTCCTTGTTCATCATCAGCAAAACCCTTTGTGATATTATATTGAGCGGTTAACTGAAGTGTTTTTGAAAACTGAACTTCTAGCCCTGCTTCAAAACCATACACCTCTGCTCTAGAGGCATTTTGTATTGCTTGAATAGTACTTAGCTCTCCTTGATATAAAATTTCTGTCTCTCCATCAAGAGAAAAATCTCTTCTAATTAAAGCATTTTCTAAAATGGTGTAAAAAGCAGCAATATCCAGCTTTATAAAGTCGTTGAAATTAAGGGTAACACCTATATCTCCATTATATGCATATTCTGGTTCTAGATCTGGATTTGGCACCACAACACTACCTGGCTCACTGTCAAATACTTTACCTATATCATCAATATTAGGTGCTCTAAAGGCAGTTCCAAAATTTAAACGCCACCCAAGGGTTTTACTGGGGTTCCATGTAAGTCCCCCAGAGCCTGTTAATGCTCCTGTATTAATATTGGCTTGTGTGAAGGGAAAATCATACAATGAAGCATCAAATGCTGCCTCCAAAATGATATGATTGTAGCGTATTCCTCCCAAAAATGAAACATTTTTAGCTAACCGAACCTGGGTACTCCCGTAGGCAGCTATTGACTGCCAGGTGGAACCATCTGGATATCTAGACACATCTCTTTGAGAGGACCCTGTAAGTACGTTTTTTTGTTGGCCCTCAGACCCTACTTTGTTATGAAGGTACTCAACACCATAGTTTACTTTTGCTTTTTCAAAATCTTTCTCAAAATCCCAAGCAAGGGTATAAACAGCTACTTTTTCTTGTGTTTGAAACAAGACTGTATCGCCAAAATCTCTATCATTCCTGCTTTCTTTAAACTCTTGATATGAGAGAGTAGCAACACTTTCATCATACAAGGAGTTTGAATATGCTGTATTTCTTATGTGTAGGTTTCCAGAGATCCATTCTTGGGGGCCATAATTCCAAACCGCAGAACGCAGTTCACCATCACTTCTTCTAATGAGTCTATCATACCTTGGATAATCACTCGTGGTGGTATAAAAAAGGCCTAGGTCGAAGTTCCATTTTTCATTAGGCATGTAGCGCACCTTTTGCATCGTATTTATTTGATGGTACGCCGTTGGGCGTTGCATTTTTGGATTCTGGTTTTGTACAACGGCATCAACACCGTTAATAGTTTCTACATATTGTGTACGCAGATAATCATCTGGGCCATGGCTTCCCATGCGTAAGTCATCAAAATCACTGTAGGTAACGCTTGTTAAAAAAGCCCACTGTTTTGCACCAATGTTAAAATCTATATGTGTGGTTTTTTCTTGATTGGCAGTAGCATATCGCAGGGTTGTATTTCCAGAAAAAGAGTATCCTTCTTCAAATGAGAATTTAGGTTTTTTTGTGTAAAAATTCATCACGCCTCCAACAGCATCACTCCCATAGACCACAGATCCTGGACCTAAAATAACCTCTGTGCGTGCTATTGCAAATGGATCTATAGAGATAATATTTTGAACATTTCCACCCCTAAAAATTGCCGTATTAAAACGCACACCATCTACTGCAATTAATAATCTGTTGGTTGAAAAACCTCGTATTAGTGGACTTCCACCTCCCAGCTGGCTTTTTTGTATGTATACTTGACCACTGCTTTGTAATAGATCTGCCGCGGTTTGAGGATTTCCAAAAAGGATGTCATCACTGGTTACCGTTACAATTTTTTGAGGAATGTCCCTCTTTTTTTGTCCAAACTTAGATACAGATAGCACAACCTCATCTAGGCTACTAGCATCTGTAATTAAAAACACTTTGTTGCCCCCTTGGACAACTTGCTGCTTTTGAAGAAGTAATACCCCATGGGCTATGTGCTGAAATGTAATAACCTCATCATCGTTGAAAGATGATATCTCTGCATAGCCATCAAAGTTTGTAACACTGCTTTTGCTTTTGTCTTCATTAAACAAAGCTACCCCAGCAATAGGTGCTTGACTTTCTTGAGACAATACTTGTATTTTTTGGGCAATTACTGTTGTGGAAGTAAAGAGAACAGCAAGCGTTATTAATAGATATTTCATTAATTAAACAGTTGTTGAAGCACCGCTAAGGACTTCGGTTTTTTGTAACCGTGCAAATGTAATTGATAATACTCCAACACCAAATGAAGCACGTCCATTCTTTGAGTTTTTGTAAGATCTAAAGAAGAAATAGTATCAAAATTTATGCCGAAGAACTGCTTTAATCCTGCTACGCGAAGTCCTGTTTCACAATAGACCGAGAAATCTTCTGTCTCAAAGGTACCATCTGCAAGGTTAAAATAAGGTAAATGTGCTGCAGATGTGTCTGGATAAAAGCCTAAATATGCTGTAAGTTTTAATAAAAATAAGGTGTGAAAATTTGCAATACCCTCATGATGATCTAGCCATTGAAAAGACGCTTCTAGAAATAAATATAGCCCTTCATTAGTTTCTTCTTCAAGGATGGTGTTTTTTAACATCTCAGATAGAAACATCACCAAAGAAGATTTCACTATATCTGTGTGCAGGGTGGTGTAGGGATATAAGACTTTAACCTCTTTAATGGACTCTAGTGTGCCTTTGTTTTTATGATTTGCTACAATTTCAAGTTGGGTTAGTGGCTGGAAATAAGAAGGCTTTAGCGCTCCCTTCCTGGACTTAAGAACGCCACGCAATAAATATGTTTTAAGCCCGCTGCTTTTTGTAAAACAGGTTACTATAAGGTCTGCCTCAGCATACTTTATGGAAGAGAAAACAATTGCTTTTGTAGTTTCTACCATTAGCGAACAATCATTATTTTTTTAATTTTTGTTTCAAGTGCATCATCTGAGGTGATTAACACAAAATATACACCTGATGCTACTTTATATTTCCCAAAGGCTTTAGTGTCCCAGATTACGCTCCCCCCTTGACTGGTTTGTTGAAAGACCAAATTACCTTCAAGGTCTGTAATCTTCACATTAGCATTTGCAGTTAAACCATCTATCGTGACGTTGCCTTGATATTGGGGCCTTACTGGGTTTGGAAAAATAAACACATCTTCCAATGTAGCTCTTGGAGCCGTGGAAGTACCTTTATAAGAAACAAGGCCGTTAATGGTTGCAAAATAAACTTCTCCTGTAAATGGGTCTATTGCTATGTCCTGTACGTTATCTGAAGGTAGTGGAGAATTCTCTGAGGTAAACCTCAGCAAAGTTTGCTGGCCGTTAGCGCTTAAATAAAATACGCCAGAGCTGGCCGTTGCTATCCATTTATTATTTGATCCATCTACCTCTATATCTGTAATGGTTTGTTCAAATAATAATTCTTGGCCAACCCCCTCATCATCTGCAAAAATAATAGCACTTGCAGAGACGTCAGCGGTGTTACTAAAAAAAGTTCCTGGGCTAAACAGCACACGCAAGCCCCTTAAGGTTCCAATCCATAACCTGTTTTGAGCATCAAAGGCAAGGGCTCTAATATCTGTAGAAGGCAAGCCTCCTCCAGTATCATCTGCCCCAATGGCTCTAAATTGATTGTTTGCTGGATTAAAAGCAGCTAATCCCGTTTGTACTGGGCTAAAAAACACAAAGCCTTCTCTGCTAATAGCTAATTTACTATAGGCTAACTCCTGGCTTCCTCCAGAAATATTGCTTACGTCAAAAGATTGAAATTGACCACTTGGAGAAAGTCTAATAAGAGCTTCATCTGTAAGAGATTGGAGCATCCAAAGATTGCCATCTCTATCAAAATCTGATCCATACAAACGTATGCCGGCATTGTTTCCTCCCACAACAGGATTTTGCAAGGCAGAATTATTTTCATTGTACAACGCTATAGGCACTTGATTCTCTACCTTTAAAAGCCCGCTTAAAAAAGAAGAAAAATAAACAGTTTCTGGGTTTTGATCATCGATACTAACGTGTACAATATCATTGACAGCATTTACTCCCAAAGTGGCGGTTATTTCTTGGTGAGAAATATTGGTCCAAGAACCTTCTTTTAAATTACTAATTCCTTTTCTATCAAGGGGGTAGGGATTAAAAGAAACTGTGACAGCTCCAAAACTTACCCATAATTGACCCGCCGTTGCGTCTAAGGCGAAAGGGGTGTTTAATAGTGGCCCATCAGGTAAAATTTGTATTGCCTGATTTATATTATATGGAACTCGCAACAAACCCTTAAGGCTACTACCCATATAAAAGAAATCATTAAAGCTATATCCTGTTTGTAAGGTATAATTAAACCCTGGCAGACTCCCTACAGATGCTTTTAAAATAAAGCCTTGCTCATAGGCTTGAATGCTTGAGCTAGTGCTTATCGTTAGGACCCCATTATTTACCTTAAAGTCTCTAATTGGGCTAGAAAAGGCAGTTAATTCCTCTAGGGTGTTTCCTGCATTTATTCGATATACAACGTTGTTTTCATTGGCTATTAATACTCGGTTTCCTAGTGCTTGCGAAGCTATATAGTTTCCAGGGCTTACAAGTTCCCACTCTTGAAAATCAATAATATTATCATTGTTTAAAATAGCACGACGTATCCCCCCTTCTGTTGAAGAAGCATAAATATAAGGGAGTAAAATTGTAGTTTGCGAAATATTTATTTGTGTTCCAAGGTCTCCAATAAAGTAACTGTCTCTAAACTCCAACCTTTCTAAATCATATACAGAAACTCCAAACTGTGCAGAAATATAAATTTTACCATCAAATTCTGTAAAATGGTTGATGCGTTTTTTATTAGGTGGTATGTTTTGTTTGTCTCTAATGTCTACGACTTTTAAGACTTCATTTTCTTGGTCAATGGTAACAACCTCAATCAATCCATCCTCATAGCCAATCATTAAAATATTTGCAGCACTACTGTAGTGTATTGTTGTAATGGGCTCTCCTGCAAGTCCCTGTACACTTGATAGTGTTGATATTTTTTCAGTAGAGAGGTCATATATAAAAATAGCATTGTCTGCTCCTACAAAAATACGATCGTCTCCCTGCGAGATGTCTTTTACAGAAACATACGAGAAGTGGTCTTTCCACAAGTTTTCAAAATCTTGTGCAATGGTTAGAGGTGCTAAACACATCAAAAAAACGAATAAAATACCCTTCATAAAATCTATTTTCTATAAGTACACCAAATACTTTTTTAAACACCTAGGCATTAGTATAACCATGAGAAATCATAATTATTGTTATGTAAAAAGGTTGCTCCTACGAGCAACCTTTAAATACTATATTAATTTGCACTAAAGATTAAACAACTCCTTGTGCCATCATAGCTTCTGCGACTTTTACAAAACCAGCAACGTTTGCTCCTTTTACATAGTCTACATATCCATCACCGTCTTTTCCGTATTGCACACAAGCTGCATGAATATCTATCATGATATTGTATAGTTTTTCATCAACTTCTGCTCTGGTCCAACTTAAACGCAATGAGTTTTGAGACATCTCAAGACCAGATGTTGCTACACCACCAGCATTGGAGGCTTTACCGGGTGCAAATAATATTTTTGCATTGGTAAATACTTCAATTGCATCTGGAGTGGTAGGCATATTAGCTCCCTCACTTACACAAATACATCCATTTGCAACCAATGTTTTTGCTTCTTGCTGGTCCAACTCATTTTGAGTAGCACATGGCAAAGCAATATCACAGGCAATACTCCAAGGTCTTTGACCTGAAGTGTAGGTTGCGCTTGGGTATTTATCAAGGTATACACTAATACGACCTCTTTTTACATTTTTTAGCTCCATAATAAAAGCTAACTTTTCTTCATTAATTCCTTCTGAGTCATAAATGAACCCTCCAGAGTCTGACATGGTAACCACCTTGGCGCCAAATTCAATCGCTTTTTCTGCAGCATATTGTGCTACATTTCCAGATCCTGAGATAACAACAGTTTTTCCTTTAAAGGTTTCGCCTATTGTTTCCAACATGTTTTTTGCAAAATACACATTTCCATATCCTGTAGCTTCTGGACGTATTAATGACCCGCCATATTCACGACCTTTACCTGTTAGTACTCCAGTAAATTCATTACGTAGTCTTTTGTATTGACCATACATATATCCTATTTCACGACCTCCTACACCAATATCTCCTGCCGGCACATCTGTGTTAGGGCCAATGTGGCGAGAAAGTTCTGTCATAAAACTTTGACAAAAACGCATTACCTCTCCATCAGTTTTCCCTTTTGGATTGAAATTACTTCCTCCTTTTCCACCACCCATTGGCAGTGTTGTTAAACTGTTTTTGAACAATTGTTCAAACCCTAAAAACTTTAGGATACTCAAATTTACAGATGGATGAAAACGTAATCCACCTTTATAGGGTCCAATCGCTGAGTTGTACTCAACACGATACCCTTTGTTTACATGAATTTCACCGCTATCATCTGTCCATGGAACACGAAACATAATGGTACGCTCTGGTTCTACCATGCGTTCTAATAGTTTGCGCCCTTGATACCTTTCATTACTTTCAATGAATGGAATTACCGCTTCGGCAACTTCAGTCACTGCTTGTAAGAATTCTGGCTCGTTTGGGTTTAATTGTTCAACACTTGCAATAAAGTCTTTGATACTTTGCTTCATAGTATGCGTTCTTAAATTTGTTTTGTACTAATTAAAGTACGTTAATTGTTGTTTTTTGTATGTACTATCCTCTAAAATGCTTACTATATAACATTTCAGAATAAAATACCCTATAAGAGAGTTGATTTTCTATAAGGCTACACAACACAAATAGCTTATATACAGCAAACAAGCGTAGAATGTGTCATGAAAAAGCAAATATACGAGATATGAAATAATTTTGGGTTTTAAATTTATATAATCCCCTGCTTATGGGTCTTATATTTCCTGTATTAAAGAAGTTCTCATTTGCATATCGGGGCTAAAAGGTTTTGTCTGTTTTGGGTAGAATTGTTTACATTTACACGCAGAATAAAAAATTAAAGAATGGAAAATTCACCAAAGTTTGCAGTATTTGGAGGTGGTAGTTGGGCTACCGCGATTGTAAAAATGCTATGCGAAAATCTTGATGAAGTTGGGTGGTATATGCGCAATGTTGATGCTATTAAACACATTAAAAAAGAGCAACATAACCCTAATTATTTAAGTGCTGTTGAGTTTAATACTGAAAAGCTAAAACTCAGCAATGACATCAATGAGATGGTGGCCTTCGCAGACTATCTTATTTTTGTGATACCTTCTGCATTTATACACCAAGAATTAGAAAAATTAAACACCCCACTGGATGGTAAAATTATCATTTCAGCTATAAAAGGTATTGTTCCTGAAAGCAACCTGATTGTTGGTGATCATTTTAATACCTTCCTCAATGTTGCTTTTGATGACATTGGTGTGATTTCTGGGCCATGTCATGCAGAAGAAGTAGCCCTTGAACGCTTATCTTACCTTACAATTGCGTGTGCAGATGATGCAAAAGCAACCATAGTTGCCAACCACCTTAGTTGTGACTACATAAAGTGTAACATCAGTGATGATGTGATGGGAACCGAGTATGCTGCCATGCTCAAAAATATTTATGCTATTGCCGCTGGTATTGCCCATGGCTTAGGATATGGAGATAACTTTCAGAGTGTGCTAATGAGTAATGCCATTAGAGAAATGAAGCGTTATGTAAAAAAAGTACATAAAATGAAACGCGACATTAACGACTCTGCTTATCTGGGAGATTTGTTGGTAACGGGATATTCTGTTTTTAGTAGAAATAGAATGTTTGGAAACATGATTGGTAAAGGGTATACTGTAAAGAGTGCCCAACTAGAAATGAGCATGGTGGCAGAAGGCTATTACGCTGCAAAAAGCGCCTATGTTTTAAACAACAACAAAGGAGAAAACAAAGCTAAAACCCCTATAATTAATGCTATCTACGGCATTTTATATGAAAACAAAGAGCCTAAAAAAGTCTTTAAAAAATTAACAGATAAATTGACATAAGCCTCAATTTTAAAACCAGCTTAGATACTATATTGCAAGAATTCCCTTATTTGGCATCACAGGAAGTGTAACTGTACTGTCTTGATCGATAGCGTTTCGTGGAATTTCAAAACGCTTGTCGTACATTTTATTTTCTAAAAAATAAGTGATGGTAAAGAAGTTGTCTACACCAAAAACACTTTCATCTATATATTCAATTTTAGCAAAGCCTCTGGCAGGAATCATCTGGACAGTTTTTCTCATCGGCGAAGTCATCTTCTTTTCTGAATATCCCTGAGCTATAATCAAGACAGTTTCTATAGGTGCTTTATTGTCATTTATAATATAAATATTCCAATCATATGTGTTATAATCTTCATTTAACTCATACACTGCAGCTACATACACATCTTTAACTTCTGGAATTTCAATATCTTTTTTCAAGAACGTTTTCTTTAAAATACTAATTAATCTGCACTCTTAAACTGCTCCAAGAAGCGAACATCATTTTCACTCAACATACGTATGTCTGGAATTTGGTGCAATAACATTGCTATACGATCTATCCCCATACCAAATGCAAAGCCGCTGTATATCTCAGGATCGATACCGCAGTTTTTAAGCACATTAGGATCTACCATACCACAGCCCATAATTTCAAGCCAGCCCGTGCCTTTAGTGATTTTATAATCTGTTTCGGTCTCAAGACCCCAATACACGTCTACCTCTGCACTAGGCTCAGTAAATGGAAAATAAGAAGGTCTTAACCTAATTTTAGATTTTCCAAACATTTCTGTGGTGAAAAACTCTAAGGTTTGTTTTAAATCTGCAAAACTCACGCCCTTATCTACATATAGCCCCTCTACTTGATGAAAGAAACAGTGCGAGCGTGAAGAAATAGCTTCATTTCTATACACACGCCCTGGTGAAATGGTTCTTATGGGAGGTTGGTTATCTTCCATATAACGGACCTGTACAGAACTTGTGTGAGTACGAAGTAAAACATCTGGATTGGTTTGCACAAAAAAGGTGTCCTGCATATCTCTAGCAGGATGATATTCTGGAAGGTTTAAAGCCGTAAAATTATGCCAATCATCTTCAATTTCTGGCCCCTCACTAACATTAAAGCCTATGTTAGAAAAAATGCTTGTGATTTTATTTTTTACAATAGAAATAGGGTGTCTAGAACCTAGGGTAATTGGTGCTCCTGGGCGTGATAAATCACCGTAAACTCCAGAAGTTTCTTGGCTGGCATCTAGGTTGTCTTTAAGGTTGTTTACTTTGTCTTGCGCAGTGTTTTTTAAGGTATTTACAGCCTGACCAAATTCCTTTTTTTGATCATTACTAACATCCTTAAATGCTGCGAAAAACTCTTTTAACAAACCCTTACTCCCTAGGTATTTTATCCTAAAATCTTCTACCTCAGAGGGTGTAGATGCAGAAAAGGCCTCTACTAGTGCAATATGTTCTTTAATTTTATCTATCATAGTATAGCATTCAAGACCACAAAATTACAGAAAGTACTTCACATACAATCGCATATTTGCGGTAATAGTTGTAGCGTTTTTTGTTATTGTATGACTTCTTTTTCAAGAAAATACTGAACAATCGCCTCCTTCATTAATACCGTTTGCTCCCCTGCTTTTAAAGTAGGTAGTTGTTCTAGTATTTTATAATGAGGCCACCCTGCGTCATCAAAATACTCAAATTCATAATATCCAAAAGGTTCTAACAAACGACATATAGCTATATGCATTAAATTAACCTTCTCATCTTTTTTAAATTTTTTATGCAGCTGTCCTAGTTCTTGAACGCCTACTAAATAAATAATAGCATCTAGATCTAGGCGGTCACCGTCTGCAAAACGGCTACTTAGATGGGTAACTACCGCTTCCCATCGGTTTTTTAATTGTTCGTCTCTTGCCATATATTATTTTAATAACGGGTATTACGCCCTTATATAACTATAGTGCGTGCTTTTTTGTAAAGGTAACTTCTTTGTGTTTAAAAGCTGTAAAAACATGCAATAGGTTCGTGCTCACGGTTTTTATATCTTTATTGCCAAAATAAAACAGATATGAACACCATTGACATCATTTTAGGCATTATACTTATCTATGCTTTTTATACGGGATTAAAAAAGGGTCTTTTTGCTACACTAGCCTCCTTAATAGGGCTTATAGCAGGTGTATATGGTGCTATTCATTTTTCACATTTTGCGTCAAATTTCTTGTCAAACACCTTAGAGTGGAACAGTGACGCCATCAACCTAGCTGCCTTTGGTGTTACCTTTTTAATTATTTTAATTGTGGTTACCCTGGCTGGAAAAATTCTCACAAAAATAGCAGATTTTGCAGCCTTAGGCCTCATTAACAAACTGCTAGGAGGACTGTTTAACTGCTTGAAAATAGCCTTTATTATTAGTGTAATTTTTATGTTTGTAAATGCCTCTACTAATATTAGTGGACTTCTTATTCCTGAAGAAAAAAAAGAAACATCCTTACTATATGAAACAGTAGCAGCAATTGGACCCCTTGTCTTACCCAACATTATAGATGAGGTAGATCGGTTACAAAACAATAATAAAGCGCCACAAACTAGCCAAGAACAAACTGACGAAAACTAGTTAGTTAAGCTCCTCTGTGGTAGATTCTATATAGACCATGGCCTGCTTGAACTCTTTAAATATCTCATGTTCTGGGATCAAATCTGGAATAATATCAATTTTCTCCATCATCAACCTTGGCTGCTGCATTAGGCTCACCAACACTACTTTTATGTTAGATTGTTTTAATCGAAGTACGAGGTCCTCCATAGCATAGAGTCCAGATTGATCTATGTATGGCACCCGCGCCATACGTATAATAAGATGTGTGGCAGTGTCTGGTATTTGCTTTGCAAGTTCTTGAAAATCGCTTGTGTTGGCAAAAAATAATGGCCCCGCTAAACGCTTAATAAATACCTCCTCTTTTAAATTTTTCGGGAATGTAATTTCATCAGCCCACGGCTGGTGTAACTCGTCTGATTGCTTTAAAGAAACCAACTTAGAACGACTCGCAGAGGAGTCTCCTATTTTTTTCATGAAAATTAAAGCTGCTAAAACAAGCCCTATTCCTACTGCAAAGACTAGATTCCAAAAAACAGAGAGCAACAAGACTACCATCATAATAACTACCTCACTTTGCGGCATTTTAGGAATTGCTTTTAGCCCCTTGTAGTCCATAACTCCAATACCAACAGTTATTAATATACCTGCAAGTACGGCCGCAGGAATTTGAGAAGCAATAGGGCCTAAGGCCAACAAAACAATAAGTAGAACTATAGAGGCAACCATCCCTGACAGTTTGGTGGTCCCACCGCTATTGATGTTTACAACGGTTCTTATAGTGGCCCCAGCTCCTGGAATTCCACCAAAAATAGCCGCAATACTGTTCCCGATCCCTTGCCCTATCAATTCTTGATTAGGGTTGTGCTTTGTTTTGGTCATGTTGTCTGCAACTACAGATGTCAATAAAGAGTCTATCGCTCCAAGAAATGAGAGTGTTAATGCTGTAAATACATACGGGGATATTTGCCCAAAACTGAAGCTGGTAAACATCTCAAAATGGGGCATTGGAAATCCTGAAGGTATTTCTTGAATAGGACGATAGTCCAATTTAAAAAAATACGCAATCAAGCTTACCACCAGCAAAGCAACAAGTGTGCTAGGAACTTTTGTAGTAATTTTCTTAAAACCAAAAATGATAAAAATGGTGGCAAAGGCCAACATAAACTCTAACCATTTAATTTGTCCTAGCGCGCTAGGAAATCTTTTTAAAGCACCTAAGACTCCAGAACTTTCTGTTTTGGCAAGAATCATAGCTTCTGCATGAATCTCGTCGTTGGTTATTTTCTCGGCTCTTGCTACTGTTTCTTTAAAATCTTTTAATACTAATATTCCTTCTCCGGCCTCTTCTTTTAAAGTTTTATTAAGCAATACCTCTTCTGCCTTGGGTTTAAATGAATCAACAAACGCAGTGTCATCTGTGGTATAGTATCCAACCATTGGGAGTAATTGAGTAATCAATATAATAACACCAATAGCGGTCATAAAACCAGAAACCACTGGGTATGGAATGTATTTTATGTATTTACCAAAGCCTAAAACCCCAAGTATAACCTGAAATAAACCAGCCAATAAAAACACGATTAGTATAAAAGGTAGGGCCCGTGATAGGTCTCCATCATTGGCAGCAACAATTCCCGCGATAATTACCATAGAAACAGCAGTCATTGGGGCAGTTGGGCCAGATATTTGAGTATTGGTACCTCCAAAAAGTGATGCAAAAAACCCAATCATAATAGCGCCATATAAACCCGCACTTGGGCCAAGTCCAGATTGAACACCAAATGCAAGAGCTAGCGGGAGTGCAACTATACCTGCAGTAATACCACCAAACAAATTGCCTTGAAAGTTTTTGAATATATTTTTAAACATGAAACCGTATTTTGAATTTTTGAAATATAACAAGATTACTCTATTAAAAGCAAACCTTATTCTTTTTTAAAATAATTAATGACAACCACCCAAAGCAGCATTCTCATCGCTGCTAACACAAAACTGTATTACAATTAACGCTATCAACGAGATGGTAAAAAAATTTAAAATAAGAACCTCTCTATGTCCACTTTTGCAACAATTTTTTGCATCTAAATATAAACTATATGACACAATGTTCTTGTTAAAATAGTATTAAAGCTATAACTTCTTTAAATCTGAGGCCATCAGCCACCCCTCTACACCATTTGCAAGACCAACAAGTAGCCATAAATCATCTACGTCTATGATTTGCACCTTGGTCCCTTCATGCAACACCATAGTGGTTTCGCTGTTGCGATTGGGCGCTGTTTTTATTGCTGTAGTTTCTGCAAAAATAATTGCAAATACATTTTTTTTCATGACTTGATAGCTAAGAGTGGCCATTGTAAAGGTTCCTATAAACAAAAAGGCACACAACATCGCTGTTGTAAAAAGCAAACGCTTGTTCTGCTCTTGATCTACAAAATAATATCCCAGAAATAGGAGTGCAAAAAAACTGGAAAAACACACTGCCGTTATTGCCCAACCATCAAAAGTTAATAGTGTTAGTATGGCATGGTACCATTTAGAAAAAATTGTTTTAGGAAGTGGCGTTATTGCGTCAATCTTTGCATTTTCTGCAAAGGCAAGGTTTGTTTTAATGCCTCTATCTTTTGGGGCTAACTGTAGTGCTTTTTCATAATAATAAATACTTGGCCCCACTTCATTAAGCTTGTAATGTGCATTGGCAATATTAAAATATAAAGATGCGCTGTGGTTACCATGCTCTAAAATTGTTTTCCAGTCTTGGATGGCTTGATTATAGTCTTCACCTTTGTAATTTTCTTTTCCTTGATCAAACAACACGACATCCTGGGCTCCGGCTAAAGCAGCTATTAAAAATATACAAATGATTACTAGATTTTTCATCCTCTTAGCTTATTGTATTTGTTTGTCTATCATTGAAATTGTAGCAATCGCTTTTTCATAATCTTGCTTGATAGTCACATCACCAGCGGGAGAGTATCTCGCAAATTCGCAACGCTTCAACAACCTTTCAAAATCTATAACACACGCTGCTTGTGCCTTTCTTTTTATAAGCAACTCAGAAATGTGCTCTTTACTCATTTCTGTTGTTTCTAGTGCTAATCTGGCTTTTAAGTAATTGTGCAAAGAACGCTCTAGGGCTTCATAAAAAACAACTTTATCATGTCTGTTCTTTTTAGCTTCGGCCAGGTATTTTCGTGCCATTTTATTAGCTTTTCGCAGTTTATTACCCTGGATATCGCCCCGCAAAGCCTTGCGTTTTTTACCAATCAAAATAAATAGCGGAATGCACAACAAAGGCCCTGCAAGTAATGACCAAAACAATTTAGACTTAAAAAAAGGAGCCCTTTTACTGGCTATTAAATCTGCATTTAACTTTAGATACCTAAAGCGTGCTTGTGGAACAACAAGCTCTTTTAGCGGGCTTTGTGTTTTTGAATCTTTTTCATTTGTACTGGCTACAAAACCATTTGCAACGGTTATAATAATATCAGAAGAGGCAATGCTTTGATAGCGTTCTGTGGCAGGATTAAAATAAGAAAATGTAATAGGGCGAATTGGGTAACTCCCTTTGTATTGGGGGATTACTGTATAGGTTTCAGAAATTGAGCCGCGTATCCCTGAAGCTCTTGTTTGAAGGTTTTCTGAGCGCTCTGGTTCATATACCTCCAGTGTGCTTGGTACTTTTAAACTAGGCAATGTAAGTGTGTTTAAATTTCCGCTACCAGAAACAGTTGCTGTTAATTCAAAAGCCTGGTTAGCGTCCAAGGAATTTTTATTAGTCTGTAGATTAAATTTAAAATCTCCTACGGCACCAGTAAAAGTGTCTGGTTTTCCATCAATTGGCAAGGGTTTTACAGTAATGGATCTTCCTCCAGCAGAGATCGTTTTGTTCACTCGCGCTGAGATGGTTCTTCCAAAAATATTGCGTTTTTTTCCAGGCACATCAATTGGAACATCCAGCGTTAATGGCTCGATATCCAACGCTCCTGTTTTTTGAGGATATAATACCGTAGTTTTTAAAACAACATACCTGTAATCTTCTCCTTGGTATTTTCCTTCAAACACATTTAATTTTTGACTGTCAATGGTTTTACTCCAAAAATCGGCATATCTAGGAGAGTTTATTTCTCGCCATTGACTCGTTATACTTACATCATTAGACACATATAGTTTATAGACAATTGTAATGCGCTCATTAAGGTATGGAGTAGCGTTAGACACCTCAGCAACTAAGTGCACATTATCTTCAGCAACAATTTCTGGATTAATCCCCTCGCCATTTGAGGGGGTTCTTACCGCTGGGGTAACCAACAGGCGTATAGGGTTTGTTTTATAAGTTTGGCCAGAAACTTTAATAGACGCTGGACCAACGCGCACATTTCCTTGTTTTAGTGGTGATAAGAAATAGGAATATGTTTTTGAGTAGGTACGTTTTCTATTGATGTAAGAATTACTTATAGACTGATTGGGGCCTCCTACTATTCTAAAACCGTCAAAACTCGGAGGATTAAAATCATCTCCATCTGCATTCATGACAAAGTCTATACGTACCCGTTCATTAAGCCCTAGTTTCTTGCTGCTCGCTTTTGCCATAAAAGTAACTTGAGCTTGCGAGGTGAAGGCAAATAACACAACCGAAAGAATAAACAATATGTGTTTGCTTTTCATCATTTTACCAATCTTTTTCAGATTTTACCTTTGCTCCTTTTTGTTTTTTTGCATTGATTTTATCTTGGACTTTCTTTTCTTCATTATTCATAGACTCCAACAAGTTTTGCACCTCCTGAGGAGATAGTTTTCCTGGAACAGGTTGCTGCTCTTGTTGATCTGCCTTGCCTTGTTCATCTTTAGGGTCTTCAGGCTGGTCTGGGCTTCCCTTATCATCTTGTTGATCACCCTCTTTATCTTTATCTTCTTGGTCCTCTCCCTCTTGCTGCTCAGAATCATCTTTGTCGTCCTGGTCTTGTTTGTCTTGATCGTTTTGCTTGTCTTTTTGATCTTCCTTACCCTGATCGTCTTTTTGATCTTGATCTTTATTTTCATCATCACCGCTTTCCTGTGGTGGGTTTTTCTCTAGCATGTCTTTTGCCAGGGCTAAATTATATCTGCTTTGATCGTCGGTTGGGTTGTTTCGAAGCGCATTTTTATAAGCCTCAACAGCACTTGTGTAGTCTTTTTTATTCATCAATGCATTCCCTAAATTATGAAATGCTTGGTGGGCCTCCCCCTTTGAAGTAGCATTGGTTGCTGCTTTCAAAAATCTAGCAAGGGCTTCATCATTTTTGCTGTTTTTATAATAGGCGTTTCCAAGATTGTAGTTTCCTGTTACCTTTTTTTCTTGGATAGCAATTGCTTTTCTATAAGCAACTTCACCAGTAACAAATTGGTTTCTCTGCATGCCCTCAGATCCTTTACTTAGATATACTGCTGCTTCTTTTGTGTCTTTTTGAATTTGGTCTAAGGCTGGTGTTTGTCCTTGAGCAGAAAACACAGACCCTATAAAAACTAAATACATGCAGAGACTCCTTAGCTTTTTACTCTTTTGGCTGTAGGGTGTTATTCCGGGTACTATGTTTGCTGAAATATGCTTCACGACACTTTTTTTTGTTGGTTAAACAAATTGAGTTTGTTGATCCATTTTGTTTTGCGCTCCAAGAAGAAAACATCTAGTATTAGAAACAATAAAGCACCCGCCAAAAACCACTGAAACTGATCCTTAAAATCTGAAAACTGTTTTGAATCAAACTCCTTTTTATCCATGCCTCCTAAAATGTTTTGCACCTGTTCTACGACTTCTTTTGTGTTGGTTCCATCAATATATTGCCCTTGTGCTGCCGCTGCTATTTCTTGCAGAGATGCTTCATTTAAACGTGTGATAACAACCTTGTTATCTTGATCTCTTTTGTATGATTGAACCACACCATTTCGCTTTATGGGTATTCTGTCTCCTTGTTTAGTTCCTACTCCAATGGTATAAATTTTAATTCCTTTTTCATTTGCCTGGGCAGCAATACTGGCATAATCTCCTTCATGATCTTCACCGTCACTGATGATAAAAAGTACTCTATTTTTTTGGTCAACATCATTATAATACGTCTCTGCCATTTGTATGGCCTGTGTCATGGCGGTTCCTTGAGAGCTCACCATATTGGTGTTCATGCCAGATAAAAAAAGACGTGCCGATGAAAAATCTGTGGTAATAGGCACTTGTGGAAACGCACTTCCTGCATAGCCTATAATACCAATTCTATCACCTGCAAGGGTGCTGATAATCTGGCGAACCAGCTGCTTTGACTTCTCTAAACGGTTGGGAGCAATGTCTTCTGCCAACATACTTCTGGAAACATCTAATGCAAACACTACATCAACGCCCTCTCGCTTTACCGTTTCAAGTTTCGTTCCAATTTTTGGATTTACCAAAGCAAACCCCATACATGCCAATGCCAACAAGGTAAGCAATAGCTTTAAAAATCCTTTAAATATAGATTGATCGGGGCTTAAAACTGCCAGCAAGGTAGTATTTGCAAAAGTATGCTGGGCTCTTTTTTTCCATACCCAGACCAATAAGTACAACAATAACACAGCCGGTATGGCTAGTAGTGCATAAAAATAAATAGGTTCTTCTAGTTGATACATAGTTTAAATAAAACTTCTAAATAAGGTGTAACGCAAGATTAATTCAAACAAATATAAGCACAAGGCCAAAAGCACCCAAGGGCGATACAGCTCTGTGTAATTAGTATATTTAAACTCTTCTATATCTGTTTTTTCAAGTTCATTGATTTCGGTATAAATCTCTTCTAGCTTTGTGTTACTGGTGGCTCTAAAGTATGTCCCCCCTGTTGTTTTTGCAATTTCTTTTAAAAGAGCTTCATCAATCTCTACTTGTTGCATCCCGTATTGAAAACTTCCATCTGCTCTTATTCCAATAGGGCTTTGTGCCATTCCATTAGTTCCTAAACCAATAGTGTACACTTTTATTTCAAATTCTTTGGCAAGCTCACTTGCTATTTTTGGATCTATAAAGCCTGTATTATTTACTCCATCTGTTAATAATATAATTACCTTGCTTTTAGCACGACTCTCTTTTAGCCTATTTACTGCTGTTGCTAATCCAGAACCAATAGCGGTACCGCCCTCAATTATGGTGTTGTATTCAATGCTTTTTAAAGAGGCTAGCACAATGTTTTTATCACTCGTTAAAGGGGTTTTAGTATAGCTTTCTCCAGCATATTCTACAAGGCCTATACGGTCTGTGATGCGGTCTCTAATAAAGCCTGCCGCTACACTTTTTAATGCTTTTAATCTATTTGGCTTTAAATCTCTTGCCAGCATACTTGCCGAAACATCAATTGCAATCACAATATCTATTCCTTTATTATTAACTATTCTTGTGGTTTGATCAACGGTTCTAGGTCTTGCCATAGCAACAATAACGGCAGCTAATGTGAGCAAGCGTAAGAAAAACAATAATGGGCGCAATCTAGCCAACCAGTTCTTGGAGGTTTTAAATCCTTTGATACTTGATATTTTAAGGGCTGCTGTTTGTTTGTTTCGCTTCATAAAATACCACAGTGCAACAACCGGAAGTAGCAACAACAACCAGAATAACTGAGGATTTACAAATTCAAAATTATTGAGCATTTTGTGGTGGTTTTTTATTTTGACCTTCTTTTTGAATTGGCACCTCTATAGAATTAATAATTCTGTCTTTTATTTGGTTGGCGTAGGCTACATCTCTTTCAAAAACAACGCAAACCATCTGGATTGCAGTGCCTTGTTGAAACAATAGCATTTCATAGGTCATTTTTTCTTCAGAAATTTTACCGTTGGGTAATTTAAGGTTAAAGTCACCAAAAGCTTTTACTCCGTTCACCCCCTCTTTTGAAGAAAAAGACTCGCGTTTTACCACCAAATTTAATGCCCCTGAGTCTTCTAGGATCTCTAATGCCTGCTCAATAGCGGCATCTAGATTAATACCCTGCTCCTGTTGGTTTGTCTGGTCGTTTACTTTTGTAACTGAAAGTGAAACATATAAGGCATCTCCAATGGTACCGTACCTAAAAAGACTCGCTGGAGAAACTCCCTTTAAAGTGTCTAAAGGGATAACTCTTTCTTGCCTAACTAGTATTTCTGGCGTTTCAATAATAAGTCCGGGAGCACCGTATTGGCTTTTATACCATCTTCCTTCTAAGGAGTCTTTCAAAGAATTGCCAAAAACAGTCTCTTTTAAAGTGCCAAACCCATAAAGACTTGAAAAACCAGCAGCAGCAATAAATAGAAAAAGCATAATACTTGATCCAAGCACTACTATTTTCTTGCGAAGCTTCTTTTTTTGTAATGTCTCTTGATACAATACGTCTTGCAGTAATTCCTCTTGTGTAGGTTCTGGAATAGCTTCATGGGTGTTGTTAATAATTTCTTCAACCGTTGTTCTATCTGCTTGTGCTTGCCCAGAGCCTTGTTGCATTTTGGCAAATTTTACTAAATCTGCTCGTTTTAAAATAGTGTCTAAGTTTTGTATGTCTCTTATTTCAAAATCAAAATTTCCTTCTCTTTTTAATGTGTTGAGTCCATCTATCAACTCCTCTGTTGTGCTCTCTAAAGCTGTATCATCTACTTCTCTATCAAGATATTTTTTTACAATTTCGGTTAATAAAGAATAGTATTCTTTAGAATTGTTTTGCACAAGGTAGCGAGTGCTGTCTAATTCTTTTAATGCTACAATAGCTTCCTCATAGGGAGGTAATTGTTTTTCTGCTTCGGCTTTTTTCTTCCTGCGCCTTACAGCATACCACACTCCAGCTGCAAAAAGCGCCAATAAAAGCATCCAATATAAGGTGTTGGGTACTTGAAACGGAGGTTCTTCTACTACAACTGCCGCCTTAATATCAAACATTTTTTGCTTGGTGGTATCAACCACTACGTCCCGAACCTCAACTACAATAGAATCAGAAAGAAAAAATGTGTTATTGAAAATAATTTTTTGTCTTGGTATGGTGTACCTTCCAGAATCAAACTGAGTGAGCCCGTATTGTTTTCTGTACTTTATTTTTGAACGGGTGTAGGTTGTGTCTGTGGCATACCGCGCTATAACTTCGAGGGGCAAAAAACTTTGTTGGTCTGGAAACACAACCAAATCTATAGAATCTGCCTCTATTTCAAATTGTATACGAAGCTCTTCTCCAATTTTAATAGCTGTTGTATCAACCTTAGTTGTTACTTGTGCTGTTGCTGAAAAACAAAGCAAAAATAACAATAGCACTACTGCTTTGGTGCATTGATGTTTTAATAGCTGTATGTAATGTATGGTCTTCAATAGTTGTTTATTGTTTTGTTTAAGCGCCGTTACTTGCTGCTATCTTCTTTTAAAATACCCTAATAATTTCTTTACATAACTTTCATCTACTCTACAGGCAATGGTTCCAGCACCGCTTTTGGAAAACGCATCTTGATAATAAGCAACGCGATCTTTATGATAGCTCTCGTAGTGATTACGAACCGCTTTAGATCCCGTATGAACCAAGATAGACTCTCCTGTTTCTTTATCTTCCATTTGTACCATTCCTAGATTTGGCATGGTCTGTTCTCTTGTGTCATAAACTCGTATGCCAGTTACATCGTGCTTTCTGGCAACAATTTTAAGGGTGTCTTTATAGCCATCTGTAATAAAATCTGAAAGCACAAAAACAATAGCCTTCTTCTTCATAACATTGGTGAGATATTTAAGGGCTTGACTTAAATCTGTCTTTTTACTCACCGGTTTAAACTCTAATAATTCCCTAATAATTCTAAGAATATGAGTCTTTCCCTTTTTTGGTGGCACAAACAATTCTATCTGATCTGTAAATAAAATAATACCAACTTTGTCATTGTTCTGCATCGCAGAAAAGGCAAGTGTCGCTACAATTTCAGTAATGATTTCATTTTTAAACTGGGTGTCTGTTCCAAAAAACTCAGATCCACTAATATCTGCCATAAGCATTAAAGTAAGCTCTCGCTCTTCTTCAAAAACTTTGATGTGAGGCTCATTGTACCTTGCTGTTACATTCCAGTCTATGTTTCTTACATCATCCCCATATTGATATTGGCGTACTTCACTGAAAGTCATCCCGCGGCCCTTAAAGGTACTGTGGTACTCTCCACCAAATACGTGGTCGCTTAAACGACGTGTTTTGATTTCAATTTTGCGTACTTTTTTTAAGAGTTCTTTAGTATCCATTGTATTGGTAACAGCGGGGGAGTTTTGATGCAAGCATGCCTTTAAATTTAAAAGGGCTAGGGCGTCGTGTTTATTGTGGTTTTAATTACAAAACAAAGCATCTTGTTATGGCACTTCGATAACATTAACAATCTTGTTGATTATATCTTCTGTTGTTACATTTTCTGCTTCTGCCTCATAGGTGATCCCTATTCTATGTCGAAGCACATCATGAACCACTGCACGTACATCTTCTGGCACTACATAGCCTCTTCGCTTAATAAATGCATAACACTTTGCAGCAACCGCAAGATTAATACTACCACGAGGAGAGGCTCCATTACTTATAAGCGGTGCTAGTTCTGACAGTTTATAGTTTTCTGGAGTACGTGTTGCAAAGATGATGTCTAAAATATATTTTTCTATTTTTTCATCCATATACACTTCTCGAACCGCACTTTGTGCGCGTAAAATTTGTTCTACAGTAACCACAGGGTTGATTTGCTCAAATCCTCCTTTAAGATTTTGACGAACAATTAATTGCTCATCTTCTAAGCTTGGGTATTTTATAACCGTTTTTAACATAAACCTATCTATTTGAGCTTCTGGTAAAGGATAGGTTCCTTCTTGCTCAATAGGGTTTTGTGTTGCCATTACTAGAAATGGTTTGTCTAAAACAAATGTTGTATCACCAATGGTAACCTGCTTTTCTTGCATGGCCTCTAATAGTGCAGATTGTACTTTCGCGGGGGCTCTATTGATCTCATCTGCCAATACAAAATTAGCAAAAATAGGACCTTTTTTTATGCTAAAGTCATTGTCCTTCATGTTGTATATAAGGGTACCAACTACATCTGCTGGAAGTAAATCTGGTGTAAATTGCACACGGCTAAAACTGCCGTGTACTGCTTTAGAGAGGGTGTTAATCGCTAATGTTTTTGCTAGTCCAGGGACCCCTTCCAAAAGGATGTGACCTTGACCAAGTAAGCCAATAAGCAATCGTTCAATCATGTGTTTTTGACCCACAATTACTTTATTCATTTCCATGGTGAGAATGTCTACAAAAGCACTTTCTTTCTCAATTTTCTCGTTCAATGCGCCAATATCTGTGGGCGTAGCTGTTTGTTCCATAGTCCTATTTTATAATCTAAATTATGTTAATCCATACCTAGTAAAAATACCTAGCGCTGCTAGTGTAAAATTAGGTAGTATTGCTCATCAATACTAAGGACGAAATTTTAGTAAGCACGTTACGTAAAATATCGTTTTTTTTCTAAGGGTTAAATGTAAGGGAACTAATGCTTGAAGTCAAGTTTCTTAATAAAATTTTAAGACTGTTTTTATAACTTTTAGCTTGTACATTTGTAAATAATAATTTCTGAAATGATCTAGCATTCACCTTTGCTGTATTTTTAAACCTTTCGCATGCGTTTGTTATTTCAGTCTTGCTGTCTCTTATGAAAAAAACTGCTCTTATTACAGGTGCCACCTCAGGAATTGGACGTGCTACTGCTACTCTTTTTGCAAAAAACAACATCAACCTTGTCTTGTGCGGAAGACGCCAAGAACGATTAAAGGCTATTGCCGCAGAATTATCAAAACATACAGAAGTGCAAACACTCACTTTTGATGTGCGTGACAAGGATAGCGTTAAAGCGCTGCTTACAAACCTTCCCAAAGGCTTCGATACCATTGATATTTTAATTAATAATGCAGGTAATGCTCATGGCCTAGATGCTATTCAAAATGGATCTATAGACGATTGGGATGCCATGCTAGATATTAACGTGAAAGGATTGTTGTATGTTAGTAAGGCCATTATTCCGCAAATGATTGCTAATAGTTCTGGACATATCATTAATATTGGATCGACTGCAGGAAAAGAGGTATACCCAAATGGCAATGTATATTGTGCTAGCAAACATGCTGTAGATGCAATAAATCAAGGTATGCGTCTAGATTTAAATGGAACGGGTATTAAAGTAGGCTCCATTAATCCTGGATTGGTGGAGACAGAGTTTAGCAAAGTACGCTTTAAACAAGACACAGACCGCGCACAAAAGGTATATCAAAATTTCACTCCGTTAAAACCAGAGGATGTTGCAGATGTTATCTATTTTGCAATTAGCAGACCGCCACATGTAAATATTGCAGATTTAACGGTCATGTGCTTAGATCAGGCCTCTTCTACCATTGTAAATAAGAGTTAATTACTGTATTACAATTTCATCAATAAAAGTCCACGCTTTATTACCCGCTCCTTGCAGGCCATCTGGAATAATGCCGTAGCTGGGAATAGAGATCTTAATAAAAGAAGTAGTTACACCTACCCCAAGGTTCACATCCAAAATTGTTTGATCGGTACCCGGAAGATTAACTTTTTGTAGTATCCCATAATCGGTTTGAATTTCAATCTCTTTAGGAGCATACAGCCACTGCCCATTGGCATTATAAAAACGTGTGCTTATTTTAGAAATTTCTGTAGGTTCTGGAAATGTTATGGTAATCTCCAAATCATCGCCCCAAAAGCCCAGCCATTCTTTATCACCAAAACGAGTATTACTTCCCCATACGCCGTTAATTAAAGCCTTAACCCCACCTGCGCCATAGGCTGGATGTGGCGCAACATTCACAGCTACTGTTGCCTTTATAGCCTTATGATACTTAATCGTGTCTGAAAAACTTCGCCCTACTGGATTTTTATTTTTATAAACTTGCCCTTTTATAGTAGCATCTGTAGAAACAATAAATGGTTTGATATATGTTTGTTCCAAGGCATTGTTAACGCTGTATTTTATTTGTTTTCCTGCAGTAGGAGTGCTTAGCTCATAAAATACTTGCCCTTCTTTTTTTACAACCGTCCCTTCTAAATCAAAAAGATGATTGGCGTAGTTTATACCTTTAGCATCAAGCCTCTCTAGGTAGGGTTCTAGTCGTGATAAGAAACTACTGTACTCTTTATCTAAATCTGAGGTAGCACCTGTCCAAACTACTTCACTCATCGCTAATATTCTTGGAAATGCCATATACATTACTTGATCTGGAGTTTTCATGTACTCTGTCCATATGTTGCCCTGAGCTCCTAATACATGTTTGGAAGCATCTGTGCCCTGAAGCGCCTTAGGTATTGGATTAAAACCATAGACTTTTTTTAAGGGTAAATATCCTCCAATAGCAGTAGGTTCATCATCATAGGTTGCTTGATAATAATCGAAATAAGCATGCGATGTAGGGGTTAATATAACATCATGCCCTTGCTTTGCTGCCGCTACTGCGCCTTGGGTACCTCGCCAAGACATTACCGTTGCATTGGGCGCCAAGCCTCCTTCTAAGATTTCATCCCAACCAATGATTTTTTTTCCTTTTTTGTTGATGTGCATCTCTATTTCTTTGATGAAATAACTTTGCAGGCCGTGTTCATCTCCCAATGCTTTTTCTTTTATTAATGCTTGGCAATGCGCACACTTTTTCCAGGCAGTTTTTGGCGCTTCATCACCACCAATATGGATATACTGGCTAGGGAATAGTGGCATCACCTCATCCAATACATTTTTAAGGAAGGTAAATGTTTCTGGTTTTGGACAATAAATATTCTCAAAAACACCCCATTTTGTGGCTACAGGAACTTGCTCACCACTGCAGCCTAGTTCTGGATAGCCGTGAATTGCTGCCTGCGCGTGGCCAGGTAACTCTATCTCTGGAATGACGCTTACATGATGTTGTTTGGCAAAAGCAACAATTTCTTTGACCTCTTCTTGGGTATAAAAACCTCCATAGCGTTTCCCATCAAATTTTTGTGGCGATTCATTATAATGCCCTATCAAGGTTTCTTCTCGATAGGCTCCTTTACTGGTTAACTCTGGATATTGTTTTATCTCAATGCGCCATCCTTGGTCGTCTGTTAAGTGCCAATGAAATGTGTTCATTTTTAAAGAAGCCAGATGAGCTATATATTTTTTGATAAATTCTTTTGGGAAAAAATGACGTGATACATCTAGGTGCATCCCGCGATATGGAAATGCTGGAGCATCTTGTATTGTGTGAACAGGTATTTTAATTGCGCCAAGCCATGTTGGAGGTTCCTGGTCTAGTTTTGGCGGCAATAACTGTATTAATGACTGTACTGCATAAAAAGCACCAGATGAGCTGTTGGCTTTAATTAAAATTTTATTGGCTAAAACGGCTAAAATATAACCCTCTTTTATAATGGTATTGTCTATTTCAAAAATAATATTTGGAGCATCTATTCTACTCCCTTTTAAGTATTCAACAGCAGCTGTGTTTTTTAAATATGAGCCTAAAAGATGAGATTCATTGTCAAAAACAGCTGGAGCTTGGATGCGTATTTTTTGTGGTATTTCAAAATATCCCTTCCCTACTGTTATTTGCTGTGGCGCTGGAATAATAGCAATTTCATCAACAACCCAAGAGCGTTCTGTATTTTGACAAGCTAGTACGTTAAATAAGATGCATACTAATAAGATGTTTTTCATGGTGTTAGATTGATTCTTTGATGTACGCCGTTTAATGTTTTATATAAAACTCGGTTTGGCAATTCTCTAGTGGTATCTGCGCTTACTTCTTTGGTTTCTCCTGGTAAAAGGTCAAAAAAGTTGTTAGTAAAATGTGCTGCATTATCTGTATATAAATACACGTTTTTTTGTAATGTCTTTGATGTAACTGTGTATATAATCCCTTTTTCTGAAAGAGTTTTAGAAATATCAAGTTGCTCTTTTGGAAGGTCTAAGTTTTTTGGATTTGTAAAATAATGAAGGCTCGTTTTGTTTCCAAAGGTTACCTTTAGCACCATCTGTGAGGGATTTTCCTGAATCCTTGACGCTGTCATAGTATAATGGAAGGCCATCTCACTGCTTAACGTTTTTGTCGTTATAGCAATCTCTTTTCTGTCCAAAACACGTCCTTTAAAATCAAGTAAGGCTACTTTTAAAGTGTCAGAAACGGTTTTAAACGTGTCATTTATTATTGATATTTCAACACCCAAATCTTTGCTTTTTGTTATAATAATAACATCTTCAAAGGCTTCTTTTACCTTATAGTGTAATGCTTTCCAGTTTCCTAAACCATCAATACTAGACCAAGAAACTGCTGGCCAACAATCATTTAGTTGCCAATATAGAGTCCCCATGTTATACGGTTTTGCTAAACGATGTGCTTTAATTCCTCTCGTAATACCATAGGCTTGTAATAATTGACTCACATAGACATAATCTTCATCATTGCTAGGTACAGGGAAGTCTCGTTCCATATATTGTTTAATGAGCTTGAAGCCTCTAGCGTGTTTTTGGTGGCTTTTAAAGCTTGGGTGGTTTAAGTCTATTATGTCTTTCCCAGTAAAGTATTTAATGGTCTGGTAACTGGGAAAGGATTGAAACCCAAATTCACTCATAAATCTTGGTACCTCCTTCTCAAAATGCTCAAAGGGGTAGCCGTCATGCCATACCCACCAATCATGCGCATCTCCTTCAAACTGGTAGCGCGAATCACCACGGCCAAACTTTGGCGAACTCTCCCAATATGAAATGCCAGGATGTAAACTATCTACGACCTTGGGTAAAATATCATTAAAAACCGCTTGGTAACTCTTCCAGATTTCTTGTTTTTGAGCTTCTGTTTTGTCTGCTTGCCAGCCCCAGCGATTCCAGCCTTCACTATTTTCATTATTACCACACCAAAGCGCAATACTTGGGTGATTTCTTAGTCGTTTTACATTATCTATGGCTTCTGCTTTAACATTCTCTAGAAAATCTTTATCTCCAGGATACATAGCACAGGCAAACATAAAATCTTGCCAAACAAGAATTCCTTTTTCATCACATAGCTCATAAAATAAGTCATCCTCATATACACCACCACCCCAAACACGGAGCATATTCATGTTTGCTGCTACCACATCATTCAGTAATTTTTTTCGGTCTTGCGGTTTCACTTCTGCCAAAAATATGTTTTGCGGGATATAGTTGGCTCCTTTCATGTACACCGGTTTTCCATTAAGTTTAAAATAAAACCCTTCTCCGATACTATCTTTTTCAGTAACCAGCTCTATGCTTCTGAGCCCTATTTTTTTGTTTATGGTTTGTATGACGGTATTTCCTTTTTTTAAGTTGATGGTAAAATCATACAAAAAAGGGTCTCCCAGGTTGTGTGTCCACCAAAGCTTAGGGTTTTTAATCGTGATCGGAAATGTATAGGTGTCTTTTCCGAAAATCTCAAGGGGGTGCTCTATTGTTTTATTTGTAGAATTGTTTATAATTTCAACAGTGTTTTTGTGGAAATCAAAAGTTTCAAATTCAATTTCTGCAGTAAGTGTTGCCTTCTCTTTTGAAATAGCATCTGTTTTAATAAAGGCTTCTGTCATTCTCACTTCGGCATAACTAAATAAAGAAACATCTCGCCAAATACCCATGGTTTTAATTTTAGGCCCCCAATCCCAACCATATTGAAATTGTGGTTTTCGCGAGAATACTCTAGGAGCCTCTGGAAGCTGGTAGTTTAATCTTGCCGCTGCATTGTTCTCTATAGTATCTGGACTGCCTAATGTAATTTCAAGAGTGTTTTCATGTTGTAATATTTTAGAAACATTAAAATCATAGCCTCTAAAAGCATTATCACTTTTAAAGAGTAAGGAGTCATTTAAAACAATCTGGGCATAGGTGTCTAAGCCCTCAAATATTAAAATATGATGTTGTTTCTTTAAAATTTTAGAAGGAACAGAAAATATTTTTTTGTAGGTCCAATCTCGCTGAGAAACCCATTGAATGCTGTCTTCGTTATTTAATAAAAATGGATCTGGAATTTTGCCCAACCTTAGCAAATCTGTTTGCACAGTCCCTGGAATTTGAGCAGGCTTCCAATTTTGAGCACCTGTTTCTACAAATTGCCAATCACTCCCATTGAGAGATTGTACTTTATTTGGCGATTCTTGGCATGCCGTAATGATTATAGTAAATAGTATAAAAAGAGAGATTCTCATGCTACTAAAATAAGCATCTTATTTTCCATACAAATAGTTCTACCATCTAATACGCTAAAATCCTAAAACACAATGATGCATTTCGTCGATTTTATTGAAAAAAAGTGTAAGAATTAATATTTTTGACGTTATTTTTAATTAAAATATACGCTTAAACGCATTAAAAGATCGACTAAAAACATAAATAATAAATTTATTTGTAATTTTTTACAGTAAACGTACTTTATCGATAAAATCACTATTAACAATGCATATAGGAGTTTTTACTCATATTAAATGCTTTAAAAAAGACCAATAACATCGATAAAAGACACAAAATATCAGCTAAAGTGTTTTTGTATGTTGTAATTACTTATATTTGAACCATCATCAGCACCAAATTTGATGAACCCTAAATTATGAAATCATTAAAAACTAACCTACTTGCTATTGTTTTATTAATATCCCTAGCTTCTTGCTCAACAGAGGATATTGAAACAGGAATTACCGAAGATTACACCATTGACCTAAATCTTGCAAAAGAAACAAACTGGGAACTGGCAGAAGATATTTTATCCTTAATAAACGATCACAGAATATCCTTAGGAATGAATATTATTGAAATTGATCAACAACACGCATCTGCCTTTGCAGTAGATCACACAAAATACATGATTGATCTACATGAAATTAATCACGATAATTTCCATTACCGCTCAGAAGCACTTAAATACCAAGGAGCAGAAAAAGTGGGGGAAAATGTAGCCTTTGGATACAGTGATGCCCATAGTGTAGTTACAGCTTGGCTAAACAGCCCAGGTCATAGAAGAACCATAGAAGGTAATTATACACATTCTGGATTTGGCATTATACCAAACAACCAAGGAACGTATTACTTTACACAACTTTTCTATAAACGTTAACACCTACTCACTTAAAGATTAAAACTCCAATAGGTAGCCTGCTCAAGCTATTTTATTAGAGTTTTTTTTTACACTCCTAAATTTGATGTACTTTTATACTGTAACAAAAAAAAGTAACCATGGCAATTCAAAAACCGTTTAATTTAAATCAATGGATTAAAGACAACAGAGCATTACTAAAGCCGCCTGTGGGAAACAAAAATCTATACAAAGAAGCTGGAGATTATATTGTCATGATTGTTGGAGGGCCAAATGCCCGAAAAGACTACCATTACAATGAAACAGAAGAATTGTTTTACCAACTAGAAGGAAATATTCAGGTTCATATACAAGAAGATGGCGTAAAAAAAACCATGGAACTTGGCCCTGGAGATATGTATCTTCATCCAGCCAAGGTGCCTCACTCTCCTGTACGTGGAGATAACTCTATAGGTTTGGTGATAGAGCGTAATAGAAAAAAACTTAAAGGAAATGATGGTTTATTATGGTTTTGTGATTCTTGTAATGAAAAATTACACGAAGTGTACTTCCCACTTAATGACGTAGAAACAGACTTTTTTAAACATTTTAAGGATTTTTACGGTAGTGAAGATTTAAGAACCTGCAATAATTGTAATACCACAATGGAAGTAGACAAAAGGTTTACTAAATAGAAATGAATTATAAAAAAGTCTTTATTTAGGACTTTGCCTTGGGTTATATTCGCTTTGCATGGCTCAAAATCTACCTTATATTTAAGAACAGAACTTCAAAAAACATCTAAAATTCAGCACAATAAAACAGAAAAAGAAAGCCATATTTTACTTTCTTATCAGAGCGATTCTCTCCAAGTTTTTGTAAAAATGAAAAGAGAAATCACCGGCGTGCTCTCTAAAAAAGAGCTTAAAATGTGCGCCTTGGCTATGAAATTTCTATTTCAAAAAAATTAGACTCTCTACAAACCATTGTGATTCAGTATTACCCAAGCGAAGACTCATGCAACAGCAGTGGCAGCAAGTCTTTTGTTAAACAAAAACACAGATGGACTCCCCCGATTTAAAAAGGGTGTGGATTGGTATTTAGACCACAATTAAACAATAGAAACCTTGTTTTTCCCGCTACATTTTAACTGCGGTAGTTTTGTAATTATAAAGCCACGTGGGGGATATTACAGCTATAAATCAGAATACTCTAACACTACATTATTCAAGAATTTAAGTGATTTTTAATAGTATAATTTGGTGTAAATGAAATCTTTAAACACAACGACCATTAATCTTTTTGTGAACGTGAGCAAAATCGTATCTTCGCGCCACAGCCTCAAGGCCTTAATGTTTTGGGCGTGCTAAAGGAAATAGAAATTAAAATACCTAATAAATTCCGCTTGCGGAAAAACAACCTCTGTAACAAAGGGGATAAAAAATAAATTTTATGTCAACAGTAGCAAAAGACTTCGGCATGGACGAAGCATTAAAACAACTAGGGCTTAAGGCCGTAAATCACGGAACCTCAACAGGAAACACATGGTACCCAGGTGGCGAGCAAATTGCTTCGTACTCTCCTGTAGATGGCGCTTTAATTGGTAAAGTAACCGCAACTACAAAAGAGGAATACGAGCAGGTAATTGCAAGTTCTCAAAAAGCTTTTCTGTCTTTTAGAACAATGCCAGCACCTCTTCGTGGTGAAATTGTCCGCCAATTTGGTAATAAATTACGTGAATTAAAAAAGCCTCTTGGAAAGCTTGTTTCTTATGAAATGGGAAAATCATTACAAGAAGGATATGGTGAGGTACAAGAAATGATTGACATTTGTGATTTCGCAGTAGGGCTATCAAGACAATTAAATGGGCAAACCATTCCTTCAGAGCGTCCTGGTCACGTTATGAGAGAACAGTGGCACTCTATTGGTATTGTTGGCATCATCTCAGCATTTAATTTTCCAGTAGCTGTTTGGGCCTGGAATACTGCTTTGGCATGGGTTTGTGGTGATGTATGTGTTTGGAAAGGAAGTGAAAAAGCACCCATGTGCTCTGTAGCTTGTCAAAACATCATTGCAGGTGTATTAAAAGACAACAACCTTCCAGAGGGAATCTCTTCTATCATTAATGGAGATTACAAAGTAGGTGAAATGATGACGACAGATACTAGAATTCCATTAATATCGGCAACAGGTTCTACTCGTATGGGTCGAATTGTTGGCGCAAAAGTGGCAGAACGTTTTGGAAAATCATTATTAGAATTAGGTGGAAATAACGCTATTATTATTACCCCTACTGCAGACCTTAAAGTTGTTGTCCCCGGAGCTGTTTTTGGAGCCGTTGGAACTGCAGGACAACGTTGTACCTCAACAAGAAGATTGATTATTCACGAAAGTGTTTATAATAAAGTAAGGGATGCTATTGTTGGAGCATACAAACAAATTATTATTGGTAACCCACTGGATGAAAATAATCATGTAGGCCCATTAATAGATGTGGATGCAGCAAACACATACTTAGCCGCCATTGAAAAAGCAAAAGCCGAAGGAGCAAACGTACTTGTAGAAGGGGGTGTTTTAGAAGGTCCAGGATTTGAAAGTGGTTGTTACGTAAAGCCAGCAATTATTGAAGCTGAAAATAGTTTTGAGATTGTACAGCATGAAACATTTGCTCCTATTCTTTATTTGATGAAATATACAGGTGAGGTTGAACAGGCTATAGAAATGCAAAATGGAGTTGCACAAGGACTATCATCTGCAATCATGACTAACGAATTGAAAGAGGCAGAGAAATTCTTGTCATTTGCAGGTTCAGATTGTGGTATTGCCAATGTAAATATTGGTACTAGTGGCGCTGAAATAGGCGGTGCTTTTGGTGGTGAAAAAGAAACTGGCGGAGGACGTGAAAGCGGTTCAGATGCTTGGAAAGTGTATATGAGAAGACAAACCAATACGGTAAACTATTCAGATGAGCTTCCACTTGCTCAAGGAATCAAGTTTGATTTATAAGCACTAACGCTTCTTTGTTTTACACATACTAAATAAAGCTCTAGAGGATCTAAATTGTTCCTCTAGAGCTTTTTTAATTACGCCCTTTTTCTTGAGGGTACAAGGAATATACAGGGTCGCTTTGCCAAAACTCTTTTGTTGATATCTCTAGCACAGAAATACGCCCTTTAAATGCGGCTCCAGTATCAATATTCCAAACATTTGCATAGCAAGTAGGCACTGTTTTCCCAATTTTAGTGGTAGGAGTATGGCCTATATATATTTCATTAAATTGTAAGAACCGCTTTGGATATCGATTGCTTTTTATGGAAAGAGAAGGGTCTAAACTACATGCGGTTTCCCACAATGTTCTGTCCCAGTAAACAAAATGAGGGTAAAACTCATTCTTAGGCCCTGCTTGATTGGTAAATCCTGCATGGACAAACAATCTGTTTTGTGGGTCTATATAGTAATTGTGTAGTTTTTCTAGAAATGAAATATGGGCGCTCTTTTGATCCTGTGAGACTTTTTTATAACTCTCTATGGTAGAAGCTCCACCATGGTTAACCCACAAAGGGTTTGTGTCGTTTATTGTTAAATAGCGATGTACGAGGTAGTCGTGATTTCCTCGTAAAAAAATACACGTGTGTGTACTACTTAAAGTCATTAAAAATGAAATAACTGCAGCAGAATCACTCCAGCCATCTCCATAATCACCCAAAAAAATTAGGGTGTCTTTTTTTGAAATATCTGCGCGCTGCAATACTTGCTGCAAGGCCTTTAGGCCGCCATGGATATCACCGATAACCAATGTTCTTGTTGGGGGAATCATTCTGTGTTATATTTAAGTTTTCGAAGAATTCGAACAGACTCTTTAAATGAGGCGTACACACCTTCAAAGGGTTTTAAAAGTGGTTTTGCTGCTATTAATTTTTCTTTTGCTTGTGTAAAACCATTGAGATAAGAAATAAGATAGGTAGCAGGAAGTTGCTTTAAGTCCTGGAGTTCATTTAGGCCTAATGGAATGTTTTTTTTTAGCTTCCTTAGCAAAGCATTATTTGTATTTTGAATGTGATGTAATGTTTCCTTATTGTATTGTGGCGGTGTAAACAATAGTGTCGCATCTATTTGATACAATCCATTTTCTTGAAACGTAATTCGAACTTCCTCAAGAGGGTAGTATTTGTCTTGGTTGTTTAGTCCTAATAGTACATATTCTGTAATTATAAACTCGTCATCGGTACAGTGGATGCGCACCTCATCAAGGGCAGAATAAAACAAGCGCACTTGTTCATTAACAAGCGCAATTTCTACTCTAGAATAGTAGGTGTTCCCTTTAATAATTTTAGCAACTCCAGCCCAACATACCACAAAAAGTTCTTTAAATACTTTGTACTGAGCATCTAGGTCTTTGTGGCGTTTATTGGTAAAGTCTATAACCCCGTCAAGGGTGTGTTTTATGTTGTTTTTTGCTTTGTTTTCAATAGCTTTTACAAGCGCACTATTTATATCTTTAATCTCAATATCAAAATCTTTAGGCATCGAGATACTGCCATCTCTCAAAAAAACAGTTCCTCCCCAGTATTTCCAGATGTTTTTACGCAGTGATGTGATCTCTGCATTGGGCCGTATGGTTACCAAACCAACAACTTTATGAGGCGGTAAGGTAGGAAACGCAACATTTTCATAGGTGATAATTGGAGCATTTGTAAGATAGGCGTTGATCAGGTTTTGGATCTTACTATCATCAAAAAAATCAACCCCCCTAATTTCATTGGTAGCATCTTCAACACCAATTACAATAAAGCTGTTGTTGGCTGGGTTGCTATTGCTTAATGCGCAAATGTGTTTTAAAAACTTAGCCTTCCCCTCCTTGTTTGATAGATCTATTTTACGCTTTTTATCATAAAAACTACTCTCATCATTATGAGCCAGTAGATTTTTAATAAGAAGTCGTTTATTAATCATGGTATGCTCACGATGCGGTGAGGGCGCTTTTAAAAAGAATCTTTAGTATCCTAGCTTCAATCTCACACGCTGCAATACAGCATTAGCCACTTGAGTTGCTTTGCCAGCTCCTACCTCAAGGGCAGCATCAATAAGGTGTGTGTTTTCCATAAAATGTATATAGCGCGTTCTAGGAGCATCAAATTTGGTAAGAATTAATTCGTACAAGGCCTGCTTTGCATGACCGTAGCCATAGTTACCACCTTCATAATTAGCTTTCATTTGAGTGATTTCAGCCCCACAGGCTAGTAAAGTATAAATAGCAAAACAATTACAGCTGGCCCAATCTTTAGGTGCTTCTAATGGAGTGCTGTCTGTCTCTATTTTCATGACCTGCTTGCGCAATTGCTTTTGAGGTAAAAAAATATTAATAGTATTGTCTCTAGACTTGCTCATTTTATGACCATCAAGTCCTGGAATTAATTTGGTGTTTTCTTGAAGGGTTGCTTCTGGCAAAACGAATGTTTCTCCAACTTGCGCATGAAATCTAGAAGCCACATCACGAGTCATTTCTATGTGCTGTAATTGATCTTTACCAACGGGAATAAACTGCGCATCATATAACAATATATCTGCCGCCATAAGCATTGGGTAGCTAAACAGGCCTGAGTTTACATCCTCTAGTCTTCCAGATTTATCTTTAAAAGAATGTGCTAATGTAAGGCGTTGATAAGGGAAAAAACAACTTAGATACCATGACAATTCGGTAACTTGAGGAATATCGCTTTGACGGTAAAAAACAGTTTTCTCTACGTCCAAGCCAAAGGCTAACCAAGTAGCGGCAGTACTGTGAGTGTTTTCACGCAATACTTTAGCATCCTTAATTTGAGTAAGGGTATGTAGATTAGCGATAAATAGAAAGCTGTCATTTTTTGGGTTGTTTGCCATTTCAATAGCAG
The DNA here is from genome assembly GCA_913048115.1 of uncultured Flavobacteriaceae bacterium. Lineage (GTDB taxonomy): Bacteria > Bacteroidota > Bacteroidia > Flavobacteriales > Flavobacteriaceae > Patiriisocius. The sequence continues at coordinate 71,152 of CAJWVI010000001.1, read as the reverse complement.
GCATAATGGCCCCTAATATATTCCCTAAATGCGGGGTTCCTGTGCTTTGTATTCCTGTAAGTATTCTTGACATAGTGCTGCCCTCTAAAAAGGTTGTTTCTTTAATATTACACAAAGTTAATCCTTTTCATGTTATTAGGTAATTCAAATTGGTATTTTTGGAACTTATGAAAATAGTAACATATCCACTTTTCTTTTTGTATCGGATTTGGTTTTATGCCCTTATGGCTATTCCAATCTTGGTTATGTTCCCTTTTTTACTCCTTAGCACACTAAAGCAAGCGTGGTATCCTGCCTTTTTTAAATTGGCAAGAATCTGGGCTACTTTTATTTTATATGGAATGGGCTTGATCCCGAAAATTGAAAGAGGAGAACGCTATCAAAAAGGAGAAAGCTATATGTTTGTTTCAAACCACACCTCTATGACAGACATTATGTTGATGCTGTATGTTACAAAAAATCCTTTTGTGTTTGTCGGCAAAAAAGAATTAAGCAAAATTCCTCTTTTTGGCTTCTTTTATAAACGCAGTTGTATTTTAGTAGATAGAAATAATCCCAGAAGTCGTAAAGAAGTCTTTGATAGTGCTCAAAGAAGATTGAATCAAGGCTTGAGTATTTGTATTTTCCCAGAAGGAGGAGTGCCCGATGACACAACTATTGTTTTAGATACTTTTAAAGATGGGGCTTTTAGACTAGCGATAGAACATCAAATACATATAGCGCCAATTGTATTTCATGACAATAAGAAACGGTTTTCTTATCAATTTTTTAGTGGATATCCCGGGAGATTAAGAGTTAAAACGCTATCGTTTATTGCTACAAAGGGAAAGACTCTAGATGATAAGCGCGCCATTAACAAACAAACTAGAGGTGTTATTCTCCAAGAGCTGGAACATCCTAGTGTATAAAAAAACCCCTCACAAAAATGCAAGAGGCTTTTACTGTATATCCTTTTTAATTAAGGCTCTATTTTTGTGTCTTCCTCTTCAGATGGCTCTTTAGAGGCGTCTTTAAATTCTTTAATTCCGCTTCCAAGACCGCGCATTAATTCTGGTATTTTTCTACCACCAAACAATAGTAAAATTACTACTGCGATTAATACGATTTGAGGCCAACCAATGACTAAGAAAAATGCTAATGCTACCATAATACTATATTTTATAAAACAAAGGTAATAAGAAATCCTTAGATTATTCGTTTTGTATTGAACAATACCTATGTAAGCAACATGGTTTATTTTATATTTGTGGTTTACGATACACATTTGATGGGGGAAAAAGAAAACAGATCTAATAAAATTAAAAAGAAACTCTTACATAAGTACCGTTTTGTGGTGCTTAACGAGGAGACTTTTGAAGAGCGTTTTTCTTTCAAACTAAATAGGCTTAATGTATTTGTATTTAGCACGCTATTTGCTATTTTCTTAGTTGTTATTACTGCTATTATTATTGCTTTCACTCCTTTAAGAGAGTACATCCCTGGATACTCTTCAACTTCTTTAGAGAAAAAAGCCACAGAGCTATCCTACAAAACAGATTCTTTACAAAATATTATTAATGTAAATAAACAATACCTAAACTCGATACGCAAGGTGTTATCTGGAGATGTTGAAAAGGTGAATTTTAATAAAGATTCGATCCTTGAATTGGCAAGAACAGAAGTAGCTCTTATTGACTTCACCCCCTCTAGACAAGACTCATTATTACGTGAAAAAGTAGCACAAGAAGACAAATACAATCCATTATTAAACGCCACCGAAATAGGTGTGGTGTTTTTTGCCCCAGTAAAAGGAACAATCTCTGAAGGTTATAATCCAGAGCTTAAACACTTTGCCCTTGATGTTGTTACGGTTAGAAATGCCCCTGTAAAAGCAGCGGCAGACGGCACTGTTATCTTTGCGGGATGGACTCCAGAAACGGGTAATGTTATTATTTTAAAACACATAAACAACACAATAACTGCTTATAAGCACAATGCTTCACTAAGTAAAAACCAAGGAGATATTGTAAAGGGGGGTGAAGTTATTGCTACCGTAGGGAACACTGGTGAGTTAACCACGGGGCCTCATTTACATTTTGAATTGTGGAGAGAAGGGTATCCTGTAAACCCTCAAGACTTTATTGATTTTGATTAAACTAAAAACTACAACGCGTGTCACTAAAAGCTATCGGTGCTAAAATATTTGCAAAAATTGCAGTACGCCAAATCAATCAATGGGCTTCTAGCCCTGTAGAAACCCAAGAGAGGGTATTTAAAAATTTAATAGCCACGGCTAAAGACACCGTTTTTGGAAAAGATCATGGTTTTGCTGAAATAGCATCACACCAAGACTTTATTGCTAAGGTGCCTGTGCGGGATTATGAAGCTTTGCGCAGTTATGTGGACCGCGTTGTAGCAGGAGAAGAAGACATCATTTGGCCTGGAAAGCCTTTATATTTTGCCAAAACCTCTGGGACAACCTCTGGAGCAAAGTACATTCCCTTAACAAAAGAGTCTATGCCAACGCACATCGCAGCGGCTCGTAATGCTATATTATGTTATATCCATGAAACAGGAAATGCGAGTTTTGTAGATGGGAAAATGATTTTTCTTCAAGGCAGCCCAGAAATGACAACACAAAATGGTATTGGCCTTGGAAGACTCTCTGGAATTGTAGCACATTATGTCCCTAAATACCTCTTAAAAAATAGGCTCCCCTCCTGGGAAACCAATTGCATAGAAGACTGGGAGACCAAAGTAGATGCTGTTGTAAAAGAAACCAAGAATGAAGACATGACCGTAATAAGCGGCATCCCACCATGGGTACAAATGTATTTTGAAAAATTAACCGAAGTTACTGGCAAAAAAACAGGAGACCTCTTCAAGAACTTCCAGCTTTTTATCTACGGGGGAGTCAACTTTGAGCCGTATCGCGCAAAGTTTGAAGCCTTGATTGGGAGAGAAGTACCTAGTATAGAGTTATTTCCGGCTAGTGAAGGTTTTTTTGCTTTTCAAGATAGCCAGGCTAAAAAAGGGATGCTTTTACAATTAGATAGTGGTATTTTTTATGAATTTGTTGAAGCAGATCATTTTTTTACCGAACATCCAAAAAGGCTTACCGTGGGGGAAGTACAATTAGGCATAAACTATGTGTTGCTTATTTCAACCAATGCAGGGTTGTGGAGCTATAATATTGGTGACACCGTTGAGTTTACCTCCCTAAAACCCTACCGTATTATTGTTACGGGACGCATCAAACATTTCATTTCTGCCTTTGGTGAGCATGTTATCGGAAAAGAGGTAGAAACCGCCATGAAAAAAGCTATGGATGCTTGTGGGTTTTCTATTTCAGAATTTACAGTGGCACCGCAAACCAATCCAAAAGAGGGAGAGCTAGCATACCACGAATGGTTTATAGAGTTTGAAAACACAGAACATAACCTCAATAAGATCGCCGAGAAACTAGATGCCGCTTTGCAAATTCAAAATAGCTACTACAAGGATTTATTAGACGGAAATATGCTACAACCCCTTAAGATTAGTGCCCTTCAAAAAGGGGCCTTCCAAGGCTATATGAAGTCACAAGGAAAATTAGGCGGTCAAAATAAAGTGCCTAGGCTCTCTAATGATAGAAAAATTGCTGATGGACTAAACGCCTATAAGCTAACAGCCCTTTAATAGCAAGTGTTTACTGCTAAATTATAAAACACTTCATGGCTTTAAATCGTTTGTGTTTTAGAAGAAATGTTAAAAAAAAACTCGTTTCAATTTTATCAACATTTGTTGCCCAAAAGAATATGTTATCTTTGTGGGTATGACAAAACCAAAATCACATACAAGATCTAGAGCTCAAGAAAGCACAGGAGCTATCGAGCGGTTATACATTACCATGCGCCACCTCTTTAACAGAGGCTTCTACAAACCAATGGGCGTCTCTGGAGAATCTTTACGTGAAGCACTTCTTACACTTCGACCAGAAATTTATGGCACTATCGCTGAAGAAAAATCTGAACTACAAGGATTACTATACGTTATCGATAGATTACCATACGGCATAGAAGAGTGCAGGTACATCAACCTTACCAGTGATGAGGGATATAAAAATTCTCATTTCACTCCTATTATTCCTGCCAAAAGAAGACGAAACTGTTACCGTATCGACCAAGAGCAGATGAATATTGAGGTCACTAGAGGGCGTTCAGAAATCTATGACATTCTTACTCACCTTACTTTTTTATACATAGAGTCTCACAAAATTATGCGTCAAGTAGTTATTAATGACGGTAAAGATGTTAATAGAGACTGGAAAAAACTAGAGCAAGCAGTTCTCAAAAAAGAAACGCTAAGCCAAAAAGAAAAAGAAATTGCCCTTACCCATACCGCCAATTTTTTAGGACGCACTTTTGAAGAAGTTAATGAGGTGTACACCGCTTTTTCTTGTAAAGAGAACGAACACCGTTTTTTGAGCATTATCTATCATTTAGGGAAAGGTGCTATCAATGAAATAGTAGAAAACGAAAAAAGAATTATCACCTTTAGCCCTGTGTTAAGAGAGCGTATAGGGCATCATATTCACGGAGAGCGTTGGGCCTTTAACATTAAAGAAACCCTAAGAAAACAAGAGTTACTAGAGCGGCCCATCCATATTATTAGTGCTAACATGCATAGTGTAATGAATAGTTTGTATGCAGAAAAAGCATTGCCTAAAGAAGCAAAAAAGGGACGCATGCATTTGTATGAACTCTTAAGCGGGGTTAGTAGCAACAAACAACGTGAAAAAACAACACTATTGGCCAAAAAGGAAGGGATGACATTCCTTGAAGACACCAGTGGCACAAATATTAATGTACAAATTTTTGATACTGCAAAGCTAAAATCTTTGCCTTATGGAATGCAACCTTCTAAAAAACAAGCGGCAGACAAGCCTGTAATTATCGTGATGGATTATGCTTTTGGAGAACAAGCCTATGAGACCATGGACGAGCTTTTAAAACCATATGCTACAGATACCAAAACACACTTCTTAAACGTTATATTTATCGGGATCATGGGTAAAGCAGGAATTTTGGCGGGAGGTAAAGGTGATATCATGATTCCATCTGCACATGTATTTGAGGGCACTGCAGATAATTATCCTTTCGACAATAAATTAAAAGTTGCTCATTTTAACAATGATGATGTTGCCGTATGCGAAGGCTCTATGATAAGTGTACTTGGTACGTCTCTGCAAAACAGAGATGTCTTGCGGTTTTTTTTCACCTCAACTTGGAATGTTGTTGGTTTAGAAATGGAAGGTGCTCATTATCAAAAAGCCATACAGTCGGCATCAACCATTAGAGGCAGTATAAGCAACGATGTAAAGGTGATGTACGCATACTACGCTAGTGATAACCCCCTAGAGACCGGGAGCACCTTAGCCTCTGGAGGTCTTGGTACAACAGGTGTAAAGCCAACCTATTTGATAACAGAAAAAATGTTGAAATTAATTCTACAATAGCACTAAAGAGTCTATGACAAATAAAATATTAATTACCGGAGGTGCTGGTTTTATTGGGTCTAACTATGTTGCTTATGTTTTGGAAGATACTCAAGATGAGATATTTGTCTTAGATAAACTCACCTATGCAGGAGATTTAAAAAACCTAGACGTTGTTTCACGTCTTCCAAACTATCATTTTATAGAAGGAGATATTTGTGATGTGACTTTGGTTTCTTCTTTGTTTGAAAAACATCAATTTAATAGGGTGGTTCATTTTGCTGCAGAATCTCATGTAGATAACTCTATAACAAATCCAGGCGCTTTTATTGCCACCAACATTACAGGAACTTTTAATGTGTTGCAAGCTGCATATAAACTCTGGATGGAGGGTCCTAACCTTTTTAAAGAAGGATGTGAGGCGAACCGTTTTTTACATGTTTCTACAGATGAGGTTTATGGAACACTTGGTGCTTCTGGTTTATTTACAGAAGAAACACCGTATGCGCCAAACAGTCCTTACAGCGCCTCTAAGGCCTCTAGTGATTTTATTGTGCGTAGTTATTATCATACCTACGGTATGCCGGTAGTGACTACTAATTGCTCTAACAACTATGGCCCAAACCAACATAAAGAAAAATTAATCCCTACCATTATTAGAAAAGCTGTTGCGGGAGAGCCTATCCCAATGTATGGCGATGGAAAGAACATAAGAGATTGGCTCTATGTAAGGGATCATTGTGTCGGGATTAAAAAAGCTATTGATACCGGTAAATTAGGAGAGACCTACAATATTGGTGGGCGCAATGAACGGGAAAACCTATACATTGCACATACTATTTGCAAAATACTAGATACCTTACAACCTAAAGGGTTTTCATATAAAGAGCAAATTACGTTTGTAACAGACAGGCCTGGACATGACTTTAGATATGCTATTGATGCTACTAAAATAGAAAATGAATTGGGCTGGAAAGCCGATGAGAATTTTGAAAGCGGCATTGAAAAAACAATAGCATGGTATCTAGAAAACAGTGAACGATTATTTTAAACACTTATAAAACGTATATATTTTGAAAGGAATCATACTTGCCGGAGGAAGCGGTACCAGACTACACCCATTAACCCTTGCCGTGAGCAAACAGTTAATGCCCGTGTATGACAAACCTATGATTTATTATCCCTTATCTACTTTAATGCTTGCAGGTATTAAAGAGATTTTAATAATTTCTACGCCTCAAGATTTACCATTATTTAAAAAACTACTAGGTGATGGAAAAAAATTAGGCTGTGATTTTCAATACGCAGAACAAGCAGCACCAAATGGTCTAGCAGAAGCCTTTATCATTGGTAAAGATTTTATTGGCAAAGACAAAGTAGCTTTGATTTTGGGAGATAATATCTTTTATGGTTCTGGACTAAAAGCATTGCTGCAAGCAAACAACAACCCTATAGGTGGTATTGTATACGCATATCATGTACAAGATCCAGAAAGGTATGGAGTGGTTGCTTTTGGTGCTGACGGAAAAGCCTTGTCTATTGAAGAAAAGCCTGAGCACCCAAAATCAAATTACGCAGTACCCGGCATCTATTTTTATGACAACTCTATTTTAGAGGTTGCCGCAAACATTAAGCCTAGCCATAGGGGTGAATTAGAAATTACAGACGTAAATAATGTTTATCTACAACAAGGAAGGTTAAATGTGAGCATTCTAGACAAAGGAACCGCCTGGTTAGACACAGGAACCTTTGCCTCATTAATGCAAGCCTCTCAGTTTGTAGAAGTGATTGAAGAGCGCCAGGGCCTAAAAATTGGAGCCATTGAAGAAGCGGCCTATGAAATGGGTTTTATTACAAAAGAACAACTTCACGCCCTAGCAACACCCTTATTAAAAAGTGGGTATGGTAAACATTTAATGCAACTCGACTAAATTTGAAACTAGAAAAAACTACCCTAAAAGATTGTTTTATTCTTACACCAAAGGTGTTTGAGGATGAACGTGGCACGTTTAGCGAAACCTTTAATGCAGAAAAATTTACAGCTCAAACGGGAATACATACTAGGTTTGTACAAGACAATCAATCTACCTCAAAATTTGGTGTAATACGCGGTTTACATTTTCAAAAAGGAGTGTATGCGCAAGCAAAATTGGTGCGTGTAGTAAAAGGAAGTGTTTTGGATATTGCAGTAGATCTTAGAAAAGATAGCCCCAGTTTTGGACAAAGTATAAGTATTATACTTTCTAAAGAAAACAAAAAACAACTTTTTGTGCCTCGAGGATTTGCACATGGTTTTAGTGTTTTGGAAGACAATACAGTCTTTGCATACAAATGTGATCGCGTTTATAACAAAGAAAGTGAGCGTGGTATTATCTATAATGACGCAACCCTAGCCCTTAATTGGCACCTAAGTAATACTGAAATGATTATTTCAAAAAAAGATCTTGAATTACCTACATTTGCAGCCTTAACATTGTAGTGAAATAATAATAAATACATGGCGCCGTGAGTGCCATGAACATTTACATGAAAAAAACAAATTTAATTGTATTTGGTACACGCCCAGAGGCCATAAAAATGGCTCCATTGGTTAAAAAATTTCTAGAACGAGATGATTTCATCACCAAAGTATGTGTTACAGCTCAACATAGAGAGATGCTGGATCAAGTACTAGAGTTCTTTGAAATTACCCCAGATTATGACCTTAATTTAATGCGTCCTAATCAAAATCTATTTACGCTTACCGCGTCTATTATCGAGGGCATGAAGCCCGTTTTGGATGAAGTACAACCAGATTTTGTCTATGTCCATGGAGACACCACCACCTCTACAGCTGCTGGTATCGCAGCTTTTTACAGCGGCGCTAAAGTGTGTCATGTAGAAGCTGGGCTAAGAACCTATGATAGACAATATCCTTTCCCTGAAGAATTTAACAGACAGCTTACAGGAAAAATAGCCGATTATCATTTTGCCCCTACACAAGGTTCAAAAAGCAACCTTTTAAAAGAAAATACTGCAGAAGAAAACATTCTAGTAACGGGTAATACCGTGATTGACGCCTTATTGTATGGAGTTGCCAAGGTGAATGCTCTTAACTTTGTAGATGCTGAAATTTCACAACTCAAAAAGCTCTTAGATTTCAATAAAAAAATTGTTCTTGTTACAGGACACCGCAGAGAAAACCACGGGAATGGGTTACATAATATTTGTACTGCCTTAAAAACCATAGCAACCAATCACCCTGAAACACAAATTGTATACCCTGTCCATTTAAATCCAAATGTAAAAGGGCCTGTGCATGAAATGTTAGGAGGTCTTGATTCTATCTTTTTAATACAACCACTAGCATACGCTGCTTTTATTTGGCTGATGGAAAAAAGTTACTTAATTATTACAGACAGTGGTGGTATTCAAGAAGAAGCCCCAAGTCTAGGAAAACCAGTATTGGTAACTAGAGACACCACAGAAAGACCAGAAGCGGTGACACAGGGCACTGTGCTGCTGGTAGGGACAGACACTTCAAGAATTATTGAAGAAGCAGAGAGATTGCTTAGTGATGACTCTCTGTATGACACCATGAGTACCTTGCACAACCCTTACGGAGACGGCGCGGCTTCAGAAAAAATTATAGATTATATTAAAGCATTATAGATGGAAAGAAAACCAAGTGTCTTGATGATGGGCTTAGGGTATATTGGCTTGCCTACAGCAGCGCTAATAGCCAGTAGAGGGTTACATGTAACTGGAGTAGACATACACCAACATGTTATTGATACTATAAATAAAGGGCAAATACATATTGTTGAGCCAGATTTGGATGGTTTGGTGCACCATGTTGTGAAAAAAGAGTTTTTAAAGGCAACATTGCATCCAGTAACAGCAGAGGTGTACTTAATTGCGGTACCAACTCCATTTAAAGATAATTTTGTTCCAGATGTTTCTTATGTATTGACAGCTGTTTCAAAAATTACTCCCACACTAGAAAAAGGTGCTTTGGTAATTTTAGAATCTACAAGCCCGGTGGGCACTACCCGATTAATTGAAAAACAAATTTATAAAGACAGACCTGAGTTGGAGGGCCATATTTACATTGCCTATTGTCCAGAACGAGTACTGCCAGGTAATATTCTTCATGAGCTAAAACATAATGATCGTGCTATTGGTGGTATCAATGAAGTTTCCACTAAAAAAGCTATCGCTTTTTACAAGTATTTTGTAGTAGGAGAATTACATCCTACCAATGCAAAAACTGCAGAAATGGTCAAGTTGGTTGAAAATGCCTCAAGAGACAATCAAATAGCATTTGCAAATGAACTATCTATTATTTGCGACAAGGCAGCAATAAATGTGTGGGATATGATTGCCCTTGCAAACAAACACCCTAGGGTTAATATTTTAAATCCGGGCACAGGTGTTGGTGGACATTGTATTGCCGTAGACCCTTGGTTTATTGTTTCTGAATTTCCAGAGGAAAGTGGTTTAATTAAAAAATCTAGAGAGACCAACAACTACAAAACACAATGGGTGCTAGAAAAAATAAAAAACAAAGCACTTGGGTTTAAGGGAGAGAATAATAGGGATGCCGTGATAGCATGTATGGGCCTCGCTTTTAAACCAGACATTGATGATTTAAGAGAATCTCCGGCGCTGTTGGTAGCAAAATCTTTAAAAGAAGCATCTTTTACAACCTTGAATGTAGAGCCAAATCTACATCAAAGCGATACGATGGAGCTTACTAGTACATCAAATGCCCTTGAACAAGCTGATATTATTGTATTTCTTGTCTCCCATTCTGGCTTTAAAAATTTGGAGCTCCCAAACAACAAAATCATATTAGATTTTTGCGGGGTATTAAACTAAACCAATACATTGTTAATACACGCAACCATAGCAGTTTAATAGTATCTTGATGAGGAATAACAGGGTGTAACATTTTTTAATAATTTCTGAAATATTATAATGAGTAACCTTCTAGTTACAGGATCAAATGGACAATTGGGGCAATGTTTGAGAGAACAGCTCAATAGGTCTGCTGGTATTACATGTTATTTTGCAACCAGAGAAGATCTGGATATCACAAATACCGTTTTAATACAGAAGTTCTTTGCTGAGAACAACTTTGACTATTGTGTAAATGCAGCAGCATATACCAATGTAGAAAAAGCTGAGAGTGAAGAAAAATTAGCTTTTTTAATTAACGCAGAAGGAGCACGTAACATTTCAAAAGCATGTAAAGAAAATGATGTTGTATTGCTGCACATATCAACAGATTATGTTTTTGATGGCACAAAGAAAACACCCTACATAGAAACTGATAACACACGCCCTATAAATGTATACGGAGCGTCCAAATTAAAAGGAGAGCAACACATTAGAGCTTTATGGAACAAACACTTTATCATTCGCACCTCTTGGCTTTATAGCCAGTACGGGCATAATTTTTTAAACTCCATGTTGCGGTTTGCCAAAGAAGAAAAGGCCTTAACAATTACAACACAACAGACAGGCACTCCCACTAGTGCAAATGATTTGGCAAGTGCATTAATAACCATTATAGAAACTAGGAGTTCAAGATATGGTCTGTACCATTTTAGCAATCAAGGAGCAGGTACTTGGTATGATTTTGCAAAAGCTATATTTGAAGCAACAGCAGAAATAGACACCGTAAGGCTTGCCAAAACCGAGCATTACGCTACTTTTGCAAAGCGACCCGCCTATAGTGTAATGGATTGCATGAAGTTAAAAACCAATCTAGGTATTGGTCTCACAGACTGGAAGGTCAGTCTAAAAAAAGTCATTAACAGTAAATAAAATTATATGTCACAAGCAAGCAATGATGAGATAGATTTAGGATATCTCCTAAATAAGATTAATGAAGTATTTAAAAACATCTCTATTCGTATCTATGGTAGTATTCAGTTTTGCTTAAGAAACTGGTATCTTATTCTAGGACTTCTAATTGCCGGGGTTGTAGCAGGCTATTTTTCTGAAATAGACACAAAACCCTCAAAGAAAGCAACACTTATCTTAAGAACCAATTTTAATACTGCAGAGTACACTTATAGTGCTCTTAACACTCTGGTGCTAAAGTCTAAGGCGTTAGATACTGCGTTTTTAAAAGAAAATGGCTTTAAAACAGCCTCCATTGAAATTAGGGGTATTGAAATTACGCCCATGATAAACTTTAAGGATATTACTGAAAATTTTGACAAAAATGAAAGGGTACTAGAGGCCTTGCTGAGAAATCTTCAGTTTAAGGATGAAGAGGCCGTGTCAAACTCATTTTATTCGGGGTATAAATTTCATCAAGTTAATTTTGTAATGTCAAACCATGCAAATGAAATAACGTTAAAAAGGGCCATAGCATACTTAAACAACAATGAAATAATACAACGAACGGCACAAAACGGAAAACAGGTATTAGAAGATAATATTGCAATGAATGACTTCTCGATTAAACAAATAGATGCAACGATATCAAAATACAACCAAAACACCTTTATGGGGTCTACTTCAGGACAGCTTGTTGTTGTAGACAAAAACTTTAGTTATAGTGGTGTGCTGATGGAAAAAGCTAAATTACAGAAAGAGAATACCCGCTTAAAAAACGAATTAGTATACGCAGATAGTGCAATTATTCAAATAAATAATCCAAATATTGTAGAAGAAGGCAGGCCTATATACACTATGAAATATGTGTTATATCCACTGTTTTTTGTGTTCTTGTTTTTTGTTTTTAATTGGTTGTCAATAAAATATAAAAAAGCCAAAGAATATTCAATCATAAAAAACCAATAAAAAATATTGATTTTTTTAAAACTTCTAAAAAAGCACATTTCCTTGCTGTTAATGATAGCAGGGGCAGGAAGTGTTTTTTTAGTCAACATTGTTTTAAAAGCAACACTTAGTGATTTTGAATATGGTGAGTATTCCATATTTATAACCTTTTTACAAGTGTGTGTGTCTTTTGGGTTTCTTGGCTTAGAGCAAGTGTTTTTGAGGCTTTCTGAGGTCTCAAAAGAAAACGACATTCTTACAGATAAAAAATTATTAAAGATAACCCTTGGGGTGGGCTTGCTGTTTAGCCTATTGCTTAGCCTTGTTTTTTCAAAGGTCTTTTTAAAAATTGAAATTGCTTTTACCCTACTGATCTTGTTGACCTTTAGCACCTCACTGATGATGTTTTTATACAATATTGTAAGGCTAAAAAAGCAATTTGTAACGGCTCAGTTATTTAGTAATATGTGGAAGTATATCATATTAGCAATAACGGCGGTGCTGCTCATTAATGGAGCTGCAAGCACAAAAACATTAATAGAAGTTTTTACTTATACCGCTATTGGGAGTGTTGTTGTTTTTTCTATATATGTTGTAAAAAATGTGCCTTTTAAATTTACTGACTCCTTTGCCCTTAGCACTATTTCTAGATATAGCTTTCACTTTATACTATCAATGCTCACCCTAACCTTTATTGGGTTTTTTGATCGGTTTTATATAAAAGCTTTTTTTGGGTCTAGCGCCTTTGGTACTTATTTTTATTTATCGACTATTTTTTATTTTCCATTTGCATTATTACAAGGGTATATAGGGTTTAAGGAATTAGTGTTTTTTAAAACAAACGCCTCTTTGCCTATTTTGAAAAAAAAACTAATACGTGTTAATTTTCTTTCTTTAGGAATTGCCGTTGCTATTTATGGTACCGCATATATTTTAAACATCTTAGAGGTAATACCTGCCATCGCTTTTAATTTAAATGCTACCCTTATTTTTATATTGATGGGCCTAGGTGTGCTTAGAATAAATTACAGCATGCTTTCTTCTGTACTTGGCGCAATAGGATCCATAAAAATAATTAGAAATGCAAACATACAATCTATCGTGTTTATTGTTTTAATTTTTTCCCTGAGTTACAGATATCTTGAAAGTATAGAAGCTGTTGCTTTTTGTATCTTGCTTGTCTGGATATCTAGGATATCAATATGGTATTATAATGCAGTAAAGCAATTAAAAATGAAGGCGATATGAAGTACGAAATTCAATTGTGGGTGTTTTCTTTTTTAAAAGCCATTCCTGGCCGTATTGGCTGCAGGCTAAGAAATGTATTACTTCCTTACAAACAGGGCAGAAAAGTTCTTGTTTGGGATCACACTCATATAGATTCTCCCAGCAAACTAACTTTAGGAAATAATGTGTCCATTAATAGAGGATGTGTTTTACATGCTGGCGGTGAGATTGAGATAGGAAATGATGTTTTAATAGGTCCTAATGTTACAGTCTATAGCCAAAATCATAATTTTGAAGACACTACAGTCCCTATTTACAAACAAGGGTATACCTGCAAGAAAGTAACCATCGGAAATAACGTATGGATCGCTGCAAATGCAACGATACTACCTGGGGTTACAATTGAAGATGGTTGTGTTATTGGAGCTAACACTCTTGTAAATAAAAACATAGAAAAAGGATCATTGGTCGTTGGTAACCCGTGCCGGGTAATCAAAAAAATAGGGGCTAATGATTAAAGAAAGAATCATTGGATATACTAAAAGCTCAAGAGCCTTGGCAGCGCTTGTGTTACTTCTATTTGTAGGGGATGTATTGGTAAAAATATGTGTTTACGCACATTATGATTTTCATAATTTTAGCGCAATTACTCGGGGCTCCTTTTTTATTTTAAGTTTGGTGGTGAGTTTTCTATCCCCAACAAAATTTAGAAAAAGGATGCTTTTGTTTCTCTTATCACTCACGCTTTTCTTTTTTGTGGGTCAATATGCTTTTTTACCTAGTGGCCTAGAGGAGCACCTTTTTAAAAACTTTATAATTCTTTCTAGGTATCTATTTATATTTTCGATACTCCTGTTTTTTGACGGTATTGATACCCTACCAATAGACAAAAAAGTGTTAACTACTTTTGAGTGGGTTATTATAATAAACACCATTGCTATTTTTATTGGTTTTTTGTTTGATATAAAAATGCTAGAAACCTATCAAAGTAACCGCTTTGGGTTTAGTGGTTTATTTTTAGTGCCTAGTATAGCAACCTTTTTTTATGCCATATCGTTAAGTTATTTGGCTTTTCAGTTAAAAAAAAATACCCGCTATAAAATACTGTTTTCTATGGTTTTACTTGCGTGTCTGCTCGTGGGCACAAAGGCTTTATTGCTCTTTGTGGTACTTACCCTTGGGCATCTATTTCTCTTGAACAAATGGTATTTAAATAAATTATTTTATGGCGTTTTAGTGATGCTTGCCACCATTTTAATGCTCTTTAGAAACACCGTGATTTCTGTTTTAGAGAAAACATTTGCCATTTTATTAAACGTCTATGAGGAAAGTGGCTTTATAACCATGGCAACCTCCTACAGAAATGTAAACCTGCAAACAGATCTTATAAACATGGTTGACACACACTGGGGACTTGTAAATTATGCCTTTGGTGGTACAAACTTTACAAAATATAGGGTAGAGTTTGATTTTATAGACGTGCTTTTATTCTTTGGGATTGTGGGGGGCTTATTATACTTAGCATATTACTTTAAATATATTATCAGGTATCCTAAACTAAGTAAATTTGGCAAAATTCAAACCGGTTTTTTACTAGGTATTGGTTTTTTATCGGGTACTTTTTTCAATAACGCTCCTGTTGCTGTGTACCTTTTAGTACTTCTTACAATGTTTACTATTAAAGAAAATGAAATCTCAAATAAGAAAAATATAGCCGCATGACATATCTCGTTTTTTTCATGTTGTGCCTGGTTTATCTCTTTTTGGGTATTGCTTCTGTTTTAAAGTTTAAATACAATAACCTAGCATTAAAACTATTTTTTGTGCTCACCATACTTGCGCCATTTGGAAAGTTGACAACAAAATTTCATACAAATTGGCAAGTCTCTTCATACTATCTTTTTTTTATAGGCTGTTTTTTGGTCTTCCTTTTAAAAGTTTTTAGCAAGCACACGTTTAAAAAAACAACCGTTACAACAATTGGTATAACACTCGCTACTGTTCTAGGTTTGGGCGTCCATTATATTTTTATTGGAGATAAAAATGTGGAAATAACAAATGTTTTAAAAGATGTAAAACCGTATCTCACTATACTCTTGGCCATTCCTTTTTTGGAGGTTTATAAATCAAGGCTGGCAGAAATTTTAACTAGAAAATTTATAAATAAAATTTTACTGATAAATCTATTTATCACCTCTGTGTTTTTCTTTTTAATGCTACAATTTAACTTGCATTTATTGTTAACAGACGATCCTTATTTTCAATTTGAAGAGGTGCGTCTAGAAACCTTAGGAATCTTTTTTGGTGGGTTTTATCTATTTTATTTATTAATAAAAAACGAAAAACCAACGCTTAAAGAAATACTTATTTCTTCAATACCTTTGCTCTATACAGGAAACAGGACCATGATATTTGCATTTATTTTGGTGCTGTTATTGATTTATGTTTCAAAACTAACATTGCGAAAAATATTTTTAATTTTATCTTCTGGGATCGTTGGAGTTATTTCGGTAGGTTACTTAGTGGTTACAGCCAACGAGAATTCCCCGTTTTTTAGAATAAAAAAGTTGTTTGATGACGGCTATATTAGCGAGTCTTTTGCTACTCGGTTTTCGCCATTTATAAATGCTATTTCAGATTTCTCCTCCTTAAATTTTATCCTTGGAAAAGGGCTTGGCTTAACATTTTACATAGATTGGTTTGTTTGGAGGACAGAAATAAACAACTACAACGTCTATCTAGACAGTCTTTACCTTACGCTATATGCTAAGTATGGTGTGTTTTCTATCCTGTTTTTTGTTATATTCTACTTGTATTTAAACTCTTATAGAAACATAAAAACAAGTAACTATTATTTTTTACTATTTATTTTAATTGCCATTACAAACTCCTTCTGTTATCAATTTAATTTTTTGTGGTTTCTACTAATTATAGCGGCTCCATATGATTTGAGTAAATCAAGCACATAGGTTGCGCATTAAATAAAAAAACTAAATTCACTTTTAAAACAATGCTTTTTAACTCCATAGATTTTGCAATTTTCCTTCCAATATTTTTTATAATCTATTGGCTTGTTGCTAAAAAAATCACCATAAGAAATCTATTCCTACTTGCATCAAGCTATCTTTTTTATGGTTGGTGGGACTGGAGGTTTTTATTCCTAATAGCTTTTAGCTCCATAGTAGATTATACTATCGGAAAGAAGATATACACAGCCACTAATCACAAAATTAAAAAGAGATATCTGGTTACAAGTCTTTTCGTTAATCTAGGTTTGTTAACCTATTTTAAATATGCTAATTTCTTTATAGACTCCTTTATAAGTTCTTTTAGATTGTTTGGCGCTAGTATGGACGACTTAAGCCTTAACATTATTTTACCTGTCGGCATTAGCTTCTATACATTTCAAACACTAAGTTACACGATAGATATTTACAGGGGTAAATTAGCCCCCTCAAAAGATGCCTTGTCCTTTTTTACCTTTGTGGCGTTTTTCCCTCAATTAGTAGCTGGACCTATAGAAAGAGCTTCTCATCTATTGCCTCAATTCCATAAAACATATCGTTTTAATTATTCAGCAGTAAAGAGCGGAGTATTGTTAATGGCCTTTGGCTTATTTAAAAAAATGGTAATTGCTGATAGATTAGCAATTGTAGTTAATGAGGTCTATAGTAATCCTACAGATCATGGAGGGCAGGACCTGATTATCGCCACCGTCTTTTTTGCTTTTCAAATTTATTGTGATTTCTCAGGATATAGCGATATCGCTATTGGGATTTCTAGGACCTTAGGGTTTGATTTAATGAAAAATTTTGAAACCCCCTACTTTGCAACTTCGATAACAGATTTTTGGCGCAGATGGCATATATCATTATCCTCTTGGTTTAGAGATTATGTATATATCCCGTTGGGCGGAAGTAGGAAAAGTGAATTTAGAGTCTATCTAAATCTATTTATTGTATTTGTAGTAAGTGGTTTGTGGCATGGAGCAGCAATAACCTTTATAATTTGGGGCTTTATCCACGGATGTTTTATTGTTGCCGAAAAAGCATGTTCAAATCATGGACTAATTATTAAAAGAGATCCCGCTTTAAAAACAGGGGTATTCACACTCTTTACATTTGCTATTGTTTGTTTTGCATGGGTATTTTTTAGAGCCAATAGCCTTTCAGACAGTATCTATATAGCTTCTAATCTTTTTAATTTCACCCCAGAATTTAAAAACTTTTATCACCTAGGTCTTGATTCTCATGAGTTTGATTTTGCAATTATAATCATTGTTTTATTATTGCTTTTCGATTTTATTCATAGAAAATACAATGCTGTTATATTATTAAACAAGACGCCATTTTTGTTGCGAAGTTTAGTGTATTTAGTTATTATATATGCAATCTTTATTTTTGGCATCTATGGAGAGGGCAGTGTTTCAGAATTTATTTATTTTCAATTTTAGCATGAAAAAAACATTAAAAAAATTACTCTTTCTCGGCTTTCTAATAAGTGGTGTATTTATGTATTTAAATATGGTGTTTAAAACACCTCACTTTCAAGAAAACACTAGAAAAACATTTAATGCCCTTTCTAGCAAAACCAATATTGACGTTATCTTTTATGGAAGCTCTAGGTCTTTTAGAACTTTTAATCCTTTAATAGTTGATGCTTACGCAAATACGGTTAGCTTCAACTTGGGTGGAGAGGCACAAAGGGTTCCTATTACAGATTTAATACTTGAGGAATCATTAAAAAAAACAAACCCTAAATTAGCCGTACTAGAAATCCACAATTATTCATTAAGGTTTCCTGAGGATCCAAAAAGAAAAGGTGTCCAGTTACGGAGTTTAGACTTTGTTTCGTTTCACTCAATTAACAAATTAAATAAAGTGTTAAAATATTACGCCCCTAAAGAGCTTTTAGGTGTGTACTTTCCGTTAATTAGAAATCATGAAAAATGGAAAAATAGAAAATACTTTAGACTAGATAAATCTATAAAAACTAAAGATTACTTTAATAGGGGCTATTTAGGTTCAATGGATAAATTTAATGATGAGGATGAAAAATTTATTGAATTTAATTCTGAATCTATAATTCCTAAAAGAGGAAAGAAAACAATTACTGAAATTGATAAAAATAATATTTTAAATTTTATCTCAATAGCAAAGCAAAATAATATTGACGTTTTAATTGTTTCTGCACCAGATATGAGATCTAAATACCATAACTATACTTTTTTTGATGAACTTAATGATATTTGTATCGAACAAGGTCTAAATTATATTAATTTTAATGACCATTATAAAGAACTTAACATTGGTTATGATGATTTTCAGGATCCTGGTCATTTAAATATACATGGAAGCATGAAAGCCTCAGTTTTTTTAAGTAATTATATAAATAAACATTACAATTTACCAGACAGATCGACAGAAGAATTGTGGAGAGAAAATCAAAAACTACTTGAAGACTTTAACGATATATCCAACTATGTAAAAGAAAGAGTCTTTGAAAAAAAAATAAGTGCCCCGCTACTAGAAAATGTAACAATTAATAATGTAAAAGTTATTGGCACTAAAAATAAGTATAGGATTACTTTAAATGTATCAAATCCTGATGCTGTAGAGACTTACTTAAGTAATTATAACCTCGGGGCACACCTATTCCCCAAAAAAAGAGATAAGCATTTACTGAAAAAATGGAGTAAGAAAAAAGGTTGGGGTTTTGATCTTGTAAACGTAAATCTCGAAAAACAACAAGACAGTATCTATTTTGAATTAGATAGCAGTATAAAAAATATTGACAAAATAGAACTCTTTTTATACCACAAGGAAGGCTATAAAGGAATAATAGGGGAAAAGTTACGTGTTGATGCTATTGATTTTATCGCAAGAAAATAATTTAGAAATTCTCATTACTTCGTTTTATTTCAAAACACAAAAGAAAAGTAAACAACGCAATTCCATGGTGTCTCTCTAGCATAGATTCTGTTTGAAACAAAAGCAAAGAACTCAACACAAAAAGAATTCCAAGAAAATTCTTTTCTCTTTTAAACACAAACAATCCATAGCCAAAAATAGCTAGTAAAACCACAACACCAAAAAGGCCTAATCCTCCATAGGTTTGTAAAAATTGGTTGTGGGCATTGTATTTTCGCTCTGCGAAGGTGTCAAGGCCAAGGTTTGTGTAGGCCTTATAAATTTCATCATTGGCATCTCCAATTCCATTTCCAAACAAAACGTTGTTGTTTGATTGTATGGCGGCTTTAAATTGCTGGAGTTTATTAAGCCCGTCGTTAAACTCATTGCCATTGGCGTAGGTAAAACCAAATACTTGTTGGAATCTATAGCGAGTAATTCTTATATTATATCCAATAAAAAAGGTAAGCCCGTAAAGAAGCAATAAATAAAGTACCCCCGTTTTTAATTTCTTTTTAGTAAAGAAATAATACATAATAGCTCCATTAAACAGTAAAAACAAAACCATTATAGGGAGTCTGGAGGACAGATGAAAAATGAAAAAACTCAAATATGCAATCAAGCCAACCAATACCGTTTTTTGTTTGGCGGTTTTAGCTTTTAGTAATAAGTGAAGAAAAACAATAATAGCGGTTAAAACAAAATAAGCGTAATAGGTGCTATGAATACCAACAGTGTCTTGAGAGAGGCTTAAATAAGAGTATTTATTATTAAATATATTGAATAAAACATCATTGTTTTCATAGAGTTTTATGAGGACTTTGGTGTGAGAAAACAGACATAAAAAAACCATAAAACCCGCAAAGTAGTGCAAAACAGTATGGTATTGTTTTTTTACAATTGGCAGGGTTGAGAAAATAAACGGCAGCAGTATAAAAGGCAATAACTTATTTACAGACCTAAAGGCTCTTGATGTGTTTTCTGAATACAAAACACTTAACAGCGCTACTACAAAATACACAATAAATGGCGTGAATTTTTTAAACGTTTTTAGATTAAAACTACGATATGTAACCTGAAAATAAATACTGTAAAGGGTTAACAATATAATAGATATACTATTAATGTTATTTTTAAGGGGTAAACTAATAACAAAAAACAATAATAGCCCTAAGGGTATAAATTGTTTGTTTATTTTAGAGAAAACAGTCATAGATTAATGTAGTTTTGCAAAGCTATAGTTTTTTTTTTATAAACTTACGATAAACAATCCATTTGAAAGTTCTTCACGTATTATATCAATCTTTACCTCAAATTTCTGGTTCTAGCATTAGAAGTAGAGATATTATGATGTCTCAAAAAGAAGTTGGCATTCAGGTATTGGCAATTACGGCTCCCTTTCAAAATTGTATCAGTAATAATGGTAGTGATACTATTAACGACATTATATATGTTAGAACGTCTCAAAACACAAAAGATTCTATCTCAGATCAACGAAAAAGTGTTTTAAAAAGGGTGCTGCGGGTCTTTGCAATATTTCATTTTACAAAGAAGTTGTACCATACTATAAAAAAAGAAAAACCAAATGTGCTTCATGCACATGCTATGTTTTTTTGTGCTATTCCAGCACTTATATTGGGTAAGTTGTTTAATATCCCGGTGGTATATGAATTTAGGTCTCTCTGGATGTATCAAAAAACAAATTCAAAAAACAAAAGCTTTATTAATAAAAAAATTGAAGGGCTATTGTTTCAAATCGAAATGCTATGCCTTAAAAAAGCAGATCACGCCATCATACTAAATGAAAATTTAAAAGAATTTATTGTTTCAAAAACAAGATATGCTTTTAAAAGCACCATAATTAATAATGCTGTAAATACCTCTTTAATAGAAGAATTAAAAGCGTCTAGTGCCCTAAAGACAGGACAAGAACTTGTATTTGGATACATTGGAACTATCACCCAATATGAAGGCTTAGAGTTTTTGATACAAACCTTCCAGGAGTTATATGATGATGGTTTTAAGCACAGACTTGTTATTTATGGAAAGGGTATTAATCAAAAAAGTGTCCAAGATCAAATAAACTCAAGAAGTGACATCAATACTATAACCTTCAAAGGAGCCATCGCCCCCTCAGAGGTAAACAAGGCCTTTGCTGAAATTGATGTAATTATAAACCCTCGCTTAAACACACCGTTAACAAACTCTGTGACTCCTTTAAAACCCCTTGAGGCAATGGCCTATGAAAAGCTATTTATTGGAAGTGATGTAGGAGGGATTAAAGAAATCGTACCCCAAGAAACTGGATTTTTATTTTCTAGTGAAAATAGAAATGATTTAAAAAGAGTAGTGAAAAAAGTGACGAGTCTATCTCCCCAAGATAAAGATCGCTATAAAAAAGAGGCACTAGATTTTGTGGTCTCTCAAAAAAGTTGGTTGCAAAATGCTGCAAAATACAAGGAAATTTATACATCCATTTCTCGTTAATGAAATCGAACTTACAAATAAAAATATTTGGGATTTCTATTGATAACCTAACCCCTTTAGAGGTATTAAACAGGGTTCAGAAGTCTATCCAAAAAAAACAACAAATACATCTAGAGGGCGTAAACGCAAGTAAAATCGTTGACATGCGACACGACAAGGCTTTGTGTGATAGTGTTGTAAACAGCAATCTTATAACCCCAGATGGGCAATCTATTGTTTGGGCCTCAAAAATATTAGGAAAACCCCTAAAAGGGCGTGTAGCTGGTATTGATCTTATGCATAATTTGGTAACCCTAGCTCATGAAAAAAAACATACCATATACCTTCTTGGAGCCAAACAGCAGGTGGTAGAAGAGGTTGCCGCTAGATTCAAAAAAAAATACAATCCTTCAATTATAGCAGGCTATAGAAATGGGTATTTCACACCCCAGCAAGAAGTGCAAATTGCTAAAGACATTTCAGATAGTAACGCACAGATGCTCTTTGTAGGTATTGCATCGCCTTTAAAAGAGCGCTTTATCCATAAACATAAAGAGGCATTAAAAAACATCAATCTAATTATGGGAGTGGGCGGTAGTTTTGATGTGATGGCAGGATTCACTAAAAGAGCCCCTTTGTGGATGCAGGGCATAGGGCTAGAATGGTTTTTCCGTTTTTTACAAGAGCCTAAACGAATGTGGAAACGCTATCTTGTTGGCAATACCACCTTTATATACTTAGTTTTAAAAGAAAAATTTAAAAAATAAAGAGGGCAAATTAGCAACAATACTTTGCAGCGAGGTTTTGGTTTAAAACCTATATTTGTTTCTCTCTTTAAAGCATATTTTGACAAAAAACAGAATTCACATACTAAACACCTTTATTGATAACCTATCAATGCAAGAAACCTTGCAGGTGATACAAAAAAGTATAGCCTCCAAAATACAGCTGCACCATGTAGTTGTAAATGCAGGAAAAATTGTGGCCATGCAAAAAGACCAACAGCTTTGTGAGAGTGTAAATAACAGCAATCTCATTAATGCAGATGGACAGGCTGTAGTTTGGGCTTCAAAGGTGTTAAAAAAACCACTTAAGGAGCGCGTAGCGGGTATTGATCTTATGCAAAATTTAGTAGCCTTAGCACATGATAAAGGTTACAAAATTTACCTGCTAGGAGCTAAACAAGAAGTGGTTCAACAAGTAGCCAACACCTACAAGAAGCAATATAATCAAGACATTGTAGCAGGCTATAGAGATGGGTATTTCACCACCCAGCAAGAGCCTCAAGTTGTTGAAGACATCGCAGCTAGTGGCGCGCACATGCTTTTTGTTGCTATCACATCCCCTATCAAAGAGAATTTCTTATACAAGCACAGAGATATTTTAAAAGGGGTGCATTTTATAATGGGAGTTGGCGGTAGTTTTGATGTAGTTGCTGGCCTCACAAAACGAGCTCCTTTGTGGATGCAAAATGCGGGGCTAGAATGGTTTTATAGGTTTGCCCAAGAGCCTAAACGCATGTGGAAAAGATACCTTGTGGGCAACAGCACCTTTATATATTTAGTGCTTAAAGAAAAATTTAAAAAGGCATAAGGCTATGTGCGCATTGTTGCCTACCTTGAACTCTTTACTAGCTTTAGAAATATTATGAGAATTTTACTTGCTTCCATATACCCTTTTGCGTTCATGCTATTGTTTCTCATCATTCCCTTTGATGATTATATCCGTGCGTTGCCAAATATCTTGCTCATTATCCTAACCATTACTTTTCCAGCGATTATAAAAAGGGCCCATTTCCAAAAGATCAAAAAAGTACCTTTCTTTTTGTTTTTATTGTTCTTTGGGTATATCACCTTAAACAGCCTTTTTTCTGGTAGGTTTGAAACAGATATTGTCATCCTCAAAAAAATAGCAATTGCATTTGGGCTTGTGATATTATACCTTCCTGTACAATATAACCGTAAGGTTCAAAAAGCTGTTATTTTCTCCTCCATTGCAGCTATATTATTCTCTGTTATTAGCATTGTTTATAGCGCCAATACAAATCCAATTTTTGAGTTTGGAGATAGCCGCATGATGATTGAGGCCCTGCTTGTAGACAGGCTTTATCTTGGCCTTATTAGTGTGCTTAGTATTTTATTTAGTTACCGCTCCATGCGTAAAAGCTACCACCCACACAATGCGTATTATCTAGCTGCTATTGTTATCAATACTTTATTTATTGTATTGGTTATCTCAAAAATTGCAGGGCTTGTATTGTTTTGCCTGTTGTTGATTCGTCAGGGCTATGGCATCAAAAAAAATATCAGGATTCCTATTGCCATTGCTTTTTTAGGGGTAATGATTACAGGGCTATTTTTTCTTAAAGTTCAGCAAGAAAAATCAAGTGATAGTCCTATTGCTTTTTCAGCATTTTTAAATAAAAACTTCGGCGCTTCAAATACTACCCAAACCAGACTCATAACCTGGGGATGCAGCATAGATATTCTAAAAAACATGGATATTTCACTAACTGGAATTGGGTTTAAAGCCACCAAGGATCAATTGGCGCTTTGTTATCAAACCAAGATAATTAATGCCCAGAAGAAGGAATTATTTATATCACAGCGATACAATAATCACAATCAGTTTTTAGACATTCTATTAAGTTCTGGATATCTAGGGCTCTTACTGTTGTGCTTGTTTGTGATATGGACCTTTATGAAAAATAGAGAGCACTTTTTTCAAACAGCTATTTTATGCACTTTTATAGCCTACGCAATGGTAGAAAACATATTTCATCGCCAGATAGGAGCCTACTATGTTGGTTTAATACTCATTATTGTTTTGGCAAACCGCTCTTACAGGCAAATCGATGACCCAAAAGAAGCATAAAAACCTAGTAAAGTGTATTTTTGTAACAGGCTGGGGGCGCAAAACCTCATTAAAAAAATAGTTAATTCTACCTTTTGTAGAAATATATATATGAAAAAAACAGTATTAATTACAGGAGCGGCAGGGTTTTTAGGGTCTCACCTTTGTGATAAATTCATCAAAGAAGGCTATAAGGTGATTGCCATGGACAACCTCATCACTGGAGATAAACGAAACATAGAACACCTGTTTAAGCTCGAAGATTTTGAGTTTTATCATCATGACGTTACAACCTTTGTTCATGTGGCTGGAGATGTAGACTATGTTTTGCATTTTGCGTCGCCGGCAAGCCCTATAGATTACTTAAAAATTCCAATACAGACCCTCAAAGTAGGATCACTTGGCACTCATAATTTACTAGGATTGGCCAAAGAAAAAAATGCCAGATTCATGATTGCATCTACCTCTGAGGTGTATGGAGACCCTCTGGTACATCCTCAAAAAGAAACCTACTACGGAAATGTAAACACAATAGGTCCTCGAGGTGTGTATGACGAGGCAAAACGTTTTCAAGAATCAATCACCATGGCCTACCATCGTTTTCATGGTATGGAAACACGTATTGCAAGAATATTTAACACATATGGCCCTAGAATGCGCCTCAATGATGGCCGAGTTATCCCAGCTTTTATTGGCCAAGCGCTTCGTGGAGAAGATTTAACCGTATTTGGTGACGGCACACAAACCCGCTCTTTTTGTTATGTAGATGACCAGGTAGACGGGTTATATAAACTACTATTGAGTGACTACAGCGAGCCTATTAATATTGGGAACCCAGAAGAAATAACTATATTAGATTTTGCAAAGGAGATTATCAAATTAACGGGGACCGAGCAAAAAATAGTATACAAAGAACTTCCTAAAGACGATCCCCTTCAACGCGAACCAGACATTACACTAGCTAGAAATATTTTAGGGTGGGAACCTAAAATGCCTAGGGATGAAGGAATGAAAATTACGTTTGAATATTTTAAAAGTTTAACGAAAGAAGAGCTTTTTAAGAGTGAACACAAAGATTTTTCAAAACACATAAGGTCTTAACGCATATGATTTTTAAAAGAGGAAGGTATTCGGGGTTTTTAAGGCCCATATCTTATGCCATTGATTTATCTGTAATTTTCGGTTTTGCCTTTCTTTTATTTGAAGGAAGCTCTTCTTATACCAGCTACATCTTCTTCATGTCAATTGCCTGGATTAGCAGCTCTACAATTCTTAATTTTTATGAGATTTACAGGTTCACAAAATTTACCAGCATCCTCACACTGGCCATAAAACAAGCCCTTGCTTTTTTGCTATTGGTATTTGCTTTCTTTGGCTTTTATACAGAGTTGCAAGAAGAGGCAAGTTCTATTCTAAAATATGTAGGCTTGGTAATGGGTCTTGTCTTTTTAATCAAGATCTCTATCTATTATGTATTAAAAAAATACAGACGGTTGCTTGGCGGAAATCACAGAAGGGTAGTTATTCTTGGGGCTAATGATAAAACCAAAGAACTAGAAAATTTCTTTACTCAAAACACAGAATATGGGTATGCCCTTGTAAATAGGTATGATATCAAACACGATGAAGAAAAACAACTAGAGGTGGTTTTCAAGGAAATAATCGAGAGTAATATTGATGAAATATATGCATCTGTAAATGCTCTAAGTGATTCTTGCATGGCAAAAGTGATTGGGTTTGCAGACAACAACTTAAAAGTTTTAAAGTTTCTCCCAGACAATAAAGAGATTTTTGGCAAGAAACTAGATTTTTCATATTATGGCTATCTCCCTATTTTATCGCTTAGAAAAATCCCTACCGACGAACCCTTTAATAAATTTATAAAACGTGCCTTTGACATCTTACTCTCGTTATTTGTTATTGTATTTGTAGTTTCATGGTTAACTCCAATTCTTGGAATATTTATTAAACTAGAATCTAAAGGACCTGTTTTCTTCAAGCAAAAAAGAAACGGTTTAGATTATAAAGAATTTTACTGCTATAAGTTTAGATCCATGACACCAAGTTTAACTGCAGATTTATACCAGGCTACAAAAGGAGATACCAGGGTGACTAAAGTGGGCCGTATTATTCGAAAAACAAGCATGGATGAATTGCCACAGTTTATTAACGTTCTTAAGGGAGATATGTCTGTGGTTGGACCCAGGCCACATATGGTAAGCCATACCCATATGTACGCAGAAAGAATTGATAAATTCATGGTGCGCCACTTTGTAAAACCTGGCATTACTGGTTTGGCACAAGTAAGTGGATATAGAGGAGAGGTTGAAACAGACTCAGACATTATTAACAGAGTAAAATGCGATATTTTTTATCTGGAAAATTGGTCTATCCTTATGGATCTTAAAATTGTATTTCAAACTGTTTACAATGCCGTAAAAGGTGAGGAAAAAGCATATTAACCTTTTTCTTAAAACAGCCTGTTTAGTACCGCTTCGTTTTATTGAATTTAAAAACATCTGTTTACAAACGGCTAATAATCACTATCTTTAACCTATGGAGAAAAAATGTCCAGAATGTGGTGACAAAATTATGGGGCGCGCAGATAAAAAATTCTGTAGCGACGGCTGCCGCAACTCACACAATAACACCTTAAATAAAGACAGTAGTAACCTGGTGCGAAATATAAATAATAGATTGCGTAAAAATTACCGCACTCTAAAGACCTTGAATGCCAAAGACAAAACCAAGGTAAAGAAGGAAGCATTACTAAAACATCATTTTGATTTCAAGTACTATACATCTCAATACATAACAAAAACGGGGTCTGTGTATTATTATGTCTATGATCAAGGATACTTAGCACTAGAGAATGATTGGTATCTACTTGTTAAAGTAGATGTTACTTTATAAATAAAATAGCTGCTTTCTTTTGTTTAGAAGCCTAAGATAAAAATGTCTTTTAAAAAATTAATTCTTCTCCATGAAACACTTTAGTGCGCTTGCCTCGTTTGTTGTCATTATATTTTTGATAGGCTTTAGCTTTGATAGCTTGTTGCCTACTAGGGCAACATTATCCTCTGCTCCAGACACAGAATTCTCTGCAGAGCGGGCACTAGTGCCGCTTCATCAAATTGCAAAGGCACCACATTACCACGGCACCGACGAACACAACCGCGTACGGAGTTTTATTGTTTCAGAGTTAAAAAAACTAGGTCTTGAAACAGAAGTACAACAAGCGTTTGTCTTAAGTAATAATAACAAGAGACTTGTAAAGCCAAAAAATATTGTTGCCAGATTAAAAGGGAGTGGCGCTGGAAAAGCATTGGTTTTATTGTCTCATTATGATAGTGCCTTAGTGCCTTCTCTTGGGGCAAGTGATGCAGGAAGTGGTGTGGTAACTATTCTGGAAAGTTTACGCGCCTATAATGCCAGTGGCAAAAAACCCATCAATGATATTATTGTGCTTTTTACAGATGCAGAAGAGATTGGTTTGGTTGGGGCATCACTCTTTGTAAACAAACACCCTTGGGCAAAAAACGTCGGGCTTGTTCTTAACTTCGAGGCGCGAGGTAGTGGCGGGCCTAGCAACATGATTGTTGAAACCAATGGCGGAAACACCAACCTTATTAAGGCCTTTACTGCAGCAGACGTTTCTTATCCTGTAGCATCCTCTTTAATGTACAGTGTTTATAAAATGCTTCCAAATGATACAGACTCTACCGTTTTTAGAGAAGATGGCGATATAGAAAGTATGTTTTTTGCATTTATCGATGACCACTATGACTATCATACCGCCAACGATACCGTAGAGAATCTAGACATAGAAACACTGCAACATCAAGGAAGTTATTTGCTTCCTTTATTGCATTATTTTACAGCCTCAGATTTAAGCGCGCTAAAAGCAGAGGATGATGCTGTGTATGTAAATATGCCATTAGTAAAGTTTATCCACTATCCGTTTTCATGGATCTTACCCATGGTTATACTTGCCTTTGTTTTATTTTTTGTGGTCTTAGGATATGGCTTCTCCAGACACAAGCTAAACCTCAACGGCATTCTAAAAGGGTTTTATCCACTTCTACTCTCTCTTATAATTTGTGGATTACTTGGGGTTTTTGGGTGGAAACTACTAAGCTACATGTACCCACAATACCAAGAAATACAGCATGGTTTTAAATACAATGGGCATGCCTATATTGGTTTGTTTGTGGCGCTTTGTTTAGGGATATTATTTAAGGTATACAACTATTTTAGCAAGCGTAACGGAGTTATAAATCTATTTGCGGCACCCCTTTTTTTATGGTTGGTGGTTAATGTGCTTGTTTTTGTATTTTTAAAAGGAGCTGCATTTTTTATCATACCGGTCTTTTTTGGTTTGCTTTCTTGGGCAATTCTTATAAGGTGGTCAAACCCAAGCTTTATTGGTATGGCCTTATTGGCTGCACCAGCCTTGTT
Organism: uncultured Flavobacteriaceae bacterium; assembly: GCA_913048115.1. Classification (GTDB taxonomy): domain Bacteria; phylum Bacteroidota; class Bacteroidia; order Flavobacteriales; family Flavobacteriaceae; genus Patiriisocius. Next base: position 42,007 of record CAJWVI010000001.1, on the reverse strand, counting down.
TTTGTTTGCACCTCTTATTCAGTTTTTTCCTGTTGGATTGGGGTCAGATCATATCGTGATTAGCTGCATATTCACTGTTTTATTATTTGGCTTATTACTCCCTGTTTTTGGATTTTATAAGCTTAAAAACATCTTGTCCTACCTGTTTTTTGGATTGGCATTGCTGTTCTTTATTATAGCACACACGCAAAGTTCTTTTTCTGAAATACGCCAAAAGCCAAACAGCTTATCTTACTATAATAATCTTGACACCAAAGAGGCCTATTGGGTTACCTATGATGCCATTTTAGACCCTTGGACGCAACGCTATTTGGGAGAAGACCCAGAACCAGCATCAAAATATATTGAAAGTGCCGCGGGAAGCAAATACAATACAAGCTATAAATACGCTGCACAAGCACCTGTGGTGGCTGTTCCAGGGTTTACCATAACAATTAATCATGATAGTGTCCGCCAAGCAATGCGCAGGGTTGGTTTTACCATTACACCCCAGCGAGATGCCCACCAAATACGTCTATACACAAACAAGGACGTTCATTTTTCATCCCTAGAATTTAATGGCATGGCCGTTTTTGAAAATGACAGTTTAGGACAGGGCTCTCTTAGTAGAACGACCGATGAATTACTAAGATACTACGTTGCAGATACAGATTCACTACACGTTTTTTACACCTTGCCAGAAAGTGAACCTTCACCAATATTTAAAGTGCTTGAATACGGGTTTGATTTAATGAGCAATCCTTTACTAAATGTAATGCCAAGAGCAAAAAACATGATGCCAAAGCCTTTTATAAATACAGATGCTGTAATCAACAAAAAAACATTCAGGATTCAAAAAAGCACAAAGCAACAGGATACGCTTCAATAATTTAAAAATTTCAGCTTGAAAAAAACAATTGCAATTGCAGGATTGGGTTGGCTAGGAAAACCACTAGCACAACATTTATCATTTTTAGGATACACTATAAAAGGCTCTGTAACATCTCAAAACAAGGCCGCCTCTCTAAAGAAAAGCGGCATTGATGCTTATGTAATTAATAGCACAGAAGATGGAATTTACGGTGCAGTTCAAGGGTTTTTAAAAACTGCAGACACCTTGGTGATTATGATTCCTCCAGGACTCAGAAGAAACACTGGAGCAGATTATGTCTTAAAAATGTCTCATTTTTTATCTGAAATTCTAAAATCTAAGGTGACCAACATTATATTTATAAGCAGTACCTCAGTCTACAACGACAGTCAAGGAGACGTGACAGAAAAACACATCCCACTACCAAACACAGAAGCCGGAAGGCAATTATTTCAAGTAGAACAATTGTTTTTTAATGCTACCGGAATTAGCACCAGTATTGTGCGCTTTGGAGGGCTTATAGGAGGCTCTAGACAGCCCGTAAAGTACCTGGCGGGAAGAACAGAGCTGGATGGCGGAAATGCCCCTGTAAACCTAATACATAGAAAAGATTGTATTGGTATTATTTCAAGCATTATAAAGCAAAGTGCCTATGGTCAAGTTTTTAATGCCGTACACCCAACACACCCAAAGAAAAAAGAGTATTATTCTCAAAAAGCAAAACAGCTTGATCTCACTTGTCCAGAATTTATAGATCAAGATGATGACGCGCCAACCAAACAAGTTGATTCCATAAACCTAGCAGCTATCCTAAAATATACGTTTAAAGAAACACTTTAGTGTATTGAGAAAACAAGAAAAGAGCCCAAAAAACGAGCTCTTTTTAACATCTGTTAATGCTCTGAGATTACCAAATACGGACCCTGTCTTCTGGAGCCACATACATTGGATCACCCACTACAATATTAAATGCCTCGTAAAATGAATCTACATTTTTTAGCGGCTCTGTAGCTCTCCACCTTCCTGGTGTGTGAGGGTCTGTCTTTACTTGTGTGCGCAAAGACTCATCTCTTTGTTTGGTTCTCCATACAGTTGCCCAACTCATAAAAAAGCGTTGCTCTGCAGTAAAGCCGTCAAGATCTTCCGGTCTTCCGTTTTCTTTAAAGTGACGTTGCAAACCATCATAGGCAGCGAGTACCCCACCAAGATCTCCAATATTTTCACCCAAAGTAAAAGCCCCATCGACATAAACACTGTCAATTACTTCAATTTTGCTGTATTGATCTGCTAATGCCTTTCCTCGCTCACCAAACTGAGCTAAATCTTCTTCTGTCCACCAGTTTATCAAATTACCATCACCGTCAAAACGGGCACCACTGTCATCAAAAGCATGCGATATTTCATGACCAATAACTGCACCAATACCACCATAATTTACAGCGTCATCTGCTTTATAATCATAAAATGGAGGTTGTAGAATAGCTGCAGGAAATACAATCTCATTATTAAATGGATTAAAATACGCATTTACTGTTTGTGGAGACATCCCCCATTTAGTTCTATCTACAGGCTCATTAATTTCTGATAAGTTTTTCTTAAGAGACCAAAGGCTCACTGCCTGCATGTTATCATAATAGCTTTTATCTTCAGTTACCACCATGCTACTATAATCTTCCCAGCTATCTGGATACCCAATTTTTACAGTAAACTTGTTTAATTTTTCTACGGCTTTTGTTTTTGTTTCTTCGCTCATCCAGTCTAATGCCATGATGCGATCTTGATATGCGGCAATAACATTTATGATCATTTTTTCTGCTTTTTGCTTTGCCTCTGGTGGAAACATTTCATCTACATATAGTTTCCCTAATGCTTCACCAACAGACCCGTTTACGGTCGCTAAGGCGCGTTCATCTGCAGGACGCTGTTTTTTAGCGCCACTTAATGTTTTGCTATAAAAGTCCCAATTGGCTTTTTCAATTTTTGTGGTTAATTGTCCAGTAGCATTATTAAACGTTGCCCAACGCATAACCATTTTCCAGGTGTCAACATCTCCAGTTGCAAAGGTGTTTTGTAACACCTCCATGTATTTGGGTTGCATTACAATAAGGGTGTCTAATTGTTTTTCAACACCAAAATCCTTTAGTGCTTGCCTCCATGAAATAGCAGGCACCATTTCTTGAAGTTGCACCATTGTTCTAGGGTTGTTAAAGTTTCTAAAATCCCGGCTTTGCACCTTGTCAAGTCTTGGTGATGCAAGTGTTGTCTCGAAAGCTAAAATCATTTCAGCTTGAGAACGAGCCGCTGGCTGTTCATCTCCTAAAAACTGTAACATCCTAGTAATGTGGGCTACGTATTGGCTACGAATTTCAATAGACTTAGCGTCTGTATTGGTGTAGTAATCTCTGTCTGGCAATCCTAATCCACCTGGAGTAACATAGGCAGAATTAATTGCACTATTTGAGGGGTTTGAAAAGGCCGCCAATCCAAAAAATGGTTGTGAAACACTAGTAGCATATTGGGCCATAACATTTTGAAGATCTGTTATGGTATTTATGCTAGCAATAGCATCAAGAGCATTTTTTATGGGCGCAATACCAGCTTTATTTCTTGCAATAGTGTCTAGCTTTGTATTAAATATAGCAATTGCCTTTGCCTGATCTGTAGATGCCTCATAGGCTCCGCCTTTATCAGCTTTTTCAAGAATGCCTAGTACATCTTTATCTGTACTTTTACGTAATACTCCAAAACCACCCCAACGCACTTGATCTTCTGGAATTTCGGTGTTTTTCATCCAACTACCGTTTACGTAGTTATAAAAATCATCTTTAGGACTCAAGCTTGTGTCCATGTTAGATAAAATAATTCCATGTTCTTGTTCAGCTCCTTTGGTGTTATTACAAGCTGTAAAAACAATACTTGTTGCGGCTAAAAAAAGCCATACTCTAATTTTCATAATAATTTATTTTTATGTGATTCGTTGTTTTAACTACTATAATGTAGTCCCACGGATTTCTTATTTTGATTTATTGACGCTGGCTTTATAAATAGAATCTAGCCGCTTTTTACGAAGGTCCATTTCTTTCTGTTCGTTGTTTTTGACCTTGTTGTCCTCGGTGTCTTTTTCAAATTTTTCATTGATTTGAATAATCAAATTGGCAGTTGCTGTATTCATTTCTAAAATAGCTACTTGTATTGCAAGTGTGTCTACCCTACCTTTATTGGCTTCTTGCTTTATAATAGCCGCTCTTGTAGTGGTAACAATAAGGCGAGAAGAGATTGCTTGTGTTCTTAGAGTATCAGGTATTTTTTTAGTCAATGAATCCATTCTAGAAACTAGCAATGCACTTCGCTGTTGAACTGTTTTTAAGGATGCTCCATTAATAGCCAATACCTCTGTTGTAACATCTTCAAAAACGGGCCATTGATCAATATAATTAGCCGCGCTAGAAGAAAAAACTGGCAGTGTGGTATTGCTTTCACCAAATAGTTTACTGGAAACTGGTTTTTTTATTATGGCCTGTGTCTCTAATGTTTGAGTATCACCACAGCTCAAAACAAAAAACAATAGCCCAATACCAGCAAAAAAAAAGAGTTCCCGTTTCATAATAGCGTTTAGTTAACACAAATATAGCTTTTCTCCATCAAACGTGTATTTTTCGGTGTGTTTTATAGTGGTAAATAGTACTATATTTACATTAAACTTTGAGGTAATATTATGGGAAAAAGAATTTTAATTATTGGAGCCTCTGGGCAAATTGGTAACGAACTTACCATGTATTTACGCAATATGTACGGAAATCAAAAAGTGATCGCAAGTGATATTCGTGAAGCCAGTGATGCCGTTATGGAAAGTGGTCCTTTTGAAATTCTTGATGCGATGGATTATAATGCTATCGAGAAGATAGTAACACGTTATGAAATTACAGATGTATACTTAATGGCAGCCATGTTGAGTGCTACTGCAGAGAAGTTTCCAATGAAGGGCTGGGATTTAAATATGACATCTTTGTTTAATGTACTAAACCTTGCTAAGGAAAATAAAATTAAAAAAATATTTTGGCCTTCAAGTATTGCTGTTTTCGGCCCCACAACACCCAAAACAAATACAGCACAACACACCGTAATGGAGCCTTCTACAGTCTATGGAATAAGCAAGCAAACTGGAGAGCGGTGGTGTGAGTATTATCACAATCGGTATGGTGTAGATGTTCGCAGCATACGCTATCCTGGTTTGATTAGTTATAAAACCCTTCCAGGAGGAGGAACCACAGATTATGCAGTCGATATTTATCACAAAGCTTTGAAGGATAAAAGCTATAGTTGTTTTTTAGGCGCAAAGACTACATTGCCAATGATGTTTATGGATGATGCCATTCGTGCCACTACTAAGATTATGCTGGCAGCTCCCCAAGAAATAAAAATTAGAAATGCATATAACCTGGCAGCATTAAGTTTTAACCCAGAAGAGCTTGCGATTAGCATCCAAAAACATATTCCTGATTTTACTATTGAGTACGAGCCAGATTTTAGACAAGCCATAGCAGATTCATGGCCAGCAAGTATTGATGATTCACAGGCTAGAAAAGATTGGGGATGGAAACACGAAGTAAGCCTTGACCAAATGACCGAGGTAATGATTGATAATTTAAAATAAGGACTAAAATATACTTGCAAAATCGCTTATTAATTTCTTCTTGGGAGCATACATAGCGGTCGCTATCTCAAAAAATTAAAAAAAGAATTTACTGTATAAAAAAAGGCAAACGAGATGTTTACCTTTTTTTGCCCCAAATTTTACCATGAACTTAACCTACTTATGCTATGGTATAAGTCAAATGTATCATAAATTTTATAGTAATAATAATACTTTCACTGCTTTTGGATAAAGTGAAATTAAAAGACGATAAACGGCTTAATTATTAACGAATTGACAATATTTTAACGATTAGTATGCTCTTTCCGGATTTCCTTCAAAGAAATTTACGTAGGCTCTGTTTACAACTCTATTCCCTCCATTGGTTGGATAGTCTCCTGTAAAATACCAATCTCCTAGATTTTTAGGACATGCTTTGTGCAAATCATCTACAGACTGAAATATTAACTTCACTTTTGTTGTAATACTATCTTCTGAAATTATCTCAGCGATCTTATCTGATATTTCTTCATCTGTAAAGGGCGCATAAAGTTCTTTTACATGGTTTATAACCTCTGCATCTGCAAGTAAAAGTTGTTTTTTACATTTATGATAAATCTCTTCGATGATGGCCTCTGTACCATTGTCTTTATGTAATTCAACAGCCGCATTAAAAGCAACAAGCTTTTCTAGTCGAGCCATATCGATTCCATAACAGTCTGGATACCGTATTTGAGGAGCAGAAGACACCACAACAATTTGTTTGGGTTTTAGGCGGTCTAGCATTCGTAAAATGCTCTTCTTTAATGTGGTTCCGCGCACAATACTATCATCAATAATCACTAAATTATCTGTAGCCTTCACTACTCCATAGGTTACATCATAAACATGCGCCACTAAATCATCTCTACTACTGTCATCTGTAATAAACGTGCGTAGCTTTACATCTTTAATAGCAATCTTTTCGGTGCGTATTTTATGAGCCTGTATTTCGTTAAGTCGTTCTGGTGTAAGGGAAATTCCTTCTTTTAAAATGGCTTCGTTTTTTTGTTTATTTAGCTCATTCTGGGCAGCATCTAGCATCCCGTAGAAAGAAGTTTCAGCAGTGTTTGGAATAAATGAAAAGACACTGTTTTCTGTGTCATGATCAATAGCTGCCAATACTTTAGGCATAATCAATCTCCCTAATTCTTTTCGTTCTTGGTAAATTTCGGCATCACTACCGCGAGAGAAATAAATGCGTTCAAAAGAACAAGACTTGCGCTCTAATGGAGGCACTATTTCTGAAATGCTCATGCTACCATCCTTTTTAAGAATCATGGCATTTCCTGGATCTATTTCTTTTACATCTTCAAAGGCAACATTAAAAACGGTTTGTATTACAGGGCGTTCACTAGCAACAACTACTACCTCATCATCTTTATAATAATACGCTGGACGAATTCCTGCAGGGTCCCGTAATACAAAAGCATCTCCATGACCTAGTAATCCTGCCATAGCATATCCACCATCCCAGTTTTTGGCAGATTTTTTTAAGATCTTTTCAATGTTTAGGTTTTCAATGATATGAGCAGAAGCTTCCATTTTGGATAGGCCTTGCTTTTTTGCTTTTTTGTATAACCTGGCAACACCTTGATCTAAGAAATGACCAATGTTTTCAAGTATTGTAATAGTATCTGCCTTTTCTTTAGGGTGCATTCCTAAATCAATTAAGTTTTGGAATAACTCTGTGGTATTGGTCATGTTAAAGTTCCCTGCAATAATAAGGTTGCGATGCATCCAGTTATTTTGTCTTAAAAAGGGATGCACAGTTTCTACGCTATTGCCACCAAAGGTTCCATACCGTACATGGCCCAACATGAGTTCTCCTATATAAGGAATTTCTTTTTTCTGCGCCGCAACATCATCTTTAATGGCTGGGTTTTTTTCAAACTCAGTATTAATTCGATTATTGATTTGAGCAAAAATATCTTGAATGGGTTGAGACTTGTTAGACCGCACTCTACTTATGTATCGTTCTCCTGGTGTGGGGTCTAATTTTATACTTGCAAAACCAGCACCGTCTTGACCACGGTTGTGCTGTTTTTCCATCATTAAATACATTTTATTCACTCCGTAAAAAGCTGTACCGTATTTTTCTTTGTAAAACTCCAAAGGTTTTAACAAACGTACTAGCGCAATTCCGCATTCGTGTTTTAAAGCGTCACTCATATTCATTTCTCGCGGAGGCGAGAATCTTATTAATGATTAATAATCGTATGTATGTAAATCAAAAACGTCCCAAAATTTGGGACGCATTGTTATGATAAATCTATTTCGTATTGTGTCAAGCTCTTAAATTGATGTAAGCGAATGTCTATTTCTTGCTTTGTTAAGTTTTGCATGCGCTCGGTGCCAAATTTTTCTACACAAAAGGAGGCTAAACATGAGCCGTAAATAATTGCTCTTTTCATGTTTTCAAAACTATAATCTGCTGTCTTTGCTAGATACCCTGTAAATCCTCCTGCAAAAGTGTCTCCTGCTCCTGTGGGGTCAAACACCTCTGCTAGTGGCAAGGCTGGGGCAAAGAACATTTCATTTTTATAAAAAATCAAGGCGCCATGTTCTCCTTTTTTAATCACGACATATTTTGGTCCCATCTCCATGATTATCTTAGCGGCATTTACCAAAGAATATGCTCCAGACAACTGTCTTGCCTCTTCATCATTAATGGTTATAACGTCTACCTTAGCGATTACTTTTTTAAGATCTTCTAGAGCTATGTCCATCCAAAAATCCATCGTGTCTAAGACAACCATTTTTGGATTATTCATTTGGTCAATGACACTCATTTGAACCATTGGGTGCAGGTTTCCTAGCATCACCACCTCTGCATCTTTATAGGTCTGGGGCACTACTGGATTAAATGTTTCTAAGACATTAAGCTCTGTGGCCAAAGTATCTCTAGAGTTCATGTCATTATGATACTTCCCGCTCCAAAAGAAGGTTTTCCCTTGCTTTACAATTTCAAGGCCTTCTAAGTTCATGCCTTTATCTTCTAACATCTCGATATCATTTTTTGGGAAATCTCCTCCCACGACAGACACAATAGCGCCATCTATATCAAACTGTGAAGCAGACAAGCCAATATAGGTTGCGGCTCCTCCTAAAATTTTATCGGTTTTTCCAAAAGGAGTCTCAATAGCATCAAAAGCTACGGTCCCTACAATAACAAGTTTACTCATACAATTATTTGCAATAATTAAGCTGTAAATTTAATCAATTAAATGAGAAATAAGAAGTTTTATCAAACAGTCTATTACAGAATTATTGTTAGGAAATTTCAGTTACAATAAACTGTGTTAGCAGGCATTTCGTCGGCAAATCTAGGCATGTTGATGCTCAAAAAACACATCCCTAATGCACATCCATATATAAGGTTTGGTTCAAAAAGGAGTCTGCCAATTGTTGTAAAAAAATAAAAAACACTAAGTGCTCTTATGTTACTAGCTTATTTTCTTCCAAAATCTGCAGGAATTTCTCCCCAAGCTTTTGTTTCCCATTTAACCATAACGCTGCTGTAAGAATTGTTTTTTAGCCAAAGTTCAGCGCGCGTTATAAGCTCAAAGATTGGGTCATTCTTTTTGGTCTTTTTTAGCTTTGTGTTGCATTTCTTCTTTTTTACCCAGCCCATTGCAGTTCTAGAGTCAGAATAGATGATTCGATCACTTTTTTGCATTTTAAGATATGCCAGTCCATGAACAAGGGCTAGAAATTCACCTACATTATTAGTTCCTTGATAAAATGGTCCTTGATGAAATAACTGCTTTTGGGTTTGAGTATCCACCCCGCGGTATTCCATTATTCCAGGATTCCCACTACAAGCGGCATCAACAGCAATTGAATATAAATTTGGCACTCCGTATGCTGATTTTTCTGCTGCGGTAAGCGTTTTTTTCTTAGACCCGCCTTTACCTTTATAGTCATGGTAGCTTTTATTGTATGCTGTTTTTGCTGCTTGCAAAGATTCAAAGCTCATATATTGGGCTCCTGCCACACTCTTTATAGCTTGTTGACACTCCTTCCAGCTATGAAAAATCCCGGCTGGGTTACCAAACCAAACAACATAATATTTTTGTTTTTTCTTTATCATTGTGCCTTTTTACATTTTACCATTAAACAGTACCTCTTCGATGACTTTAGAAAACCATTGATGTTCTAAGCCCTGGACCTTTATTGCAACATCCTCTGGGGTATCTGTTGGCGCTATGTTTATTTTCTTCTGAAATATAATGGCTCCTTCGTCATACTGCTGGTTTACATAATGTATGGTAATTCCTGTTTCAGTTTCTTTGTTTTTTACCACAGCCTGGTGAACATAATGCCCATACATTCCTTTTCCACCATACTTTGGTAGTAACGCTGGATGTATGTTAATCACTTTGTTTTGGAATGTTTTTATGATGTTTTCAGGAAATTTAAGCAAAAATCCCGCTAAAACGATAAGATCTGGTTTTCGCTCTTTCAATAAAGAAAGCAGGCCTTTAGGGGCTAACATTTCGGCTTTACTAAAAGACAACGCCTCTACTTTCAATGCTTTTGAACGGTTTAACGCCTTAGCATCCTTTTTGTTTGAGAACACACAAACAACTTCAGCAACATTTGTGTTCTGAAAATATTTTATAACGTTTTGAGTGTTGGTGCCGTTGCCTGAAGCAAATATTACAATACGCTTCTTCATAGGTTTCTTTGGGTGTTCAGAGAAGTTATCATCAATAAATATCACAAAAGTAAGGCAATAGAGATTCACTTCGCTTAAAAATGTTTAATTTGCTTGTAGATTTTTTTTTTAAAGTGGTGTTTTAAGTTAAAATAATTTATTTTTACCGCTTAATTAAAATTTAAAAAACAAAGATTATGTCAGACATTGCATCAAGAGTAAAAGCTATCATCGTCGATAAATTAGGTGTAGACGAGAACGAAGTTGTAAACGAAGCGAGCTTCACTAACGACCTAGGAGCAGACTCACTAGATACGGTTGAGCTTATTATGGAATTTGAAAAAGAATTTGATATCCAAATTCCAGATGACCAGGCTGAAAACATTGCTACAGTAGGTCAAGCAGTTTCATATATTGAAGAAAACAAATAAGATACATTCTTTATGGAATTAAAGCGAGTTGTAGTAACTGGTCTTGGCGCACTTACCCCTATTGGAAATAACATCCAAGAATATTGGGACGCTCTAAAAAGCGGAAAAAGTGGATGTGCCCCTATTACCTATTTTGATACTGAAAAGTTCAAAACAAAATTTGCTTGTGAAATTAAGGATTATGATCCATTACAACATTTTGACCGCAAAGAGGCTAGAAAACTAGACCGTTTTGCTCAATACGCAATGGTCTCTAGTGACGAAGCAATACGAGATGCAGCCATAGATATGGATGCTATAGATAAATTTCGTGTTGGTGTTATTTGGGGAGCGGGTATTGGTGGTATTGAAACATTTCAAAATGAAGTAATAAACTTTTCTGAAGGGGATGGAACGCCACGTTTCAACCCCTTTTTTATTCCTAAAATGATTGCAGATATTGCTCCTGGTAATATATCAATCAAACATGGATTTATGGGGCCAAACTATACAACGGTCTCTGCCTGTGCTTCTTCTGCCAATGCAATGATTGATGCGCTAAACTATATACGTTTAGGACATTGTGATATTATTGTAACAGGAGGAAGTGAAGCCGCTATTACTATGGCTGGTTTAGGTGGCTTTAACGCCATGCACGCACTCTCTACAAGAAATGAATCTCCAGAATCTGCTTCAAGACCCTTTGATGCTACTCGTGATGGATTTATACTAGGAGAAGGCGCTGGCGCATTAATATTAGAAGATTACGATCACGCAAAAGCGCGTGGTGCAAAAATATATGCCGAGGTAATTGGTGGTGGAATGTCAAGTGATGCATATCACATGACGGCGCCACATCCAGAAGGTATTGGTGTAGAACGTGTGATGCATAACTGTCTAAATGACGCTGGTATAGATGCCGGTGAAGTAGATGCAATTAACACTCACGGTACCTCAACACCCCTTGGAGATGTTGCAGAACTAAAAGCAATTAGCAAGGTCTTTGGCGCACATGCCAATAAAATCAATATCAATTCTACAAAATCTATGACGGGTCACTTACTGGGTGCCGCAGGTGCTATAGAGGCTATTGCTTCTATACTTTCTATGCAGCATAGTTTAGTACCCCCTACTATTAACCATACCACAGTTGATCCAAACATAGACCCATCTTTAAATTTAACACTCAACAAAGCACAAAAACGACAAGTAAATGTCGCCATGAGCAACACCTTTGGCTTTGGAGGGCACAATGCTTGTGTTTTGTTTAGAAAATTAGACGCCTAACAGCAATGGCGTCTTTAAAAAACATATTTAATCCCCGTACCCCTAAGGACGGGGATTTTTTTTTAGCAATTAAAAAATTATTGAGCTTCAGTCCTAAAGACATTAGCATTTACGAAGAAGCCTTTACCCATCGATCTACTAATACCACCTCTGTTGAAGGACATGCACAAAACTATGAGCGCATGGAGTTTCTTGGAGACGCTATGCTAAGCTCTATTATTGCAGCGCATCTATTTAATAAGGTTCCTGGCGGTGACGAAGGGTATCTTACAAAGATGCGAAGCAAGGTAGTAAGTAGAGAGCACCTCAATGAATTAGGGCGTGATCTACAACTCATCAAGCATGTGAAAACTACGGTGCCTATTGGCCAGTTTGGGGGCAATATTCACGGCAATGTCTTTGAGTCACTCGTTGGTGCAATATATCTTGATAGGGGTTATAAGTACTGTGAGAAATTCATCAATAAACGGGTCATTATACCGTATGTTGATATTGAAAAACTAGAAGGTAAGGTTATAAGTTATAAAAGTCTTTTTATTGAGTGGTGCCAGAAAAATAAGCATCAGTTTAAGTTTGCTGTTTATGAAGACACCGGAAATGAAACACTTAAACACTTTGCGGTAAAACTAAACTTAGACGGAGAAACAGTAGGGAAAGCTCGGGCAACCTCCAAAAAGAAAGCTGAAGAGCAAGCGGCCAAGAGAGCCTATTACAAATTACAAGAAGCAATTGACGGCTTTAGTAAAAAAAGCTAAGCCCATTATCGTTGCTTCCTGCAAAGACACCACTACATGACTACAACATATCGTGGTTTAAGGTAGAATTCACAACATCTTTACATATTGTTACTAAAAGTATCTTTACTTTTATAGGCTAGCAGTATACCCATGGGAACTCACAAACTAGTATTAGACGATGATTTTGAAGAAGATTTCTCACTCATTGCTATTCATTGTAGTGAAGAGCCCTACAAAACTGCTTATATACTCAACCAATTTGCGCGTTTAAAGTTACGCCGCAACAAAGTTGATTTGTCATATTCAATCAAGGGTTTAGAAATTAACTTCCCCCTTTTTAGATTTGAAGATTTGGCCAATTACACAAACTATAAGTTGGTTGCTAATAAATGTAAATCTGCAGTTGCTAAAATTAACCAAAGCGGAGAATTATTCGAAAACACAATGGGCGAGGAAACGGTAATAACGCACCTTATCCCGGAACTTAAAAAAGTAGATTACTTTTTGAAAATCCAAAGTGATTTTGATAAAGTAGGAACCAAAATGTTGATCACAGCTGTCAACGATATAAAACAAATTATTTCTGCCTACGAAGTAGATACAGAAACGCTTAAATCAAAGCACAATCTAATATTTGACTAAATGCATACCCAAAAAAAGACTAAAATTGTAGCCACCCTTGGCCCTGCTACAGCAGACAGAAAAGTACTTAAAGAAATGATTCTAGCTGGAGTTAATGTGTTTCGCGTTAATTTTTCTCATGCAAATTATGACAATGTAAAAGAAGTTGTTGCTCTCATTAGAGATTTAGGGACTCAACTTAATACATCAACCGCAATTCTTGCAGATTTACAAGGGCCTAAATTAAGAGTTGGCATGATGAAAGAAGAAGTGTTTGTTCATCCAGGAGACGAGATTTTGTTTTGCACGGGAGAGGAGTTTGAAGGAACTTCAAAGAGAGTATTTATGAACTACAATAATTTCCCTAAGGATGTTAAAAAGGGCGAGCGTATTCTTCTTGATGATGGAAAATTAATGTTTGAAGTCATCGCTACAGACGGTAAAACAGAAGTAAGAACGAAAGTAATACAAGGAGGTCCGTTGCGCTCTAGAAAAGGTGTTAACCTTCCAAACACTAATATTTCATTGCCTGCTTTAACAATCAAGGATAAAGAGGATGCTATTTTTGCAATCTCTCTTGAGGTAGATTGGATTGCCTTATCATTTGTAAGACATGCTGAAGATTTAAAAGAATTACAAGCATTAATTAAAGCAAATAGCAAGTACAAAATTCCAATTATAGCTAAAATTGAGAAACCTGAAGCTGTAGCAAATATTGAAAAAATCGTTGCTCATTGTGATGGTTTAATGGTAGCCCGTGGTGATCTAGGAGTAGAGGTGCCTGCAGAGGAGGTTCCTTTAATTCAAAAAGAATTAGTGCTTACAGCAAAGAGAGCTAGAATACCTGTGATTATTGCCACTCAAATGATGGAAACAATGATTTCATCATTAACCCCAACAAGAGCAGAGGTAAATGATGTTGCAAACTCTATTATGGATGGAGCAGATGCAGTAATGTTAAGTGGTGAAACTTCTGTAGGAAAGTTCCCTGTAGAGGTAATTCAAAAAATGGCAAATATTTGCAAGCAGGTGGAAAACAGCTCTCTTATCTCCGTGCCACATCAACCACCTCACATTCGTACCAAACGCTATATAACAAAATCTATTTGTTACCATGCAGCAAGTATGGCAAATGAAATTAAAGCAACGGCTATTTGTACTTTAACCAATAGTGGTTATACTGCTTTTCAAATATCTGCATGGAGACCAGATGCTCACATCTTAGTGTTTACTAATAACCCTAGAATTCTTTCAAGATTAAATTTGCTTTGGGGTGTAAAATCATTCTTCTACGACAAATATGTAAGCACAGATGAAACAGTAGAAGACGTTAACAAAATTGCACATGAAAGAGGTTTTGTGTCAAAAGGAGACCACCTTATTAACTTGGCGGCAATGCCTATTGTAGATAAAGGAATGGTAAATACGCTGCGTATTTCTCAGGTTTAATCCTTGCTGCTAAAATTATAGCTTTAAAAGAGCCTTAAAAATTTATTTTAAGGCTCTTTTTTTTTAGTTAGTAATGCTCATAAATACCCTCTAGTACACAATACGCGCCTCTTCTATTTTCATCATGTTGTCTTGTTGTGTAATGCTAACAGTGCGCTTAAAATCTTGAGACACAAAAGTAAATACAATCTTTAACAGAGTGTCTTCAACGCGGCTAACCTGTAATTCACTTAGCAAGGTACTTGCTAATTTATTTGGGTTATTGATAACTTCTTGGTCTTCACCCTTTGGCTCTGGCAGAGCAAAAGATCTTGGAATTTCATATAGTTTTTGAGCAATTAAGTACGCTTCATGCCATTTTATAGTAGGAATTAACAGCGTTTGTGTGTTGCTTGGCTCACTAGCTGTTCCGCCCACAAGAGCTGTTATGGATGCTGTTGGATGCGTATTTTGAAGGTCTGCAATATACATCTTTGCATTAGCCCCTGGTTCTGGAGGAAACAACTCAGACAGATACCCGCTAAAGGCATATCCTGTCTTATTATTGTATGCTACTTGGTGCATGCCTCCGCTTACACCTCTAATATTCATAGTGTTGTTTTTTTCTGCTAATACAACTTCAACTTTAGTTCCGTAGGGCATTACGGCAAGTTTTTCGCTGTTTAGATTGTTGTACTCTCTTAAAGACAATCCGCTAGCAGCAGTAACGTATAAATGCCTTGTTCCTTTTTGTGGAACAACCTCCTTCACAGTTTCTGCTACTGCCACATTAGTAGTTGTCTTTTTTATTTTGTCTTGACAGGAGCTAAAAAGTGTGATCATGGCAAGTGCTGCGATATTAAAAGCTGTGTTTTTCATGTGGGTCGTGTTTTAGGTTAAGGGTAAAGAAATCGATACGCTTTAGATAGAAGCGTGTGGTCCTTTTATGTATATATAACTAACATCCCCCCATATTTGTTGCACTAGCACTGGTTTTAAAACTCGAGCTTCATTTGTACATCGTATTTTTTTTCTTCTGAAACCTTCAAACTCTCCTTCTTTTCATTATTCAAACTCGATAAAGAGATCCCTAACAAGCGTACAGAGTTTTTCATCTTTTCTTGATATAATAATTCTGTGACATGTTCCATAAGTAGGGCTTTTGTGGCAATATAATGAGGAAGTGTTTTACTGCGAGTTTGCAGCGTAAAGTCACTGTACTTTATTTTTAATGTAATGGTTTTTCCGGCTACTTTGTTTTTTTTGAGACGTCGTTCTACCTCTTGAGCTATATCCTGTAAACGCTCTATCATATACAATTCACTTGAAATGTTTTCACCAAATGTGCGTTCTGCTGCTAATGATTTTCTGGTGCGCTGAGGGCTCACTTTACTATGATGTATGCCGCGTACAATATGAAAATAAAATGGCCCGCTTTTACCGAAATTCTCTTCTAGAAACTCAAGAGACTTAGCTTTTAAATCAAGTCCTGTATAAATACCAAACCGATACATTTTTTCTTTCATCACCTTGCCAACACCATAAAACTTTTTAATGTCTAAGGCCGCTACAAAATCTAACACATCTTCTGGAGGTACTGTCTTCTGGCCATTAGGTTTATTATAATCGCTTGCAATTTTGGCTACAAATTTATTGACAGAGATTCCTGCACTAGCATTTAAGCCTGTGCGCTGTTTTATCTTGGCGCGTATCTCTTGAGCAATTAATGATGCGCTAGGGTTTCCTTTTTTGTTTTGGGTAACATCGAGATAGGCTTCGTCTAGCGAAAGAGGCTCTACCAAATCTGTATATTCAAAAAATACAGTACGTACTTTCTCTGAGATTTCTCGATACCGGTCAAAATCTGATTTTACAAAAATAAGGTGTGGGCATAATTTAATTGCCAGGGCACCAGCCATTGCAGAACGCACCCCAAACTTTCTAGCCTCATAGCTTGCTGCGCTTACTACCCCACGTTTCCCGCCACCGCCTACAGCAATAGCTTTTCCTGCCAATGATGGGTCATCCAATTGCGCTACACTAGCGTAAAAGGCATCCATGTCAACATGAATAATCTTTCTCATATGAATTGGCGTGTCCATCCCGTAAAGTTACTATCTTTAAATCACAATTATTATGAACTTTAATCAAATTACCTCCGCTTTTCAAAATGTCTCAAAACCCAATGATTTTAATAAATAAAGCCAATGAAAACGCGTAAAATCAACCCGATATTTCCTTTTAAGTGAATACAACCATGCAAGAAATAGAACGTAAATTCTTAGTTAAAAACAATGATTACAAGGCGCAAGCCACATGTCAAAAAAAAATTGTTCAAGGCTTTTTAAGCACACATCCAGAGCGCACGGTTAGGGTTCGTATTAAAGGTGATCAGGGGTTTTTAACTATTAAAGGGCTGTCTAATGAGACCGGCACTACTCGCTTTGAGTGGGAAAAAGAAATTCCACTTTCTGAAGCAGAGACGCTTCTAAGACTATGTGAAAACCCCATCATTGACAAAACTCGGTATAATATCCCCTTAGGGAGGCATCTTTTTGAAGTAGATGTTTTTACGGGAAACAACGCGGGCTTGGTAATTGCTGAGGTTGAATTAAGCTCTGAAGAGGATACTTACACTGCTCCTGCTTGGCTTGGAAAAGAGGTGACGGGTGATATAAAATATTACAATTCGAGCTTGATCCAAAAACCTTTCAAGGATTGGTAAACTCTTTTTTTAAGAAAAGAATCATCCCTAGAGATACTAAAACTAGGTTCTTAGAGTGTCAATTATTTCACTAATAACGTATTGGTTACTGGTGCCCTCTGTGCCCTCTATAAATGAAACCGCTGTGGTGCTCTTTGCAGATATTACTTTTGAAATAGCCGAAAAATGAATCATCTTAAATCCAGCTTTTTTAAATACACGTGCGTTTGTTATGTCAATGCCGCCTCCAGGCATGATTTGTATGTTGCCTGTGCTGCTTTTTAATTTTTTCAATACCTCAATGCCGTCAATTGCTTTAACGTGTTGGCCAGAAGACAGAACTCTAGTGACCCCTAAGTTTTGCAAACTCGCTAATGTTTTTATAGGATCGCCAACCACATCAAAGGCTCTATGAAAGGTAAATTCTAGACCTGCTGAGGCAGTAATGAGTTCCTGAGTTGCTTGAAGGTTTAACGCATTCTGCGCATTAAGTGCGCCGCTCACAATACCAGCACAACCTATTTTTACGCAATAGGCAATGTCTCTTTTCATGATATCAAGCTCCTGGTTAGTGTAGATAAAATCTCCAGCCCTTGGGCGAATGAGCACATGTACGTCAATATCAAGTTCTTTAAGCACCTTCTCGATACATCCATAAGAGGGCGTTAATCCACCCACGCTTAATTGTGTGCACAACTCTATTCTGTGGGCACCTGCAGCTTGGGCAGCTTGGGCAGAAGCAAAAGAATTGGCGCAGATTTCTATAATCATTTTACTAGATGTATTGTTTCCAGCAAAACTACTATAATTTAAACGCTTTTTATATCCATTGAAACAACTTCCCTGGCAGGGGTCTCACTAGGCCTTTCATTTCTAATTGTAACAACAGTTGCGCTACCCTATATGTTGGCATTGAACATCCAATAGCAATGGCATCTAGCAGTGCTTTATCCTTGTCTTTAAGATAGTTGTATAGTGTTTTTTCTTCTGGATGGAGCTCCACAAGTAATTGGGTTTGCTTCGCTAGCTTTTGAGGCCCATCTAGCTCCCAACCTAGGTTATAAATAAGATCTGCAGCGCTAGTTATGATACTTGCTTGATGTGTTTTTATAAGCATATTACATCCTGCACTTTGAGTATCTGTAGCTCTTCCAGGCACAGCAAAAACATCTCTTTCATAACTATTAGCTATGTCTGCAGTGACCAAACTCCCGCCTTTTTCGGCAGATTCAATAACAATAGTGGCTTGGCTCATCCCTGCAATAATACGATTGCGTTTTAGAAAATTATTTCTATAGAACCTATCGCTACTCCAAAACTCACTAATAAACCCCCCGTTTTCTAATACACGAGCCATATATTTCTTATGCGCTTTGGGGTATATTTGGTTCATGCCATGGGCTAGACACGCAATGTTTTGTAAGCCATTTTCTAAGGCTGCTTTATGCGCACAAATATCAATACCATAAGCAAAACCCGACACAATTACTGGATTTATTGGGGCGAGTTCCGCCACCAATCTTTCACAAAAACCTACGCCATAGGTGGTGATTTTTCTAGTTCCTACGATGCTGAGTATTTTTTTATTGACCAAGTCTATATTTCCGTCTTGAAAAAACAAAATTGGGCCGTCCAAACAGTGTTTTAATTTTTCTGGGTATGTAGCGTCTTTAAAATAACTGTAACTTATGTTTTGAGACTTCATAAAGGCTAACTCTGCAATGGCCAAGTCTAGCAAAAGAGTTTCTTGTAGTTCTTTAATTTTAAATCTCCCAATGCCATGTATTTTAAGAAGGTTTGATGGTTTTTCTTTAAAAATCCCTTCGGCAGATCCTACATGATGTAATAATTTTTTAGCAGATGTGTCGCCAAGGTTGGGGGTGCGCTGAAGCGCCAGGGTATATAGTAATTCAGTTTCAGAAAGCATAGTGTCAAATTATTAGAAAATAATTTCTAGAGCTATGCTAGGGAGAGGCATCAATATACACATTTTTTAGGTTGTTAATAAGTTGCTATAGGCAGAAAAAAAAGAAAAGAAAAAAAAACTATATTTGTTTTATGCAACTCTCCCTATACATAAAAGACTTACTATACCGTTATGAATGCGTTATCATTCCCGGCTTTGGTGCCTTTTTGGCAAATTACACATCAGCCACTATAGACCCAGACTCTAGCACATTCTACCCCCCAGGCAAAACCATTTCTTTTAATAAACAATTGCAAACTAATGACGGCCTATTGGCTAATTATGTTGCCTCAGTAGAGGGAACCTCGTATGAGTTAGCGCTACAAAAAATTAGAAGTTTTACCGGGGATTTGACACTTCAATTATCTGAAGGGGCTACTGTGACCCTTGATAACGTCGGTGATTTTTCTTTAAACAAAGAAAACAATGTTCAATTTTTACCTTCTGGAAACGAAAATTTTAATAGTGCCTCTTTTGGCTTAGCAAGCTTTATTTCTTCTGAGATACTAAGAGACATTCAACAAGAGGAGCTTGTTGATCAAGAGGAGGATATTACGCTGCTATTTGCTCCAAGAAGGCGCACAGCTCCGTATCTTAAATATGCCGCCATAGGCCTTATTGCCCTAGCTGTTTCTGGATTAGCAGGCATGAAGCTATACGAGGGGTCTGTACAGGAACATAATTTTGCACAAAAACAAGAAGCAAACAGCAAGCTTGAAAAAGAAATTCAACAAGCTACATTCAGTATTGCTAGCCCTCTTCCTGCATTAAAGCTTTCAGTAACCAAACAAAAAGGAAAATATCATATTGTTGCTGGTGCTTTTAGGGTCAAAGAAAATGCCTATAGGAAAGCTACACAGTTACATAAAAAAGGATTTATAGCTACCACTCTTAGTATTAATAAATATGGGCTACATCAAGTTTTGTATGCTAGTTTTGAGAACAGGCTAGAAGCGCTTAAAAATCTTCGTACCATCAAACGCACCGAAAACAACGATGCTTGGTTATTAGTAAAAGAACTAAAGATTAAGTAAGCAACAAACAGTGCTAAAAGCACTATTAATTTGTCTTAAATTTTCAATAATACATTCCAATGTAGGCTTTTCATTATATCTTTGCTTAAAACATTGATCATGGAAACTAAGACACCTGCCGATTCTTTTACCATTATTACCGATTTAGTACTCCCAAGCGAAACCAACCCTATTGGTAACATGTTTGGAGGCGAACTCTTAGCGCGTATGGATCGTGCGGCGAGTATTGCGGCAAGAAGACACAGCCGTAGAATTGTGGTAACCGCATCAGTGAACCATGTAGCCTTTAATAAAATGATTCCTTTAGGAAGTGTCGTTACGGTAGAGGCAAAAGTCTCTAGGGCCTTTAAAAGCTCTATGGAAGTATTTATGGATGTGTGGATAGAAGACCGGGAAAGCGGTATACGCAGCAAAGCCAACGAGGGCATCTACACCTTTGTAGCGGTTAATGAAATGGGGAACCCAATGCCGGTGCCACCACTTAGGCCAGAGAGTACGATTGAAAAAGATCGTTTTGATGCTGCATTGCGCAGAAAGCAGTTAAGCTTGCTGTTGGCCGGAAAAATAACTCCAGAAGATGCTACAGAACTAAAAGCACTGTTTGAATAGACTTTACATTCTATAAATCCAGTCTGCTGGATTCATCTCTGTGTCATTTTTGTAGACCATAAACTTTATAACTGTTTCCCCTGTAATTGGATGTGTAAACACTCCTCCTATAGGGTCTTTCGTGTTTACTTTATCTCCCTTTTTTACACGTATTGTTGCCAAATTATAATAGATCGTTATATAGTCTCCATGCTGTATCATAACAGCCTTGTTTGCGTTTTTTAACTGCTGTATCTGTAAGATCTCTCCATTAAAAACAGCCCGTGCTTGAGCATTTTTGCTAGTAGCAATTTCTACACCATGAAAAGTCTGTGTTACGTTTGGAAACTGTGGGTGCTGCCGCGTTCCATATTTGTTAATGACTAACCCCTCTTTTACAGGCCAAATTAATTTTCCTTTATTGTTTTTAAAGTCTTTTGCTATAGCAGCAGCCTCTGGGGTTAATGCAAACTTTGTGGTAGATACCGCGGCTTCTTTGGTGGCGTTTTTTCTAGCTTTTTTGTTTGCTGCAGCAATGGCGTTCCTAATTAACTTTTTTATTTGCCCATTTATCTGATTTGCTTTGCGTTGCTTCCCTCGTATTTGTTTAGTGAATGTGTTTTCTTCTTGTTTTAACGATACAATAAGTGCTTCTTGTTGCTCTCTCTGCTGTTTAAGTTTAGTTTTGGCTATTGTATTTTCTGAAATAAGCAGCCCTTTTTGCTTTCGCTGAGAAATTAAACTTTGATTTAATTGTTGCAATAACTGCGTCTTTGCTTTGATGCTTTCTCCTTGTTTTTTTCTATGGTTAGCATATTGTTTCATGTACTGCACGCGCTTATAGGCTTGTAAAAAATCCTCGCTAGATAATAGAAATAGCACTCTACTTTGTTGAGATTTACTTTTGTATGATTTTTGAACCATCGCCGCATAATCATCTTTTAATTTTTGGAGTTCGCTTCTCAATAATGAAATTTGAGAAAGATTTTCATTGATTTTACGGGTTAGAAAATTGGCTTGTTGATTGGTTACACGTATTAAGTTTTCTTGCGCCTTAATGCGTTGATTGATGTCATCAACTTCAGAAAGAACAGTTTTCTTCACCCCACGAGTTTTAAACAATAGGGTATTGATTTTCTTTATATCGTTTAAGATGTTTCTGCGCTGCTGTTCTAATTGCTCTTGCTTATTGGGTTGTGCAATGGCGCTAAAGTTTCCGAAGAACAAGAGCGTTAAAATTAATATGTAAGCCTGTTTTTTCATTTATTTAAAAGTGCTCTGGGTATACCCCTTTGGAATAGTAAACGGAAAACTCACCGAAACATTGAGGTCTATTTTTTTATATTTTATAGCAATGCTTGTTTGTTCAAGAACATCAAGGGCTCGAATGCCTATTTGAGTTGGGTAAAAACTCCCTTCTATTTTTTGGTAAGGCCCGTATTGAACCAAAAGGTTTCTTTGCTTATCGGGTTGTGAAATTTTAGCCTGATGCACCATAAAGCTATCTGGATTTAACAACATAGATAATAGATAACTTGCATCTTGTTTAATGGGCGCTATACGGTATTTATTGTTCTTTACAGTTGTGCTCACTGATTTAGGTTTTAAATTAAGCATGATTTGCCCTAATAATAAGGCCTGTGCTTGTTCAAAATTAATTTGTGTGCCAAGCATATCGCTAATCAAACTAAAATCACCTTCAAAATAGGAATTACTTAAGGTTTCGTAAAACTGAACTTGATCTGGTGTTATTAAAACCTTTGCAAGTGTAATTCCCAAAATAGAAGCTTTAATCCAAATAATTTTATCTTTTTCTAGCCTAAGGCTCGTTGTAATACTTTGAGATTGATCTGGGTCCTGGTACCTAACCTGCATGCGTGCTGCCAAGGTCTTAAAGTCTTGAGCCGCTGCTTTGTGGGCCTTTAAAACATCCTTGGCGCTTAGTGCTGCATTTGCAGTAAAAGAGCCATCAATGCCTTTGGTTGCTCCACAGCCTAGAAACATATATATAAGTGCTGCGCCAACAAAATGTTTTAATTTCATAATGCTAATTTGAGATTTGAATAGCCTCCGCTTTTGTGGCATAACTTGCTGCTTTTGTAGCATCTCCTTTGCCACTATAAGCAGTGCTTAATTGCTCGTAAAAATCTTTTTCTAATTGGGCGTCATCTAGCAAATAGTCCATCCCCGTTTCTAAAACTGTTACAGCTGCTTTAAAATTTTGAAGCTTGTTGTTTGCAATGCCATTTAATAAATACAAAAGTGGCTGTGCTGGGAAAATCTCTAAAGAACTTTCGCTTAGTCTTTTTGCATCTTCAAACCTATTAAAATCTATTTGTAGTAATATAGTGTTTTTTAATAAGCTGAAATTATCTGAATCACCCGTAATTCCTTTTTCATAAAAGCTAAGGGCAATTTCTTTTTTGCCTTTAGAGACATAGTAATCTCCAATTTTTTGAAATACCTGCCCGTTATTCTCTTTTGAAAACACCTGAGCTACAGCCTCAAGATCTGCCTCATATTGTGGATTTATATTTACAAATTTTAAAAAATCTCCCAGGACTCTGTACTGGCTTTCTTTTTCTATCTCGCTAGATCTAAACACTTTTTTCATAGACGCTATGGCGTCTTTTATAGCGCCATCATCCAGATAAAACTTGTACAAGGCCAAATGCACTAATTCATTTTTTGGATTATTATTTAGCAGTTCTTTTGCGGTTTGGTATGCCTTTTTTGTATTGCCCTCTTCGCTATATAAATAAATAAGGGAAAGGTATTCACGGGCATTGGCCGGATTCTTCAACACCTTTTTTTCTGCATTACTAATGGCAGCTACACGATTACCCGTTACATTGTAAATTTGTGTGCGTAAAGTGTTACGATACACGCTTTCTCCCCAAGATGTGTCTAACTCGTCTAGCAATACGAGCGCCTTTTTATACTGTTTGGTGCGGTGGTATAAATTGGCCAAATCTTCTTTGTAATCTTGGTCAAACGCGATAAGGTTTTCCACCAAAACTATAGCTTTGTTATACTCTCTAGTTAGATAATAAAGATCATAGAGGGTTTCTAAAACATCTTGGTTTTTGGGCTCTTGGCGCAGCACTTTTTGTAGGTTTATTTCTGCTTGAGTGTATTGTTTGAGCTTTATTTGGTTTTTAGCAAACTCAAAAAACACAATAGCATCTGCCTGGAGGTTTCCACCACTTTCTTTTTGAGCTTTTTCTAGAGCAGTAATGGCCAGGGCGTAGTTCTCTATTGATTTTTGTTTTAACGCCTCATAAAAGCTTTCTAAAAAGGCATCTGAAACCTCTTGAGACTCCCCTAGAGCGGTTGCTGGAATTTGTTGGGCAACTAGCCCTCTGGGAGCAAAAAGACCTCCTAGGATGAGTAAAACTGTTAATATGTGTTTAAAATTCAATAACAATGTGTGTAATCTTTTTGACCCTTGTGGGGGGCATTATTTTAATTGAGAGTAATCTCCAATACTAACGTTGGTGAAATTGCCGTTAAAATGGGCGTTATTTCCAATCATAGCATTATCCAAAGACGCATTTTCTATAACAGTGTTGGTTTGAATGATGCTGTTTTTTATAGTGCTATTTTCAATTACCGTGCCCTTCCCTATAGATACAAAAGGACCCACGGTGCTATTTTTAAGCACAACCCCTTCGCCTATAAAGCAAGGTTCAATAAGAGTAGCGTTGTCTAGAGTAGCTGTTTTTGAAACTAAAGCAGCCCCATCCTCTTGCAAAAATCCTAACATGCGGCGGTTGGTCTGTACCGTAATTTCTTTATTGCCACAATCCATCCACTGAGTAACAGTGCCTGGCTTAAAGACCTTTCCCTTATCCATCATTCTTTTTATACCATCATTAATTTGGTATTCTCCGCCATTAATAATGTTATTATCAAGCACAAACTGGAGCTCTTTTTTAAGCATCCCAACCTCTTTAAAATAGTAAATCCCAATCACCGCTTGATCACTTACAAAGGTTTCTGGTTTTTCTACGAGCTCAACAATTTCTTGTTTATCGTTTAAATTTACCACACCATAGGCCTCTGGATTGTCTACCTTTTTTGTCCAAATTACGGCATCTGCTTGTTTGTCTAGATCAAAATCTGCTCTAATTAATGTATCTGCATAGGCAATAACAGCAGGGCCACTTAGTGAAGGCTCTGCGCACATAATAGCATGCCCTGTTCCTTTTGGGTCTAGCTGTCTATAAATAGTTGGTTTAGCTCCCAGGCTCACTGCCAAGCCTTTTAAACTCGCTATTACATCATCTCCAAACCAAGCAGGATCTCCTAAAATAAAAGCAATTTCCTCTATGGGTGTGTTTAAAACTCCTGCAATGTCTGCAACCAATCTATGTACAATAGGCACTCCTGCAACAGGAATTAAAGGTTTTGGCACGGTTAAACTATGGGGGCGAAGACGGCTACCGCGACCTGCCATTGGAACTATTATTTTCATCTATATTTTAATTTATTGCTGTTGTAATAAACAACGGCTAGGTTTGTTGTTTATTTTATTACTTAACTCCAGTACTTCCAAACCCTCCTTCACCACGACTGGTGTCACTCAAGATACTTACTTTATCCAAAACGGCGCGTTCGTGTTTGGCAAAAACTAATTGAGCAATGCGCTCACCGTTTTCTACTGTAAAATCTTCGTTGCTTAGATTCACTAAGATAATGCCAATTTCGCCACGATAATCTGCATCAATGGTGCCTGGGCTATTTAATACTGTGATGCCTTTTTTTGCCGCCAAGCCACTTCTGGGTCTCACTTGCGCTTCAGTCCCTAAAGGGAGTTCTATAAATAATCCAGTTTTTATAATAGCGCGTTGCATTGGTTTTAAAACAACTTGCTGAGCAATATAAGCTCTAATGTCCATCCCGGCGCTTGCTATGGTCTCATAACTTGGCAGTGGGTGGGTTGATTTGTTAATGATCTTTACAGTCATGAGGTGTGATTTATTTTGTACTTATATAAGGCAACTAGGGCTGTTTATTCTTGGGCAAAAATGATACACTATTTTTTAATGATGCGTTGTATTTCTTGGCGCTCTAAAAAGAATACGAGTAACAAAAATACCATTAATAATGCAGTTCCAATCCAAAGGTTTCTCTCAAAAGTATAGAAAGAGATTCCTGCAAAAACAATGGCAATCCCTAAATACGTTCCAATGCGTTTAATATCATATGGAACCTTGTAATATTTCTGCCCTAAGAGATAGGAAACACACATCATGGCACCATAAGCGGCAAGAGTCGCGATGGCAGCGCCAAAATAACTTATCTTAGGAATTAGTATAAAATTTAACCCTATGGTAATCCCCGCACCCATTACCGAAATATAGGCCCCGTACTTAGTGCGGTCTGTCACTTTATACCAAACAGATAAGTTGTGGTATATCCCCAAGCATAAATTAGCTAATAGAATAATTGGCACGATAGAGAGGGCAACCCAATAGGCTTCATTTTTAATTAATACTGTTTTAAAAAAATCAATATATACAATGACAAATAATAAAATAGCGCTTCCGCAAATAGCAAAGTACTTGGTAATAGTAGCGTAGGTGTTTTTTGCATTTGCTTTATTGGCGTGGTTAAAGAAAAAGGGTTCTATACCCAGCCTAAAAGCCGTAGCAAACAAGGTCATAAAAACTCCTAGCTTATAACAAGCTGCATACACCCCTACCTCGTTGGCCGCGATCTCTGGAGGTAATAAATAATTAAGCAAGATTTTATCAAAGGCTTCGTTGATAGAAAAAGCAACCCCTGCAATGAGAACTGGAAATGAATACTTAAGCATTTGTTTCCAGATGGAAGCATTGAAATTAAACCCAATTTTAAAATACAAAGGAGCTAATAAAACTAAGGTAATCCCACTAGCAATAATGTTTGCTATAAACACATACAAGACCTTATTGTCTTCTGTATACACCCCCTGTAGTATAGTATCGGCATCACTCTCAACAAGCCCAGGAAGAACTAGGAAAAAAAACAAGTTACACCCTAGGTTAATACATACGTTTATAATTTTTATTAGGGCATACTTCATTGGTTTTTCATTAGCCCTAAACCATACAAAAGGTATAATAACTAGTGCATCTAGCAATAAAATAAGCAATGCATAGCTTACAAATTGTATGTCAAAATTAATGAACCCAGCAAGCTGCTCGCGAAACAAAAAGGCAATGATAAAAAAGGAAAGTGAAGAAATAAACACAGACACTAAAGCGGTAGATTGTACGGTTTTCTTTTGAGAAGGTTCTTTATTAATAAACCTAAAAAAAGCAGTCTCCATACCGTAACTTAACAAGACATTTCCTAAGATGATATAAGACATTAACGTGGCATAGACTCCAAAGTCTGAAGGGGCTAGCACGCTTGTGTACAAGGGCACTAGTACAATAGCCAAGGCGCGGGGCAATACCGTTGCCAGACCATAAATAAAGGTTTGTTTAAATAGTTTTTTAAAGATGCTCAATGCCTCAAATATTTACCTTCTAAAGGTAGCTAAATTAATTCTTGTTCTTTGAAGAGGCGTAAGTGATGCCTTATAAAACTAGCTAGTGGCATAATCCTGTGATTCATGAAAATAAAAAAGTCTGTTGCGCATTTACGAAACAGACTTTATATATATACTCTAAAAGATATTGTTATCCTGCCAATGCTTCTGCACCACCAACTATCTCTAAGATTTCGTTAGTAATTGCTGCTTGACGCGCTTTGTTGTATTGCAACTTCAAGGCATCACGCATCTCTGTTGCGTTGTCTGTTGCTTTGTGCATTGCCGTCATACGGGCACCGTGTTCACTAGCAACACTGTCTCTAATAGCCTTAAACAACTGTGTTTTTAGACTCTTAGGGATTAATCCTTCTACAATTTCTGGCTTTGTTGGCTCAAAGATATAGTCGGCGGTATTTGTAGTTTCGCTTACTGGAGGCGGTAGGATAGGCAAAAACTGCTCTCTCATTACCTCTTGTGTTGCTGCATTTTTGAAGTGATTGTACACCAAAACAATCTTATCATAAGCACCTTCTTCGTATTTTTTCATTAGCATTTCTGCAATGTTTGAAGAGGCTTGGAAGTTTAAATCATCAAAGATGGCTGTGTTAAATTCTATAACATTTCCATCTTTACTGATAATGTCATTTCCTTTTTTACCGATGGTAATAAAATCAACCTGCTTTCCAGCATAAGTGTCTTGTCTTAAAGCCTTACTTGCTTTAATGATGTTGGTGTTAAAGGCTCCCGCCAATCCACGGTTTGAAGTAATGGCAACAACCAATACTTTATTGACATCGCGCTGCTCTGCAAAGGTACTGCCGCTGTCTGCGTCTAGTGTAGCGCTTAAGTTTTGTAGTAACTCTGTTAATTTTTCAGAATAAGGGCGCATTGCCGTAATGGCGTCCTGGGCTTTTTTAAGCTTTGCAGCAGATACCATTTTCATGGCACTGGTAATCTGCATGGTTGATCCAACCGATGCTATTCTGTTTCTAATCTCTTTTAAGTTTGCCATTCTCTTTAGTTATTATTAATAACACTTAGGCTTAACACTCCTGTATCCCCTTGTTACAGGGGAATATATGGAGTATAAAAATTTATGCTTTGTATTTTGCAGACAAATCTGCAGCTACTGTTGTTAACGTGTCGATTACCTCGTCTGTTAACTTACCAGCCTTTAAGGTGTCAAGCATACCTCTATGCTTTGCATTTAAAAGCTCTATATAATCTCTTTCAAACTCTTTTACTTTTGACACAGGTACATTACGTAACAAGTTCTTAGACCCTGCATAGATAATTGCAATTTGATCTTCTACTGTAAAAGGTGTGTTCTCATTTTGCTTTAAGATCTCTACGTTACGCTTTCCTTTTTCAATTACGTTTAGCGTTGCTGCATCTAGATCTGATCCAAACTTAGCAAAAGCTTCCAGTTCACGGTACGCAGCTTGGTCAAGCTTTAAAGTACCAGATACTTTCTTCATGGATTTGATCTGAGCATTACCTCCAACACGAGATACCGAGATACCTACGTTAATCGCTGGACGAACTCCAGAGTTAAACAAATCACCATCTAAGAAAATTTGTCCATCTGTAATAGAAATTACATTGGTTGGTATATAGGCAGATACATCACCTGCTTGTGTTTCAATAATAGGTAAGGCTGTTAATGACCCTCCACCTTTTACAATTGGTCTTAAAGATTCTGGAAGATCGTTCATTTCTGAAGCAATCTTATCATCATTAATTACTTTAGCAGCACGCTCCAGAAGTCTTGAATGTAAGAAAAATACATCTCCAGGGTAAGCCTCACGTCCCGGTGGGCGACGTAATAATAGTGATACCTCACGGTAAGCTACAGCTTGTTTAGATAAATCATCAAATACAATTAATGCAGGACGCCCTGTATCTCTAAAGTACTCACCAATAGCAGCTCCTGCAAATGGTGCATATACTTGCATTGGTGCTGGATCACTTGCGTTTGCAGCAACAATAGTAGTATAGGCTAAAGCTCCTGCTTCATCCAATACTTTTGCAATGTTTGCTACCGTTGAAGCTTTTTGTCCAATAGCAACATATATACAGAATACTGGCTGGCCAGCATCGTAAAATTCTTTTTGATTTAATATGGTGTCAATACAAACAGTAGACTTTCCTGTTTGACGGTCACCAATAACCAACTCACGCTGTCCTCTTCCTACTGGAATCATTGCGTCAATTGATTTAATACCCGTTTGTAGTGGTTCTGTTACAGGCTCACGGTAGATAACTCCTGGTGCTTTACGCTCCAATGGCATCTCATATGTTTTACCCTCAATAGGCCCTTTACCATCGATAGGTGCTCCTAATGTGTTAAGCACACGACCAACAACGCCTTCACCTACATTAATAGACGCAATACGTTGGGTTCGTTTTACGATAGCTCCTTCAGAAACTCCTCTAGAAGGCCCTAGTAATACAACCCCTACATTATCTTCTTCAAGGTTCAAAACAATACCTTCCATACCGTTTTCGAACGCTACTAATTCACCGTACTGTACGTTAGTAAGCCCGTATACACGTGCAATACCATCCCCTACAGTTAACACAGTTCCTACCTCATCTAGAGAAGCGCTTGCTTCAAAGCCGGTAAGTTGTTGTTTTAAGATTGCTGAAACTTCAGCTGGTTTAACTTCTGCCATTTTTATTTAGATTTTACCCTTTAATCTCTAAGGGTGACTCCAGAAAATTTCCGAAGGCGTTAAAAAATTACAATGATTTACTAAATTCTCTTTTCAAACTTCCTAGTTGGTTTGCAATACTTGCGTTGTATTGCAGGTCTCCTACACGAAGTATAAAACCACCAATGATGCTATCATCAATAGTATTATGAATAGTGACATTTTCACTACCTGTCATTTCTTTTACTTTACTTAGCACTTGTGCTTCTATCGCCGGTGTTAATGCAACTGCTGTTGTTACAGTAGCCGTTTTAACTCCTTTAGAGGCATTGTACAAATCTACATAACTTGACGCTACGCTACCCAAAAGGTTGATGCGCTTATTACTTGTCAAGATTTGTATTAAACCTTTGGTTACATCACTGTTGTTCTCAAAGATTTTTATTAAAGCTTCTTTTTTGTCGTCTGCTTTAACAACTGGACTTTGTAATACCGTTCGCAGCTCTTTGCTTCCCTCTAGGGTTGCGTGGACAGATTTCATGTCATCAAAAACAACATTGCTAATATTAGCGTCGTTGGCTTGGTCTAAAACTGCTTTTGCGTATCTTATGGCTGCTCTGCTACTCATCCTAATATTAGTTTACGTTTGCGTCTTTCAACATCGTTTCAACCAACTCCAATTGCTTGTCTTTGTTTGATAACTCACTCTTCACTATTTTTTCTGCAATCTCTATAGATAGACTTGCTACTGTTGATTTTAATTCTGCAACAGCTGCTTTTTTCTCTGCTTGGATTGATGCTTGTGCACTTGCTATTGCTTTGCTCGCTTCTGCTTGCGCTTCATCTTTAGCTCCTGCAATCATGCTTGCCTTAATCTCACGAGCTTCTTTCATCATCGCCTCACGCTCTACTCTTGCTTCTTGTAACAATTTTTCATTATCTGCTTGCAAGTTTGCCATTTCTAACTTTGCTTTTTCTGCAGCGTCTAAGGCGTCTTTAATACCTTGCTCGCGCTCGTTAACAGCATTTAAAATTGGTGTCCAGGCAAATTTTCTAAGCAAAAAAAGCAATAGAATAAATACAACCGCTTGCCAAAAGAAAAGACCTACTGAAAATTCGTTTATTAATTTTTCCATTTATATAATATTTTCGAAGAAACGAAACGCCTCCTCTTAGTAATCGTTTAAAGTAATAGAAACATATCGCTGCAACCAACCGTTGCAGCAATATGTTATCTGTTTTAGTTATCCTGCGAATATCGCTGCGAAACCAATACCTTCAATAAGCGCTGCTGCAATAAGCATCGCTGTTTGAATTTTTCCGTAAGCCTCTGGCTGACGTGCAATAGCTTCCATAGCTTTTCCACCAATCATACCGATACCGATACCGGCACCAATTACTGCTAAACCTGCTCCTATAATAGAAGGGATTGCTGGTGCTGCTTCTGCAGTAGTTTGAATTAACATTGGAACTGTCATAAAATATATATTTAAAGGTTAAAACTCAATTTTGACCCTTTGCCTTTAAAGCTCAGGGTATGTAATTATTTATAAATGTGCAATCTCTCCATCCTGCTCTTCTTCGTGCTCGTGGGTTTCACTTGCAAAACCAAAGTACAATGCGGCCAACATTGTAAAAATGTATGCCTGTAATAACGCTACTAATATTTCAATTAATGAAATGGCAAATGCCAATCCAAATGATAAAGATCCACCTATCCAATTTTGGAAGATATAAATCAAGCCTAATAAACTTCCTAATACAACGTGACCGGCAGTCATGTTTGCATATAGTCGAATTAACAAAGCAAATGGCTTTATGAACAAGCCTAATATCTCAATAGGAACTAAGATGATATAGATAAAAATCTTCCCTGCCCATGGCATACCATCTCCTAGTGGGTCAAAAATATGTTTCCAATAGTCTTTGGTTCCTGTAAATGTTGTAATTAAGAAAACGATAAGTGCTAAAGCAGTTGTTACAGCAATATTACCCGTAACGTTAACTCCAAGTGGTGTTAAGCCAAACATATTTAAAAACCATATAAAGAAAAATACAGTTAATAAAAATGGCATGTATTTTTTGTGTTTGGTCTCCCCAATATTTGCAATAGCAATGTCATCACGAATGTATGTTATAATTGGCTCAAAGAATCGTCCAGTACCTTTTGCAATGCCTCCATTTGTTGCATAACTCTTTGCGAGTCCTCTAAACAAGAAGAACATTAAAAAAGCAGTAAGCAATATCATAAAGACTCCTTTTGTTATAGAAAAGTCTAATGGCTTTGCATTGGTTGCATGATGAACATCATCATAGGTTATGGTTCCAGCCGCATCTGTCTTGTAGATCTTGGCGTGTTCTATGATGTAAAAATTGCCATCTACTTCTGCAACTGTCTCACCGTGGTGGAACTTAGACGAAGAGAATACTTTTAGACCGTCATCCCAAAGAATTACAGGCAAAGGAAACCCTATGTGGTGCTTCTCTTTGGTAGCATCATCTGTATAAGAAAATAGACCAAAATCATGTGAATCTAATAAGTGATGAGCGATATAATCTTTCACCTGTTGCTTTCTTTCAGCTCTTGTATCTCCAGATGAAGCAGCATCTTTTGAGGTATCCTTGGCAGACATTGTAAATGTTGTTGCCAAAAACAGAATTGAAAGTAATTTAACCAATGTTTTTCTTTGCATTTTGAGACAATTTAAAGGCGTCCTTAAAATCGGTGCAAAAATACAGTTAATCCCTAAAAAGAAAAAATTATTTTCTTTTTTTTTTATTCTTGTTTTTGCCAAAGGTTTCTATTCTTGCCTTTCTATTAATAGGCATGATTATTAAGCTGCTTAGAAAGAAAGAGAACCTCTAGTGTTAAGCAGGTTGCATAGGGCACAAAAAAAGCAGCAAACTCTGCTGTTTGCATCTGGCCGTCTACCCTGTATAAAGGAAAGAAAAGGATGAAAAAGAACACGAATTTTATCCCGCTACCGAGCATAAAAATAAAAGCGGTATTTGATGATTTTTTATTGAAGTTTGATTGTATTAAATACAAAAGAACTCCTGCCAGTACATAATTAACTAAGTAAGATGCAATAATTCTGTTTTCAAAAAGAGGAGATTCTAAAACATACAGCAGCCCAATATGGACACCGAAAAGAACTAGAAGTGTTCCAAAAAGAAGCCCTAAAAACCGAATGCTTGAAGCTGTCATACAAAAACCTTATTTATTAAGTCTATTGGTCTGTTTTAAAACTGCATAAAGAGAAAGGCCAACACCAGATAAGGTACAGACTATTAAAAAAAACTTGCCATCTGTGTAATTTGCATCTAGCCATTTCCCTAATTGCACAAATAGGTAGATTATCACCCCCATTTGTATGGCTATAGCAGAAAGGGCTGCCCACCTTTTAACACCGTTGAGTGGTTTTTTTGACATGTATTCTAATTGAGTTGCTCTGCGGTTTTTGTGGCAGATAAATTAGGCCGATCAAAAAGGGGGCTTTTTGAGGAGGGTGATACGGCCTCTCCAGCTTGCATGCTACAAGAGGCATTAAACATAGCCCCTGGTTCTACAGAAAGCTTCCCTACAACTACATCTCCCTTAATGTTTGCAGAACTGCGTAAGGTTAGTAACCCAGAGACCTTAAGGTTTCCATTAAAACTTCCGGCAATGTCTGCGTTTTCACAAGAAAGATTTCCTGTAATTACACCATTTTTTCCAAGCACAACTTTAGAAGGGGTTGTAACGGTGCCCTCTATAATACCATCTATCCTAAAAAACCCTTTTGAAGTAATATCTCCTTTTATATGGGTTCCTTCGTTGATTCTGTTTTGACTAGCTCCCGGTTCTGAAAGGGATGTGTTGCTTTGTTTTTTATCTGAAAACATTTTTTAAAGTGTTTCTTTCTTAGTAGGTTTTTTCTTTTCCTTTATGGCTTTTTTCTTAAAAGGATCTGGGGTTTTTTTGGATTTGGATATGGGTTTGCTTACAGGCCTTTCTAAAGCAACAGGCTTTTGGCTTTTGGCTTTTGGCTCTGAGTTAGATTTATAGGCATTAAAGTTTTTGTGAATCTGTACAATTTTATAATTTCCCGAAGAAATCCCTACAAAATCTCTGGTCACAGCTGTGATATCGTTCTTTCTGGCCTCTTTTTGCGGGCTTGAAAAAACTTCTCCAAGACCTTCAGCTCCTAACCTTGAATCTAACCCGTGAACCACCAAAAGAGTTGTTGTGGCGTTGTAATAGTCTACAGATACAAACATTGTTTCTACATACTTATAATACTCAATAGCGGCTTGTATTTGCTTTTTTAGATCTAAAAGAGTAGCATCATCATTATTTTTGAAGACATATAGCAACTTGAATTTAGTGCTCTCTTTATCTGGAACAAAGTTTTTAAACTCTAGATTAGCAATCGTGGTGGAATACAGTATCTGTGCGCGCTTCCCCTCTGGAGAATTAGGATAGGTAAGAGAGACAAAATTTAAGCCCTTTTTATAGGCCTCAAAACCATCCTGTCTTCCGGTTGCTGTTGCCTTTAATAACTCAAACTTAGGCACTATGTCATTCCCGTTATATAGTGTAATGTATTGATCGCTTTTCTTAATGACTGCAGCATACTGTGAAGCTTCAAACTCTTTATACAGAGTGTTATACTTGAATTCTGGGCTCGAGGTGTCAGAGGCTAACTGAGCGTCAGGGTTTCTTAAAATCTCAGCATACCTGGAGCTGCTGTGGTTGTTTAAAATATCATTCTTATACTGTTGTGCAAGTCTTATGTTTTCAAGCTGCCCGTATATTTTATATAAAGTATACTTTGCAGGTAATACCAAGCGTACCTCAGGAGTATTTTCAAGTAATTTTTCTAGCCTATTGGCAGCAAGGTCATATTCTTTAAACTTTTCTTTATAAATTAGTCCTAACTGGTAATAAGCAAAATCACGGTCTTTTGTTAGGCTGTCTAGCACCTTGGCCTCTGTGGGGATTGCTGCTATATAGGTTTCTGGTTTAAACATTTCAAGCTCTGCGATAGGGGTAAGATCCATTACAATTTCTTCAACTTGATCAAAGCCCGTTGACTTCTTTTTGGATCTTCTCCAATTGTCTTCTAATTTTCTATCACCCCATACTTTTCTAAACGCTACTTTACCGTAAGCAACTGTGGAAGGTGTATAGAAATAAAATTTCCCGCCAGAGGCACTTGGCCCGCTTCCTACTGGTTTTTTTGAAAATTCATTGTTAGTGATTCGATTGCCTTTGTCTGCGCCCTTAGCTGCTTTAATAGAGTCTGCAACTGCCTTAGCTTTTAGTTTGTCTGTGTATGTTGTAAAAAAAGCTAGTTTATCGCTGTCATTCATTTTAGAAATACGCAAGATACTGTCATTGTTAGCGGCAATGTCTTCATACTTGATAACATCGTCTAAATTTTCACGCTTCTTTTTAACACGGCGCCATTGTTTTGTGTTTTCTACTAAGTTGGTCAAGGTACTGTCATAATAGGCCCCAGCATCTTTATACATGGCTTCATCAAAGTTCATTTCTGCTAGGGTCTGGTAATTTATAGACTGTAGTGTTTGATCCTCATTGAATGATTGTATAGACTTGTTGTAATGAACAACTGCTAGGCTGTCATTGGCTGTGTTTCTGTAGTAATCTCCTAAACCATTAAAAATTTTATCTAAAAATGGGCGATTCTCTCTATCATCTTTTAAGTCTTGTAAAAGTTCTAAAAACGCCACTTGATCTCCTGCACTGTAATTGAAGTTTTGTGCTTTAGCTATGTACGCATTGATCATGTATACTCTAGATGTTTTCCTGTTGAGCGCTACCACCTCATCAAAGGCAATATTTGCACTATCTTTTTGATCTAGTCTATTGTATAATTGTGCTTTAATAAACATGAAGCGGCCTTTTAGCTCGAAGTCTTTTACATACTCAGAGGCAATCTTCATATAGGGTAAGGCTTGTGGTATGGAGTCTAGATTAATCATCGCCTGGGCAAGCATAGCATTAGCGTCTGCTATAACCTCATCCTCAAGGTTTTCTTCCTCGAGCATTTTTTGAAGATTTTCTATAGCGTACTCTTCATTTTTTAACCGAATGTTTGTTTTAGCTTTCCAAATTTTAGCGTTATTTACATTGTTGCTTGTTGCAGACTTATTTAAAATAAAATTAAAAGCATCTAGAGCCGGAATGAATCTATTGTCATAGTATCGTGCTTTCCCTAGGAGCATGTAAGCTTCATCTATTTGGGGGTTGTATTCTTTTCCGCCAATATACATAGAGTGTTTCTGGATTGCTTTTACTGCCTTTTCTTCTGCCCTATTAAAGTTTGGATTCTTTACAGCTGTCGTTTTTCCATCATCCTTGATAACTTCAATACGCTCAACAGGGAGGATTTCATAAAAATCATCCTTATAGGTTTGAGCCAGGCCTTCTTTTCCTTGTAAAAAAGCATTATCACCATTAAACAAAGTGTTGTACTCTGTAGAGACTGAGTGAAATTTTTTATTCAAAAAAGTGTCTTTTTTTCTTGAACAAGCTGTTATTGCTAGGATTGCCAATAAAAAAAGAGAAGTATATTGTATGCGCTTCAAAATCTATATCTTTTGTTAGTTATAATAACTTAAAACAGTCGTTTTTAGTATATAAACCGGTGATAGGACCGTAAAAATACGTTTCTTTTTGGTATCTCGTAGAAGTTTTACTCAAAAATGAGTTTTAGGTTATCATAAACAACCCTTCGAGATTGTTAAAATTCTACTACTTTTACCATCTTAAATTAAAAAAATGGAAGTTTTCAATTACCTTAATGGTCAAGGTGGCTTTGTGATATTAGCCTTTTTTGTGGTTCTGGCTGTTTTGTATAAAAAATACAAAAGCTATCGCTACTTTAAAGACATGAAGAAAGCCCGAAAAAATAAGCAAAAGTAACCTATCTTTGCCCTATGAGTTCTATACGTATTACCAAGCAATTTTCATTTGAAACGGGTCACGCACTTTATGGGTATGATGGCAAGTGCCGTAATGTTCACGGGCATAGCTACAAACTTTCTGTGACCGTTATTGGGACCCCTATTGCTGATTCGTCACATGTCAAATTTGGAATGGTAATAGACTTTAGCGATTTAAAAAAAATTGTAAAAGAAGAGATTGTAGACGTCTTTGATCACGCCACTGTGTTTAATAAAAATACGCCACACGTTGAGCTTGCCAAAGAATTAAGTGATCGTGGGCACAGTGTTTTGTTAGCCGATTATCAACCAACTAGTGAGATGATGGTGATTGATTTTGCTGAAAAAATAAAACAACGCCTGCCACAAGACACAAAATTACACTCTTTAAAATTACAGGAAACCGCCACTAGCTTTGCAGAGTGGTTTGCTAGCGATAATTAAATTAACCCCTCAGGGGTTATCATAACACCATTAGGTAAGCCAAGAGTGGCAATTCGTAAATTTCCAACTATATTTGAATCATGCAAATTCCTCCAGGAAAAAAAATATATTTCTCTAGCGACAACCACTTAGGTGCTCCTTCGGCAGCCCAAAGTCTTCCTAGAGAACAAAAATTTGTACGGTGGCTTGACACGATCAAAGAAGATGCTGCTGCCATTTTTTTATTAGGAGATTTGTTTGATTTTTGGTTTGAATACAAAACCGTAGTTCCAAAAGGATTTGTTCGCGTGCTTGGTAAACTAGCTGAGATAAGTGACAGTGGTATCCCTATTTACTTTTTTGTTGGAAACCATGACTTGTGGATGAAAGACTATTTTGAAAAAGAGCTCAATATACCAACCTACAGAGATGTTAAAGAATTTACCTTCAACAATAAAGTATTTCTTATTGGGCACGGAGACGGAAAAGGCCCTGGTGATATAGGGTACAAACGCATGAAAAAGGTGTTTACCAACCCTGTATTTAAATGGTTATTTAGGTGGTTTCATCCAGAACTAGGGATGCGTTTGGCGCAATATCTATCTGTGAAAAATAAACTTCTTTCTGGTGACGATGATAAGGTGTTTCTAGGAGATGAACAAGAGTGGTTGGCGCAATACGCTAGGAGAAAACTAGAAACAAAACAGTATGATTATTTTGTCTTTGGGCACCGCCATTTGGCTATGAAAATAAACGTAGGGGAGTCTAGTGAATACTTCAACCTAGGTGATTGGATTACACAGTACACCTATGGCGTTTTTGATGGCGCTAATTTCGAATTAAAAGAATTTGAAGCCACACAAATCAAATAGCCTTAACATCCTTTAAGCGCAACTGTAAACTTACGTTTCCTTGCCAATGATTTTCATCAATACAGTACCCTGCTATAAAGGGGGTATTTGTACAGGCAATGTTTTTTTTATCTCCCAGACCAAAACCAATACCAATAAATGCGCTACTTTTTCCTTGTTTTAGGGTGAGGCGTAAATGTGTTTTATCTGCTCCCACGCATTTTCCATACCCAGTGTCTTTTAGGTTTTTTGTCATAAAAACTGGCTGCCTGTTCCCAGGGCCAAAAGGTGCAAATTGCTTTAAAATTCTGTAAAATTTTGGAGTGATGTCTGCAAAGTCAAGCTCCGCGTCAATCGTGAGCTCAGGGTTGAGTGATTTTGGATCGATGGTTTCAGAGACCACTTTTTCAAACTGTGCTTTAAAGCCTGCATAGTCTTTTTCTAACAGGGTTAGCCCTGCTGCGTATTTATGACCGCCAAACTGTTCTATGTATGGAGCGCACCCCTCTAGAGCATTATAGACATCAAAGCCTTTCACCGATCGTGCCGAAGCCGCAAGTCTGTCTCCGCTTTTTGTAAAAACCAGTGTAGGGCGGTAGTACGTTTCTATTAATCTGGAGGCTACAATACCAATAACCCCTTTGTGCCAATCTTTTTGATAGACAACCGTTGTATTTGCGTTTTCTTGGGCTGCTTCTTGAATTTGCGCTAAAGCCTCTTGAGTGATGCGCTTATCTGCGTCTCGCCTGTCTTCGTTAAATTGTTCTATTT
Organism: uncultured Flavobacteriaceae bacterium; assembly: GCA_913048115.1. Taxonomy (GTDB): domain Bacteria; phylum Bacteroidota; class Bacteroidia; order Flavobacteriales; family Flavobacteriaceae; genus Patiriisocius. The sequence goes on along the minus strand of CAJWVI010000001.1, from coordinate 2,877 downwards.
CACTTGCCCAAACAGCAGCTTTATTTAAATCTGTTTCTACTAATAGTGTCACCGCATGGTTTCCGTGTTTCATCCTACCCGCAGCATTAATGCGTGGTGCAATTATAAAAACAACATCGGTAATAGTGAGGGTGCTTTTTTGTACTTGTTTCAACATGGCTTGATAGCCTACTCTAGGATTGCTGTTAATTACCTTAAGCCCATAATAGGCCAACACCCTGTTCTCTCCAGTAACAGGAACAATGTCTGCACCAATAGCGGTGGCCACAAGGTCTAGATACAACAATAAATCATCAATAGTTTGGCCGCGTCCAGAGGCCAAAGCTTGAATAAGCTTAAAGCCAACGCCACATCCACATAGTTCTTTATATGGGTACTTACAATCTTCTCTTTTAGGGTCTAAAACCGCAACTGCTTTTGGTATTTCTGGACCAGGACGGTGGTGGTCACAAATAATAAAGTCAATGCCTTTTTTTGTGGCATATGCTACTTTTTCTATGGCTTTGATTCCACAATCTAAGGCAATAATAAGAGTGATGCTATTGTCTGCCGCAAAATCAATCCCTTTATAAGAAACCCCATATCCTTCTTCATAACGATCTGGAATATAAGTAACTACATTTGGGTAGTAGCTCTTTAAATAACTACTCATTAGCGCGACACTCGTGGTCCCATCTACATCATAGTCTCCGTAGACCAAGATGTTCTCTTTCTTTGCGATGGCTGTTTGTATTCGCGCTACAGCAAGGTGCATGTCTTGCATTAAAAAGGGGTCATGCAACTCATCAAGCCCGGGCCTAAAAAAGCGTTTGGCTTCAGCGTATGTTGTAATTCCTCTTTGCACTAAGAGCGAGCTTAATAAAGGAGCGATCCCTAAAGCTTGAGCTAAGTGAGTTACTGTATCTAAATTTGGTTTTGGGGAAAGGTTCCAGCGCATAGGGTTGAAAATTACAAAAATATACAAGTTTATGAACCATATCATTCAATTTATACCTTCAAATTCAAGAATTGTGGGTTCTTTTTATGTTTTTCTGAAATTTCATATAATCGCTGTCCTCTAGGGAAAGAAATAACATCCCGAATGATTTTGTATTTATTTTTGTATTAGTATGTCGTAGCATCCCTATTTAAACACCTAAGCCTTGTGCTCGTTTGGCTACTTTTCCTCAGGTACCTTTGGCTGGATACTCCGTCTATTAGGGTTAGGAATGCACGAAAATCTATTGTTACTATTTTTGGTATCTTTAAACTATGAATCGTGTTTTGAAGAAATTACTTTTATTTAAACTTCTCCTTATATTGCTTCCTGTTCTAGCCCAAGACGGAAGCCCTTTTCTAGACTTTGGAAATCAAGGTTTGGCTCTAAAAAACTTTGGTGAAACCTCTTTAGTCATATCTTCTGTAAGTCAAGGCGCTAGTGGTCGAATTGCTGTTTTAGCAACTGAATATCCAATTCTTATTGCCACGATAGGTTTTATACAAGTTTATAATGAAGACGGTAGTACAGACACTTCTTTTGGCGACAATGGTTATCTAATTATAGCCAATGATACGGGCACACCTATAAATAACATTAGTGTATTAGATGACAATACTATACTATACCAGTATGGAGACACTGTTATAAAGTTGCTACCAAATGGAGACCGAGATTTAAGTTTTGGAGATAATGGCTCTATTAATAATAATAATGGCAGTTCTATTAGTGTACTTAATTATGCGCTACATGAAGATGGAAGTATTTATACGTCTGGGATCATTTATTCAACTAATAGAGATTATTTCCTTAAAAAATACACGAGCAATGGTCTTGTAGACACGACCTTTGGTGACCAAGGGCGCGCTGTATTTCCACTAAACCCTTTTTTAAACTTTTATAAAAAACCTATCAAATTTCTAGATAATGGTACTATTCTAATAAACTATTCTACTAAAGAAAATACAAATAGTGATATTCTAAACAAGGTCGTACGTATTTCTCAAAATGGACAAGTAGATACTAGCTTTGGAAATAATGGTAGCATAGAAATATATTTCCAGGGTTTGAGGAACACTGCTATTCATGTATTTAACACAGGAAGTTTTTTATTAAGTTTTGTGAGTTATGATACAGAAAATGACCTATTTATTAGAAAAATATTAAAATTTATACCCAATGGAACTCAAGATGTTAATTTTGCTGATAATGGAATTCTAGACGGGTATTCTGTCGCTTTTATCCAAGAAAACCAGCGATTCATAACAACTTCGGAGACTCCAGATTGGGAAGGTGGCGTAACACCCTTTTTAAGAAGACACTTTTCTAACGGAGCTTTTGACGCGAGTTTTGTTTTTCAATATAATTACAGTGAGCTTAGTGGTTATATCATAAGCCCCACTCCTAATGGAAAGATTTTACTTGCAGGAAGTGATATTTGGTATAATGGCCCAGAAATTAATTTACTTGTAGCTCAATACAATAATAGCCCTTTAGGAATAGATGAAAACAAAAATAACCCCCCAATCATATTCCCAAACCCATCCAAAGATGTTTTCTCTATTATCTGTGACTGTGATCTTCAAAATAAACGTTATACGATTACGGATATTTCAGGAAAAATAATAAAACAAGGGTTGTTTATACATTCAAAAATAACACTAAATTTATCTGAAATACAAAAAGGGGCATACTTTCTTGCTATTGAAGACACTACGTTAAAACTTTTAAAAATATAATACCTATCCCTTATAGATATTCCTATTTTTGTGATAAACATTATATACTAACTAGAGCCTTGCACTATGCCCATTAGTAACTCCATTATCTAAAGATCACGACGATTCCACCAAAGAACTTGCTGCCTTTTTTAATGAAACCCTTGGTTTTTGTCCTAATAG